>JBFHEM010000071.1:0-16141 GCA_041584215.1 Tichowtungia sp. | reverse complement strand
GGCGGTGGGACTATGCCGTCACGGACGGAAAGGCGTTCCGCATGGCGCGGATTGTTGTCGGCGATCCGTCCACCTGGAAATACGGCGACGGCACATTCTGGGGGTATGCGTCCAAGGTGCAGAAAACGGACGGCCATGTGACTGTCGGCGCGCTGATCCGCGGCTTTGCCGAAGAGGGAGACCGCGCAGTTTACAGGCTGGATGTGATAAAAGCCGGTGCGTATTCGCTGTCGTTGAAAGGCAAAGGGCTGGACGCGGCGGAGCACCTGTTGATCCGGGTGGCCGGACAGGCACTTCCTGCGAAAAAGACCGATGACACCTCTGTTGAGTTTGGAACCGCAGAGCTGCCGCGGGGGGAAATGGAGCTGGAGATTGCTGCCGGGAAGCCGAATGAAAGGATGCCGCCCGTCCAGATCGAACGCATCCTGTTCAGGAGCCTTTAATGTGAGAGGTCCGGCAGTAGCTGTTTTGTGCGGTTATTCCTCGTTTTGATAGACCATGCCGTCGTCGCGCTTATCGATTTCAAGTTTGGCCAGTTTGCGGAAAAGATAGACGGTGTCAAACGCCCCGCCGATGGTGAACCAGATGGCGCTGCCAACGGACACAACACCTTGAATGCCGAGCATGACGGCCCACCAGAATTTCCATTCTTCGCTTGTCAGTTGGCGGACAGTCAGGTTGAAGATGGTTCCCAGGACAAAGGTCAGGCACCAGCCGGCGGTCCATAGAATCATGGTGACGTAAATGATTTTATCGCGTCGTGTGAATTCGCGGGTGATGCCCATAAAACGCAGGATTTTCGGGATGTTACTGGTTTCCTCGGCCTTGGCCGCCTTTTCCTTTTCGCACTCTTCGACGGCATAGGCCCCGCGGTGCAGCAGTTTATCCATGTTGAACGCTTCTCTGCAGGTGGCGAGCGAGACAGCGATGTAGACGGCGTAGGAGAAGAAGACGGCGAAGACGGCCATGTGGATGCCGTTGATGACGGTGTCGGTTCCGGGGAAGCAGAGATCCGGCCAAGCCTGTTTGATGAAGATGCCGGCGACGGAGATAAAGCTGCCGGAAAGCAGCCCGGCCCAGGCGGCGGAGGTGGTGCCGCGCTTCCAGTAGAGTCCGCCGATGATCGCGCAGGATGCGCCGCCGATATAGATGGCTCCGGTGATTTCGAACCACATATTGATGAAATCCTTCAGGGTCCAGATCGAGCTGAATATGAAGGCGATGACGCCGATCAGTACAATCGCCCATCGCAAACAGTTCAGGTGCTGCTCGGTGGTGAAGGGCTTCTTGCGGAAGGGCATGATCACGTCCTGCAGGAAGATGGAACCCCAGGAGTGGTAGGCCGAGTCGTCGGTTGAGACGGATGAGCCGATCATGAAGATGGCGAAGATGCCGAGCAGTCCGGCGGGCAGCATATGCCGGATGACGATCGGCACGAACATTTGTGATTGCAGATAGGGGTCTGCGATGGCTCCGGTGGCGGTGACGATTTCGGCCTGAACGTCCGAATAGATCGGGTTCCAGACCAGCACGTAGGCCGCAACTGAAAAAGCGACGGTTCCGAGAGTGATCATCAGCCAGCGCCAGCTGCCGAGGATGTTGCCCATTTTTGCTTCATGCGGGGTTTTTGCGGCAGTCATAAAGCCGGCTCCGCCCTGCCAAACACCGGTTTTGGCAATAAACAGAATGGTCATCATGATGAAGAAGGAGGGGCCGAAGTCGGGAAGTCCGCCCTGCTTGAACGGATTCATCATCGAGATGCCTTCGGGCCGGGTCAGGCAGGGGAGCAGGTCCTGGATTTTGCCGTTTGTCGCGGCTTCAATGGTTTCGGAGTTGAGCAGGGTTGTCATGATGTTGTCCCAGCCAAAAAAATCGAGGATGAACCACATGCACCCGATACAGGCCACGCTGGTGACGACGCCCTGGAAAAAGCTGGTGACCATAATGGTGTTTTGCCCGCCGGCGATGGCGAGAAGGACCGCCGAGCCGATCATGATGATCATGGTGGTGTGGTAGGTGGGAATCATCAGTCCGAACAGCTCAAAGTGCAGGGGCAGGCCGAGGAAATAGATCAGGAAGTTGGCGGTCACCATCGGAAAGACCGCGCAGTTGAGCACGCCGGAGAAGAAGGCGATCAGTCCGGCGAAGATGCGGAATTTGCGGCTGTAGCGCATTTCGAGAAACTGCGCCATGGTGAGCGCGCGGGTTTCGCGGTAGCGGTAGGCTACCCATCCGGAGAGGGCGATGATGATGCCGACAGGCATCAGCAGCATGCCCCACCACATGCCGCCGATCCCGTTGCGGTAGTAGCTTTCGAACTGGCCGACCGTTCCAATGGCCGAAAGAAAAGCCATGCTCTGTGCGATCGTCAGCAGATAGCGGCCGGCCAGACGTTCCGACGACAGGAAGCCGGCGACCGACTTGGTCATCCGGTTTGTGACGACGGCAATGCCGATCAGCAGGACGACAAACGCAGCAACAATTCCCCAGTCTAATCCAGTCATGACAGCAGGTTTCCTATTTAACAACTTTCAGCACGACGCCCGATGACGTTCTATATTTCCCGCCGACCATCGCGAAGAAAATATAATCTGGTTTCCCGTCTTTTAACAGAATCTGGGTGCGCTCGAGGCGTCCTTCGCGTTCAATTCCCGTGACAGGCTCGGGCAGATATTTTCCGCCTTCGTAAAAGGCGACGGTTGGCATGCCCCAGGAGAGGCCGTTGTCGGATTCAAACAGCAGTCCGTACTCATGGTTCCAGTAGCCCATGTCGCGCATGATCATTTTGAACGTTCCATTTTCGATCCAAATGGTTGCGTCTTCGCTCTGCGCGTTTTCGCCGAGGTGGCGCAGGTCGAGGATCGGGCCGTCTCCCTGTTTGACCCATGGACCGTCCAATGTTTTGGCAGTCGCGAGCCCGTACTGCCGGTTGGTGAATTTTCCGACATCCGCAGTCGCTTCCCGCAGTCCGGCTTCAATGTCTTTTTTCCAGTCGTTGATGCACCACGATTTGTAGTAGAGCCAAAGTTCACCGTTCGGGTGTTTCAGAAATGCGGGGTTGGTCGTGCACATGGAGTTCCATGCGGCCGGGTCGGGGTCGGGCAGAATGATCGGTTGATCGGATCGCGTCCACGGGCCGTAAAGCGAGTCTGCTGTCGCCATGCCGATGCGTTTGGTGTAAACGGTGCCGTCGGATGTGCCCATATAGAAGAGGACATACTTGTCGCCGATTTTGTGGATGGTCGGGTTGTGACAGGTCGTTGAATCCCACCAGTCGCCGCCTCGCGGGGCCACGGCCACATCGATTGTTTCATACGGGCCTTCAGGCGAATCGGCCACCGCATGGGCGATTTCACAGCAGGTGATCCATCCGCCGAATCCGGCCTCGCTCGGCCAGCGTGAATGGAAAACGTGCACTTTTCCGTCCGGTCCGTAGATCGGGGAACAGCCCCAGACCGTATAGTCCGGGTTTTCCAGAATGCGGCCGACAGGCCGCAGTTGTTTGCTGAGGCCGGATGGAACGGGAGCGGTTGCTGAGATTTTCACGGGTATAATACTTTCGTTTTGTCAGTCGGCTCATGGGTCGGCGGCAGGCCGTTATTCGGTCAGTTTGACTGCAATTGATGTGAATTTAATATCGACAGGTGCAGGTGCGCGCGGCTTTAATATGTTCACGTTAACATTGCGCAAGGTTCAGGATATGCGGAAGGTTTGTCCAGAAAATTAATTTAAAATTCAGGATGGTTGAATGAATGACAATGAAGCTTATTGCTTTGATGATAAAAGCCGGTCGATTCGCATTTTCCGCCACGACCTGCCGACTCCATGGATCAACTATCTTTCTAATGGGCGATTGCACGCATTTGTCTCGCAGGCCGGCGGCGGACTGGCTTGGTGGAAGAGTCCGATCACCTATCGCATGACGCACTACCGTTATCAGAATGTGCCGATGGATGGGCCGGGGTTCTACACCTACGTACGTGAAAAGGACGGGTCGCACTGGTCCCCGACGTTTCGTCCGTCGGCAACACCGCTGGACGACTGGCACGCAGAGCATCATCCGGGATGGTCCTGTTTTGAGGGAACGAAAAACGGGGTGACCGTCCGGCTCAGGCTGTTCTGCGCAATGGATACGGACGCGCTGTGCTACGATTTGGAGGTGATCAACCGGTCCGGAGAAACAAAGGAACTCGATCTGTTTGCCTACGCGGATCTGGCACAGCTGGAATGGTTTACGGATCTTTTTTACGGCTATTACATTCAGTCGCAGGTGACGACCTTTTATGAGGAGGACCTCGATGCGATCATTTATCGCTATCAGCATACCCCGCAGCCGTTTGTCGAGGACGTTCCGCTGATTTGGATGGCGGCCGACCGCAGGATGAAGAGCTGGTCCGGGGATCGTGAAAAATTTATCGGGCCGTATCGCTGGGAGCAGAATCCGGTGGGTGTGGAACGTGGAGATTGTGGAAACGATACAATCGAATGCGGTCATCCCTGCGCAGCCGGGCAGGTGAGCCTGACGCTTGAAGCGGGCGAATCCGATCGCGTGGTTTTCACTCTCGGCGTGGCGCCGGGCGGGCTGATTCGGCACAAAGAAACGCTGGAAAAAATCGGAAAGGATCTGAAGATTTTCCGGAGTCATGAGGCGATCGATGCGCAGTTTTCCAAGCTGACGGTGTGGTGGGGAAATCATCTGGACAAATTTGACTGTCGCATTCCAGATGAAGATCTTCAGCGTCAAATCAACATTTGGAGTCCGATTCAGACCGTGCACAACGGACGCTATTCCCGTTCGATCAGCTGGCATTCACCCGGCTATCGAGGGCTTGGTTATCGCGATACAGCCACGGATATGATCGCAGTGGCCTACCGCGATCCGAAGTGGGCGGAGGAAATCTGCCTTTATCTTCTTTCGCAGCAGTTCGAGGACGGACACGCCGCTCACGCCTGCTATCCGGAGGATGGGCCGTCGAGGAATCACGGAATGAGCAAACACGCCGACGATCACTTGTGGATGCCGATGGTGGTGTATGCCATCCTTTCTGAAACAGGTGATTTCAGTTTGCTGGATAAGGAGGTTCCCTGGCTCTCGCCGGAAGACCGGTGGACAACATTCGGCGGTGACAGTGTCTGGACGCACCTGATGCGCGGTGTTGACTTCACCGAAAACAATCTCGGGAAGAAGGGCTTTCCGCTGACCTTCGACGGGGACTGGAACGATATTATTTTGCGTTTTTCGCGAGCCGGGAAAGGAGAGTCAATCTTCTGCGGCCAGCAGTATGTCATCATTCTGCGTCAATTGCTGGAAATCGGTGCGGCGGCCGGAAAGCCGCAGGCCGATTTAGGCCGCCTGCAGGAGTGTCTCGACCGGATGGTCAACAATCTCGAAACGCACGCATGGGACGGCGAATACTGGCGCCGCGGTTTCACCGACGAAGGCGATATCGTCGGAACCGGAGAGGCTGAGTTCGGCAAGATTTTCATTAATCCGCAGTCCTGGTCGGTCTGGGCCGGTGTCGGAACCGACGGACAGAACAACCGCGCCATGGACAATGCAATAAAATACACGGCTACGGACTTCGGTCTGCGCCTGGTTTATCCGGGGTTCAAGACCTATCCGCACGATCCCGATCCGTTTACGGGCTACAATCCGGGGTGTGCGGAGAACGGGGCCGTGTTTTGTCAGGCCAATGGCTGGGCGATTCTGGCGCTCGCGAAGCTGGGCCGGTCAAAAGATGCCTGGAAGATTTTCACGGACATGGTGCCGCATAATGCGCTGCGCCATATTGGGCTGGAGCGCTATGAAGCGGAGCCGTATGCCTATGCTTCCAATATCATCGGCCCTGAAAACAAGCGTCACGGCTGGGCAAATGTCACACAGGTGACCGGCACGGCGGCCTGGATGGATCTTGTCGGCACACAGTATCTGCTGGGAGTTCGTCCGACCCTCCAGGGGTTGGAAATCGATCCGTGCATTCCGGCAGACTGGGATTCCTACAGCGTAACCCGTGAGTTCCGCGGCACGCACTACCGGATCCATGTCTCCAATCCGGATCATGTGGAGAAAGGCGTTCGTGAGATCCGGGTGAATGGTGACGTGATCGAAGGATGTCTGATTTTCCCTGTGAGCGGGGCGGACGTCGACGTCGATGTGGTGATGGGGGAGTCCTGATGAGTGTTGCAGCGTCGGGGAAAGAGCTGTGTGTATCGGCTTTTTGCAAACGGTTGACGGGGGTTGGCCGCATTCTGGAGGACCCCGATTATTATGTGTGGTGCTGTTCGCCGATCATCGGGCCGGATGAAAATGTGCATCTGTTTTATTCGCGGTGGCCCGTTGCGGCCGGTTTCGGCGGGTGGCTCACCTGCTGTGAAATCGCCCACGCGGTGGCCGATTCACCGGAGGGTCCGTACGAAACGGTCGGCGTCGCCGTGGCCCCGCGCGGCGGCGACTGGTGGGACGCCGGAACCTGTCACAACCCGACGATTCACAAGGTCGGGGATCAGTACGTGCTGTTCTATATGGGTGCCTGCGACGGAACGGTCTATACCAAACGCATCGGCATGGCGCTTTCCGATTCACTTTCCGGACCCTGGAAACGTTCCGGCCAGCCGATCATCGAGCCCGATCCCGACCCGTCCGCATGGAATTCCATGTGCACCACCAACCCCGCCTTTGTGCAGCTGCCCGACGGCGGGCTTCGTCTCTATTATAAGTCATGGTGTGTCAACGATTGGGAATATGACCTGATTCACGGCGACGGAATCCGGACGAACCGTCAATACGGGCTTGCGGTCGCTTCGTCGATTGATGGCCCGTGGGAAAAACTTGGAGACGGCCCGATGATTGACCTGCGTCATCTCGGCCGCAACGCCCAGAGCGAAGATGCGTTCATTTGGATGGAGGGCGGAACCTTTAAAATGATCATGCGCGACATGGGCTGCTGGAATCATGAATATGGACTTTATTTTGAATCAAAAGACGGATTTCACTGGTCCGAGCCGCAGATCGCTTTTTGGGATGCGCATCAGTATTTTGATGAATTATCAAGCGGGCTCGACCGGGAAGGGCGGTTTGAGCGGCCTCAGCTGCTGATGCGAGACGGTCGGCCGGACTATTTGTTTGCGGCGTTTCAGGGAGGTCAATTTGGTTTGTCTTCCGGCGTGGTGCTGAAAATCGGACCGCCGGATAGCGGGTTGAATTTACTGTGATTGATCTCCAGTTTTGTTAACAATCCCAAGCTATGAAGAAACAGATTACCATTCGGGATGTTGCTGAAAAAACCGGCTATTCGTTTCAGACTGTCAGTCGTGTCCTCAACGGCAATGCGTCATTGCACAAGGCCGCGACGGTCAGGAAAATCGAAAAGGCTGCGGAAGAACTCGGTTATGTCCAGAACCTGTTTGCCAAGGCCATGCAGAGCGGTAAAACCTGGTCGGTCGGGATGATCATCGATCCGTTTATCGACAGTTTTACAAAGGAAATTTTCCGGGGCGCCCATGATGAACTGACCGCGCGGGGGTATCTTCCAATTTTGCTGCTGCACAGCAAGGATGCTCATGACGAAGAGCTTGTGAAACGGCTGGCTTCACGGCGTGTCGAAGGGCTGATCATTCGTCCGTATCCCGATATGGATGGAATCAACCGCATTGCGGCCGAGGTGCAGCGCCAGCAGATTCCGGTGGTCAGTGTGGACTACACGCTGGCCGGAAGTAAAAATATTGATTTTGTCGGAACCGCCGATGAACAGGGCGGCCAACTGGCCGCAGAGCATTTGCTGGAACTGGGCCATCAAAAGTTCGCGGGCATCTTTGCACCGGTTGAGAGTCTTTCGTTGCGTCGGGAGGGATTTGAAAAGGTGCTGGCCCGGCAGGCGATCCGTCCGCCGAAGATTCTGAACGATTGGAACTTCAGCGATGAAGCGGCCAATCTGGTTGCGGTGAAAGAGTTGCTGCAGGGCAACGAGGTGCCCACTGCGCTGTTTCTCGGTGGCGATTTTATGCTGCCGACGGTTTATCGGATCGCTCACGAATTGAATCTTTCTATTCCGGAAGATCTGTCGGTCATCGGATTCGGGGATATGAGTGTGGCTCATCAACTGGTTCCCTGTGCAACGACCTTGCGTCAGGATGCCTGTCAGCTCGGGATTCAGGCGGCACAGCTGGTCGTGGAACGCATCGAAAATACGAAGCGCACGATTCCCTCCCGCCAGCTCCGGTTTGAGCCGCAGCTGATCCGGCGCGACTCAACCGCCGCTCCGAGCAAGTGAAATCCAACAAAACACAAATCATGAGTGTTGTGAAACAGTATGTTAAGGTTCTCATCGCGGGCTTTCTGCTGAGCGGAGGGGTTTGTGCGGCTGCGGGGCTGGATGCGGAACGGCCGGATGTCTCCGGACAGGCGGCGTATGAGAAACATCTCCGCTTTTTTGATGAGATTGTTCCCCGCTATCAAGTGGAAACAAAACAGCAGGTCAATGCCGGCTATCGCGCGCTCACTCATCTCATGATCTTTTCCGGCCCGGCTTCAGTTGACGGAACGCTTCGAGTTCCCGTTCCATTTGAGCTGAACGACTATGTATTTGATTTCCGAAGCGTGGAGATTACCGGAAGCGGTCTGGACGGTGTGACGCGGATTGCAGTAGATGGCGGCTCCGGCGGAAATTCAGTTGTCGTGATCACATCCCGGCAGGACAAACGGATCTCCGTTCGGGTCAGTTCATTTATGGCGGCGATGGATCGGCCGTTTTCTATCGTTCTGGAAGGCAGTGGACACATAGAGCATATTCAGTTTGCCAATACCGAGGGAATTTCCTTTGAGTTTGATCCGTCGGCCTATATGGAACCGGGGGCTGACCGGCCGGTCCGTCCTGTCTCTGTGACCTTGGATGCCACCCGATTCCGTTCGATTGAGGGAATTTGCGATGTGCAGCGGGATCGATACTTCCGGTATTATGCCGCGCCGAATGCGGATCGATCCGGTATGGAGCCGTATTTCAAAGAAAAAGGCTTTTTGCCGGGCCGCCAGATCGAGGAGATCGGCCCGGCCTATGAAGACCGATGGGGCGCGGCGGACCGTATGCCGCATTTGACCGAAGATCCACTGCGTACCGGATACAGTGACCCCGCCTTTTTTGAACGCCGCGAATTTGATCGGTTTGAGGGCGTTGATCCGGATCTTAAATTTATTATGTGTTTCGATGCATGGCCGCGTTTTATGTGGCCGACCAACCTGCCGGGAGTTTCCAACCAGCGCGGGACTCCGGCTCCGGAATATTTTCATGCCGCCGCCGATACGGCCGTCCGATTGCTGAAATCTCAGATTCGTGACAGCGGTCGGTCGGCAACCTGGTGGGAAGTGAAAAACGAGTCCGATGTAAAGTCGGAATGGATTTATCACTACGAACCGGGGTATGACGGATGGAAACTGCTTGCCGACTTTCACAATGCGATGGCGGACGCGGTCCACTCCAGCGTTCCGGATGTTCAGGTCGGCGGGCCGGCATCGGCGTGGCTTTATCCGCATAAAAGCGACTTTAAGGTTTGGGAAAAACACCGTCAGTTTATGGATCAGACCCGCGATCACCTCGATTTTTATTCCCTGCATTTTTACGAAATGGGATCGATGGATTCGGAGGAAACCTGGCGGAATGGAGCCGACTCCTATATTCAGGGCGGGTTTGAATGTACGGTGGATATGCTGCGTGCCCATATGGCGGCCACCGGAAATATCAAGCCGCTGGTTTGCAGCGAATACGGCTCACTGAACGTCAAGCGCGGCGAACGCGGCTGGTGGATGCACATGAAAAACATCAATGCGATGCTGGTGCATTTTCTGAACCGTCCCGGCGATTTTGAAATCACCGTCCCGTTTCTGCTCTCCTTCATGCACTGGGCACCGGATTCATCAGAAACGTTTATTCATCAGGCTCTGTCCGGTGAATTTATTAAAACCAAAAACACCTATTGGATCGACCAGTGGACGGGGTTCAAGGGAAAGAGGATTCCTGTTTCAACTTCTGATTCAAAACTATTCACCGCTGCCGTGCTCGAGGAAAATCTGATCCGGCTGGTCGTCAACAACAGCACCGGGCGGCGCGTTCTCGTGGATTTGGACTCTGTGCTTCCGGACGGGGTTAATGTCGCTTCCGTGAAACGCAGAATGCCCTGCTTTGAAAAGGGCGAGACCCAATATATTCACGATGAACTGCCCGGTCCGAAACAAATCTCGCTTGGCGTGGATGTCACGTGCATTTTTGAGATTCAACTGGATCGGGTTCCGGATATAAACCGGATTTCCGATGAGATCAGTCATTACGCCCCGCAAACGGCAGTCAAGGTGGACGGCTCGGCGACACTGGACATTCCGGTTTCGGTTGATCACCCGCTGGCCGAGGCAACGCTTCGCGTCGGGCTGTTTCGGGCCGGCGGGTTTTCAAGGCCGGTTTCCATTGCGCTGAATGGAGCGGAACGTCATGCCGTGGACCTTTCCTGCAGCGACGGCATTCCGCAGTTTCTTGATTTTATTGAGATACCGATTTGTCCGGAAAACATTTCCGCGGAAAATCGTGTGGTGATCGAAATTCCGGAATCAGGCGGAACCGTGACGTCAGCGAAAATCATCACGGTTTCAGAATGACCGGCGGGGAAGGGAGTTCATGAAGGCTCAGTTGGTTTTTGCTGCAGGGTGTCTGCTCGCCGTTTTAACGGCATCGGGCGGCGAGCGTTCAACAATTGTTGTCGAGCCGGGAACGACCCGCTGTATCCAGGGAGTGTCGCAGCTTGATCGCAAACGCTATTTTACGGTTTGCGATGAAGGGGCCGGTTTTGATCAGCGTGTGCCTGAGGTTGTGTATAATGAATTGGTCAAGGAACTGGGCGTTTCCTTCGGGCGTAGCTTAGGGCCGGTAAAAAAGTGGAAAAGCCGATTGGTTGAAGATACGTCCCGTCCTGGATATGCCGATCTTTCCGTTTTGAAAGAGTTCGCTCCTGAAAGACCGAGTAAGCAGTTTTTTGCCGATTGCGGTTCGAATTTACACGTGGCGGCTCACGGTGCCCACAATGCCTATCCGGAGTTCATGGGGACATACGTTAAGGGAACATCGGAGCATGACGGCGTACCGGAGTACTTGCCGGAAAACTTGGATGCCGCGGCGGAACTTGCGGCCTCGGTTTTAAAATACGGGTACACGGACTTTGACCGGCCGGCCTATTTTGAGCCCTTGAATGAACCGCATTGGGAGTTCTGGAACGATTCGCATTTGGCGGATTGGCATCTGAAAACCATGGAGGCGGTGCATGAAGAAACCCCGGGGGTAAAGGTCGGCGGGCCCTGCCTCTCGGTGGCCTATTTTTATCGCGACAAGTACCGGCTTTGGCAGGGGATGAAGCACTTTATCGATAATACCGGCGGAAACATGGATTTTTATTCATTTCATGCCTATGACTTTTTCCAGTGGAAGGATGGAGACTTTCGCGGTCGGGTGCAGTCCGGCCTGCCATTGGAGGGGGTGTTGGATCTGGTTCAGAACTACTCCATGAATCGGTTCGGACGGGAGGTCAATCTGGTCGTCAGCGAACAGGGTGGATATGTGCTTGGAAAACACGGCATGTATGACGGGGAAGAGGAAGCGGCCCAGCTGGCTGAAAAATATTTTCCGGGCGACTCCTTTGAGAACGAAATGAAAAAACGTTCGATTGTGAACGGTCTGATGCTTCGCAGCGTGGTCGCCAACACGCTGGTTTTTATGGATCACCCGCAGGTGCAGAAAGCGGTTCCGTTTTTGCTTCCAGTCACATGGGGGTGGGATCCCGAATATTATGCGCAACTCTATGTGCCGTACGGCTGCACCGATCCGTCGAACCCGGTCGCAACGCATCTGCTGGATTTCTACCGGTTTTTCAAAGGGGTCGCCGGCCGCCGGGTTAAAGCCGCTTGTCAGGACCCGGACCTGCAGGTTCGGGCCTTTGTGGATGGAAGTCGTCTTTATCTGATTGTCAATAATTTGAGTTCGCGCCCCAAAACGGCTGAGTTGCAAGGCATCGATGTGAATTCGGCGGAAATCCGTCGCCTCGGACGTAATCCGGATTTTTCCGGACGATATACAGAAGAGATCATCTCTTTTTCGAAATCGTTGCAGTTGGATGGCTTGGAAGCGCTCATTCTGATGGCCGATTTCGACGGCCCGGTTGTGGAGGCGGGGAAGGTGAACGAGATTGTCTGTTACGGCGATCAGGTCGCGGTTCCTTTGCAAAATGCGGATTTGAATATCAAGGTGCCGCTGGATAAAAAAATCGAGTATGCCGTTCTGCGAATCGGCTTGACCCGCCATGTCGGATTCAGCCATGAGCCGATCATTACGCTGAATGGCCGGGTGCTGGATGTGCCGCTCGAAAGCTGTGCCGAGCGTCTGGAAGACAGGGAGTATGCGGTCACGAAAATGATTCCGCTCGATCCAAAAGAGCTGTGCCAGACAAACCGGGTTCAGGTTTCCTTTGCGGACGGTGATGACGGAGCGGTTGGTACGGCTGTTATTCGTGCAGCTGTTGTTGAATAAGAAGGAATCTTTATGATGAAGGTGAAGAGTTGTATGGCCATGGGTGCCGGTCTGCTGACCGCGCAGCTGTTGGCGGCCGAACCCCCCAATGTGGTCTTTGTTCTTATTGATGATCTGTCGCATTGATGTTTCAATCGCAACAGTTGACACGTTCGGAACACTGACTGCTCATAAGCCGGGCACGTTACATTCACCGCATATTCGTGGGATGATTCTCATCCTGTTGCCTCCAATGCACCTGAGACCTTCTCTACACATTTCCGGATGGTCGGCAGTTTGACGTTGTTCCGGCAGAGACGCCCGCGGATCGGTTGAAAATATTTTGACAACAACCTGGGCTGATGATATTTATGTTTACGTTCTCATTAAACGTTTTAATTATGGTGATGTGCTGTGGAAGTATGAGCTTGAAAATAAATACAGTCAGGAGAGCCATGTGATGGTTTTGAGTTTGTTTTTTAGAATTTTGTGTTTCATGTTTTTTCTGGGGCCGGGGGCTGCTTATGGGTATGACATAACCACCCCGATTCAGGAGGGGGAAGCGGATGCATCTTTGAATTGTCCAGAAATACACGATGCATCAGAATCGCCTTACAACGATCTGTCACGCCGCTGGCAGGGCATCCCTTCAATTGAAATGACTCCGGACGGCTCGCTCTGGGCGGCATGGTACAGCGGCGGCGGCGGGGAATGTCCTGATAATTTTGTCGTGCTTTCCCGGAGCGATGACAATGGCGATTCATGGACTCCTCCGATCCTTGCGGTCGATGCGCCGTTTCCTGTCCGTCTTTTTGATCCCTGTCTTTGGGTGGATCCCAATGGCAAGCTGTGGATGTTTTGGGCGCAGTCCTTTTGGCATAATGACGGACGCGTTGGGGTGTGGTCTATGCAGGCGGAGGATATAACGGAAGGTATTCCCGTGTGGGGGCCTCCGCGCAGGCTGTCAGACGGAATTATGATGAACAAGCCGATTGCGGTAAGCACTGAGCGCTGGCTCTATCCAATCCATCATTCACGCGATGCCAGGCAGCTGGGATGGGAAACGGAAATGGCCGAAGGATTTGGGTTCGACTACGAGTCCTGCCATCAGTCGGCGTGCGTATATGTTTCGGTTGATCGAGGACGGACCGTTCGGTTTGCCGGATCATCAAAAAACTCAATTCATGAACACATGCTGGTTCCGTTGAACGATGGTCGGTTGTGGATGCTGGATCGACGATATACTTCTCCCGTTCGGATCGGAGAGGCCTTTTCTGATGATCAGGGCCTCACCTGGCAGGAAGGAGTTCGTGGAGAGATCATCCCTCACGTGACATCCCGGTTTTTTATTCGAAGACTTCAGTCCGGGAACTTACTGCTGGTGCGGCATGCGCGTCCGGATGAGCAGAATATTCGTTCGCACCTGACTGCGTTCATTTCAGATGACGATGGGGTGATCTGGAAGGGCGGCCTTCTCCTGGATGATCGGGCACAGGGGTCCTATCCGGATGGTACTCAGGGGCCGGACGGAACAATTTACATCACTTATGATTATAATCGAACCGGGAAAACCGATGAGGACCGGAAAATTCTGCTTGCGCGTTTCCGGGAGGAAGACGTGCTGGCCCGTGAATTCCAAACCTCTGGCAGCGGTTCATGCATGCTGATTAATCAGGCGCTGGGCCAATAGAAACAGTTTTCTCAAATAGGAAACGGTCATGCTGGAGGGTGTGGACGGTGTGAAAATCTAAGAAAGTGGAACAGAAAGGAAAGCTGAAATGAAGATGGGAACGTTTAAGTTTATACCTGTATTAATGATGACCATTGCAATGGTCCTGAATGCCGGAGCGGATGAGATGTTTCGCGAGGACTTCACTGCATCCAGTAATACCAGCTTGCAGGACTTCGGCGGATGGCATGCCTATTATGCAGCCAGTGCCGTTCTCAGTGACGAAACCACGACTGATTACAACGTCGGCCCGATCATCTCCGGGTCCACCGGGTCTACAGGAACCAGTGGATTTTTCTTTTACGACAATGACAACTTCGGCGGAAAGCCGGTCCTGATGTTCACTGACCGGCAGGCATCGTTCGGTGATATTGATTCCGTAACCAACATCAGTTTTTCCCTGAAGAACAACAGCGCTTCCGAAAACCTCAAAGTCGCAATCAAGATTGATGACAACTGGTATGTTTCACAGGATGTATTTAACAGTTCGAGCTCCACTGTCTGGGCGGATCAAAACCTGGCGGTTCAGACTGCTTCGTGGAACAGCCTCACAATGGTTGCAGGAAGCAGTTTAGCTGAAGGCGGTCCCGTCAGCCTGCCTCTTTCCGGGACGGTAACTTCCGTCGGCCTTTTTGACGCCAGTGGAACGTCGAGTACATATTCCCCGGTACGAATGGATACGTTTATTGTGGAAGGAGTCATTCCGGAAGTCGAAGTGGAAACCATTTTCAGAGAAGATTTTACGAAATACAGTGATACAAGCTTGCAGGATTTCGGCGGCTGGCATGCCTATTATACCGCGGATGCTGTGTCCGTTGATGAGTCGAATGAAGATTTCAATGCAGGAGTGATCATTTCCGGTTCGATCGGAGCGACGGGAACCAATGGATTCCTGTTTTATGATTATGACGGATTTGGGGGGCAGCCTGTTTTGATAATGTGTGATAAACAAGCTTCATTCGGCAGTATCGATGCGCTGACCACCATTAAGTTCTCGCTCTATAATCAGTCCGGCACGGCGAACTTTAAGGTTGCGTTAAAGGTGGATGATGATTGGTATGTTTCGCAGGACGTGTTCAACGCAACGTCTTGGACCGAGCAAAGCCTTGCGGTTCAGACTGCCTTGTGGAACAGCCTTGGCTTCGTCGCTGGAAGCAGCCTGGTCGAAGGGGGCGCCGCGAGTCTTCCATTCTCCGGAACGGTGACCTCCGTGGGGCTTTTTGATGCCAGCGGGACGTCTGGATACAGTGGGCGGTCACGAATGGATACGTATGTCGTGAGCGGCATTGCTCCGAATGATCCGGTCGTGGTTCAAGCCGCCATGAGCAGTGAAGCGCTTGACTTCGTGTGGAACAGCAACCTCGGGGCGCAATACGACCTGGAGTCCTGTACAGATCTCGTGACGGCGGCGTGGGCTGAATATAACGGCTATACGAACATGGATGCGGATGCGAGCGGTACCAACATGTTGAGTGGTGTTGCAGCCGACGGTATGATTCGCTTCTTCCGCGTCATCGAGAAATAGATGCAGCCGGAGGAGAAACCGGGCCTGAAACCGCCTGCCTCAATCCATTCGCTTGCAGTTTGGTTGACTGCCTGTGCGTGTACGCACGCAGACAGGCGGCTCCGCTGCCTTGGGTATACCTCCTCGTGTTTTTGAGGCGCGCCGGAACTGATTGATCACCATGTTGTCCAGCCTTTGCTGAAAAGACTCGATTTTTTCCGGAGGGAGTTTAGAACGATGCTCATGAATGTTTTTTTCAACAGGATCGCTTTTACTGTGTGCTGCTCGCTCCGTGCTGCTGTGCTTTTGCTGCCGTTTTCTGCAGACTGTGCTCCGGCGGCGGCCCTGTATGTTTCACCGCAGGGTAATGAT
>JBFHEM010000070.1:0-17629 GCA_041584215.1 Tichowtungia sp. | reverse complement strand
TTTTGCCGGCCGCTTTCGAAAACAGCCACATCCACAGCGCGGTCGCATTCGGATCGCTGTTGTGGATGACATGCTTGTCTTCAGCCGGGTCAATGCCGGTGCTTTCGAGGGCATAAAGCAGGCCGACTTCCACGCCGGCGGCGAGAAACTGCATCTGCATCTCGGTCTGCATCAAAGCCGTTTTGAAGTTATTGTGATCCGCATCGGTCATCCACGGCCCCGGCCCGATATTCCACTCCAGCACAACGGGATGAATGTCCGGATGCCCCTCGGAAGCAAAAACGGCATCGGCATATTCCACCGAATCCTGATAGGTCTGGGAGGAGCCGGACCGTTTCATCGGCAGCTGCGACTTCCACAGATCCCACGATGCGCTGTTCCATTCCCAGTAATAGTGGAGGTCGACCAGATCAATATTGGTTCCGGCAGCCGCCAGCATGGCCTGCATATCCGACAGAAAGGCCGGGCCGGTCACGTTGTTGCGGGCATTGGCGATCAGCTTCGCGTTTGGAAAGGTGGCTTTCACGGCAGCGGCATACAGGTTGAACTGCTGCGCATACAGCGTCGCATTCCAGGCCTCGCCATCGTTGTCATCATCCCGGTTGTAGTTGTTGCCGGCTTGAAAGTTTTCGTTGTCGAAATAGACGTATTTCACGTCGTATCCCTTGGACTGGCAGGTCACCATCAGGTTGCTGGCCTCGGCAATCGCCTCCGCCTCCCGGCCCCACTCAATTCCGGAGCTCATGTTGACGCCGAGCATGATCTCCGCGCCGGTTTCATCGATCAGCGCGAGATACTCGTCCAGATCCATGAACTCTTCCGCCGGCTGATCTGCCGCCGGGTCATAATTGGGGTTCCATGAATCCGTCCAGCCCTGCCCGTTCAGATTGTCCCAATGATAGTAGGTGACGACCGCCCCGCCCGGCCAGCGCAGCGCGCCCAGCCCGATGTCTTTGATGATGTGCGCCACCTCCCCGTCGGCGAACATCGAATCGGCATACCACGAATAGACCAGCCCGGTGCCCATCGCGGTTTTGGAAACCGGATGCTGCTCGGCCGACGCATCGATCGATATCGTCGCGTCGGCGGGAACAATCACCGTGCCGGAAAAAGCGATATTGTCAAACGCGCCGGAACTGGTCGCGCCGCTCGCGTTCAATGCGGTCAGCATGAATGTTGCGCTCTGTCCATCCTCCAAAACCGAATCCGCCAGCCCGGACAGAACGACATCGAAATCATCGTAATCACCTGTATTGCCGCTGAGTGCTCCGCCTGAAAACACGGTTTCCACCGGAGTCGCGTTGGTTATGTCGAGATTCCCGTAGGCATAGGAAACCTGCACATCCGCCGGACTGCTGCTCCACCATGCGGCATAATCAAAATGAAGCCGGTCGAGCTGAATGCGGGAGCCGGTATTGTTAATCACCTGAACAGACACCCGATCGGTTGAGCCCGGCACCGACAGCCTCACTTCATAAGCGGTGGCGGCCACCGATGCGCCGGCATACGCACTGCCGAACGACCCATCGGTTGAGCCGACATTTTCATCCAGCTCAAACAGACCGCCCGCCCACAGGTTCCCGGAAATGCCGGTGCGGTTGGTCGCGCTCTCGATGACAACGCCGCCATCCCACCCGATCAGCAGCTCCGCCGAAGCGCCGGCCGCCAGCAAAACCGTCATCAAAAATTTCATGCCCATGCTGTCTCTCTTTTCTTCACTACTTGGCGGCAAATCTAAAATTCCAACCTATGGAGTATACCGCAGGCCGCCGAATCAGGCTACTGGTGAAATCTCTAGGTATGGGAAAAGAAGTCAAACGTCGAAGGCCGGAACCCCAAAAACAACACGTCCATGGGTGGAGCAGGACCTCCGGGCGCGCTTGAGCCCGCACCGCGACCCTGCGACAGCCACCCCGCCCGGCCCGAGCTGTAACGCTCGCGAAGGGGTTCCTCCCTAAATTCTGAGTCGCGCTCAGTTTGACTTCCAGACTCGGACATAATCCACAAAGGAATAACTCGGGTAGGTTTCCGTCTGAAAGTTTCCGTCGCCGAAACTCGCACCGACGGACAGCAACCCCCACGACCGCAAACGCTGAGATCATCTGGTTTTTCACTTTTTTTCGTCCGCAAATGACTGTCGGTAATGTCACAGGTTAAATTCCATCTTACAACCCTGCTCGTTCGCCTAAAGCGTCCGGTTTTTTACGTTTCCACCAGTTCGCAAGGATCGAACCGGAAACGTTCATCCATGCTCCAAAGACGTTCGGCGGCAAGGCGGCCACATGACTGTGCAGCACATCGATCGCCAGTCCGGTTGCCATGCCCCCGTTCTGCATGCCGACCTCAATGGATACCGTTCGGCAGTCGGCTTCGCTGATCAGGGACTCGGGCGTTTTGCGCAGCCCGAGCCGGAACCCCGCGATCCCGAGTCCCGCGCCGACTGCTTTCGCCAGCCAGTAGCCCAGCGTATAACCGATTGCGTTGTGTACCATGGCGGCAATCAGCAGCAGAAAACCTGCCTTAATCAGAACGTCATAGGTCTGGCCGATAATTACGGCCAGAATCAGGCAGATCCCCGACATGGAAACCAGCGACAGCACCTTCTCCATCCACGCATCGGAGCGCCCGAGCAGGACGTCGATCACCAGCTTGGCCAGTGTAACAAGACCAATCAGTAAACTGCCAAGCATCACACCGCCGCGCACCGGAGCGCAGACGCCCCAGGCGGACGCATCCAGGCAGGTTGCCGAAACAGCCAGAACCAGCGACGCCCCCGCAATGGCCAGCAGGACCGGAATTTTGCGCGTCCAGGTTCCGCGCCCATACAGAATTACATGCGCCAGCAGACCGGCCAGGACCGGCAACAGCGTCATGTTCAGAATTGAACACATCATGGCGGTCGCATCGATCGGAACAAACGCTCCGGCGAACACACGCATCAGCAGCGGCGTTGCCAGCGGCGCAAGCAGGGTGGACACACACGTCATCGTCACCGACAACGCAACGTTCGCACGCGCAATATAGGCCATTACATTGGATGCCACACCGCCGGACACCGACCCGATCAGCACAACCCCCGCAGCCATTTCCCCATCAAACCCACAGACCTTGGCAACAACAAACGCAACCGCCGGCATGATGCTGAACTGAAGCAAAGCACCCACAAAGACCGGCCACGGCATTTTGACAATTCGTGCAAAATCGGCAGGGCTAAGTGTGGTGCCCATGCCGAACATAATAATCTGAATCAGAGGGACAATCAGGCCCGACAGTTTAAATCCGCCCCACGACAGGAATGCCTGCGGATAGACGAAGGCAGCCGAAACAGAGACAAAAACCCATACTGTAAAAGCGTACCCGCACCAATGTTCACTGCCGCGAATCAGCAAAGCGGCGGCGGCCAAAGCAAAAACAATGCCGCCCTTCCAATTCACGGCACCGGAACCAAGCCCCAGCGCGATCCACACCCCGGCGGCAATCAGACAACCAACCGCCAGCCTGCGCCACAAATTCATTTTCAACTCACTCATGTTCTATTATCCGTCACAATTTTATTCCACATCACGGAAAAACAGGGGAACCGCCCACTTTCCGAATCGAATCACTTCCTTTTAACTGAAGCCGGCGCCGGAAGCCGGTTCGACCGCACACTCTATTTTCCAAAGTTATCGCAGGTTACTGCAACTGCCCCCGCGGTTCTACTGGTGAAACCTCTAGGTGCGGGAAGAAATGCCGAAGGCCTTAACGCCGGGCGTCATCCCAAACCCGAACCCTGCATTCCGACACTCCCTGCACAGAAAAAGGCGTTCTTTCCAATGCTTGGAAAAAAATCTTTCAAACCCTTGGAAAATCAAACCGCGCCGGTGCATTGCCGAATAGGAATTGACCCCGATCAGATAATGCCGGATCGAAGCGCTTTGGCCCCCGCCAACAGCGGGAAAACCACCATCAAAAATTTCATCGTATTACGGTCCCGGGGAGGTCTGCAGCCGGAAAAACTTTGTCGAATTCGTTTGAGAAACAGGTTGAAGCATCAGCGGACCGTCGAAGAGGATGTCGCCTTGCAGGTCGGTCCATCTGTTTTCAGCGAGATTGGTGGAAACCTGCAGCGTGTACTGCTGATATGGAAAACCGTCCCAGTGAATCACACCGTCCGTGAGTTGAACCTCGGGCGCATCCTCCTGCAAAACCATATTCGTCGAGATGGGCCTGAGATAATCAATTCCGACGGCGTGGTCATCGCCGTAGAGGATTGGGTCGAAACGTAACTGAACAATCTCGCCGTTCCAGTCCGGATGTGAACTGAGATCGAACTCTTTATCCTGCCAGCCGCCGCCGTTTCCGACTGCAACGGACACCGAGCGGTTGGTGGAAAAGCCGGCATCTCCGTCGCGCCGCCAAAAGAGCGTGGAAATGCTCCCATCAATCGGATTACCCGCATTGGCGATGCCAAACTGCACGGACTGATAGCGATCCGCCGACAGCCGCATTTCCGGGCTGATCAACTGCGGATCATCACCCGGCGCTTTCAAAACCCAATGCCCGTTGAACGGGCTGGAAATGAACTGAGTCAGGTTGGCATACGTCCAGCCCTCGACATTGCCATCCTCGTTGAACTCAAAAGACCGCGCAAAATCGAGCCCGTAAGCCTGCACGCCAAAGTTACGCACCTGCATGGACACATCGCTGAGGCCGGGCACTTCCCAACCCATGTTCATGCCGCCGATCTTATAGTCGGCCAGATCAAAGGAGTTGGTCAGATAGCCGTACCCCCAGGCCTCTGCCAGCCCGAGCTTGATATGCGGAAGAATATCGCCAGTAATCCGCTTCCACTCACCGACCTGCATTCCCTCATCGGTGAACGGGGCGATGCCGATGTTATAAATCAGTTTGCCGGTTCCACTGTCATGGCTGACGGACAGGCTGGGCAACGTTTTGCGATCGTCATAGAAACGCATCCCGAACCAAAGGAAGTTGCCAAAATCGGGATTTGTATCGCGCGGCAGTCTCAAATTCTGAATGGTGAAATAGAGAAGAAACTGCGCAGCATGCAGACTGCTGGAATACCCGGTGGTATAAATGTTGTCGGCCTTCAGAAGCTTCAGATCCATATCGATAATCACTTCATGCAGATCGGAAATCCACGGCGCGGTGTCCGTGAACCAGCCGCTCGGATCACTGATGCCTTGCGAAACCAACAGGTGCGGCCAGCTTTCGCCCGACTGACGGTAAACCCCGTCATATTCAGCAACAGAATTCACTGCTAGAATCACATTGCCATCGTCGCCGTCGACCGAGTCGAACACCACGTGCTTGAATTCATTGCTCCAGACTGTCACACCGCTCGAGAGCGGTACCGGCTCCGTGCCCCACAGCGTACCCTGACTACCCCACTGCGCAAGAGTCCAGATGGTTTCGTTGTACGGCTCTCTGCATTCGAGTTGCCCTTCCACCGCACCGCCGACCGGTGCCAGCAGATCGACTCCTTTTCATTTAGAATATATAGCGCCGGCAGTCTCCTCGGACTACTGGTGATACCTCTAGGTCGCAGGTTGGACCGCGCAGTCGCGGCATCGGAGTTGATCAGCCGCGAAAACGAAGCTTCCAGGCATTGGAAAAAATGATCATTTCTTTTTCCAATGATTGGAAAACCGGCACAGACTGTCCGCTGTTCGTTTCCACGCACCTGCCTTGTCGCAGCCGCTCCTCAAGCCTCATCTATCCGGTCATTTTTCGGTAGGGACAGACCGCCGGGCTGTCCGCGCAGTGAATCGGGGCGGATAATCAGCTCTTTTCCAATATCTGAAATTGAGGTGGAGCGGGACCTCCGGGCACGCTTGAGCCCGCACCGCGACCCTGCGACAGCCAACCCGCCCGGAGGTCGCGTTCCACCAAAAAAACGAGGACGATCAAATAATACCGGACCGCAGCGCTTTCGCCACGGCGCCGGTCTGCGACTGCACCTGAAGCTTTTTGTAGATATTGGTGAGGTGAAACCCGGCCGTTCCGGCACTGATATGGAGCGCGGCGGCAATTTCCTTCACCGCCAGCCCCTCCGCCAGCTTTTCAAGCACTTCGATTTCACGAAGCGACAGCTTGAAGTCTTCGGCGGGAGCCGGCTTGCGGAGTTCTTCCACCACGATCTTAGCGATGGAGGGACTTAAGGCCGAACTTCCGAAAAAAACCTCCTGCAGGCCCTTGACGATTTCCGCGACATCGGACTCCTTCAACAGGTAGCCCGCCGCACCCGCATCCAGTGCTTCGAGCACCTTCTCCTTGTCTTTAAAGACCGTCAGCACCATGACGGCAATATCCGGAGCGACCCCCGCCAGTTTCCGGATCGCCTCCAGCCCGCTCATCCCCGGCAGCCCCAGATCCATCAGAACCACATCCGGGGGTTCCTCGGATTCAAGAGCTTCAAAAAACTCGACACACGACGGAAACACATGACTCACAGAAATGTGTTCTTCCAGTTCAAGTGACAGCCGCAGGTTGCGGCGGTAACCGGCATCATCTTCCACAATCCAAATATTAATCGGTATCATAATTTTAATTCGAGGTTTTATACGAGTGATCGATCTTTTTCTTCAACGCGCTCAGCGGTACCCGCAGTGCTACGGTAGTTCCTTTTCCGGGGGCTGTTTTCAAATCCATCGTTCCGCCCATTTCCTCTGCGCGCTTGCCCATGCTGTCCACACCCCAGCCATCCCGGTTGGCTTCCGGGTTGAATCCGCATCCGTTATCTTCGAGTCTCACCTCCATGACCGCATCCTGAACTGAAATACGGACCGCCACCCAGGTCGCACCGGAATGTCGCGCGCAGTTATGAACGGCTTCCTTAAAAAACATCAGCAGATGCCGCTTGAACACCAGGGGCACCTCCTGATCGGGGCAATCGTCCGGCAGGATCACCTCAAGCTCAACCCCGCTGAGTACGCGATCCGCCCGTTCCCCCAGCGTCTTAAGCAGGTCCGGCAAGCGGATTTTCGCCTGATCAAGGACCCAGACCACATCCTTTAACGAAGCAGACGCTTCGCGCGCCATGAGCGAGAGTTCAGAAAGGTCCGACTGCGTCGCGCCGGCCCCTTCCATACGCCGTGCAGCCAATGTAATCCCGCCCAGACTGCTGCCGACTTCATCGTGCAGGTCGCGGGTGATACGGTGCTTCAGTCCTTTAAGGACTTTTCGGCGCTGCAGGCGCTGCAGCCCCAGCGCGCCGAGCAGACCCGCACAGAGCAGTCCGCCGATCCAGATGCTGACGCGAAGCTGGGTTTGGTTCCATGCGTCCCGAACCGATGCCAGCTCCCGCTCGACCACCGCCAGGCGCCGGTCGAGCGGACGGCGCAGCGCCAGCCCTTTAATCCAGTCGGCCTCGCGCAGGATCCGGCGGTGGCGGCTGTATCCATCCACCAGACGCGGCAGCTGATGGATGCAGCCCTCGGGAATTCCCTCCGCCGACAGATCGCAGTTGAGCGACCAGACATCATCGTATTCGGCAACCCGGATTTCTCCCAGCCCCAGAATTTTTTTCCCCTGATACATGCTCAGGTCGGACACGGTGATGCGGATGTAGCGGGCCCGGCTGGCCCCGGTAATCACATTCAGCAGATTGCTGCGGACCATCCGTCCGCGCGTATTCTCCACCTTAAACAGCTGACTCTCATCAAATGCAGGAGTTGCAGACAGCTCGACCGCAATCTCACCGGGGAACCCGAATCCGGGAAGCGCCATGCCGTGGGGCGCTTCCGCCGGCCAAAGCTGAACGCGCCCGATCTGCCTTGTTTTCCCGAGGTCCAGGACAATGCGGACCGGCTTGTCCGCACCGGTATCATCCTCCCACTCCACCATCAGATCCTCAACCGGCGCGGTCTCTTCGCTGAGCGGCATTCCCAGTCCGGCCACGCCGTCGTACACATAGCGCAGATCCCAGAGCGGCGGCTTGGACAGCAGGCCGGTCGCCGCAACGTGAACCGTGTCGCCCCAAACCGCCATATTGTCGCCCAGCCGGCCGTTTTTTTTCTGACGAAACAGATAGATTTCTCCAAAGGCATGAAAGGCGTCATCGGTCTCGGACTGCCGGCCGGGAACGGTGATACGAACCCGATAAACAGACCGCCCCGTCCAGTCAAAGAACACCGGATACAGCCCGGGATCGGGAAAATCCTCATCCAGCCAGTTGGCCACCTCAACCCACTTTTGACGCGTTTCATCCCGCACCCAGTGGCCGTCGGCCCAGTGACCGCCGCTGTCGAGCACATCGATTTTAAACCGTTTCGGGAAGGCATAGGCCCCGGACGCCTCCGGAACAAAGGCAGGCACCAGGGCAATCGCCCCGAGTTCCGGGTCGAAGTCGAATGAAATGTCTACCTGCGCATTCGATTCGGCACCGACATCCACGGGTTCAGAATGACAGCCGAAGCGATCGGGCAGCGTGCGCGGATTGTGCTGAGGCAGAATCGCAATCGTCTCCAGAAGCTGCGTCCTCTCCTCCTCCAGCTGATGGATCCGCGCCGGCAGCCAGCGCTCTACCGGCCTGCGTTCCTCCGCAGCCCGGCGCGCATGCCATTGCGCAGGGAAGCAGGGATCGACCGGTTCGGCGAAGGAACAAACCGCCGCAACCAGCACCCCGCTCATCCAGCCCCATCGCTCTTTCAACTTGTTATCCATCAGGAACCTATGTGGCTAACAGGCTCCCAAGGTTATTACAAGCGAAAAGATTCAACGCAGCAGCGCGACAATCGAACAAGCGCTGGCCGGCAGCGTCCCCGTTGTGTATAAGTGGCTATGAAAAAAATATGGGCACTGATTGCATCTCTAAGCCTCTGCACACAGGCTGCGGAGTTCCACGTGTCGCCCGATGGAAATGACTCCAGTGCGGGCACAGAAGACCAGCCGTTCCGGACGCTGCTCAAGGCCCGGAATGAAATCAGGGGCACGCGAACGGATCCAGCCGAATCCGCAACGGTTGTTCTCAGCGGGGGCGCGTACCGGCTGTCCGCAACCTTCGAACTGAATGAGCGCGACTCCAACACAATTTACCGGGCCGCGCCCGGCCAGAACGTGCGCATCACCGGCGGCATCGAGGTGCCGGTCAGGAACCTGAAACCCGTCTCCGACAAACAACTCCTCGGCCTCCTGCCCAGCGAGGTCCGTTCGAAGGTTGTGGAATGGGTGCTGCCGGACAGGGGGCCGGACGGTTCAGGAAAATGGCCGGATCGTTTTCGCGGATATGCAGGCTGGCCCGAACTCTATGCCGACGGAACCCCGCTTCGCCTGGCCCGCTGGCCCGACACCGGATACGCTCAAATCTCCAAGGTGCTGGATCCGGGGTCCCGGCCGAGTGACAGCGAAAATCCGGATCGGGGCGGGCGCTTTGTTTTCAGCGAGAAAAACCCCGGCACGTGGAGCATGGATCGTCCGGTCTATCTGGGCGGCTACTGGTGTTTCAAATGGTACGATGAGTTCCTTCGCGTCGAATCCATCGATGTTGAAAACAAGCAGATTCAGATGGCTGCGCCGCACAAGTACGGCCTGGGCGGTCCATCCGGCGGGCTGTTCTTTTCCATCAACCTGCCCGAGGAACTGGATGAGCCCGGCGAATACATCGTGGACAGCACCCGGAACACGCTGTACCTGCTCCTGCCCGCGGATGCAAAGGATGTCCTCAACGTGTCCACAATGAACCAGCCGCTCGTGCGCATTAAAAACGCGCAGAACCTGTCCTTCCAAAACATCATTTTCGAGAACGGATGCGATAACGGCATCGAGATTTCCGGATGCGAATCCGTGGTTCTCGCCGGGTGCACCATCCGCCAGATCAGCGGAACCGGCGTTGATATCGCCGCAGGCAGCAAATGCGGCCTGGATCGATGCTACGTGGACACCATCGGAAAAACCGCGGTCAGCCTGAACGGCGGCGATCGAAAGACCCTGACGCCGTCCGGACACTTTGCAACCAGCTGCCGGATCAGCCGTTTCGCGCGGCTCATCAAGACCTACTGTCCGGCCGTCAGGCTGCAGGGTGTCGGGCAGATCGTTTCAAACAATCATCTGCATGATGCGCCGCATTGCGCGATTCTGTTCGGAGGCAATGATCATCAGATTGCCTTCAACCACATCGAGTCCGTCTGCCTGGACACCTCCGATGCCGGCGCGATCTACTGCGGTCGCGACTGGACGCTGGGCGGCAACCGCATTCACGGCAATTTCATCCACCATCTGGGCAGTGCAATCCATCATCAGAACTGGGGCATTTACCTGGATGACATGGCCTCCGGAATTGAAGTCAGCCAAAACATTGTGATGGATACCGGCGCCGGCCTTCTGATCGGCGGCGGCCGCTCGAATGTCATAAAAGACAATGTGATCATCAACTGCCCGCTGAAATCGCTTGTTTTCGACGCTCGCGCCCATGCCACGGACTGGGCGGCAGAACATGTCAAAAAACCAGACGGGACCATGTGGAAACGCCTGAATGAAATGCCGTTCAAATCAGGTGTCTGGAACCAACGGTTTCCGTATCTCGCGGACATCGAGGCGGATGCCTGCAAACAGCCGCGCCGCAATCTGGTGACCGGGAACCTGCTGTTTGATACGCCTGCAATGGATCTGCATCAGCTCGTGACCCGGCACGGCACGGTAAGCGGAAACCTGCATTCAAAATCCCGGCCCGCGGTTCAGCTCCAGCAGGGAACGCTCGCCATTTCGGACAAACGCCTCAAGAGATACGAGGCCATGACGATCGGACCCTCCAACTGACGCCGATTTCCCGCCGCGGAGTCTCTTTTCCAACCCTTGGAAAGAACTTTTCCAACGGCTGGAAAAAATTTCGGGCGTTTTTCCAAGGGTTGGAAGGGTTTACGGAAACCGTTCCAGGGGGTGGAAAAGTTCAGCCTTTTTCCGGCGGGTCGAATCGGTAAGATGAAAGCTCGCAACGCAGTTGCTGAATGACAAATGACACGAGACACCCAAACCGCAAAAGACGTACAAATGGCTGACAGAAAAGAATTTATGATATTTCAGATTTCGGATTTCAGCATTGATTCAGCCATGGGGTCTTTCGGATTTCAGATTTCGCGTTCGGATCGCAAGGGAGGAAAACGATGACCTCCGTCCCGTTCTGCCACCTGCATTTTCACACGCAGTACAGCCTGCTCGACAGCGCCTGCAAGGTCGCCGAGGTGATGAAAACCGCCAAGGCGCTGGGCCAGGATTATGTGGCCATCACCGACCACGGCAACCTCTACGGCGCGGTTGAATTCTATAAAAAAGCGCTGGCCGAGGGCATCAAGCCGATCATCGGCTGCGAGGTGTACGTCGCCCGCAACGGGATGGACGAGAAATCGTCCCAGGCCGACAATATGCATCTGGTGCTGCTGGCCGAAACCCAGCAGGGCTATCAAAACCTGATGCGGCTGGTTTCGATCAGCCATCTGGAGGGATTCTACTACAAGCCGCGCATCGACAAGCAGCTGCTGCGGCAGCACAGCGGCGGGCTGATCGGACTCTCCGCCTGCCTGAAGGGCGAGGTGACCGAGGCCTGCGCCGAAGGCGCGGTCGACAAGGCGGTCGCGCTGGCCAACGAGTACGCCGACATTCTCGGGCCGAACAATTTCTACCTGGAGCTGCAGGACCACGGCATGCCGGAGCAGAAGCAGGGCAACAAATACATGCTCGAGGTGGCGAAGATCACCGGCCTGCCGCTGGTGGCGACCAATGACGTGCACTACATCAAACAGGCCGACCACGAGGCGCACGACGTGCTCATCTGCCTGCAGCAGGGCCACCTCGTAAGCGACGAGAACCGGATGCGCTACACCGGCGACCAGTTCTATATGAAAAGCGGCGCGGAGATGCAGCAGCTCTTCCCCGACCAGCCGGAGGCTCTCGCCAACACGGTCGAAATCGCCAGACGCTGCAACGTGGAGTTCGAGTTCGACCTGCCCGCCGAGCGCCTGCATTTCCCGGCCTTTTTCCCGCTCCCCGACGGGGTGTCCAAGGAGGATTTCCTGATGGAAACCGGGAAGCGCGGCCTCGAAAAGCTCTACAACCTCGCGGATTTCGACAAGCCGGCCGATGCGCTGGGCGAGCGCGTCAAGGCGCAGTACGAGTACGAGGTCGGCATCATCAAGCAGACCAACTACGTAAACTATTTCCTGGTGGTGGCGGACTTCATCCGGTGGGCCAAGGACAACGGCATCCCGGTCGGCCCCGGCCGCGGATCGGGCGCGGGCTCCATTCTGGCCTACGCGCTGGGCATCACCGCGGTGGACCCGCTGCGCTACAACCTGATTTTCGAACGGTTCCTCAACCCGGACCGCGTCTCCCCGCCCGACTTCGACATCGACTTCTGCCCCACCCGCCGCCAGGACGTCATCAAGTATGTGCGCGATAAATACGGCGAGGACTGCGTGGCGCAGATTATCACCTTCGGAACCCTCGGCGCAAAAACGCTGATGCGCGATATCGGCCGCGTGCTCGACATCCCGCTGTCCGAATGCGACCGCATCGCCAAGCTCATTCCGGACATGACCAAAAACCTGAAGACCGCGCAGGAGGAGAGCCCCGACTTCAAGCGCGCCTGCCAGAGCGATCCGGTCGCCCGGCAGATCATGAAATACGCCCCGCGCCTCGAAGGGCTGCCGCGCCACACCGGGATGCACGCCGCCGGCGTGGTCATCGGCGAACGGCCGCTGATCGATATTATCCCGCTGACCAAAGAGCGCAAAGAGGGCATGACGGTCGTCCAGTTCGAGAAGGGGCCGACCGAGGAGATCGGCCTGCTCAAAATGGACTTTCTGGGGCTGAAGAACCTGACGATTATCCAGGAAGCCATCGGGCACATCGAGAAAAACCACGGCGTCAAGCTCGACCCGATGGCCCTGCCGCTCGACGACCCCAAGACCTTCGAGCTGTTCTGCAAGGGCGACACCGCCGGCGTGTTCCAGCTGGAAAGTCCCGGCATGCGCGACACGCTGCGCCAGATGAACCCCGACTGCTTCGAGGACATCATCGCGGTGCTCGCACTCTACCGCCCGGGGCCGATGCAGTTCATCCCGACCTACAACAAGCGCAAGCACGGCAAAGAAAAGGTCATCTACGACCACCCGATTCTCGAGCCCATCCTGAAAGAGACCAACGGCATCATCGTTTATCAGGAGCAGATCCAGCAGGCCGCGCGCGACCTCGCCGGCTTCTCGCTCGGCGAGGGGGACATCCTGCGCCGCGCGATGGGTAAGAAGAAAAAAGAGGTGATGGACGAGCAGCGCAAGCACTTCGTCGACGGCTGCAAAGAAACCAACAACATTGATGCCAAGCTCGCCGACCGGATTTTCGACAACATCGCCAAGTTCGCGGAGTACGGCTTCAACAAATCGCACTCGACGGCCTACGGCTTTGTCTCGTTTCAGACCGCCTACCTGAAAGCCCACTATCCCGAAGAATTCATGGCCGCCCTGCTCTCCGCTGAAATGGGCACGCCGGACAAGCTGACGCTGGTGCTGGCGGAAGTGAAGGAAATGGGCATTGAGGTCAAGCCGCCGAGCGTCAACGAGTCGATCGCGCGCTTCCGCCCGACCCAAGGCGCGATCCATTTCGGCATGGCCGGCATCAAAGGGGTCGGCGGCGGCGCGGTCGACGCGCTCGTTGCCGAGCGCGACGCCAACGGCCCGTTTGAGGGGCTGATCGATTTCTGCGGCCGCGTGAACAACCAGGCCGTCAACAAGAAGGCGCTGGAAAATCTGATCAAGTGCGGCGCGTTCGACTTCACCGGCATTCACCGCGCCCGGCTGTTTGAAGGCATCGAAATCGCGCTCGCCCGCTCGGCCGAGACCGCGCGCGACAAGGCCAGCGGACAGTGCTCCATGTTCGACCTGATGGACGGCGGGCAGGAAAAGAGCGCCGGCGACGAGGAGCTGCCCGACGTCGCCCCGTGGCACGAAAACGAAATGCTTGCCACCGAAAAAGAGCTGATCGGTTTTTATATCTCGGGCCACCCGCTCGCGGCGCACGAGTGGACGCTCAAGACGTTTGCCCTGCAGCGGATCGGCAAACTCGACGAGTGCGTCGAACGCCTGCAGAAAGGCGAAAAGGACCTCTACGTGCGCCTCGGCGGAATGGTTGACCAGTACCGCAAGGTGTTCACCAAAAAAGATCCGCCGCGCCCCTACGCCCGCTTCGTCATCGAGGGGCTCGACGGCGCCATCAACGCGGTCATCTGGCCGGACGACTTCCCGTCGCTCGAACCCTTTCTCGAAGACGGCAAGGCGATCATGGTCGGCGCGAAACTGGCGCTCGACTTCCGCGAATCGCCGGAGGTGCAGGTTTCAGAAATCATCCCGCTGGCGGAAGCCGGGATGCGCTACACCAGAAAGGTGAGCATCCACATTACGGAGGCGTCGGTCACACAGGAGCGGCTCCAGGCCATTCAGAAAATCATCGCGCGCAATCCGGGCATCACGCCGCTGTCCATCTGCGTCCTGCTCGACCGGGGTGAAAAGGTCTTCATCACGGCACACCGCGACTGCTATGTCGAAGCGACGCAGAATCTCGGCCACGAACTCGAGCAGCTGCTCGGCGAAGACAGCGTCTATATCGAGGCCCGCCAGAACCCCCTGCTCAAACCGCCCGCCCGCCGCAAGTGGCAGAAGCGGGGATAGCGGTTAACTCCCCTCTCCCATGGACCCCAAAACCCTTCCAATTTATGAACTGCGCGACGAGCTGACCGAGGCGCTGCGCAGCGGGAACCGCCTGCTGATCGAAGCGCCGACCGGATCGGGCAAATCGACCCAGATCCCGCAGATGGTGCTCGACTGCGGGGCAGGCACGCCTGTCTGCCCATCTGCGCAGACAGGCGTGTCCGCCCCACATTTGGCAGGAGGCGAAGTGGTTGTGCTGCAGCCGCGGCGGCTCGCGGCGCGCCTGCTCGCCAAACGCGTCGCCTTCGAGCGCGGCGTGGAGCTCGGCGGCGAGGTCGGCTATCAGGTCCGCATGGAGCGCCATGTCTCCTCGAAGACCATGATCCGCTACGTCACCGAAGGCATCCTGCTGCGGCAGTTTCTTTCCGACCCGGAACTGCGCGGGGTCTCGGCCATCATTTTCGACGAATTTCACGAGCGCCACATCTATGGCGACATCACCCTCGCCCGCGCCCTGCTCCTCCAGCAGACGCGGCCCGACCTCAAAGTCATCGTCATGTCGGCCACGCTCGAAGCCGGGCCGCTGCGCGATTATTTGGCACCCTGCCGCGAGCTCAAAAGCGAAGGCCGCATGTATCCGGTCGAAATCGAGTACTCGCCCAAACGGATCGATTTCAAGCACCGTCCCGTCTGGGAGGCCGCCGCCGATGCGTTTGAACAGGCCATCCGGGGCGGTGCCGGGGGCGACGTGCTGGTCTTCATGCCCGGCGCCTACGAAATCGCCCGCACCGTCGACGCCATCCGCGGCAAAAAGTGCGCCCGTGAATTCGCCGTGCTGCCGCTGCACGGCGAGCTGCGGCCCGCCGAGCAGGATGCGGCGGTCGGCGACTGCCCCCAGCGCAAATGCATCGTTTCCACCAACGTCGCCGAAACCTCCATCACCATCGACGGCATCCGCGTGGTGATCGACTCCGGGCTCGCGCGCATCGCGCGCTACGACCCGCGCCGCGGCATCGACACGCTGCTCATCGAGCGCATCTCGCAGGCCGCCGCCGCCCAGCGCGCCGGGCGCGCCGGGCGCACCGCGCCCGGAAAATGCCTGCGGCTGTGGACCGAAAAAGAGCACGCCGCCCGGCCCGCGCAGGAGCTGCCCGAAATCCTGCGTCACGATCTGGCCGAGGTGGTTCTGACGCTGAAGGCCGGCGGCATCGACGATATCGGGAATTTTCAATGGCTGGAAAAACCCAATCCGGAATCGCTGGAGCGCACGCTGACCCTGCTCACCGATCTAGGCGCGATCACTCCGCCGAAGAAGGCGGCTCGCTCGGAGAGTCTCGCCCGACCTGAAGATTCCGGCACAACAGGTGGGGCGACGTCTCCGACGGAGCCGATACGCACCGGCGGCGAATTAACAGAGATTGGCCGCAAGATGGTCAGCTTCCCGATGCACCCGCGCTACGCGCGCATGCTGCTCGCCGGCGAGCAGTATGAATGCGTACGGCAGGCCTGCCTGATCGCCGCGCTCACCCAGGGGCGCGGCATCCTCGAGCGCAACCAAGGCAAGCAGACGAGCGGACAGCGCGACGAGCAGCTCGGCGACGACAACATCTCCGACTTCAAGCGCCTGATGCGCGCCTGGGCCTTTGCCGACCAAAACCACTACCGCACCGACACCTGCCGCGCGCTCGGCATTCACGCCGCCGCCGCCCGGCAGGTCAAACCGCTCTACGAACGCTTCCTCAAAATCGCCGAAGACGCGGGGCTGACGATCAACCGCCGTCCGCCCGAAGATTTTCAATTGCAGAAGTGCATTCTGACCGCCTTTTCGGATCAGGTCGCCAAGCGCCGCGATGCCGGCACGCTGCACTGCCAGGTCGTCCACAGCCGCGCGGGCGACCTCGACCGCGACTCCATGGTGCGCGATGCCGAGCTGGTCGTCGCCGCCGAAATCGCCGAAATTGAAGGGCGCGGACTCACCGTCCGCCTCAACCTCTGCACCGCCATTCAAGAGCAATGGCTCGTGGAGCTCTTCCCCGGCGACGTGCTCGAAAAAACAGCGGCCGTCTTCGACCCGATGCTCAAGCGGGTGGTTACCAAACACTGGACCGAGTTCCGCGGGCTCGAGCTTCACTCCAGCATCGTCCAGGAGGCCGACCCGCAGCAGGCGGCGGAACTCATCGCCGCCGAGGTGCTCGCCGGACGGCTTGATATCCCGAAATGGGACGAACCGATCGAACGATGGATCAACCGCGTCAACTGCCTGGCGAAAGCCTGCCCGGATTTCGGCATTCCGGAAATCGACGGCGACGCGCGCGAGGCGATGATCCAGGAAATCTGTTTCGGCGCCGTCTGCCGCAAAGACCTCAAAGAGCGCCCGGTCAAAAAGGTGGTTCAATCGTGGCTGAACGCGGTTCAGCGCGAGATGGTCGACAAGCAGGCGCCGGAAAAAATCACCCTGCCCAGCGGCTTCGGCGCGCGCGTGCGCTACGAGGCGAACCAGCCGCCGACCATCGCCGCCACCATCCAGAAACTCTACGGACTCGAAGAAAGCCCGCGCATCGGTTTCGGACAGATTCCCGTCGTGGTCGAAGCGCTCGCGCCCAACCAGCGCCCGCAGCAGAAAACCACCGACATGAAATCCTTCTGGGCCAACTCCTACCCGCTCATCAAAAAAGAGCTCAAGGGCCGCTATCCCAAGCACGAGTGGCGATAAAACCGCCTGCGGGCGGTTTTATGTTTTTTCAATTTCCGGGTAAAATCATTTTCCAACCCTTGGAAACCATTCACGCAATTCGTGATCGATTTTTCCAAACCCTGGAAAAAGCAAGCGGGACGCATGCTCTACTTTTCCAGGCATTGGAACCCGGAACCTGGGGGCACACGACCTCCGGGCGCGTTCTGATCCTGCTCAGAGATCAGATTCCAACTGTCTTGTCCGCCATCGCCCGGAGAACGCCGGATATCGCCGCTCCGGAGGGGGGGGGGGGGGGACA
>JBFHEM010000069.1:0-17969 GCA_041584215.1 Tichowtungia sp. | reverse complement strand
CCCCGTCAACCGGCCCAAAGCATTTTTAGGCACTACATCAAAAATCTCGCGTTGCAAATCAATGACTTACGACAAAAACGGCCTCAAATCGGGTCAAAAAAGTCGATTTTCAGCTATTTTCAACAGGCCAATAAGAAATCTGGGCTAATCAGCGGCGCGTGCACCAGCGTTGGATGCAGCGGAACGGAACCGCCGCGCCGCAGCCGCTCAACCACAGCGCCCTCCAGCAAAATCAGCTCTTCTTCCAACAGATCCTTCATAGACCGCGCACCGTAGCAAACCGCCGCAAAATTTCCAGACATTGGAAACTCCGCATCGGAATCCGGTTTTTCATGAATTTCCATGCGTCAAAACACGTACTTTTAGAAAGTATTTTGACGTTAGAAAATCTCTGCAGATTTCAGGGAGATTTCCGGAAAGCCCTGCAAACAAAGGCCGAAAGGAAAGTTTTATGATCAGGTATATTTTCCAGGCAGAAAAAACATCAAAAAAAGTCGATGGAAAGGGTTGCACTGCCAGCCAGAAAGAGTAGGAGTCGAAGCAATTCAAGCGGGAAATGAGTCCCGGCCTGAAAAAACAACCTGGAAACAGGAGGTAAAAAATGAACAGCAAATCAGAAGAAACAACCCGGCGGCGCAGTCGCGGAAGACGCGGTTTCATCCTGACAACCCCGACCGGAAACATGAAAAGCCCGATGTCCTGGGGCACCGGCATCTAAAAAAATAAAACTGTGCGGATGTCCGCACATCATCACTTTGACGGGGCGGCGCGAAAGCGCCGCCCCTGTTGTTTTATGGGATAAACCCTGCAAAGCAGGGTTGGCGCCTCTGAAAACCGGCGAGGAACCGAATCCTGCCTGATTATTGTCCTGTTCGTTTCTGTGTTTTCGCGTGTATTCGCGTTCATTAACGGTTACAACATTTTCCAATGTTTGAAAAGACCCACACCCTCTACCGCCCGCCGGGCGAAGCCGACAGCCTGATTATCCGCGTGGCGGACGGCTGCCCCTGGAACGGATGCCGCTTTTGCGGCATGTACAAGGGCGTAAAATATAACTTCCAAGGCTTGGAAAACGCGGCTCATCAGATTTCCAATGCCTGGAAAAACCGGCCGGACGCCCGCCGGTTTTTTCTGGCCGACGGCGATGTGATGCACCTGGATTTCCAAACCCTGGAAAAAATGCTCCTCTCAATTAATCACACCTTTAAAGGTGTGACACGGGTGAGTGTCTACGCCAACGGCGCGTCGATTCTGGCGAAAACGGACAACGAGCTGCGGCGCCTGAAGGAGCTGAAGCTGCACACCCTCTACATGGGGCTGGAGAGCGGCGACAACCAGACCCTCAAAGAAATGAACAAGCGCGAAACGGCCGAGCAGATGATCGACGCGGGGCGCCGCGCGCAGGCGGCCGGCCTGCGGATGTCCGTCATGGTGCTCACCGGCCTGGCGGGAGAGCAAGGATCCATTCGGCACGCGCGAGCCACAGCAAGCGCCTTGAATGAAATGCAGCCGCGCCTGCTCTCCGCGCTGCGGTTGATTCCGGTTCCCGGAACACCGCTATATGGCCACGTAGAACGGTGCTCCGCGCCGTTTCACGCACGCAAAGGAAACGGCCCGGAGGACCGTTCTACAAAATTCACGATGATCACCGAGCATCAGGCGGTGGACGAACTGCGCGAGCTGATTGCGCACCTCGACCTCGAACAGACCGTCTTCCGCGCCGATCACTCGTCGAATATTATTCCGCTTGAGGGGCGCTTTCCCAAGGACAAGCGGCGCCTGCTGGCTCAGCTCGACGCCCTGCTCGCCAGCGGTCAGCTCGACAAAAAATCACCCGGCAACCTGCCGTGGAGCCTGTAACTATGATCGCCCGAACATTTGAACTCACGACCACAGATGGCCTCAAGCTGCATGGCCGGCAATGGGAACCGGCATCAACAGCCCGGGCCGTTGTTTGCATCGTCCACGGGCTTGGCGAGCACTGCGGGCGCTATGAACATGTGGCGCAGGCATTGACTCGCGAGGACTTTGCGGTGTGCGCCTTCGATCTGCGCGGGCACGGGAAATCTCAAGGCAAACGGGGGCATGCCCCGAGCTACGAACTGCTGCTGTCTGATATTTCCAAGTGCCTGGAAAGAGCACAGCTGCAGCATCCGAACCTCTCGGTCTTTCTTTACGGCCACAGCCTCGGGGGAAACCTCGTCATTCACTGCACCCTGCGCAAACACCCCGACCTGACCGGCGTCATCGCCTCGTCTCCGCTGTTCAGACCGGCCTTCACTCCGCCCGCATGGAAAACGGCGCTGATGAATATGGCGGCCGGCATCACCCCCTCGATCTGCCTGACGACCGGGCTCGACACAAACGCTCTGTCACAGGATGCCGATGTTGTGCACGCCTATCAAAACGATCCGCTGGTGCACGACCGGATCAGCCTTCGGCTCGCAAAAGACATGTTCGCGGCCGGCGAATGGAACCGGGCCCATGCGGCTGAGTTCCCCTGCCCCCTGCTGCTGATGCACGGCGACGCCGACCGCATCACAACCATTACGGGATCGCGCGAATTCGCCGCGCAGGCACCGGAACAGTGCACCTTCAAACTCTGGCCCGGCCTCTTTCATGAGCTGCACAACGAACCGCAGAAGATTGAGGTGCTGACCCGCATTATCGCGTGGATCAAACTCCGCCTGGTCAGCATCCGCAACAGATAAGCATAAATCGGAAAACATGACCGCCCCCCTCCATGGCGGCCTGCCGCAGTCAGGAATGTGAGATCATGTTGTTCTGACGAGTTCCTGATTTTTCTCGAAACAGGCTGCACGAAAAAGAAATGCTGTCACGTTGGGTGACGAACAAGGAGACATCAAATGAACAGGAACCATCTGGTGGGAATACTCGTGGCGCTCGCGCCGTGCATGCCGATCGTCGCGCAGCCGGCCGGCCGGACCTCGGAAAACACGCCGCAGCTGAAAGAGATCCTCCGACGGCGGCCGGAGTCCGACCTGAATCAGGACGGCGTGCTGACGGTTGCGGAGCTGATTGAGGCGCGCAAAAAGCAGAATGGGACCGCAAAACAAAAGCCGGTCCGGCCCCCGAAACAGGCGCCGACCCATGCGGATGTGCTGTACGGTGAACACGAATCGATGGCGCTCGATTTCTGGCAGGCGGAATCGGACACGCCGACCCCGCTTTTTGTCTGGATTCACGGCGGCGGGTTCCGCGGCGGCGACAAAAAACTTGTGACCCCTGCGTTCCTGAACGGGCTGCTCGAAGCCGGGGTATCGGTGGCCTCAATCAACTACCGCCTGACCAATATCGGCCCGTACCCGATGCAGATGCTCGACAGCGCCCGCGCCGTTCAGTTCCTGCGCGCCAAAGCGACGGAGTGGAACATCGATCCGGCCCGCGTGGCGGCGGGCGGCGGCTCGGCAGGATCGGGCATCTCGCAGTGGCTGGCCTTCCACGACGACCTGGCCGACCCGGACAGCGATGATCCCGTCGCGCGGCAGTCCACCCGGCTCACCTGCGCGCTGGCACTCAGCATGCAGTCCACCTACGACCCGCGCACAATCAAAGAAATTGTCCCCGGCCTGGACAATATCGAACGCGCCCTGCCCGCCTTTTTCGGCCTGCCCGAAGACTGGGATCTCAATACGGCGGAAATCACGCCGGAGCTTGACGCGAAATTCAAGGACGCCTCGCCCATCACCCATCTGACGGCCGACGACCCGCCGGTCTTCATCTATCACTCCGAACGGACGCGGACTCCCGGCAACATTCACCATCCGAATTTCGGAGAACACCTCGAAAAAGCGATGATCCCCCTCCAGATTGAATGTGTCCGCAAAACCAGTGCGGACTACCCGACCGGCAGCGACTATACCGCCGATTCCGTCCTCTTCGTCCTGCGCCACTTCAGAATGGATTAGGCCGTCGTTTCCAATGTTTGGAAAAAGCGGATCATGATCTTTCCAAACATTGGAATACTCGCGGCGCATCTTTTCAATCGCAGCGTCCCCGACCGCCTGCCCCGGAGCCCTTAACCGGGCGGGATCTTTTTTTGAAGCGCATCGTTCCAATTTCCGAAAAGCCGGATATGATGCACGCTGATTTAAAGATCTTCATGAGAAAGACGGCGGGATGAAACTGACTAGACATGGAATCCGGGAATGGCTGGGTGCGGCGGCTATCGCGCTGCTGCTGTCGCTGCTGTGGGGCTGGCTGGCCATGAGCGTGAACCGGACCGCGGGAATGAGCCTGCTGGGCCTGACCTGGCTGCTGTGGCTGGCGATTGCCGCGTTTTTCCGCGTGCCTGACCGCGTGATCGCGGCCGATGCCGATGCGCTGGTTTCGCCGGCGGACGGGGTGGTGCGCGACATCGAAGAGGTGGAGGATCACGGCATCGAGCTGTTCGCGGGGCAGAAACTGACGCGAATCGGGATTTTTCTGTCGGTTCTGGATGTGCATGTGAACCGTGCGCCGTGTGACATGACCGTGGAGTACCGCAACTATAAGGCGGGCCGCTTTCTCGACGCGCGCGACAAGCGCTGCGCGAAGGAAAACGAGTCGCTGGTGATTGCCGGAACCGGCGAGGCAGGCGGCCGGGAGTTCCCGGTGGCGATCCGTCAGGTCTCGGGCGCCATTGCCCGGCGGATTGTCTGCGTTCCGCAGCCGGGCAGTGCGCTGAAAAAAGGCGAGATCTACGGCATGATCAAATTCGGCTCACGCACCGAGTTGTATTTCCCGGGCGGAAAAGGCATCCTGCCCGCTGTTCGTGTCGGCGACCGGGTCCGGTCCGGAAGCACGCTGCTGGCACGCGTGGAAACAGATTATTCTAAGTGATGAAAAATTCATTCAGCGAAACAGCCGAACCCCGGTTCAACCCCATCCCCAGCCTGATCACGCTGTGCAATGCGTTTTGCGGGTTTGCACTGATTGTTTATGCGCTCGCCAGCTATGCGCGCGGCGAAGCCCTGCCCGAAATCTGCATCTGGCTGCTGCTCGGCGCCATGGTCTTCGACGCCCTCGACGGGCTGGCCGCCCGGGCCCTGAACGCGAAAAGCCTGCACGGGTCCAATCTGGATTCGCTGGCCGACGCGATTTCGTTCGGCCTGGCCCCGGCGGTCACGGTTTTTGTTTTCCTCAAACGGAACTGCCAGGTCACGCTGCCTGTTTCGACCGTTCTGATCTGGGGTGTTTCGCTCTTTTATCTCGGCTGCGCGCTGTGGCGGCTCGCGCGCTACAACTCGCTGGCGATTCGCGGAGAAAAAGATGACGGCTGCTTTGTCGGATTGCCGTCGCCGGCCGCCGCCAGCATGATATACAGCGCGGGAATTTTCGGGGCCCGGCTCGACATCAGCCCGGTTTTTTTCCTGACGTTTCTGCTGAGCTACGCCTTTCTCACCGGGCTGCTGATGGTGAGCGACATCCCCTACCCGCACCTGCGGCGCTGCGTGACGGGCAAACCGCGGCGGCTCAGTTTTGTGTTTATCTGCGTGGTGCTGGGATCTGTTGCGGTCTTCCATCTAAAGGCCCTGGTGATCTGGGCCTACATCTATTTCCTGATCGCCCCGCTGGCGGAACTGCAGGCCCAGCGGAGGGCAAGACTGCCTCTTCGCGAACTCATCGATTCCGCTTCGAGCGAGCGGCCGGCCGCACCGCCGCAGGAAGCGCAGAGCTGACCCGCCCGGCACGGGCCGCATTTATTTCAAAACGGCAAACCCGCGATCGGGATGGTTCGCCGGCGGCACACAAAACGCCATAAGGGTTGAAGGCGCCGCCGGCTTCTGCTAGAACCCCCCCTTTCAACGGAGACAATATTATGAGCATCAAAGTAGTCATTCAGGGCGCGGCGGGCCGCATGGGCAAAACGCTGATCCGCTGCATTCAGGAAGAAAAAGTCGCCGGTCTCGAGCTGGCCGGCGCGATTGATTTACAGGACGTCCCGGGCATCGGCGACGATGCCGGACTCAACTCGGGCACCAAAGCGGCGGGCGTGAAGCTGACCGCCAACCTGGCCGAGGTGGCTCCGGACGCCGATGTGATTATTGATTTCACCTCACACTTCGGGACCGCCGGCAACGCCGAACGCATTGCCGAATGGGGCACCGCCTGGGTGATCGGCACCACCGGCCTCGCTGACGAGGAACTGGCCGAAGTGAACAAAGCCGCCGAAAAGGTTCCGGTGGTGATGGCAGGCAACATGAGCCTCGGCATCAACCTGCTCTGCAATCTGGTCGAGGAAGCCGCCAGGGCGCTGCACACCAAGGGCTATGACATCGAGGTGATCGAACGGCACCACAACCGGAAAGCGGACGCGCCGAGCGGCACGGCGCTGATGCTGGGGCAGGCCGCGGCCGACGGCGCGGGGCTGGACCTGAAACAATCGCAGGTCGACGGCCGCACCGGGCATCCGGGCGCGCGCACGAAAGAGGAAATCGGTTTTCACGCGGTGCGCGGCGGCGACATTGTCGGCGACCACACGGTGCTGATGGCCGGAACCGGCGAGATGATCGAGCTGTCGCACCGCGCAACCAGCCGCGACACGTTTGCCATCGGCGCGCTCAACGCCGGAGCCTGGGTGGTTCAGCAGAAGCCCGGGCTCTACAGCATGAAAGACGTTCTGGGGCTGTAATTAACAGAGCTATCTATTATACGCAAAATTCAACCTCTTATCGGGATGCCCTGAATACCCGGGGCGCTGCCCCGGGCTTTGTTGTGTAATGCCTTTGGCACATTTTTGAGGAATTGATCTATGTTAAAAAAAGGTGCAATTCTTTCAGTGACGCTGCTGGCAGTTGGAGGGCTCACGCCGGCTGCCTGCGCAGCGGAAAACCTGCCAGACAAATATGATCCGACGATGAGCATTGTGCATTACGAGGATTTTGGAGCACGAGGAGACGGCAAAACCGACGACACCCCGGCGATTGCCCGCGCGCATGATTTCGCGAACCGGCACGGCTTACCTGTCCAGGCGAATGGGAACGCGACTTACTATATCGGGGGCCAAAAGAAGACGGTGACCATACAGACAGACACCGACTTCGGGAATGCCCGGTTCATCATTGATGATACCGATGTGGAAGACCGGACGGCTCATATTTTCGCGGTGCGTTCAGCACTGAAGCCGATCCAACCGGAGGGGATCGCGTCGTTGAAGGCTGGACAGCGAAGAATAAGCGCAGAGCTGCCCGGCCCCTGCGTGCTGTGCGTCACGGATTCCAATACCAAACGCTACATCCGGAGAGGACTGAACCCGAACAGCGGCGCGTCGCAGACCGATGTGTTTCTTGTCGACAGGAATGGCTCTGTCGATGTGGACACCCCCATTCTATGGGATTTTGATCAGGTGACCCAAATCGTCGCTTATCCGGTCGACGAGTCCCCACTGAAAATCACCGGAGGCCGATTCACCACCATTGCCAATACAGCCGAGTCAAAGTACACCTACTACGCTCGGGGAATCGCAATCAAGCGCTCAAATGCAGAGGTCGAGGGTCTTGAGCATCGCATCACCGGCGAAGGCGATCAGGGTGCACCGTACGGCGGATTCATTAGCATCAGCGACTGCTCCGACGTGATGGTGCGCAACACGATGCTGAGCGGACACAAAACGTACCGAACGATCGGCGGAGCAGACAAGCCGGTGTCCATGGGCAGTTACGACATTTCCGTCGTGCGAGCACTGAACGTATCCTTTGTGAACTGCCGTCAGCTCAACGACATCAAGGACTTCTCACGCTGGGGAATCATGGCGTCGAACTACAGCAAGAATCTCCTGTATGAGCGATGTGAATTATCGCGATTTGATGCCCATCAGGGCGTGAGCGGCGCAACGATTCGCGATTCGATCCTGGGACATGCGGGCATCAATGCCATTGGCAGCGGGACCTTCATCGTCGAAAACACCACGGTTTACGGCAGGAGCTTAATCAATTTGCGTAACGATTACGGCAGCACATGGCAGGGCTCGTTTATCATTCGAAACTGCCGATTTGTTCCCTCGTGCGGTCGGTCGGCGAGTGCCAGCCTGTTCAGCGGTTCAAATGACGGGCAGCATAACTTTGGATATACCTGCACGATGCCGGAGCAGATCACCATCGACGGCCTGTATATCGATGACACCCGGCACCCGGAAGGCTACCGGGGAGCGTCTGTTTTCGCAGACTTCAATCCGCGTTTCAAGGATGCCGCCTACGAAGAGAAATATCCCTACGGTAAAACCCGGGAAGTCATTCTCAACAACATTTCCACGGCAAGCGGCAAACCGCTTCATACCAGCCAGAATCCGGTTATGTTCAAGAACGTTTTTATCAAGCGTATGGAAAAGGCCAACGAACCGGGCAACCCGCAATAACTCGTGACTCAGAAGCGGCGTTCCAATGATTGAACCTCTCTGAAGGTTCGTCAACACACGGGGATCAACCCTCTTGGATGCTTTCGCGATTCATCCCCTCGCGCACATCGCTGCAGGACAAGCGTCCCCGCCGGGGAGCCTGTGTTAATCGATCAGCTTGAAGCCGTGCGGGAGCAGTGCCCCGAGGCAGACAACGTCGCAGTCTTCGAGGGCGGAGGCCCTCGCAACATAGACCGACAGCTCTTCGCGGCAGAACTCGCTGAGCACCTGACGGCATGCGCCGCACGGATACGGCATGCTCTCGCCGCCGGCCACGATGGCCAGCGCGACAAACTCTTTCCGTCCCGCGGCAATGGCTGAAAAAACGGCGGTTCGCTCCGCGCAGCTGGTCAGCCCGTACGATGCGTTTTCAATGTTGCAGCCGGTGAACACCTCGCCGTCCGCGCACAGCAGCGCCGCGCCGACCTGATAGTCTGAATACGGCGCATAGGCGTTCTGTGCCGCGTCCCGGGCGGCTTCAAGCAGCATCTCAACGTTCATTATTTATCCCCCAGCTCTTCGTCAATCGCCAGACGGTAAATGGAGGACAGCTCGGCGGCCTCCTGCACACAGACGTGCAGGTCCTGCAGCACGCCGTTGCCCAGCGCATAAATCCAGCCGTGCACCGCGAGCTCCTGTCCGCGCTTCCAGGCATCCTGAACAATCGTTGTGTGGCAGACGTTGGCCACCTGCTCAATCACATTGATCTCGCACAGCTTTTCCGTGCGGGCCTTTTCATCCTCAATCGCATTGAGCGTGGTTTCATATTTCGCATAGATGTCGCGGATATGCCGCAGCCAGTTGTCGACCAGGCCGTGCGACTGGCTGCTCATCGCGCCTTTGACCCCGCCGCAGTCGTAGTGCCCGCAGACGATGATATGCCGCACCTTGAGCACATCCACGGCATACTGCAGAACCGACAGGCAGTTGATGTCGGTGTGGATCACCAGGTTGGCGATATTGCGGTGCACAAACACCTCGCCCGGACGCAGCCCGATAATTTCATTGGCCGGCACCCGGCTGTCCGAACAGCCGATCCAGAAATACTCCGGATTCTGCTGATCCGACAGGGTCTTGAAAAACTCCGGATCCTCCTGATTGATTTTTTGCGCCCAGTTGCGGTTGTTTTCAAACAGCTGACTCAGTGTTTTCATAATAATCCCTTTGCAAATCCAGTCACAACCCGCCGCATCTGCGGCATGGCCTCGTTGGCGGCGCGGGCCACATCCTCGTGGGTCAGCTCCGCATGGCCGAGACCGGCCGCCCAGTTGCAGACGCACGAGAGCCCGGCCACCCGCATGCCGAGCGCATTGGCCAGCATGGCCTCCGGCACGGTGGACATACCGACCACGTCCGCGCCCATCGACCGGAACGCGCGCACCTCGGCGGGCGTCTCGAACGTCGGCCCGGCGGCGGCCACATACACGCCGGATCCGCTCGCTCCGGCGGCGAGCAGCGCTTCGCGCAGCGCAGGCGCATACACGGCCGTCTGGTCCGGAAAGCGCACCCCGAGGTTCGGATTGTGCGGGCCCTGCAGCGGGTTGGCACCGAGCATATTGATGTGGTCTTCAATCACCATCAGCGCGCCGGGCCCCAGATCGTCGCGAATTCCGCCGGAGGCATTGGTGAGCAGGACGGTGCCTGCTCCGAACTGCCTGAGGATCCAGACCGGCAGCACCACCGGCGTCCAGCCCGCGCCCTCGTAGCAATGGCGGCGCCCCTGAAAAACAAAGACCTCCACCCCGGCGCATTGCGCCCAAAGCAGCTGCCCGGCGTGACCGTCCACTCCGGTTTTTCCAAGGTTTGGAATGTTTTCGTACGGCAGCGACGCCCGGACATCGAAGTCCGCGACCACCTCGCCCCATCCCGAACCGAGAATCATTCCGAAATGCGGTTTTGCCTCCGGCCAGGCGGCTTTCACCGCCGAGACCGCTTCATCCATTGCCGTCTGATTGATCGCGTGCATGAGCTTGATAGTACGAGCGACCGTGCGTAGCATCAAGCTCATGAACGAAGCATTTATGCGCGAAGCGATTGCGCTTTCCATTGCCAAGATGGAGGCGGGTGAAGGCGGACCGTTCGGCGCGGTGGTGGTAAAAAACGGCGACGTCGTCGGGCGCGGCTGGAACCGCGTCACCACACTGAATGACCCGACCGCGCACGCGGAGGTGATGGCGATCCGCGATGCCTGCGCCCGGCTCGAAACCTTTGAGCTGACCGGATGCGAACTCTACGCGAGCTGCGAACCCTGCCCCATGTGCCTGGCCGCCATCTACTGGGCGCGGGTCGACAGGCTGTACTTTGCCGCCGGGCGCGCCGATGCCGCCGGCGCGGGCTTCGACGACGAATTTCTCTATCAGGAAGTTTCCAAACCCTGGAAAAACCGGCAGCTGCCTGCCGGGCAGATGCTGGCGGCGGAGGCGCAGAAAGCCTTCGCCGCCTGGAAAAACAAAAAAGACCGCACCCGTTATTAGCAAAGGGCTCTCATGAAAAAACAACTGGCCGCCTTCAAACAGCGCAAGGTGTTCAGCCGGCAGAAGGTGATGCTGAAACGGCTGGCGAAAGGCGACTGCGTTGTCTGCAGCAAAAAGCTGCCGCCCGGCGCGAAAGCCTGCCCCTTTTGCGGAGCCCGGCAGCTTCATGCATGCGCCGCCTGCAGCCGGGAGACTCCGATCGGCGGCCCCTTCTGCATCCACTGCGGCGCTCCCAAAACCAACTGAGGGCCAGCAGGCAAGAGACAGAATCATTCTCCATCCCAAAACGATTGCATCCGCAATCATTCATCTATATTGATTCTGATCCAAGACTCCCACACTCCATCACACCCTCCATCCTTCCACCCCCCCCCTGGACATTTTCTTCTATCTGCTTCTGTTCGCCGGCGGCATTCTGGCCGGGTTCATCAATACGCTCGCGGGCAGCGGGTCGGTGATTTCGCTGGCGATCATGAACCTGATGGGCCTGCCGCTGGATGTCGCCAACGGCACCAAGCGGGTGGCCATTCTGCTGCAGGCCGCGGTGGGAACCGCCCGCTTTCACAGGCAGGGCAAACTGCAGCTTCGCGACCACCGTGGCATTGTGCTGCCCGCCGTCGCGGGCGCGGTGCTCGGCGCGTTTCTGGCCGGAAGCGTCAGCGAGCTCGTCTTCCGCCGCTCGGTCGGGGGCTGCATGCTGCTGATCCTGGGGCTGCTGTTTTTCAAGCCGCAGCGCTGGCTCGAAGGGACGACCGAAAAAAAGCGGGCCGGGCCGGTTCGCATGGTCTCGTTCTTTCTGGTCGGAATCTACGGCGGCTACATCCAGGTCGGCGTCGGCGTGTTCCTGCTGAGCGCGCTCGTGCTGGGCGAAGGGCTCGACCTGGTGCGCGGCAACGCGGTCAAGGTGTTTCTCGCGCTGTGCTTCACGGTGCCGGCGCTGATCATCTTTCTGATCAACGGGCTGGTGCGCTGGGATGCGGCGCTGCCGCTGGCGGCGGGCAGCATGATCGGCGCGTGGCTTGCCACGCACGAAGCGGCCAAACACGGCGCGCCGTTTATCCGCTGGCTGCTGATTGTCGTCGTGATCGCCTCCGCCATCCGCTACCTGCTGTTTTAACATCTGCCTATAAACGGTTGCACGAAGTTGATTCGTGAACTATGATCCGTGTTTTTGTTCACCCCGACCCCTTGGAGGATTCACATGAGAAAACTGTTTGTCGCTGCCCTGGCAGTATTTGCCTTCACCCTGAACCTCTTTGCCGGCCTGAGTTTGCCGACGATCTTCACCGACCACATGGTCCTTCAGCAGAAGCAGGCCGTTCCGGTCTGGGGAACCGCTGAGCCCGGCAGCCCCGTCACCGTCGAATTCGCCGGACAGAAAAAAACCGCCGCGGCGGACTCCGACGGAAAATGGCGCGTCGATCTCGATGCGCTGAAAGCCTGCGCCGAACCGCAGACGCTGACGGTTTCCACCCCTAGCGCGACGGTTGAAATTGCCGATGTGCTCGTGGGCGAAGTCTGGCTCTGTTCCGGGCAGTCCAACATGCAGTGGTCCATGAAAAACTCCGAGAACGGAGCCGACGCCATCGCCGCCGCCAACAACCCGCTCATCCGGATCTACCGGACCCCGACCGCCTTCTCGCAGACGCCGACCGAAAAGATCGATGCCGTATGGACGGCCTGCACGCCGCAGACGCTGCCGGAATTTTCGGCGGTCGCCTACAACTTCGGCAAAAAACTGCAGCAGGAACTCGGCGTGCCGGTGGGCCTGTGGCAGAGCGCCTGGGGCGGATCGCGCATCGACCCCTGGATCCCGCCGTGCGGCTTTGAAGGATTCGACTCGCTGGCCGACATCCGCGAACAGATCAAAAACTTTCCCGCCGGATTCGGAACCGACAAGACCAAAGCCCAGCAGGAACGGCAGTACCCGACCGCCATGTACAACGCGATGATTCACGCCAACGCCCCGTTCGCCATCCAGGGCGCCATCTGGTACCAGGGCGAATCGAACCGCCAGGAAGGCATGCTTTATGTTGACAAAACCAAAGCCCTGCTCAAGGGGTGGCGCGGCCTGTGGGGCTATGATTTCCCCTACTATTTTGTGCAGATCGCTCCCTTCCAGTATGGTCAGGACGACCCGTCGATGCTCCCCGAGTTCTGGGAAGCCCAGTCCGAAATCGTCAAACAGATTCCGAAAACCGGCATGGCGATTGTCAGCGATGCAACCACCCTGGACAACATTCACCCGCCGAACAAAGTGGTTCCCGGCACCCGTCTGGCGCAGCTGGCGCTCGCCAACACCTACGGCAAAGACCTCGTCTCCACCGGCCCGACCTTCAAAAAAATGACAAAACCGTTCTTCGGCGGCGGCACCCTCAAAATTGTCTTCGACTCCGCCGAGGGGCTGACCACCCGCGACGGCAAGGGCCCCGACTGGTTTGAAATCGTCGGCGAAGACGGAATCTGGAAACCGGCCGATGCCGTCATCAAAGGCAGCCGCGTCATCCTCAGCTCGCCCGAGGTCGCAAAGCCGGTTGCCATGCGCTTTGCCTGGCACAAGCTGGCCACGCCGAACCTGATAAACGGCGCCGGCCTGCCCGCCTCCGCCTTCCGCGCCGGAGAAGTTCCCGAACCGAAACTGCCCGACCTGGTGGACATTCCCGAAATGAAAGGATTCGACACCGTCTACCAGCTGGTTATCCCGTCCACCTGCTCCTACGGCAGCCAGGCGCCGGAATACGCCATCGACAACAGCGCGAAGACCGGATCCTTTAAACAGGTCGCCTACCTGCTTGAGCTCCAGAAAGAAGGCGGCGAAATCAAATACGCCTTCGCCGCCATGGATGCTTTCACCGGCGACGTCAAACAGATCGCCGTTCCGACGGTCGCCAGCGGCGCGCGCTTCATGCAGCCGGTCGCCAACCTGACCGTGCGCAGCAACGTCGCCGGCATTCTGCCCGTCACCGACTCCGATGGCGGCAACATTGAGTTCTGGCCCGGAAACTACACCCAGGCCAACGAAAAAAATGTCCCCGGTGCAAAGGCCGACCTCTTCGACTTCGGCGACAGCGGTTCCGACAAAATTCCCGGCTACGGCTGCATGCAGGTTCACAATTGGAAAGACCAACAGACCGTCTTCGCCTTCAACCGCTGGAACAGCACCGGCGAAATGGGCATCGGCAACTCTGAAGGAAAAACCCGCGACTGGACCTTCACGGACAACGGCGGCAGCTACAGCTTTCGCCGCCTGACCGTCTTGGTCAAATAAGTGCTTAGCGCGGCAGAGCGCAACCAAAAAGAGTTCAACCAACGAATGACAAAAAGCAGCGAATGAAGAGAACGCCAAAATTAGTTGCTTTTTGTCATTCGTTGGAATATTTCGGCTCATTCCTGACAACCTGCATCCGCCGACAACCACTCTTTTCTATCCGCTTTGTTTAACGTTACAATTGGAGAAACCGCATGAAAAAAATGCTTATCAGCATATTCATCTCATTCGCAGCAGCCTTCCATCTGTCTGCCGAACTGAGCCTGCCGACCATCTTCACCGACCACATGGTCCTTCAGCAGAAGCAGACCGTCCCGGTCTGGGGAACCGCCGAGCCCGGCAGCCCCGTCACCGTCGAATTCGCCGGACAGAAAAAAACCGCCAAGGCGGACTCCGGCGGAAAATGGCGCATCGATCTCGATGCGCTGAAAGCCTCTGCCGAACCGCAGACGCTGACGGTCTCCACCCCGACCGCGAAGGTTGAAATTGCCGATGTGCTCGTCGGCGAAGTCTGGCTCTGCTCCGGGCAGTCCAACATGCAAATGGCAATGAAAAGCTCTGAAAACGCAGCCGAGGCCATCGCCGCGGGCGACCATCCGCTCATCCGGCTCTACCGGACCCCGACCGTCTTCTCGCAGACACCGACTGAAAAGATCAATGCTCAGTGGACGGCCTGCACACCGGAAACCCTGCCGGACTTTTCAGCTGTCGCCTATAACTTCGGCAAAAAACTGCAGCAGGAACTCGGCGTGCCGGTCGGCCTGTGGCAGAGCGCCTGGGGCGGAACCCGCATCGAGCCCTGGACTCCGCCGCGCGGTTTTGAAGGCTTCGACTCGCTGGCCGACATCCGCAAACAGACCGAAAACTTCCCCGCCGGATTCGGAACCGACAAGAGCAAAGCCAAGCAGGAACGGCAGTATCCGACCGCGATTTACAACGCCATGCTCCACGCCAACATCCCCTTCGCCATCCAGGGCGCCATCTGGTATCAGGGTGAAGCCAACCACAACGAGGGCATGCTCTACGTCGACAAAACCGCCGCCCTGCTCAAAGGCTGGCGCGAACTGTGGGGGCGCGACCTCCCCTACTACTTCGTTCAGATCGCCCCTTATCGGTACGGGCAGCAGGACCCGAGTGTGCTCGCCGAGTTCTGGGAAGCGCAGGCCGCCATTGTCAACGAAGTGCCCAACACCGGCATGGCGGTTGTCAGCGATGCCACCACGCTGGACGACATCCACCCGCCGAACAAGGAAATCCCCGGCACCCGCCTGGCCCTGCTGGCACTCGACAACACCTACGGCAAAGACCTCGTCTCCGCCGGACCCACCTTCAGGGCCATGAACATCCTGAACAGCGCGATTGAAATCGTCTTCGACTCCGCCGAGGGGCTGACCACCCGCGACGGCAAAGCCCCCGACTGGTTTGAAATCGTCGGCGAGGACGGCATCTGGAAACCGGCCGACGCCGCCATCAAAGGCAGCCGCGTCATCCTCAGCTCGCCCGAGGTCGAAAAGCCGGTTGCCATGCGCTTTGCCTGGCACAAGCTGGCCACGCCCAACCTGATGAACGGCGCCGGACTGCCCGCTCCCGCCTTCCGCGCCGGAGAGGCGCCGGAACCGAAACTGCCCGACCTGGTGGACATCCCTGAAATGAAGGGATTCAACACCGTCTACCAGCTGGTCATCCCGCCCACCTGTGCCTACGGCACCCAGGCACCGGAATACGCCATCGACAACAGCTCGAAGACCGGATCCTTTAAACAGATCGCCTACCTGCTCGAACTGCAGAAACCCGGCGAAGAAGTCGAATACGCCTTCGCCGCCATGGATGCCTTCACCGACGACATCAGGCAGATCGCCGTCCCGACCGTCGCCAGCGGCGCGCGCTTCATGCAGAAGGTCGCCAACCTGACCGTGCGCAGCAACGTCTCCGGCGTCGATGCGGTCACCGCCTCCGACGGCGGCAGCATCGAATTCTGGCCCGGCAACTACGGCCCGCAAAACGCCGCCGGCATCGACGGCGCCTCCGAAAAGCTGTGGGACTTCGGCGACGCCGGCAGCGACAAAATCCCCGGCTACAGCTGCATGCAGGTTCACAACTGGAAGGCCGGGCAGACCGTCTTCGCCTTCAACAGCTGGAACAGCGGAACCGCGGACATCGGCATCGGAAATTCCTCGCTGGACAAACGCTCCACCGACTGGACCTTTGTTCAGAACGGCGGGGCCTTCGCCATGCGCCGTTTGACCGTCCTGGTCAAATAAGTGCTTAGCGCGGCAGAGCGCAACCAAAAAGAGTTCAACCAACGAATGACAAAAAGCAGCGAATGAAGAGAACGCCAAAATCAGTTGCTTTTTGTCATTCGTTGGAATATTTCGGCTCATTCCTGACAACCTGCATCCGCCGACAACCACTCTTTTCTATCCGCTTTGTTTAACGTTACAATCAGAGAAACCGCATGAAAAAAATGCCTCTCAGCCTGTTCCTCATATTCGCGGCAGCCCTGCACCTGTATGCCGAGCTGACCCTGCCGACCCTCTTCACCGACCACATGGTCCTCCAGCGCGAACAGGCCGTTCCGGTCTGGGGCAAGGCGGATCCCGGCAGCACCGTCACCGTCGAGTTCGCCGGACAGAAAAAAACCGCCGTGGCGGATGCTGACGGCAAATGGCGCGTTGATCTCGATTCGCTGAAGGCATCCGCACAGCCTCAACGGCTTCAGGTTTCGAGTCCCGATTTTAACATGTCCGTCTCCGATGTCCTCGTCGGCGATGTGTGGCTCTGCTCCGGGCAGTCCAACATGCAATTGAGCATGAAAAACGAAGAGAGCGGACCGGCCGCCATCGCCGACGCTGATAATCCGCTGATCCGGCTCTACCGGACGCCCACGCGTTTCTCCGGGACCCCGACCGAAAAAATCAACGCAGCATGGAGCGCCTGCAACCCGCAGACACTGCCCGGCTTTTCTGCCGTCGCCTACAACTTCGGCAAAAAATTGAATGAAGAACTCGATGTGCCGATCGGCCTGTGGCAGAGCGGCTGGGGCGGAACCCACATTGAGCCCTGGACCCCGCCATGCGGCTTTGAAGGCTTCGATTCACTGGCTGACATCCGCGAACAGGTCCGGAACTTCCCCGCCGGATTCGGAACCAATCCTAAAAAAGCAAGACAGGAAAAGCAGTACCCGTCGGCAATCTACAACGCCATGCTGCATGCCAACATCCCCTTCGCCATCAAAGGCGCCATCTGGTATCAGGGCGAAGGGAACCACCGTGACGGAATGCTGTACGTCGACAAAACCGCAGCCCAGCTGAAAGGCTGGCGCTCGCTCTGGGGCTATGACTTTCCCTACTACTTCGTGCAGATCGCCCCGTACCGGTACGAAGATGAAGACCCGTCCGTTCTCGCAGAATTCTGGGAAGCCCAGTCCGAAATCGTCAAACAGATTCCCAACACCGGCATGGCGGTCATCAACGACGCCGCCACGCTTGACAACATTCACCCGCCGAACAAAGTCGTCCCCGGCACCCGCCTGGCTCTGCTCGCGCTCGCCAACACCTACGGCAAAGACATTGTCTCCACCGGCCCCACCTTCAGGGCCATGAACATCCTGAACCGCGCGATTGAAATCGTCTTCGACTCCGCCGAGGGGCTGACCACCCGCGACGGCAGGGCCCCCGACTGGTTTGAAATCGCTGGCGAAGACGGCATCTGGAAACCGGCCGATGCCGCCATCAAAGGCATCCGCGTCATCCTCAGCTCGCCCGAGGTTGAAAAACCGGTTGCCATGCGCTTTGCCTGGCACAAGCTGGCCACCCCCAATCTGATCAACGGT
>JBFHEM010000068.1:0-18515 GCA_041584215.1 Tichowtungia sp. | reverse complement strand
CACGCCGATGCCGGTCAATGGAAATATTTATCCGTCGATGGCTGTGGGCGCCACCAATACAACCACCTATCAGGTGACCTGTTCTGCAAATACACCGGACGGACTGCAAACCTTCACGGTTGTCAACCGCACGGCGGACAAGCTTTGGCCCGGTCAGTTCCAACTGAATGTGCGCCGGGAAGCGATCGTAGAGGCTTCAACCAATACCTTGACGATTACTGTGGTGGCCGGTGACTCGATAAGCGGAAGCGTGATTCTGTCTAATCTCGGAAACGACGGGGCCTCTTTCTCCGTTACGGACGACGGACGTCGCCCGTCCGAGGAATACACGGTTGAACCCCTGCTGTATGTGCAGCGGGAGCTTTTTCATCATCCCGATTTTCATCCGGACACTGTTTTCGCCGACTGGAACGGGGATACGAGTGTGCCAAAGGAAATCGGGTTCGAATTCTCTCTCTTTGGTCAGCAGTGCAGTTTCTTTTCCGCGAGTCAAGACGGTTCCCTCATCCTGATACAGACGAATGTTGTCGCTGGAGTGACGAATATTGTGACGGCGACCTTAATGCCGTTCGGCCCTGCATCTTCAATGGATCAGTCCAAAATTCGCTACAAGAGGACAGGTACCGGGTTGGTCGTCACCTGGGGCAATGGCTCGCAGTTCGATAATGAACTGGAGCGTCAGGTCTGGCTCAACACCGATGGAACCGTTCAGTATCTGTATGAATACGGGTTGTGGAGTGCCGGATCAATCACTCTGGAAAGTGTCAGACGGTATTATGATAATGAAGGGGAGGTTAGTACGACGGTTACCAGTTCCCAAATCATTGACTACACGCCCGGGACAATCGGAATGGGCGGCCTGTTGCTGACTTCGGATCCGTGGGTTACATACCGCCCGACTGAAGGGACGGTTTCCGCTCAGGGCAGTCAGTTACTGACCTTTACCGCATCTCCGGAATTTGCGACAGATACGGATACCTACGAGTTCTCCGCAATCGTCACCGGGGGCGGCACGTCCTCTACAATTGATGTGAGCGTCGTCGTTGTAAGTACCGGGTCAGCGAATCCGGGGGTCGATATTATCCCGACCCCATTAGAGTTTAGCGGCCCGGCCGGATCCCTCTCTTCGCCCGCCTCGGTCACCCTGACCAACTGGGGAAATGTTACGATGGATTTCACCATCGTCGAAGACGTGACGGGATCTTCGGGGTACTACCGCGCTGAGTCTGTGGAGTATGACGGCCAGTGGCGTCACATTCCGGTCGTCGAGGACTATATCCTGGATCCAACCATGCTGAGCAACCCGGTGCCGATCGGATTCCCGTTTACTTTCTTCGGTAAAGTGAATACCAACCTGATTGTCGGAATCGATGGAACGCTGACGCTGGCGGATGGACACCAGATGATCGTGTTCTCTGACGGGTTGACAATGGACTCGGAGTCTAGCATTCGAGCCTTAATGAGTGGGGACTCAAACGAGTTTATTGTTACCTGGGAAAAGATGGTGCAGGCGGATGGAGCCCGTCAGACCTTCCAAGCGGTTCTTTTCCGTGACGAAGGACTCATTCGCTGCCATTACCAGCAGCTCAGCGGCACCTGGGCTGACGGGACGGTCGAACTCTTCAATAAGATCAATGGGACTGCGACGGTCGAGGGGCCGCTGCTTAATGAAGACACCTCCGATACAACAACGACGGTGACCGAAATAACGACATTTGTGACGAACTGGATAGGGAACACTCCCTTTGTCTGGGAAACGGTTGAGGGCTATGAAACGAATGTGGTGGTCACACCCCACGATACTGCGAACCTGCAGGCCATGCTGTATACTCCCCAGAAGAAAATTATGTCTGTATCTCCGGCGTCTGGAGCCATTGCCCCCGGTGAAACGGTTGAGATTACCTTCCGCGGCGATGCCCGCAGTCTGACCGCCGGCGGGGGGAACGATGTCACCAACAGTACGTTCTTCGACTTTTACTTCGAGACTCAGAATCCATACACGCAAACTCTTGTGAACGGCAGTGATGCCTTTGAATGGGAGCCGTCGGGTCGCTCGACCGAATATTATTTAGTGTCAACCAATCTCACCGACAGAAATCCGTACTTGCTGGAGCCGGATACGGTTCTCTATAAACCGGGGAGACCAAACACGGCTTACCAGACCATGACTAGGCAATCCATCGACAGCGCTCCCGCGACGGGCAACTGGACATGGGGGGATGTCAACACAAACGGATTCGACACCCTTTATCTCCAGTTTCCAGGCGATCCGGATACCATGGACAATAACGATGTGATTAAAACCCCGGATTCTCTGACTCATCGCCTGCCGGTCACGTTTATTGCCACCGGCAGCGTGGAGACGGCGTATCCTTCGCCGGCAGTACAGACCGCGATGTGGGGAACGGAAAACCCGGTCGTGTCTGTTGAGCAGAACGAAGTCGGTTCGCGCACCCTTTCGTGGCCGGCGGTTGAGGCGACCGATGACTATTGGTCCCGGACCTATGTTGTCCAGTACACCACCAGCTTGAGCGAACCATGGGTCGATATTGTTTCGCTGAAAAATATCACGACATATGTGGATGATGATCCTGCCCGCAACGCGGCTCCGGTGATTTTCTACAGGGTGACGGTGCAGTAAGTGTCATCGCATCGTAAGTGAATAGAGATTGAAAATAGATTTAGTTGAACCGGAGGATCCGGGGGGCGCGGTTTCGCATCCCGTTCTCCTGAAAGATCGGTTTCCCGCTGATTCGGAAGTTCGTCCGGTCCGCCGTGTTCAACTGCCTGCATTGAAAAAGGGTAGAGTATGCAAAGTTTTTTCAGAAGAGGGGCCTGGGCACGAATGATTCGCTGCACTCTGCTTCTGCTGATTTTTTTGGCGGGAACAGCACTCGCTCAGAGTGAAATTGAGGAGATGAGTGCCAGCGGACTGCTGACGGAAGCTTCCAGAAAGCTGGCCGCGGAGCAATATGGTCAAGCGATTCCCTATCTGACCGAATATGTTGAGCGGATGACGGAGGCGGACGATGCGCGAGTGTACGCGCTGACTCAAAAGGTGCGCCTCAAGCTGGGCAAACTGATGGCCTGGCTGGAAGATCCGAGCGCCGCGGTCGGCTGGCTCGAGCAGTATACGCAGAACCTTCCCTGTGATCAGCCCCGCGAGGCGTACAAGCTGCTGGCGGCTAACCTGTATTCATCCGGGCAGTATGAGCAGTGCGTTTCGGCTGTCACCAATGCGCTGGCCCGGCCGCTGCCAAGAGGATTGAAGACCTCAAAGAAGACGATCGCGTATGAAAAGATGTCCAATAAAGAGCTGGGAGGGCATTCGTACCGGAAGATTAAACGAATCGAGGAGGCCGCGGCAGAAGAAAAAGAGAAAGACGACCTCTCGAAAGGATTTTCCGATGATGTGCCCGACCCGGAGCCGGACTATACGGTCGATGAGCTTGTGCTGCTGAATATGGCCCTCGCGGAGTCCTATAGCGAGCTGGAACAGTGGTCGTTGAGCATCGAACCCTACCGCTTTGTGATCGAGAACGTCGTGGATGAAGATCGCAAAGGGTATGCCATCATGCAGCTGGTCAATGCGCTGGTCGCTCAGGAACAGTTCGAGGAGGCCAGAACCTTTATTGTGCAGCTCTACCGCACCGACGCCCGTTACAATATCCGTGTGAATATGGCGCTGATCAAAACGGCGTCCGCACTGTTTAATGTGGATCAATATGACAGTGCGCTGATGCTTTATCGCATGGTTCTGCCGCGCGAGGATCTCGTGAACCATCAGGCCGCCAGAATGAACGAAATCCGCCGCGCCGCCGGCCTTCCCGTTGTGAAGGTGACGATTGTTGTCAATGAAGCCGGACGGTTGGAGACCCTCTTTGGATATACACACGGAGATGTGGACATCGACAGCGGCAGCCAGGATTTCGGACAGGAACTGCCTCCCAAACCCAAGGAGCTGATTGAGCTCGAAGAGATGGTCGAGAGGCTGGTCTCGCTGCCCCCCTATGAAAACGAGGTGTTGTACCAGACGGGACTGCTGTATGCGAAGGCGGACCGCCCCTGGGAGGCGGTGAGGGCGTTTGACCTGACTGCGTCCCGCGACCCCGGCGGGACAATGGGCCAGAGGGCGTTTGCCGAATCCCTGCTGGTTCTGGTGGATCCGCTTCAAAAATATGAGCGCGTTGAAACGCGCGGCCGGGAATTTCTAGAAACCCATATCGAAGGGCTCGGTCCCCGGATGGTGACACATGCCCTGACCATTTCTTACCAGAAACAGGAACTCTGGAAAGAGGTTAAACAGCTGCTTCCTGTGATCGAAGGGTTTGTGTTTTCGGACGAACCCGCCGTTCTTCAGTACGAATGCGAACTTTACTATATGCAGGCCATCGCCGATATGGTGCTGTTGAATTACAAAGAGGCAAAACCAGGGTTCGAGCGGATCCTGACGGATTATCCAGACTCGCATCAGCAGGAGAATGCGAGCTACTGGCATGCTATGGCCCAGGTTTTCCTTAAAAACCATCAGGAGGCTCTGGACGAATTAGATGCGTATGCCCAAACGTATCCGGACGGCAGCTGGCTGCCGTCGGCGGCGTTCCACTGCGGGATCTGCCTGTTCGGACTTGAAAAGCTTGAAGATGCACAGGTTCGCTTCACCCATGTGATTGACACCTGGCCCGGTGAACCCATCTATTCCGATGCGTGCAGTCTGCGCGCGGACCTGCTGGCCGCAAAGGGCTTACTCACCGATGCGCAGCGCGATTATGAGGAGGCCATCGCCACGGCCCGGATTCCGCGGCAGGCCACCTATGCGGTTTTCCAATTGGCCGCCATGTTTGATCTCGAAGGGCGCTATGATGAAATCATCGCGGTGGTGAACGCCTATCTGGATACCTACGGCGAAACGGGCGATGTGGCTAAAGCGGCCTACTGGATTGGAAAAACCAAGCTGGCGCAGGGCTTGACCGGAGAAGCCGTGGAGGCCTACCGCGTGACCATTCTCAAATACGGCGGGAATGTCCTTCAGGACGGGGTCGATCTGATTATTTCGGAACTGGTATCCGTATCGAAAAGGGTGCTGGAAGACGACGAGCGCGAGGCGTTGAAAGAGAGCCTGCGCGCTTCGCTCAGGAAAACGGATAATATGACGCTTCAGTTGCGCTTGCGGGTGTTGCTGGCCTCGATGGAAGGAGCGCGGCTTGAACTCGGTAAACAGCTGATCACAGAGCTGGATGACCTGGAACAGGCTCCGCCACCGGTGCTCGCTGTAATTTGCGATGCCTCGTTTAAGCTGGAAGACTATTCCCGCGGGGAAGAGATGTTAACCCTGTTCGAGACCCGCTATGAGGAGTCGACCTTCATGCTTTCAGCACTGAAACTGCGCGGATTCCAGCTGTTCGATGAAGAGCTCTATGACGAGTCGCTGAAGGTTGTCGCTAAAGCCCAGGCTCTGTACGGGACCGATCCGGAGGCTGCCTGGGCGCAGATCCTGAAGGGGCGGGCTGAGCTGAAGCAGGGCCGTTTCGATGCGGCACGCGAAACCTTTCAGGCGCTGATCACCGTGCGCTCCTGGCGTGGTGAGCCCTATGCGGAAGCCACATTCGGCCTGGGAGAAGTTGAGGAAGCGGCTGGCGATCCGCGGAAGGCCTTTGGCTGGTATCAGCGGGTCTATTTTCTCTACAAGGGATATGCTAACGGCTATTGGGCCGCGGAGGGCTATCTGGCCAGCGCGCGCTGTCTCCAGAAGCTCGGGCTCGAAAACGACATGCGCAATACCTTCCGGGCGATGCTGTTCGATAAATATGTGAATACGCTGCCGCAGGCCGAAGAGGCGCGCACAGCACTCGGCCCCGAGGAAGTGCTGGAGATCAGTCAGATGATTGTGGGAGGAATCCAAACCAATCTAACGGTGAGACTTGACGCGGAGGTGACCGAATGAATCTGTTATTCGTTATTCGTTATTTGTTATGGGGGAGATGGGGCCGAATGCGTTTGCTGTCCGGCACGAATGACCCCGTTTCAATATGCAATATCCGGAGGGTTGCTGCGGGTCTTATCTTTTTCGCTCTTACGGTCATTTCATCGGCCGCCGAAGAGGGCGCGGCCGCCGGTCCGGCGGAACCTGTTGACCTAAAGCCAAATCGGATTCAGGCCTTGGAACAGCGCCTTGCAACCATCACTGACCCGGTTGCAAAATTGTTTTTTACGGCCGGCCTTGAACACACTAAAGGTGATTCGGAACGTGCCATCGAAACGCTGGCCCAGCTGATCGTGGAGCATCCTAATGACGAAAAATGGATTGCAAAAAGCGAGCTGTTGAGCGCGGAACTTTATCTGGAGTTGGGCATGCTGAAGTCTGCCGCAGCGACTGCACGGCAGGTGCTGTCGCTCCATGCCGGAACGGATGCGGCGAAGCAGGCGGCTGAGCTCCGTGTTAAAATTGAAAAATTGAGAAAAGAGACCGAGTCGAAAGAAAGTTCAGAATGAATATGGGAGAACGAATCATGAAAAAGAGTTGGATTACAATTGGACTATTTCTTTTGGCCGGCAGCGCGTTGGCGCAGGAGTCCGCGGCGCTGACCTCGGAAAACGCCACCTTGTGGTCGTTGATCAAAACAGGTGGAATCACCATGATTCCCCTGGGCATCCTTTCCTTCGCCATGGTCACCTTCATTGTGCAGAACTTCTTTTCCCTGCGCGAAAAAACCCTGCTGCACACCGAGATGCTGCCCGAGCTGCTCGAGATGATGCTCACCAAAAAGGTGCGCGACGCGCTGATCTACTGCCGCAAGCATCCGTCGATGTTCACCAACACCTTTGCCGCCGGCCTCGAGCGCTGCATGAAGGGCGAAGTGAGTTTCGACAAGGTGCACGAATCGGTCGAAGAGGCCTCGGTCGAGCAGATGACCCAGCTGATGAAGCCGATCGACTACCTGTCCATTATCGGGGCCACCTCGCCGATGCTCGGACTGCTCGGGACCGTGATGGGCATGATCAAGGCCTTCCAGACCATGGGCACCCAGGGCATGGGCAAGCCGGAAGTGCTGGCCGGCAACATCGGAGAGGCGCTCATCACCACCGCCACCGGCCTGATCATCGCCATCCCGGCCATGGCCTTCTTCTTCTACTTCAAGAAGCGCTTCGACAAAACGCTGGCCACGCTCGGCCGCAACCTGAGCTACCTGTTCGACGCCCTCGAAACCGGCGAAAAACCGCTGACCTTCATGGATGTGGAGGCACTCGAAAAACTGTCGGACTAATTATGCTTTTAGGGTTTTCCGGATAGAGGAACGTTATGAAACTTAGGCGAAAAGATCAGGATGAAATCGCAATCGACATGTCGCCTATGATCGACATGGTCTTCCTGTTATTGATTTTTTTCATCGTGGCATCGCAGATTGTGAAAATCGACAAAGTGCCGATTGACATTCCCTCCGCGGTGTACGCGAAAGTTCCGGAAGATGAAACCGGCCGGTATATCATCACGGTGGACCCCGACGGCGGGCTGTATGTCGGGGCGACCTCGGAAAAGATCACGATTGATGAATTGCAGGAGCGGGTCGCGGCGGAACTGGAGCTGGACGAAAAAGTCCGGATCATGATCCGTGCGGACGGGCAGACCAGATACGAAGAGAACGAGAAGATTATGGAGGCCTGCGCGGAAGTGGGCGCGATGGACATGATCTTCGCCGCCTTCGAACAATAGACGACGGACCTTTTGTGGAGATATGCTGTGAATTTAAGTAAAAAAAGAGGCTCCGGGGATGCGAAAGTGGAGTTGCAGATTGCGCCGTTGATTGACGTGGTGTTTCTGCTGCTGATCTATTTTATGGTCACCGCGTCGCTGATTAAAAAGGAGGGCGATATCTCGTTCATCCTGCCGGCGAGAGTTCCCCAGACCGAAGAGGTGAAAGTCCCCCTGGAAGTGCTGATTGAGATTGATAAAAACGGCACGGTGATCCTTGAGGGCCTGCAGTTTGTGGCGGCGGATGAGCAGCTCAATGATCTGGCCAGTCAGGTGCGCGGGCTCAAGGCGGTCGCCCAATCCCAGCAGTCCCCGTTTTTCGTGAACATCCTGCCGGATAAAAACGCCTTTCACGCGCGGGTGATCAATGTGATGGATGCCTGCGCGGCGGCCGGGGTCGAGAGCCTGACATTCAGTAAGAGTTTATAAACGAGGCGTACGATGAAGCGATTGGTTAAAAAATCAAAGGGTCATGCAAAAGGAACTCCCACCGCGGTGCTGATCAGTGTGGGTGTCCACGTTGCACTGCTGGCAGTTGCAGGCGGCCTGGTGGTCTTTACCGCCATCAAGACGGCCGATAAGAAATTTGTGCCGCCGCCTCCCATTGACCGCCCGAAAATGGATTTGAAGAAACCGGTAGTTAAAGTCAAACAGACGAGCAAGCCGAGAACGGCGCAGCGCATCGTCTCCAAAAGTGTCGCGAGTATGCCGGATATCGCGCTGCCGGACGTTTCCGGCATGGGGTCCGGACTCAGCGGGGGCGGCATAGGATACGAGCTGCTGCCGGATGTTTCGACAATATCAATGTTCGGCGGGTCAAAGTCCTCTTCGGTTGGAAACGATTTTGAAGGGACATTTTATGTTTTAAACCGGAGTCGAGATGGAACGTTTCTTGGATATTCTAATCAGGATTCGGAGTATGAGCGGGGTTTAATCGCCAAGTTTATTGAGAATGACTGGAGCCCCTATGTTTTTGCCCCTTACTACCGGAGTGGAAAAAAACTGTTTGCGACCCATTTTACTGTCCCGTTGACTCCGTCGTCGTATGGGCCGCGGGCCTTTGGGGTTCCTTTTGATTCGAAAAACCCGGTTCCGATGTGGGTGGCTCATTATAAAGGAAAAATCAGCAGCAAAAAGGGGGGCACATACCGGTTTTGGGGTGCTTCGGATGAAATTCTGTTAGTCCGGCTAAGAGACAAACTCGTTCTGAATGCATGCCTTCCGGAGTGGGTGAGGGATATTACTCCCGACTGGGACCCTGATGCAGAGCAGAATTTAAAGTATCCATTAATGGCCAATCTGACGGGGTATTCCGCCATCGGGCACTGGTTCACATTGGAACCGGGTGAAGTCGTTGAGATGGAGGTCTTGATCGGAGATATGCATGTGGTTCATTTCGGATGTTATCTGATGATCGAGGATAAAGCGGAGTCGCCCTATTATCCCCGCCGGAGACTCGATGATATGCCGATTTTACCGGCGTTCAGGACGGCGGAAATGCCGGAAGCTGTAAAAACTAAAATCAAGTATGAAATGTTCCGGGAAGAGATGGACCTGGAAGGAGGGGAGGTTTTCAATGTGTACTAAGAGAACGGGGATGGTTCCGTGGGTCCTGTGGGCATTGTGTATGGGTCTGAGTTGTTCGAGTGTTGCGGCGATGCGATTTTGGCATACCCTGGACGGAAAGGAATTTCAGGGGGAGTTTTCAAAGGTATTTCTCGATAAGGTCTATTTCAAAGGGCCCGATGGCCAGTCTTTTTCAGTCAAAGAGGAGACTCTGGTTGATACCGATTTGACCGCGATTAAAAGTCTGATTCCTCCCGAAATACAAATTAAATTCTCAAAAACGGAGGTGGTGGACACCGACTTGCCGGGAGACTATGATTCCGGGATATGGGATGACTATGAGGTGGAAGTGTCGGCGCGGGTTGTCGTGAAAAAAATGGGCAAGTTGCCGTATCACGGAATGTTGCGCGGCGAGGTCTATTTGATTGCTGAGGAAATCGCGACGGATGATTATCGTTTGTTCGCAAAGAAAGGATTCTCGATTTCATTTCCCGATAAAACGACTGAAGTGGAGTGTCAACTGTCGGAATCTGTTCGCAATTATTTCATGAGGGGGGAATACCCGCGCGGAGCGCATTACAAAGGATATGTGGTCATCGTAGAAGATTTGAACGGTAAGATGCTGGCCTTTAAAAGCGATTTGAACTGGATGGACGAGGAGAATATCCCCGCATTGCGAAAGATTCCCTGTCCGGGATTTATGGATAAAAACTGCAAAAAAAGATCGGTTCCCCGTCCCGAAAGCTATCGGGATGCAGATTCCGGATCCTATTAGTCATCAACCCGTCGGGCGTTTAACTTATTTAAATACAAGAGGTAATAAATGGAGATTGGAACGGAAAACAGCCGGGTTGGAATGCGGATTTTTATCCCTTTGTTTGTGGTGGCGGGCACGTTGTTTATGACGGGCGAAACCTTGGGTGCATTTAACAAATCGAAAGTTTCTATATCACTACAGGTACAGGCGGAAAAAAGTGATGACCGGGGGGAAGATGAAGTGGAGACAGAGAACTCCCTCACGGTAACGACCTTCCAAAATGAAACTGGAATCTACACCGTTCGCGTTGCGATGCGAAACAAAGGAGATCAGGAGCTGAAAGGAGAACTGGTGTGGGGGTTCATTTCGGATTACTCATCGGGGAAAAGCCGTCAGGGCGACCGGTATAGTCCGGCAGAAGCGGTTCCGGCCCTGTTCAGTCCCGGGAAAAAAGAAATCGAGCTGCCCGCCGGTGCAACCGTCAAGGACACTATTATCTCCGAACCCTTTGTCTTTGAAGAAAAGATGGTTGAGGTTGAACGGTTCACTGGAAAGGGGAACACCCAGCCAATAGAGTCCGAAACCGGCAACGTTTATAGGGGCTGTCTGGTTCTATTCGTTGTGGATGGGGAGGTTGTCGCCAAGAAAAGCAACTCATCCCGCTATGAGAAGGATGAGTGGATCGAGCGGTGCCTGAACCCCCCGAACGAACAGGCGAAGGCTTCGGGGGCCAAAAATAAGAAAAAGAAGAAAATAAGAAGTAATTGAGAGGGACTTTCCGCTGGAATCAAAAACTTTGAGGGGGCTGACTTCCGCGCCACTTTGCGGTTGAGGGTTCACATAACCAATCTCCCGGTTTTGACGTTGAAGGGCGGGGGTATGATTTTTGTTTAATTATTATAGTAAGGAGAATCCATGAAGAAATTGTCTGATATCATTCCGCGCAGTATTGCATTGCCCTTCATCCTGCTGTCCACCTGCTTTGCCATGTGGGGGCTGTCCAACAACATGACCGACCCGCTGGTGAAAGCCTTTCTGGATATTTTTGACGATTTGAGCAATGCGCAGACCGCTCTGATTCAGAACGCCTTCTACGGCGCCTATTTCTGCCTGGGGATTCCGGGGGCGATCATCGCGCGCAAGTTCGGCTATAAAAAAGGCGTGCTGGCCGGGCTCGGCCTGTACATTCTCGGCGGGCTGCTCTTCTATCCGGCCAGTCTGATGCTGCAGTTCTCTCCCTTCCTGGTGGCGTTCTTCGTTCTGGCCGGCGGCCTGTCCATCCTCGAAACCAACGCCAATCCCTACATCATCGCCATGGGGCCGGAGGATACCGCCACCCAGCGCCTGAATTTTGCGCAGTCGTTCAACCCGGTCGGTTCGCTGGTCGGCCTGTTCGTCTGCAAATTCGCCATCCTGACGAAGCTCGAAGCGGTCAACGCCCGCAAAATCGAAGGGATCGATGCGGATGCGCTGCTGGCCATTCAGAAGGATCAGCTCAACATTGTGATGACCCCGTACTTTATTGCCGCCCTCGTCCTGATCGTGCTGTGGCTTCTGATCGCCACCAGCAAGAAAATGCCGGCCGTCAAAGAACACGACCACAAGGCGCATGTCGGACATACGCTCAAGGAACTCTTCACCAACAGCAACTATGTGTTTGCGGTCATCGCCCAGTTCTTCTACGTCGGGGCACAGATCGCGGTCTGGACCTACACCATTCACTACATCACCGGCCAGCTGGGAATCAAAAACAGCGAAGCCATGAACTACCACATGATCGCCATCATCTCCTTCTCGATTGCCCGCTGGGTCTTTACCGGGCTGATGGTGCGTTTCAGGCCGAGCACCCTGCTGCTGGCTGCGGCGGTTCTGGGTGCTGCGGCCACGCTGGGCGTTATCTTTGCCGGTGATAAGATGGCCTTCACCGGCTACATTCCCTTTGTCGGCCCAAGCCCGTTCACGCTCGGCGTCATCTGCCTGATCAGCATTTCCGTGTTCATGTCGCTCATGTTTCCGACCATCTTCGGCCTCGGCTCGCGCGGCCTCGGCGAGGGCACCAAGCTCGGAGCCTCCGGCCTCATCATGGCCATTCTGGGCGGCGCGCTGCTCACCCTGCTGCAGGGCAAGCTGATCGACATCTTCGGCGGCGATGAACTGCTGGGTGCGGCCACTGCCAGATCCTATCTCATTCCGCTCGTCTGCTTCGTTGTCATCGCGGCCTATGCGCTCTTCGTAAAGGCGAAAAAAGTGGAAGACACGGTCTCGCAGTAAGAACCGCAGCCGGTGCAAAGATCCAACGCCCGCTGAAGGCAGAGATCGGCGGCGCGTTGGTGCCGGGTGTTTTGTGAAACAAAGAGTGATGCGGAGTTAAGTTCGCATTTCCTTCCTGACCGACACCTTTCTTGATGGAGAGTGGTTTTGAAGAAGTTCGCACAGGGTTCCTGCGAACTGCTTCGCGCAGAAATTTCCTGAAAACATTGACCGAAATCGCCGCGGAGGGGTGCTCGATGCGTTTTATCTGCTCAATGCTCCAGCGCGCAGCGGATGGCGCCGGTGTAGAGCCCGGGTTCGAGCAGGAACGAGTCGTGGCCCTTGTCGGACGGCACGCTCAGGTATTCGCAGGCAATGCCGCATTCAAGCAGGTGGTCCCGGATGGCCTGCTGTTCGTCCGGGTAGAAGCAGACGTCGTCGCTGATGGAGATGATCAGGTATTTCTGGTGGCGGCAGGCGGCGAGCAGCTGTGCGAAGTTTTTCGCGCCGCAGTTTTCGAGCAGGTCGTATTTGGACCAGGCGGCGATCAGCTGGATGTAGCTGTTGGCGTCGAAGCGGCGCACGAGCTTGCGCCCCTGGTGCAGCAGGAAGGATTCGAGCGGACTGCGGATTTTGTACCATGAAAACTCGTCCTGTTCCTGTTCCAGCCGGTCGTGTGCGCGCTCCTCTATGACCTGCAGGGAGACGAAGGTTTTATGGGAGATCATGCGGGCGAGTGCCAGTCCGCGCACGGGCGGGACGCCGTCGTAGTAGTTGCCGTTGCAGAAATTCGGATCGTTTTCGATGGCCAGGATCTGTTCGAGGTTGTGCGCCTGGGTGAGGGTGGTTGCGCGCAGGCCGCAGGCGATCGGAATGACGCGGTCCACACGTTCCGGGTAGCGCACGGCAAAGTTGAGTGTGAGGTTGCCGCCGAGCGACGCGCCGACAACGGCGTGGAATTTCCTGATTCCGAGATGATCGAACAGGGGGATTTGGGAGTCGACAATGTCGGAAAACTGGATGTGCGGGAAGCTGCCGCCGTAGGGCCTGCCGGTGTCCGGGTTGATCGAGGACGGCCCGGTGGAGCCGTAGCAGCCGCCGACGTAGTTGGCGCAGACAACGAAGAAACGGTCGGTATCGATGGCTTTTGCGGGGCCGATGAAGTCATCCCACCAGCCGGTCCGGCAGTCTTCGTTCCAGCGTTCCCCGACCCCCGGCACCGCCGGGTTGAAGCCCGCGGCGTGCTGCGAGCCGGTCAGGGCGTGGAACAGCAGAATGGCGTTGTCTTTCGCTTCGTTGAGCTCGCCGCAGGTTTCATAAGCCAGTGTGACCGGGGACAGCGTTTCGGTGCAGGCCAGCTCGAGCGAGCCGTAGGTGAAAAACTGGGTTTCAATACTGTTCATTTCCATATCCGTAGTTTCCCCGCCCAATAAGTTTCAGGGTCTGGAAAGGAAGAGTATTGGACAGGGGCAAAGGAATGAAGACGGAAGTTGGCTTCTTTTGAGGTTTCTCTTGAGTTATTTCCAAAATTGCGTAAAAAACACAAGGGGTTAAGAGATAAGGGGGCGTCTGTGAAAAAGTTGTCGAGTTGGATGGCATTAGCGGCGCTGGCGGCTGTAGGGGTGCTGGCCGGAGAGATTATGGTTTCGTGGGAGACCAACGGAATGCTGGTGGCCGAGGGCTTGGAGCCGGGGTCGATTGGTGTGGTGGAGGCGGTGTCCAATATGGGCGAGACGTTCACAAACGCGGCGGCGTTTTTTGATGCTGAATATGTGGTGGACAGCAATGGAATGATTCGGGTTGGAATTCCGATGTTTTTCCGGGTTCAGGGCGAGGCCGCTGTGTTTGTTCCGGAGGGTATGCTGCTGGTTCCCGAAGGTGTTAACAGCGGTGTCGACCCCGAATTCGGGGCGTACTCCCTCACCAATGAGTCTGCTTTCTACATGGATGCGATGGAAGTGTCGAAAGAGCAGTGGTATGAAGTTTACATCTGGGCAACGAATAACGGCTACAGTTTCAGCAATGCAGGTTCCGGCAAAGCAACGAGCCATCCGGTGCATAGCGTCAGCTGGTATGATTGCGTGAAGTGGTGTAATGCTCGCAGTGAGATGGACGACCAAATGCCCTGCTATACGGTGGGCGGAAGCATCTACAAGACGGGCGAGAGCACACCGGATTGCAATCTCCAGGCCGGCGGGTATCGCCTGCCGACCTCCGTCGAGTGGGAGTATGCCGCTCGCGGGGGGCTTGGGGGCTTGCGCTTTCCGTGGGGGGATACCATTACGCACAGCAATGCCAACTACTACAGTGACATCTCGTACGGCTATGACATCAGCGCGACACGCGAGTATCACCCGGATTATGATGATGTGAGCCCGTATACAAGCCCCGGCGGCGTTTTTGCCGCCAATGCCTATGGGCTGTTTGATATGGCGGGAAATGTATGGGAATTTTGTACCGATTGGTATCCGGGGTATGAGGGGGTTCTCCGCGTGATGCGCGGCGGGTGTTGGTATGTTAATGCGAGCAATGCATGCTCTGGATACAGGAAATGGATCACGCCCAAATTCGGTTATGACTACATCGGGTTTCGGACTGTTTTTCCCGTCCAGTAGGCTGGATTTCTTCAAATGCAGGGCATGAAAAACCCCGGTCGCGGAGGCGGCCGGGGCTTTCCAATGTCTGGAATCAAAACTTCATCAAGACAGCGCCTGACGAATGTCGTCGGTGAGATCGTCGATGTTCTCGAGGCCGACCGAGAGGCGGACGAGCCCGGGGGTGATGCCGCCGGATGCCTGCTGCTCGGCGGTCAGCTGCGAGTGCGTGGTGCTGGCCGGATGAATCGCCAGGCTCTTCGCATCGCCGACGTTGGCCAGGTGCAGGAAGATTTTGAGCGACTCGATGAATTTCCGGCCGGCCTCTTCGCCGCCCTTGAGTTCGAAGACCACGGTGGCGCCGAAGCCGTCTTTGAGCAGTCGTTTTGCAACCTCGTGCGACGGATGGCTTTCGAGGCCGGGGTAGCGGACCCATGCGACGGCGTCCTGTTTTTCGAGAAACGCCGCGACGGCCAGCGCATTGTCGCTGTGTTTCTTCATCCGCAGCGCCAGGGTTTCGATTCCCTGCAGGAACTGCCAGGCGTTGTCGGGCGAAATGCACGCGCCGAGGTTGCGCAGCGGCACGAGGCGCATCCGCAGGATGTAGGCCAGCGGGCGGAGCTCGTCGGGCAGGTCGATGGCGTAGCGGATGCCGTGGTAGCTTTCGTCGGGCTCGGAGAGCAGCGGGTGCTTGCCGGTTGCCCAGTCGAATTTGCCGGAGTCGACGACGATGCCGCCGATGCCGTTGCCGTGTCCGCCGAGCCATTTGGTGAGCGAGAGGACGACGATGTCGGCCCCGTGTTCAATCGGCCGCAGCAGGGCGGGGGTGGTGAAGGTGCTGTCGACGATCAGCGGCACGCCGTTGGCATGCGCGATGTCGGCGATGGCTTTGATGTCGGCCACGTCGAGCGACGGGTTGCCGATGGTCTCGGTGTAGAGCGCCTTGGTTTTGCCGGTGATGGCCGCCGCGAAGTTCTGCGGATCGGAGGGGTCGACAAATTTCACGGTGATGCCGAACTGCGGCAGGATGTTGTTGAACTGGGTGTAGGTTCCGCCGTAGAGGTTGCTGGATGCAACAATTTCGTCGCCGGCCTGAGCCAGGTTGATGATGCTGTAGAAGATGGCGGCGGTTCCCGAGGCGAGCGCCAGGGCGGCGGCCCCGCCTTCGAGCGCGGCCACGCGCTGTTCGAGCACATCCGATGTGGGGTTCATCAGGCGCGTGTAGATGTTGCCCAGTTCTTTGAGTCCGAACAGGTTGGCGGCGTGCTCCGTGTCCCGGAAGACATAAGCGCTGGTGCGGTAAACCGGTACGGCGCAGCTGCCGGTGGTCGGATCCGGCGTATAGCCCGCGTGAAGCGATTGCGTTTCAATATGATTGCTCATGAGGTCCCTCTTGTTTTCATTCCTTATTCCTGTCTGATTCAAAGAGGGCCGCAGGCGCTTGCAACTTTCCCCTTGAGGGGCGCATTGCCTTTTGCCAGGCCGGAGCACCTTCGTTGTCAGGTTGCCGGACGCCTGCCGTTTTCAAAGAAATATTTCGAAGAAATGCGGCGGCGCCTCTCTGAATGCATGGCGGCACCTTACGCTTTTTTCGGATGCTGTCAACAGCGGTTCGTTAAAATATTACAAAAAGAATCACAGTTTGCGTGTATAGGGTTCTGTGTCCCGCCGGCAGGGGGAAAGCTCAACCGGGCCGCCTTCGCTCTTGCCAAGCATTGAGAGCTTCCGTAGTCTCGGCGCCATATGAAAATCAAACAGACCGCTTTTTTTCTCGCCGTTACAGTTCTTTTCACGCTGACGGGGTATTCCGCGCCGGAGGCTGCCGCCGGGAGCGATGCGGAAGCACAGTGGGCCCGTGCGGATACACTTCGCGAACAGGGGGATGTGACGGCGGCCCGCAAGGCCTTTGAGCGCTTCCTGAAGCAGTGGCCGGAGAGCCCGAAGGCCCCGGAGGCCAAGCAGGCGGTCGGGGATCTTTATTTGCAGCAGGGCAAAGACCGCAAGGCGTTTGAAGCCTACGAGTCGCTGATTCAGTCCTATTACACCGGTCTGAAGGATTACAACACGGTGCTGGAAGCCCAGTATGAAATTGCTCAGCGGGAAATGACCCGCGAGCGGATGGGCTGGCTGTTCGGCGGCTACACCTCGCCGGAACGGGCGGTTCCCTATCTGGAGTCGATTCTGAAGAACGCGCCGCAGTGGGAGCGGGCGCCGGAAATGCAGATGCAGATCGGTGAGGCCTATCGACTGAATGAAAAATATCACGACGCCATCGCCGCCTATACCACGCTGGAATACCGCTATCCGGACAGTCCGCTGGCGGAGAAGGCCGCGGTCGCGAAGATTCAGTGCCTGCGGGAGCTGGTCCGCTCCACTCCCTACAGCGAGAATATCCGCGAGCAGGCGCAGATTGCCGCGGACGTGTTCGCGGCCACCTATCCGGAATCTGAAAATCTGGAGTCGGTGGGCCGGTTCGCCGGCGAGCTCACCAATCTCGCCGCCAAGCGCGACTTCGAAATTGCCGGGTTCTATGAGCGCGTTCCCGATCCGGTGCAGAAAGATTCCGCTCGAATTTATTATGAAAAGGTGGTCCGTGAACATAAGGACACCATTTATGCCAGGCAGTCCGCTGCCCGCCTGCGCATGCTGGACGGAGCCGGCGCGGCGGGGGGCGCTGCCTCTTCGCTCGGGGATGGCGCGGCCGCGACGAACCGGCCCGATCGCGGGCCGCTGCCCGAACGCCTGACCCAGGATGAAGAGGCGATTGAAATGACGGCGGACCGCATGGAGTACGAAGGGAACGTGCTGGTCGGCGAAGGCAATGTGGCGGTGCAGCAGGAGGGCACCACGCTGCAGGCCGATCGCATGACGGTGAATCCGGATACGGGCGACATGACGGCCTCCGGCAACGTGGTGCTGCTGCAGGAAAACTCCAGCATGCAGGCGGACCACATGACGATGAACCAGAAAACCGGCGAGATCACGGCCACGGGAAACGTCGTGGTGCTGCAGGACGGGGCGAGCTGGAAGGGCGAGGAGCTGGTTTACAACTTTAAAACCCAGGTGGGCGATTTCGGTGAGTCCGACATTTATTTTGAACCGGCTTACATTGTGGCGGAGCAGACCGAGCGGATCTCGACCAACGAGTTTTTGATGTACAACGCGCGCATTACCACCTGTGAGGGCGATGACCCGCTGATTTACGCCATGGCCGAAGAGGTGCGCGTGCTCGATGAGGACAAGCCGAGCGGCCTGTTTGTCAAAGCGAAAAAGGTGACGTTCTATGTCGGCAAGGTTCCGGTGTTCTATACGCCGGTCTGGCAGCGGCATCTGGGATACCGGGTCTGGACCTTTGTTCTCGGCCACGGCGGCCGGGTCGGGGCGTTTGTGAAGGCCCGCGCGGAGCTTCATCCGGCACCGGGATACATTACCAACACGCACTTCGATTATTACAGTTCGCGCGGCGTCGGGATTGGACAGGATCTGAAGTGGCGGCTGGATGAAAAGCCGACGAAGGCCGAGCTCGCCAGGGCCGCCGCCGAGGCCGCCGGTGAGGAGTTTGACGAGGAGAAGCACTATAAGGAAGAGGAGCCGGAGT
>JBFHEM010000067.1:0-22410 GCA_041584215.1 Tichowtungia sp. | reverse complement strand
TTCTATTTTTATTCTTCTCTGTCCACCTCCGAAGTCTCTCTAGCGTAGCGGGTGGTAAAAATCTTCAGACGTTCGCCTAAAAACATCAATAACGGATGCGTCTGGACTGTGTTGAGTTTCCGAGGATTGGAAAAGGTAGAACGGTGCTCCGCGCCGTTTTTCCAATGTTTGGAACCGGCGGCATGCCGGATCTTTGTTAAACGGTGTTTTTCCAAACGTTGAATTTTGTGTTCCCTGCGCTCTCTGGCGGCAAAAATATTCGCGGTTTGATTTTTGGTTGCGGCTATGCCGCGCTGCGTTCATCTGCGTTAAAAAAACCAGCATCCGCCCGGCGCGCCCGGCGGTCGCGCCCTACCCGGTTTTCCAAGGGGGATTGAAAAACAATCTTGCCTGAAGGGCGGTGTTTGCCGTTGCAGGCCCGGTGCCCCTCCGGGCGCTTGCGGTGGGAAAACGGTGCGGCTGCCCGGTGCGGAGCTCGCCGCGCGGGGCACGCGGCCTACAGCATTTTCCAAACCTTGAAATCAGCCGATGCCTTCCCATACAACTCGGAACAGCTGTTCAGGCAAAGGCTGGAGCGAAATCATTTAAGTCTTTGTTCTAATCGATTCCGATGTATACTTTCTTCATAGTGTTTCCTTCTGTTCATTTTACATTTTGGAACGATCTGGCGGTAACCAGATCGCTCCGGCCCGTCCGAGGAACGCCGCAACATTTATAGAAAAATCGACCGCGGCTGAATCAACTTCAGCCATAAGGTCTGCACGGACAAAAATGGCGAATTGCCGAAATCAAACTTTTGTGGTTCAATATCGTTAATAGGAGATGAAACCATGGCTATTGCACTGGATAAAGTTGTTGATGAAGCGCTGTTGTTGCCGGCAGATGCTCGCGTTGGACTGGTAGAGAAAATCATCGAGAGCCTCAACTTACCCACTCGATCAGAAATTGACAAATTGTGGTCAGAAGAAGCTGAAAAAAGGATTAAGCGAATTGATCAGGGAAAAGTTGACCTTATTTCCGGAGAAGAAGTTTTTGCTAAAATTCGCAACAAGCACGCTCGATAAAATTCTATTTTCACCCACAGGCAGAAGCAGAACTTAACGACGCTGTAGATTATTATGATCTCTGTGAATTTGGATTAGGATTGGAATTTGCTGAAGAAGTGTATTCAACCATTGAGAGAATTCTTAAGTATCCATCTGCAAGCCCAAAAGTTTCGCTGAATGCTCATCGTTGTCTTGTGAACCGGTTTCCCTACGGTGTCATCTACCAAGAAAAGTCAAATCGCATTCGGATTGCTGCCATAGCAAACCTTCATAAACGACCTGGTTACTGGCAAAACAGAATATAGGTACGAAGGCACGGAGGTGATCCGCTGCGCTGTTTTCTTCTAAAATTATTTCCCCGCGTTGCTCCAAAGCGATTGTGAGGTTCTGGAAAGCGGCTGTGTGGCCGGCACGACGAAAGCTCCCGAGAGGGAGCTTTCGTTGTTCGCGGAAGATTTCACCATTAATTTCCGCCTGGATCTTCACCGCCCGGCGCACAGTTGGGGCCGAGACCGTCAGTCCAGCATTTTGCCGTTCAGCAGGATCTTCACAGGGTAAAAGGTGTTTTCAGCAAACCGGGGATCGGATTCAAATTTTTCCGCGCCCACAATGGATGCTTTGTCGATGGACGGTTCAGCCAGTTCGATGCGCACACAGTGTTTTCCCGCCGGCAGCTCCTCGGACAGGTAGTACTGCGGCCGGTAGCGATAGCAAAAGCGATTGAATCGTGACACTTCAAACGGAACGCCGTCATCAAGAGTGATCCGCACGGAGCCGGTTTCGGGACCGCCGATATCGAAAAAACCGAAAACCGTTCCTTCAAAGGTGAATTCCAATGCCGCGCCGGGAGACCGTGCTTCGTTCAACGCCGGAACAATCCGTTCGCAGTCGATATTGCCCCACAGCTCCTGAAATTTTTTGACCACCCGACTGCTGTTCCAACGTTCGGTTTTCCACCCCTTTTCGCCGCAAAGCATTGGCGCGGGATCCGCCATTCCGGCCTGCTCCCAGTTTCCCGGATCAAGAGGCGACGGAATCGAATGCGGAGCCGGCTCCGCCCCGGCGGCAAACATCCTCGCAAATGAGCGTTTAATGATCCCGGTATAGATGGCGTGGCCTTCTGTTCCGGGATGAACTCCGTCCCGGGAAAACAGCACGACGCCGGGCTCGGCAGAGGTCCCCTTGAAGACCAGCGAGCCCGCATCGATGCGGCTGACAATCTCCGGCCCGAAATCGATGGAGGGAATTTTGTAATGCTGCGCGACCTGTTCGAGCTCGGCGCCGTTTTTACCGGGAAGCTGTCCGCTGCGGATATCCGGAATCATCGGCGAGGAGATCGTATAGACAAAAACGATATCGGTCTCGGGGAGCCGGTGCCACGTTTGACGCACCAGCCCTTCCATCGTGCGCGCCATGGAGTTGTCGCCGCCGTTCACGCGGAATTCCACAAACAGGAGATCGGGTTTTTCCTTGAGAACGTGCTCCTGCAGGCGGCAGGACCCGAAGCCGGCGCCGGTTCCGGCAATGGCGCTGTTGATCTCGATGATTTCCCTGTCAGGATGACTGCTCCGAAGCCATTCGGTCGTTTGGGTGCGCCAGCCGTTGGCCATGGTGATACTGCCGCCGAGGTAGGCGACCTTCAGCCTGTTCTGCTCCTTCAGTTTTGCGCTGAAATTCGGCAGCCCGTCGCGCATCTTGAGTTCCGTGCACAGCCGGGTATCATCGGACGCCGCATCCGCGGCGGACACACACATCCCGGCGGTTAGCGCACACACCTTCAGTACTTTTCCACAGTTCATCATCAACCCTTTTCTATGTAAGCTATTCCGTAATACTCTTATTTTCATTTCAATCCCGTGCCGGCTTATTGACTGATCTGATGCCGGATAAATTCCCGGGTTTTTCCAGCGATTGGAATGCGGTTGGTAACGAGTTCAAAATCGTCATCCAGAACAGCGGTTCCGACTTCGACCGCGTCGCCGGTGCTGGTCCAGCTTCCGCCGACCAGATCCATATTCTGAAGCAGTGTATACGTCAGTCCGCTGCCGGCGGTTATCCGCCGGGCATAGACATATTCAAACCAGGTGGCGCTGTCTGCTTCCACAATCTGCATGACCACCGGATATCCGGAATTCGCCTCGTTGGTCGGGTTGCCGTTTGACGCATACTCATACAGGTTGTCAAAACCGTCCGCGTCAAAATCATCGGTTGCGGACCCGATGGATCCGAACGAAGAAGACCAGACCTGAAAGAGATCCGTTGCGGGTTCTCCGGTAAGAACAAAACCTGCCAGTGTACTGGTTGTATCCAGCGTTATCGGGGCCCCATTCTGGACTCCATCCAGCGAAAAGAACTTGACCGTATGATCACTGTAAAGCACAGCATACCGATCGTCCGCAGCCACCGTGATCTCCTTTGCCGCTGAACCGGCATTGAAATAGGCAACCCGCTCCGCAGCCGAACCGGCGGACTCCTGCTCAGTAAAAATCTCGACCCAGCCGTCGCTCCCCAAACACACCCAGTCCAGACCGCTCGCGCCGTGAAGATCGTCCCCCGCAACCAGAGAAACATAGGGATAATGCCTGCCATATACCGAGAGGGAAAGTGTGGTTATGCGATCCAGGTAGGCTCCCTCCATCGACCCGTCATATTCATATCCGTAGGTTCCCGGATTCACATCGGGATTTGCACACGCCACCAGACGGCTTCCGCCGGCAACCATTGAAATTGCGGATACAGCCCGGCCGCCTCGTTCCAGAGGCTGAAAGGTGCATCGCGACAGACTGTTGGAGGCGGTCAGCGGATCACCGTAGTATTCAAGCTGTCCGGAATCTCTCAACACGATCAGTTCATTGCCGTTCCCCCGGAGATTTCCAACTGCCGCACTGATCAGGTTGGTTCCGGCAGCCGCCCCGGAACCGGTCAATGCAATTGTGGACGTCTTCGTTCCGAAATTGTCGAAGATTTCCACGGTATATGAATCCGTCAGCGCCATGAAGAATTCCTGCCCAAACACCTCTATATTCTGACACGTCCTGACGATGACATCATTGGTCGTCATCACGACGCCATCCAGCCTGTTATTCTGAATCAGTGATCCATCCACGTTGCTCAGACTGATCGGCGAACGCAGCAGATTGTTGAAACTGTTTCCCTCAATAAGGATATTGCTGTGAACCACACCGGACAGGGCATCTCCGAAATCCAACCGGCGGGATGTCACCCGGATGGTGCCGATGTCGGCGTACTTCAAAAATCCCGTATCAAACCCGCAGTAATCGATGGTGTTATTCACAATGTCGATGTTTCGGCAGAAGGGACCGTTCGGAACCCCCGGATCATTCTGCAGGGCCATGGCACACGAACTGAGCCCAGCCAACCGGTTGCCGGAGATTAATCCATCCGATGCTTTCAAATAGATTCCGTACCGGCGCGAATTGCGAAGTATGTTGTCTTTCATGACAAAGCCCTTCCCGATGGAGCGGTTCCATATCTGCGTCTTCGCCTTGTAAATACCGGGATCCACGCCTGAGACCGGGCTGTCCAGACTGATGATGCCTTCATCGGCATCATATGCCGTAACCGTGGCCGTCCCGAAAACAACCCCGTCGACGGGGCTCAGGAAATCCAGCACATCTCCGACCTGCAATTCCCCGTCGTACAAAGAAACGCCGGTATTTTCACTGGAATAGCGGACAATTTGGAAACGGGTCTGGGAGAGCTGTTCGACCACGGAATACGGCCGGGTATAAATCACGAGGGAATCATCACTGATCCCTTCGAAAATACAGTCTTCAACCCAGGGGCCGACCCGGCTGGTCTGGCAGTGGACCCCGTCGGCATTCCCGCCTTTCCAGAACCCGGATTTAATCAGAGAGCTGCACCCGAGAACATTCAGTGCCTCGGTCATCACAGAAACATAATGACCGGCAGGTGTATTATAAGATGTCAGATTTTCCGCGGTAATCTGCCGGCTGTAACTGGAATAAAAGAGAGAGCCGTACCCGCGAGCCAAAAGCGCAAACCGATCTCCCTGTTCAATATTCGTCCAGCTTGTTGTCTCAGGCACGGTCAACCGAAACAAAGAATTTGTCACCCGTTCAACAGAACTGCACCCGATATAGTTTCCAGCTCCCGTTTTCAGGCGGCCGGGAACCGCCGGATCCAGCAGGTACCCCCAGCAGGCGGGTGCCTGCTCAAAGTAATCCAGATCCGGAGCCGGAAACCCCTCGCGAATTTCCACATCGATCGTGCCGCTGTCTTCGTCAACCGCCTGTATAATGCCTTCGGTGTGGGGCGCCGGGTCATAGTCCACCGTGCCGTTGCGAACAATGATATTTTCACAGTGCAACAGCTTCAGGAACCCGCTTAACGGACTTCTGACCACCAGCTCAGCGCCATTCAACTCAAGAACCGCATTGGTTAAATTCTCCGCAACCAGCATTGCAGACGGGCTTTCATTGGTTGAACCCAGCAGATATTTCCCCGGCTCAAACTCCAGCGTCGTCGAAACGTCCGCCGAAGCCAGAGCAGTCAATGCATTTTGAATGGCTGTTCGGTCATCCAGATCATCATCGGCAAACGCCCCGAAATCACTCACGGTCCACGTCTGATCCGTCGCCAGGGTTCTCAGAGGCGCCTCGCGATAATCGGTCGGAGCTGCTCCCCAAACGGCGCAGAGCGCAGCGCTCAGCAGCCAAGCGCTTATTGCAGTAATCCGTGTTGTCTTCATGCTTCAACTCTTGATTTCTGTGCTGAGCAAAACGTCAATGCGCCGCTTATTCCCGATGATCGGGCACAACGCCCTGCAGCAGCGGATCTTTATCTTCCGCCATCCACCGATCCAGCATTGCGCCGTGCCGCTTCAGCACGGAATCATATTCGGGGTTGGCCGACAGGTTCACAAACTCGTTCGGATCCCGGCGCAGGTCATAGAGCTGTTCACGCGGGCGGGCCGGCCAGTTCTTCATGGACGGATGATCGAAAGCGGTTCCGCCCAGGACGCTGTTATTGGGCCAGCCGTCGCAGCGCGGGGCGGGCAGCGCGAGAATCTCCGCCGGCGTATAGCGGTATTTGGCGTTGGGATCAAAATTGCGGATGTAGAGGTAATCGTCGGTGCGCACCGCGCGCATCGGATCGTATTTTGCATGATAGTTGAACTCGATCATCAGCGATTCATTCGGCACATAATCGCCGCCGGTGAGCAGCGGCCAGAAGGAGCGCCCGTCGACGGCGTCCGGAACCGGAGCGCCGGCGGCCTCCGCCAGCGTCGGGCGCAGATCGATATTTCCGATCAGCTCGTTGAATGTTGAACCGGCCGGAATGCGGCCCGGCCAGCGAACCAGCAGTGCCGTTTCGGTTCCGCTTCCGAACAGGGTCATCTTATGTCGCGACCCGAAGATGCCGTGATCGGTGGTGAAAATCACGATGGTATTTTCACCGTAACCGAGGTCGTCAATCGCCGTAACCAGCCGTCCGAACTCGCGGTCCAGATGCCGCAGGCAGGGCCACATTTTTGAAAAATAATCGCGCGACTCCTTATTGTCCGGCATGGACGGCGGCACCCAGACAGAGGCGGGATCATCGATCCCGTACAGCTCATTGCGTTTGTATTTTTCCGCGCGGGCGCCGTGAAACATCGAGCCGTGCGTTTCCTGCGCCCCGATGTTGAAATAGAAGGGCTGCGGATCGTGCGGATCGCGGTTTTCAAGAAAGTGGACGGCATCGTCGACCACATTTTCCGCAAAGACCCCCGGCCATCCGCCGAGGCGGCGGGCATCGAGCTGATAGCCGTTGGGATCTTTATAGGTCGGATCGTTCGGACGATAATCCGGACGGTGCCGCTCGTGCTGGAATCCGGCGTGAACCGTCAGGTACCCGGCGTCGTTCAGGTCGTTGACGATGGTTTTTTCATCCGGCTTCAGTTCCCATCCCTTGCCGACGCCCATCAGGCCGGTATTGGTCGCATAGCGCCCGGTCATGGCGCATCCGCGCGACGGAGAACAGCAGGCGGAAGAGCTGTAGGCCTTCATCAGGGTTGCGCCGCTTTCCGCAAAAGACTGCAGGTGCGGGGTCTGCACTTCCGCGCCGTACGGACTGATCAGGCGTCCGAGATCGTGACAGACAAAATAGATGATGTTCGGCTTTTTTTCCGCCTGCGCGGAAAAAAAGAAAAAAAGAGCTGTGCCGGCCAAAATAAACTTTTTCATTATTCGAACTCCACCCCTATACAGGATTTTACGATCACATTGTCAGCATCAACCGGCGCGCCGTCGAGCGTGTTGCCAGAGAGCACGGCAGCCTCAACATTGCTGAGAAAAACCGGGCTGCGCCGCAGCCTGCTGAAGCGGTTGTTTTCAATGCGGATATTGCTGTGCGCGGTGCCGGTTTCCGCATCGAGATAGTCATAGCGCCGGGCCGTGACGCGCAGCGCACCGATCTCATCATACTTCAGAAAGCCATCTTCGAACCCGCATTCGGTGATGGTGTTGCTGCGGATGGTCACGTTATGGCAAAACGGTCCGTTGGGGGCGCGCGGCTCGTTATGCAGGGTGATCGCGCAGGAACTGAGCCCCTCAAAGGTGTTGCCTTCGATCAGACCGTTGGACGCCTTGAGATAAACGCCGTAGCGGCGTGAATTTTTCAGCACATTGTTCTTCATCACGAAGCCATTGCCCATGGCCCGGTTCCAGATCTGTGTTTTCTGCTTATCAATCCCCGGCTCCAGCCCGGCAACCGGCGAATCCAATTCAATAACGCGCGCCGCTTTGTCATACGATGTGACGCGAGCGGTGGCCAAAACGACCCCGCTCTCCGGGTTCAGGAAGTCCAGCACATCCCCGGCCACCAGCTCGCCTTCATACAGGGGCATCGCCTTGTTCTGGTTCGACAAACGGCTGATTTGAAGCCGGGTCGGCGAGAGCTGCTCGACAACCGAAAACGGCCGGGCGTAGATGACCAGCGAATCGTCGCTGATTCCTTCGAAAAAACAGTCTTCGACCCACGGGCCGATCCGGTTCGACTGGCAGTGAACCGCATCGGCATTCCCGCCCTTCCAGAACCCGGGTTTGATCGGTGATTTGCAGCCGATAATATTGAACGCCTCGGTCATCACCGAAACGTAATGCCCGCCCGGGACATTACAGGATGTCAGGTTGAGCGCCGTGATCTGCCGTGAATGCCGCGCATGAAAAAACGAGTTGGATCCCCGGGCCAGCACGCAAAAGCGGTCCCCGACCTCCAGGGTATCCCAGGTTGATCCGCTGGAAACTTTCAGCCCGATTCGGAACAAGCCGTTATCGAGCTTTTCAACCGTTGAATAGAAATGAAAATTCAGGGCTCCGGTTTTGAGGCGTCCCGGAATCTTCGGATCCATCTGCCCGCCCCAGCGGCTCGGAGCGCGGTTGAAACAGTCCTGATCCGGGGCGGGAAAGCCGTCGCGGATCTCCAAATCAATTGCGTCGAGCTCCGGGTGAATCGCGCGAATAATTCCCTCCGTGTGCGGGACGGGGTCGTAGTCCACGGTCGCGTTTTGAACAATGACGTTTTCGCAGTTTTCGATCCGCAAAAAGCCGCGCGACGGATTTTCCGCAATCAGTTCCGCACCGGAAAACTCCACCACCGCGTTGGTCGACTGATTCAAAAACAGAAAGTATCCGCTTTCTCCCGGCTGGATGTCCGGCTTATCGAGCAGGTAGCGGCCCGGCGCAACGACCAGCCTTGCGGGCTGCGTCTGTTTCGGCAGTTCATCCAGGGCCCGCTGAATCGCCTCGCAATCGTTTTTTCCATCATTCGGAACCGCCCCGAAGTCGGCGGCGGAGAGCGTCTTCACCGTGGCCAGCTCGCGCAGCGGCGGCTCGCGGTATGGAGCGGGCTCACCATTTGTCGCAGCCACACTCCTGCAGATCGCTGCAGACAACATCCCCCAAAGCACTGTTTTTCTCATCAGACTTCCTTTGTCAGTTTAATCAGTATCACACCATGCGCCGGCACCTCGGCACAAAAAACATCCGCGGTTTCACCGACGTCCACCTGTCTCCACAGATCGCGCACCGTATGCGGCCCGCGTTTTCCAAGGTCTGGAAGATTCAGCGTCGCCACCTGCGCACGCTCCGCCCGGTTGAACAGGCCGACCGCCGCCGACCCGTCGGCCAGCTGCTTCACAACGGCCTCGATCCCCTCCGGATTATCGGTTTCGAGCCGCAGGCCCATATCACCCAGCGGATCCTGATTGACCGCAATCACCTCGCGGTTTTTGAGCAGGCTCAAGGTGAATTCATCCCGGGTTTGAAGAAAGTCGCATCCGAGCAGCAGCGGTGCGGCCAGCAGGCTCCACAGAGAAATATGAGCGTACTGCTCGTTCGGAGTCAACTGGCACGGATGCGGCTGACCCCAGCCGACCGCGCCGACCACCAGCATATCCGGATCGTTCCAGTGTCCCGGCGAAACAAACCTGCGCCACCGGTTCATACTGAAACCGATGCTGGAAACCATATCCCAGTCATCCTGAATATCGGCAGCCAGCAGGTTGCCCGTATTGGCATCTTCAGGAATCGTGCGCCACAGATAAAAGCACTGGCTGATTTCCGCCCACTTTTCCGGCGGCTCTTTGTGCATTGAGTTGGTGACGTTATAGATGATGTCCCGCCCGCAGCCGCGCAAGGCTCTGTGCATGCGCCGGCCGGACGCCAGATCCATCGGGTTCCAGTCGTATTTCAGATAGTCGAAGCCCCACTCCGCCCATTGGCGGGCATCCTGTTTTTCATACTGCTGATGCCCGACATACCATCCCTTTTCCTCGTCGCGAATGTTGCCGACCCCGTCGCCGGCCGAGCCGCCGGTTCGTCCGGCAAAGGTCTTGACCCACGGCGAGGAATAGATGCCGATCTTCAGGCCCATTGCGTGCACGTCATCGCACAGCGCCTGCATGTCCGGAAATTTTCCGGCATCGGGCTGAAGGACGCCGTGCTCATCGCGCCCGCCCTGCCAGCCGTCATCGATATTGATATAGCTCCAGCCGAAATCAGCCAATCCAAGATCGATAAATGCCTGTGCGGCCTGCCGGACTTTTTCTTCATCAATACGGTCGCCCCAGGCATTCCAGCTGTTCCAGCCCATGGGCGGCGTCAGAGCGATGTCCTCCCCGACGACCAGCTTGACGGTGAAGCGGATCGCACCGGCGGCATTGGTTGCGCTGAAACTCAGCGAATGAGTATCTTTCCTCGTCAGGACTCCGGTCAGAAGCCCCCTGCCCGGATCGAACAAAAGACCTTCCGGCAGATTTTCCACCGCAAACGTCATCGGACGGGCTCCCGACACAGGAAGCCTCAAAAACACCGGATGCCCGGGCCGGACGCCCACAGCAGACGGGCCGTTGTAAAATGGATCCGGCCCGGGGGGCGGCGTTAAAATATAACCAGCCGGGGCATTGGTGCCGTCGTGGTTCGGAATTTTGTAAATACTCTTCAATTGATCTCCTATCAGAATTTTACGGGCCCAGCAGCGCACCCGTCACCTGCGCATAGATGCGCACCATAAAATCGTTGGGGTGATTGATATGATTCCCGCTGATGTCGCCAAACCGTTTTGTTTTCAAAATTGTTTCACTCACCGACCAGACATCGGCCACGGCAACATGCTCCGATTCCAGCGTTTTCAACGCGGCGAGGTAGCCGTTCATCGGAGTCAGCGGACGCCAGTTTTCATTTCGCATCATGCTGGCGACCAGAATGAATTCTGTATCCGGATTTTCGGCAGACACCATGCCCATGATGGTTTTGATGCTCGCGAGATAGCTCTCGACCGACGTGGCATTGGCGTCATTCATGCCGAACGCAATAATGAACAGATCCGGTTTTTCGGGAACAATAAAGTCCGGGGTGACCTTTTTGCCCCACCCTGATGTTGCGCCGCCGCGCGACGGGTTTACGAAGGTGATGTCGCTCTGAAAGCGGTCACGAAGCCCATGGATCAACAACTCTCCCCACCCCGGAATATACGGTGGATGACTTTTGCTGGCGCTGGCACCGGCGGAAATACTGTCGCCCAGCAGCGCAATTTTTATCGGTTTTCCACTCTTCAGCTTCGTCTTCGTGGCCGCCAGCGTTCCCTTGCCGTCGAACGGAACCGGACCGCCCCATGAATCGAGATGGTCATACGAAACAGCGATCTGGTGGTCATTCCAGTAACTGCCTTCAGTATACGCGACATAGCCGCCTTTACAGGATTTCATCGTTCCCGGCGCGGCATCCGCCGAGTCTGGATAAAGCTGATCCCGGGTCGCGAACGGAATCGATGATCCGGGAAGCAGACGAATGGTGCAGCCGTCCACAACATAGTCCGCGCCTTCCTGATAGGTTGTATCCAGCGCATAACTCCGGACGGTCACGCTGCCGGACGGCGTGAACAGCAGGTGCCCCTCTGCCGGCGCACCATTGGTGGAAACCGGTAAAATGGTTTCATTGACCATGCGGGCGGATGCCCAGATCGGCGACAGGCTTTCACTCAGGCCGCAGCGCGGATACGCTTCGGCGCTTATGCGCAGACTCACCGGGCGGTTTTCGATCAACGACAGCGCAATCTCCGAACCGACCGCCTGTTCAATGCGCAGATCGAGGCGGCGGGCGGGCAGCTGTGTATTGAGAACATTGGTCATATCGAAAAACGCCGCTTTATGCCCTGCATTCGGGCAGGTCGCCGCAACGAGCCGTTCCGCTCCGGCGGCATCCACAGCGAACAGTCGCAGCATGGTGTACCCCGCCCCCTTGATTTGCATGGGGACAATGAGCTGGGCATACGCCGTGCTGACCTCCCTGCAAGCGGACAGATCGAACGTCAGGTCACAGGAAAATGCACCGGGAGCGGTGTCAACCGCACCGACCTGTGCCCGGGGCTCAACCCGGGCAATCTCGGATTGCGCCCCCGCAGCAAAAGAAAGAATCACCAATCCTAAAGAAATCCGCCTCATTTTTTCTCCATCGTATTGTGATCCGTTAAAAAGCGTACGCTGACCGGCCCGGCGAGGCCGGACGGAACGAGCGGCGAGTTCATGTCGTAATGCCGCCACGTGGCAAACGTGGTGCGCTTGCGCAGCGCCGCCTTCGACGCATCGGTGTACCAGTCCGGAAATGCCGTCAGCACACCCGCCGTGGCGGAACTGGAGCTGGCGATGCCTTTATACGCTGCTTCGGCCGGCAGAAACTCGTCGCCGATCAGGCGATTGACCCAGCGGTTGACCACTGTGATTTCCACCCGGTTGCTGCCCGCACGAACGAAATCTGTAATATCCACCGCATTCGGCGCTGTCCAGCAGACTCCCGCCGGGCGGCCGTTTACGCTGACGGACGCCAGGTCATAAACTTCCCCCAGATCCAGCATCACCCGCCCGGCGTCGCCCGGCAGGCCGTCCGGCGCCTCAAAATCGGCGGCATAAACGGCCGGGCCGGAAAAATATTTAATTTGGCTGTCGCCGCTTTCGTTCCATAACGAAAGCTGCTGGAAGTTGCGGGAGAAAGACTCTCCGAGGGCGGGCTTGAACTCGACCGCCCAGGACGGCAGCCCGATCGGCGGAGAGAGTTCCGCCGACGGCGGGGCATCCCGGATGTCATCGCCGGCCGCTCCGCGGAAGACCGCAAAGGTTGATCCATAGGCCGGAAGGTTCATGCGCACCGTGGTTTCGCGCTCCGTGCGCCCGGCGACGGCAGCGATCGCCATCGAGCCGTCTACGGGATTCCACAGCTCCAGTCCCTTTCCGGACACGCGGAAGGTGACCTTCGCATCCAGCGCCTGATCCTGTGTGTTGCGAACAAAATAGAACTCCAGCTCTCCGGCGCGGCGGTGAACGAAGTCCAGTCCGCAGCCTGCCGGCTCGACGGTCAAATCGGGACCCAGTCCTTTTTTCTGAGCGGCCTCCGCCAGCTGTTTCGCCGCCGGATACCCGGCCGGGGACGGCCACAGGCGGGCACACAGCGCATTCCATTCCGACATCTGCTGCAAATCCCGCCGGCTTGCCGGCATGAACGGCGCCGGCCCCAGCAGCGTCACCCCGCCGTCCTTCAATTCAATCAGTTTCTCAAGCAGCGGCAGGTCCGCCACCCAGCGCTGGGGCAACACCACGGCGGCGTGGCTTCCGCCGCCGGGAGTCACCACCCGCCCATCGATCACCCGGGACTGGATCAGGGTGGACGGCGCGATATAGAGATAATTGTATCCGGGCGGCACATCCGGGAAGCGGTCCTCCGAGAAGGGCCCGTCATTCTTCATAAACAGGAAATCGGCGACCAAATGACCCCGACGCAGCATCACCCCCGCCCGGGCCAGGTAGTCCATGAACGGGCCGGCCAGAGGCCACCAGGTGTTGTGCCGCCCGAACTCGGTTCCGTACCGTCCATGCGTGAAACCCGGGCGCATATCCTCTCTCGGCTGGTGGACAACGGAGTGCAGGATGATGCGGTTGAGACCCCGGCAAAAAGCGCCGTCCGCGACGGGCTTGAGCGACCTGGGCGTGGCCTGCCATGCGGCGTCCGCAGGCCGTCCGGTAAAGGACTCCGCCCCCACTTCCTTATCCTGCTTCATCGTCTCCGTCATGGAACTGGTTCGTTTGATGGTGGAGTAAACCGCGTCCTCGGACTCGTGGATCCAGAACTCCCCCGCCAGCCCGTCCGCTTCGCCGGAAGCGACAAACTCGTCGAACGAAAATCCGACATACGGCTCGACCATCCATTTGAGACCGCGGCGGTTGGCCTCCTCGCGCATCACCCGGAAATATTTTTCTGCGATCAGCTCGCCGACGGTTCGGCGGAAGTCCCGCAGGAAGGCGAACGAGTCGCCCGGCGACTGGATGTACCGCCCGGCAAGAACGGGAAGAAACGGGGTGATCTCATACCCGTTGCGCTTGATAAACTCCTCCGGGAAGCCTGCGGTCCAGTTCTGAGATCCAGCCTCCCAGCTGTCTCCAAAGACGATGGACGGACCCGGCTTCGCGCGGGCCAGGATCTCGCCCAGCGAATCCTGAAAGAACTCCTTCACGGCGGCGGCGTCCATCTTGTCCACTTCGAGCCCCTCGCCGCCGGCGCGGGCCGGGTGGTTTTTGGAGCCGGTCGACGTGAATCCGAAACGCAGGATCGACCATGCGCCCGGGGGCGGCTCCCAGGCCAGCAGCCCTCCGGCCTGGAGGTGCCCGGTGACATTGAGGATTTGATCGGCCGGGACGGCACCCTCGCCATCCAGCGAGGGGGTTTGGGGCGGAATGTAATGGCGGGTGGCCGAGGCAGAGCCGAGCGAGAGCAGCTCATACCCGGGAATGCGAGCCTCTTTGAACAGCCCGATATCCGCGATCTGCCAGTTGACCGCATTCCCGCGGATTCCGGGCAGCACGAGGCGGATCCGGATCACTTTTGCCTTCACGGCAGGAAACGAACACGTATGGGTCGTCCGCCCGCGGAAACGCAACCCATCCGAAAATTCGGCGACCGTCTCGAACGCCGTCCCGTCCATCGAGGCCTCCACCACCGTCTCGGCGGCGCCCGAGGCGTTGCCGATCAGATCGAGCTGCAACGAGCTTTTCTCGACGGGTTCGTCAAAGGTGAAATCGAAACAAACCGGCACGTCCGACGTCACCCGCAGCGGCGGCATTTTTGTCCCGTCCGTCCATTCCAGCGGGTCCCGGCCCTGGATGGCGGATGTGATCGTGCAGGCCGTCGCCGGCTCGGCGGGGATGGCCAGCACGGCGACATCGCGGTAGAACTCCTCGCGGGTCGGCGGCAGGGGCAATGGAATCGGCCCGGCCGCCGGGGCGGTCACCTTCGTTTCCGAGAAAACCAGCCGTTTCATCGACTGCTCCGGCGTCACCCAGGGCCCGCCGCTGGTGGACCAGCCGGGACAATTCTGCAGGCCGATGGCCAGCCCCAGCTCCGCACCCGTCCGAATCGCATAATCAACAAAGTCCCGCCATTCTGGCGAGCCGTATTGGATGCCGCCTTCGGGCACATACAGCGACAAATCAAAAAGGATTGCTCCGCCCATTCCCGCCTGCTTCATCGCCAGCAAATCCGCGCGAATCCCCTCCTGAGTGACATGCCCGCCGATCCACGGCCAAAAGCAGGACGGGCGGTATTCCACAGACGGATCGCGAAACTCCTGCTCCAGGGGTTTCGCCTGCGCTGCACAGGCCAGCGCACAGGCCAGGCCAACTCCGATGATTCGTTTCTTCATCATGTGCTCTCGGTACCACTCAATTCCCGTCTGCAACGGGGCGTTCCTGCTTTATTGGCGGCCTGCGCATAGACCGCCACGCTGGAACGGTTTACGGAACCGATGCCAATTTATTTGGAAATCTGATGCGAAATAAACTCCTGAGTCTTTCCAGCCATTGGAATGTGATTGGTCACGGCCTCAAAATCATCATCCAGAATACCGGTTCCTGTTTCGACGGCTTCTCCGGTATTGGTCCAGCTGCCTTCAGCCAGATCAGCATTCTGCACCAGCGTATAGGTCAGCCCGCTGTCGGGTGTCGTGCGCCGGGCATAGACATATTCAAACCAGTTGGTGCTGCCTGCTGCCACGATCTGCATGGAAACCGGATATCCGCGGTCAGCCGCATTGGTCGGATTGCCGTTGGAAGCATATTCGTACAGATTATCAAAACCGTCCCCGTCAAAGTCATTGGTTTCGGAGCCGATCGATCCAAAGGAAGAGGCCCAGACATCATAGGTTTCCGCCGCTGCTGCTTTCACAGGAAAAGTAAACCCGACGAGCGTGCTGTCTGTATTCAGCGTCACGAAATTCCCGCTTTCCACCACACCGGCCAGACTCCAGAACTTGACCGTGTTATCATCGTACAAGACCGCATACCGGTCATCATCCGTTACCGTGATCTCTGTTGCCGTGGACCCGACACTGAAATAGGCAACCCGTTCAATCGCGGAGTTGGCGGAATTCGTCTCCGTAAAAATTTCCAAATAGCCGTCTTCACCCAGGAATGCCCAGTCCTGCCCCGGCGCGCTGTGGAGATCGTCCCCGGCCGCCAGCGAAATGTAGGGCATGTGTCTTCCGTAGGTGGTGAGAATAGGAGTCGCGATACGGTCTAAATAAAGTCCCGCCATCGACCCGTCATATTCATATCCGTAGGTTCCCGCGTTCACATCGGGATTTGCACACGCCACCAGGTTGCTTGCGCCTAAAACCATTGAAATTCCGTCAATAGAACGTCCACCGGCTGCCAAAGATTCGACATCCAGTCGGGCCAGACTGCTGCCGGAGGCGGTCAGCGGATCAGGATAGAATTCAATATGCGTAGAATCTCTCAACACGATCAGTTCGGTTCCGTTCGTCCGGAAATTTCCGTATGCCACACTGATCAGGTTGGTTCCGTTCGCCGCGCCGGAACCGCTCAGACTCAACGTCGCCGTTTTGATTCCGTTGCCGGCAAACAGTTCCACGCTGTACGAATCGGTCAGCGCAATATACTCCGGCTCAAGAGTTGCCGGATCCGGAATGGTTGTTACGTCCGTAAGCGACGTTCCAAAACGCATTTCGTCAAACCGTCCGAGCTGCACATCGGAAGTGCCGCCCTCCTCCGTTTGCAGAGTAAAGGTATCGAGATCCCCGGCGTCCTGCCAGATATCCCCGACGTCAGTGGCGGCCAGGGCGGGGGTAAGCGCCAGATCCCCATCAGCGGCATACCAGGCCGTCAGCGTTTCATTTCCGGCGGCGCCGACCTCGAGCTTCAACACCACCTGATAGACCTTGCCAACGAGACCACCGGACAGCTCAAGCAGATTATAGGTGTTCCCTCCGGCAAAAGCCGCCAGATAATTCACATCGTTTGTCCTGTAATAGCCGATGTGCATTCCGGTCGATACATCAAATGAACTGGCGGCAATTGAATCCATCATCCCCATGGCCATCTTGTCGCCGTTATCCATGACGCTGGATCCATTCATTCGACCGACCCCGCTGAAATAATAACTGGCAGCGGTTGACGGCGCTGCGGCCAGCAGGCGGTTTGAATTGCGCGTATTCCCGGAAGTAATCAGCGCAGCACCATGCGTGGTTCCCGCACTTCCGCTGATGCCGCTGTGAACATCCAGCCAATAATCGGTATTATCAGAGGTATTGGCTTTAATTGCCCCGGTATTATTCACCCAGGCATTCGATGTGTTAAAGCCTGTATTCCCGACCGTAACACCCTGATTATAAATATTTCCGCTGACGTACATCCCCCCCGCACCGTCAGCAGCGGTTTCAAAACTCTCCGATGCGATCAGCGTCGCCCGCGCAGTACCCATCAGCCCCGCCAGCAGTGCGATTGTGACAATCAGTATGCTCTTCATCTTTGACTCCCCTTTGGTTGAACGGTTATCCCTCAATTTAGACCCTGAGTTCATACACTGAAACCCCGGACCTCGTCAACTCACCATTTGCTTTTATAGCATTTCGAGGGCGGGGCGCCCCGCAGACGGGACGACAACCATATAGGGGGTCAGGCGGACCGGGCCGATCAGTCCGGACGCGACCGGCGAATCATCCTTTGAATAATGCTTCCAAGTAGAAAAACTGTTCCGCCTGCGCACCCTCGCTGCTTTCTGCGGATCATCCAGCCAATCCGGCAGTGCCGCAAGTGATCCATTATTATACAGCTGTTCTGTTTCCAGATAACTGTACCCAGACGGGGGAATCTGCTCGTCACCGATCAACCGGTTGATCCATCGGTTTGCAACCTGAACAACCAGTGTGTTGCGTCCGGGACGCAGCGAAGAAGTGACATCCATTCTGAACGGCCTGTGCCAAAGGATTACAGGCGGCATGCCGTTCACCCGCACCTGGGCAATATCGCAGACCTCGCCCAGGTCCAGCAGGTATATCCGACCGGCGGAATCAACTTCTGCCGGCAGGTCGAATGTTTTCGTATACTCCGCCACTCCGGAATAACAGCGGATGCCGTCCTCGGGGTGCTCCGCCCACGAAATCAGCTTCGGCAACGTCACATTTTCCGGCGCGCCGCGGCCGTCGAGAAAACGAACCTCCCACCCGCCGGACAGATCAACCTGAGGACCTGCGGGACCAACCGGGACCGTTTCGGATGATCCGTCTGATTCGTGAACAGAATAGCGGCCTCCATTGCGGCTCAGCAGCCGGCCGGCGAATTGTTCATCCGCATCGGGAACGACCGAACAAATCCATCGACGGCCAGGCGGTCGACGAAAGATCACAAATACAGATTCGTGCGGATCAAGCCGCAACGGCAGCTCTGTTGCGGAGAGCCGCGACCGGAAAACAGGGGCATCCCACGTGCGGCCGGCAACCGCGTCCCAGATCTCCGGAGTCCGGTCCGAAACCCGAAACGAGGCATTTCCCTTCATTTTGCGATCGGTCAGGTTTGCCACAAAATAAATATCCGCCGCATCCGTCCTCCGATGGATATAACGCAGCTCCTTCTGGTCCTGCGCCGGAGCAAATGCAAAATCCGGGGACAGACCGGCGCGCTGAACGGTCCGATCAATCGCCGACTCCAGCATCTCGCGCCCCCTGCCGACTTTTTTCACAGGGGTTTGTGAACTCAATCCGCCCCACAGTTCATCGACAAGCTGCGAGAACTCTTGCTGCCCGGTTTTCAAATCATGCAGCCCCGGCACCGCGCCGGGCGGGTTTCCGGAAAGAGTCATGCCCTGCTGAACCAATCGCCGGAGATTGCGCAAGGTGTTCAGTTCCATAAACGACCCGTTCGGGGGAAGCACCATCAGTCGAAAACGAATTCCGTCCGGCGACGAGGTGACGCCGTCCGCACACGCCATATCGGCCAGATAATCCGGATAGCAAATCGTGCAGTCATACCCAAACGGCACCGCGAGGTGGTCCGCCGCAACGGCATAGCGCAGGTCATCGTGCTGAAGAAAACAGAGATCGTGAACCGTTTGCCCCTGCTGCAAAAGGAACTGGGAGCGCGAAAGATAATCAATCCAGGCGGGAACAAATTTCCACCAGGAATTCAAGCGGCCGAAGTGCGAACCCCATCGACCCATCGTGAACCCCGGGGCATAGGGATAGGGCTGGTGCATATAGGTGTGAAAGATGAAGCGGTTGATGCCGCAGGTAAACGCACAGTCCCCGATACTCTTTAAGGACTGAGGCGTGTTCTGCCACCGGCCGTCCTCCGGCACAGCGGTAAACGATTCCGCGCCGACCACCGATCCGCCGTTCAGGTTCGCCGAAGCCGCCGCCTGCTTCATCAGGTGCATTCGTCCATAGTAGTTTCCCACCCAGAATTCATTCATCGGAATGTCAACATAGCGGTTGCAGGTGAACGGATTGAAGTACCCGCCCTGCGATTCGGAATAAACAACCAGATTGCGCTGATGAGCCAGCCTCTGCATGGTGCCGAAATAATTTTCGGAAATCATCCGGTCAACCGTGCAGCGAAAGTCATAAAGAACCGCTTCCGTCTCCGCCATGGATCCGATGACCCGACCCGCAAACACCGGAAGAAAGGGAATCAGGTCGTACCCGTTGACCCTCTCAAATTCAGCCGGCATTTCATCGGTCCAGTTCTGGAACCCGCCCTCGAAGCTGTCGAACACAATCCCTTTAAACACGGTTCCCGCCCGCGGGCCGGCCTCCTTCAGGATTCTCCCCATCGACTGCCGGAACTGGAACGCCACCGCTTCCGGATCGAGCTTATCGACTTCCAGCCCTTTTGCCTCCGGAACAACCGGGTGGATTTCAGCCCCGGTTGAAGCGTAGCCGAATCGCAGAACGCTCCACTCCCCGTCAGGAAGCCGGCACGACACCGCTGCGTTTTCAGACAAAGATTCCGTCAGGTTAATCACATTTTCCGGAGAGACCGCCCGGGGATCATCTGTATTAAATCCTGCAGCCGAACGATTCAGGGATGCTCTCGACAACGCGGTCTTTTGATCCCAGTCCCGCACCCGATAACCGGATGAAGACCGGGGAACCGCCAGCACGGCAACATCCTCATAGAACCCCTTCTGAACCGGCGGCATGGGCAGCTCCGCCTCAACGTTTCCGCCGCACACATTGGTTTCACTCCAAACCAGCTTTTTCATGGATTGGTCCGGCGTCACCCACGGCCCTCCGCTGCCGGACCAGCCGGGGCTGTTCATGGCATAAAACTCCAGCCCGAGGTCTTCAGCCGTCTCAATGGCATACTGAACCATTTCGTGCCATTGATCTGTCCCGTACCGAACCGGCCCCGGGGGAACCGACTGACGAACATCAAACAGCTGTACCCCGGCAAACCCGGCGCGCTTCATGTCGGTCAGGTCCGCCAGAATTCCCTCTTTGGTCACATTCCCGTTCATCCAGTCCCACCAGACCAAAGGCCGGGCAATCATCGGAGGGGACTGAAAACCCGACTCCAACCCATCCATCCCAGAGGCGGCGAGAGAGCCGTCTCCCGACACGCGGCTCCCGGCCAGCAGCACCGTCATCAAAACTGTCAGTCTCGCAATCATTCGCCCCCGTCCGGGTTATTTCCATCAGAGGTTTCCAGCGTTTGGAAAGGCAGGCGGGACGCCTGCGGTACGTTTTCCGAACATTGGAAGATCACCGACAACTTACCGTTCGATTTTTCCAATGCCTGGAAAACGGGTCCGCGCGAAACAACCTCCCGGCCATAAACCTTCGCCAGCGCAAGACGGGCCAGCCGCTCCCCGACCGGAGCCTTCCGCCGGGGATGAATATTTTCTCTTTCGCCGCAGTCGATCGCCAGTGCCATCCCCGTATTGGGAACGGTATCGCGCACCCGGGTCTGCACCGCCCGCTGCGCAGTAAAATCGCCGTGCTCTGACTCATACGCAGCAAGCTGCACAAACAGGAACGGCCAGTCCGGCCGATTCCACGCTTCCCGCCAGGCACGAATCAGGGCCGGGAACAAAACACGATATTCATACGGCTTGCTGGAACCGGTTTCGCCCTGATACCAGATGACGCCGCGCGCGGTGTACGGAATCAGCGGGTGGATCATATTTTCGAACAGGACCGACGGGGTCTTTTGGGAGACCGGGCGACCCTGCCCCGATTCTTTTCGGACTTCGCCGGCCATATAGCCGACGCCGGGCAACGTTTCGATTGCGCTCAACGGCATCCAGGCCTGGCAGGGCGTTCCGCCCACCGAGCTCTGAATAATCCCGACCGGCCGGCCGGTCTCCCGGTGAACGTTTTCCGCAAAGAAAATTCTTCAGTAATTCGTGATACTGCCCATCAATCCTAACTACGACATTGCTATTTTTCTTATTCATGATGGTGTCCGGATACCCTGTCCCTCTTCCATACGCATACGTAATGTCATTGCTGGAAAAATCTCTGAAATCCCACGTTCCATCAGAGTCCTTGTCCATGAATGTTGCGAAAGTATCATTCCGGGCATGGAACAGACCCGGTTCGTCCAGATCTTCGTGCAGCTGAGGGTGTTTCTGTTTTATCACCCAAAATAAAACGGGCATGAAGACTCATTCCTACGATGAATAGGAAGATGAATGTTGGAATGAGTATTTCTTCTGCCATTTATTTATCTATTCCCAACGTCTGAAAGGAGCGTCGGGCGCAGCCCGTAAGCTCACTTGACTGGTTCAAAAAGTTTTTTTCTTAATATTTTCCAAACATCGGAAGATTTTTACCACCCGCTACGCTGGAGGAACTTCGGAGGTGGACAGAGAAGAATAAAAATAGAAGTTCTCTGACTTACTCGGCGGTCCCTCCAGTGAACAACGTGAACGGGTGGTGAAAATTCTTTATTTATATTTTTATGATTTGAACGTTTGAAAGGACCCTCGTGCCTTGTGATTCAACTTTAACCGTGCGGGCCAACTTGATTGGTTGGATTAGTTCCCGTATATTACAGGATCCTTCCCATAACGATTTTTGGCACAGGTTCCTCTGAGGAAAGCGATCTCAATAGCTGGCCACAAATTGACTATTGGAATCAAAAAAACAAGCAGGAACCAGCCAGAACGGTTTCGATCATGACAACGCTTGATTTGAACACAAAGAAATGGCCAGAAAAATATGAGCCCCACGATTAAGCTGAAAATTCCACATCCCCATTCTGCATTATAATTGCCTGTAACAACATCTGCTAGAAGGGCGACAAGATATACTCCAAGATAGGGAAGGTATGTTCTTAACCAATAATCTGAGCGAGAAGCTCTTCCTTTGGGCGAAAGCCATAATGTTTTTAGATTCATTCTATTTCCTATATTTTATCCAGACCTTATGGCTGAAGTTGATTCAGCCGCGGTCGATTTTCCTTTAAATTGAGCGGCGTTCACCGGACGAACCGGGGAGATCCGGGTGCAACCGGATCGTTCCAAAAATTAATACCAACAGAAGGACACGCCAAATTAGG
>JBFHEM010000066.1:0-23150 GCA_041584215.1 Tichowtungia sp. | reverse complement strand
TGGGTCCCGGGTTTTGCTGCTGCTGAGTATTTTTTGCATGATAGCCGGTGTGCCGTTTCGGAGTGTCGGCGGGGAGCGCATTGAGGATGTGCTGCGGGAGCTGGCCCCTCCGGAGCGCCCGCTCGCTGAGCAGACTGCGTTCACCGTGCACGGCCTGTTCACCGACGGCATGGTGCTTCAGCGCGATCACCCGGTGCCCGTATGGGGCTGGGGGCCGCAAGGCACAGAAGTCGCGGTCGAATTCGCAGGGCAGCGCAAAACGGCGGTGGTCGATTCTTCCAATCATTGGAAAATCCAGCTCGATCCGATGCCCGCGTCTTTCCGCCCCCGGACTCTTCAAGTTTCAAGTGTCGGGTTTCAAGTTTCATTCACCGATGTACTCATCGGTGACGTCTGGCTCTGTACCGGCCAGTCGAACATGCAGGTCTCCATGAAGCTGGATGTCAAACGCGATCCGCAGCGCGGAACCGATATCGAAAATGCCGGCAACCCGCTGGTCCGGTTTTTCAAGGTCGACCGCGCGTCGTCGCAGTTTCCCCGCAGGGACATCCCGCCGGTTCAGGACGATATCTATGAACCGTGGTCCAATTCTTTCCTGGGAAATCGGTGGCGACCCTGCACCCCGGAATGGGCACCGCACATTTCGGCCCTGGCATTCTATTTTGCGCGCGAGCTTCAGCCCCGGGTCGGCTGCCCGGTCGGAATCCTGGTTTCGGCGCGGGGCGGAACCGCCATCGACAAGTGGGTTTCCCGCGATGTGATGAACGGGCGGGACTGCTGGGCCGCGCAGCGGCAGGACCTGTGGCAGAGTGCGGATGACTGGGAGGCCTTCATTGCGCCGCCCGCCGAGCTTCGCCGCGTTTTTGCCGAAAAGTATCCCGACCTGAAAAGTCTGTGGCTGGATCAGAAGAACGACAAGTCGCTTCGCGCCCCCCGTCCGCCTGTCTGGCCGACCTGTTTTTACAACGGCATGATTCGTCCCCTCGCGCCGGTCGCCCTGAAGGGGGTTCTCTGGTACCAGGGCGAAGGGGACGCCGGCAATCCGGATCCTTATGAGGATAAACTGTCCGACTTGATTACATCCTGGCGGACGCTCTGGTCGCGGGACGATCTGCCGTTTGTGGTGGCCCAGCTCGCCGGATTCGACCGGTTCGGCGGGCGCGGCGCGGAGCTGCGGGACGCACAGGCCCGCGTGGCGGAGCGGGTTCCTCATGTCTATCTCGCCACGCTGCTTGATACCGGGATGCATCAGAACATCCACCCGGTCCGCAAGGACATTGCCGGGGACCGGATGGCGCGGGTCGCGCTGAAGGAAATTTATCAGCAGCAGGTGGAGGCCTATGGCCCGGCACTGCAGTCCGTGCAAAAGAAAGACGACGGTCTGCTGCTGACATTTACTCACACCGGCGACGGACTGGAGGCCCGGGAAGTGGATCTGGACGGAACCCGCCTGCCGGCCGGTGTGCTGCAGGGATTCAGCCTCGCCGGCGAGGGCCGTAACTTTGTCGAGGCAGCCGCCGAAATCCTGTCCGCCGGTCAGGTTTTTGTTTCCAGTGCGCAGGTGAGCGATCCGGTTGCTGTCCGTTATGCCTGGGCGGATTTCCCGCTGGCCAATCTGTACAGCTCCAGCGGACTTCCGGCCGCGCCGTTTCAGTCTGAATTGACCGGGAACTCCGCTGAGAAACCCAAACAGGCTGTCGGGAAACAGGGGGCACGGCGGCCGGGTGCGGCCGCGACCTCCCGTCCGAACATCATCCTGTTCACCGTGGATGACATGGATATCACATCGGTCAACTGCTACGGCAATCCGCTGCCGGACCTGACGCCGAACATGGATCGGCTCGCCTCGGAGGGCATGCGCTTCCTTCATGCCCACGTGAACTCGCCGATCTGCATGCCCTGCCGCCAGTCCATGATGACCGGCCTGCAGCCGCATCGCAACCGGTCCTTCGGGTTCGTCGAAGTCGAAAAGGGATCCTGCCCGAATTTGCCCGGCCTGCTGCGCGAGGCCGGGTATTACACCGCTTCGCTGGGAAAAGGGCGCGATTATAAAGCGTTTCCCTGGGATGAATATATTTCCGGGTTCGGCGGCGACGGCTGGTATTCCCGCAAGCCGGAATCCTTTGAAACGGCGGCCCGCAAGGTGATCAAGACCGCCCGCTCCGGCGGCAAGCCGTTTTATCTCGGGGTCAACACCTCCGATCCGCACCGCCCGTTCGCCGGCAGCGAACAGGAAAAGGAGATGGTTTCGGATATTCGCAAACAATATCCGACCGCTCCGGATTTTCCGGTCATGCAGCCGGTCTGCTCCGAGGCCGACGTCCCGCTGCTTCCCTACCTGCCGGACCTGCCGGACATCCGCAAAGAAACCGTTCAGTATCTCACCTGCGTCAAACGCGCCGACGACACACTCGGGCGGGTCATGGATCTGATCGATGAAGAAGGGCTGGCCGAAAACACCCTGTTTATCTTCGTGAGCGATCACGATGCCGCCATGCCGAGTGCCAAGCAGAACTGCTATGCGCACTCATCCGTCACCCCGCTGATGGTCCGCTGGCCGGGACAGGTCCGGCCCGGTTCGGTCGATTCCGATCATATGGTTTCCACGCTCGACCTCATGCCGACAATTCTCGAGGCGCTGGATCTCCCGCTGCCGGAGAAGCTGGACGGCCGCTCCATGCTCTCCATTCTGCGCGGCGGAAAGCAGGCCGGGCGCGATGCGGTTTTCACCTCGTACAACTATATTGTTCCCGGCCAGCAGGTCTTTCCGATGCGCGCCGTTCACACCAAAGAGTGGAGCTATGTCTTCAATCCGTGGTCCGACGGGATCAAAAAACGGAATAATACGGAAAATCAGTCCGGCCTCACCTTCGCCGCCATGCAGCGGGCCGCGTTGGCCGACCCGCAGATGCAGGAGCGCGTAAACATCCTTCTCTTGCGTCGCCGCGATGAACTCTTCGATCTGAAAAAAGATCCGTACAGCTTCGAAAACCTGGCCGACAGTCCGGAATTTGAAAAACAGCTGCAGAAACTGCAGCAGCGCATCGCCGACGAAATGAAGCGCAGCGAAGACCCGCTGTTACAATGCCTGGAAGATGGCGGCGGCTACCCGGCGCAGTGGGATCAGCGGAACTGATTTTTCCAATGGTTGGAAAGTAGAATGAGCGTCCCGCTCGTTTGCCGCCGGCAGATGAATAGGTCAGACAGAATAATTGAGGGCATAATGATGAGACTGAGCCGGCGTGTTGCGCATGCTGCTTCACGACCGATGCTCCGCCACCAAAGAGTTTTCATCCACAGATTTCGCAGATTTTCGGTTCTTCGCATAATTTAATGGGGATTTTTTCACAACCGTTCGCATGCTCACTAGAGTAGACAGCCGAGGAATAGAGAGATTAGAAGCAATAAACAGCATGGATTTTTGCAGAGACCTTGCCCGCAAACTCATTTGCCTTTAAGGTTTTGCGAGAAATCGAGCCCCATCATCAGGGCTGCTCCGGAAAACCGGAGCACTGTTTATTCCATAAGTGAAAGATCCCTCTCGGAGCCTCTCGGGGCCCCTCTAGCGTCAGCGGTTGTAGAAAATTTCCCTGTTATTCCACAAAAATATACCAAGACCCGTAAAATGGAGCCTTGGGCGGTGGGTGTCCTTTTTGCGTGCCTATGAAAGTTAACCGCATCAATGGAAACAGTTGACAGGGGCAACCTTGTGCAATATTATGGCCGCAGTTGTGTCGGTGTGCAGTCTCGGTAAATAGGAGTGGGTATTAAGCTGAATTCAATGGCATGGGTGGCGGGCCTCGCGGCGGTATCGCTTTGCGCGTCCGCAGAGGTTATAACTTCCGCTTCGCCGGTTGCGGATTATCAGAATGCGGCGCTTTCCGCCGAGCGGCGAGTGGACGATCTGCTGCAGCGGCTCACGCTGGAAGAAAAGATCAGCCTGTGCCGCGGGGAAAATCAGTTTTTTATTCCGGGCGTTCCGCGGCTTTTCCTGCCGCCCATTCGCATGGCTGACGGCCCGATGGGCATTCACGGCCCGTTCGGAACCGGCACCTGCATGCCGGCGGCGGTCTGTCTGGCGGCGAGCTGGAACGTGCCGCTGGCCGAGGAGTTCGGGCGCACCCAGGCCGACTCCTGCCGGGCGGTCGGAGTTCATGTTCTGCTGGGGCCGGGGGTGAATCTGGCGCGCAATCCCCAGCTCGGCCGCACGGCGGAATATATGGGCGAGGACCCGCTGCTGGCCGGCAAAATGGCCGCCGGCGTGATTCGCGGGCTTCAGTCGAACGGTGTGATGGCCTGCGTGAAGCATTTTGCGGCCAACGAAATGGAATATCCCCGGACTCTCAGTGATTCGATTGTCGATGAGCGCACGCTGCGCGAGCTGTATCTGCTGCCGTTCGAAATGGCGGTTCAAGAGGCTGATGCGGCATCGGTGATGGGCGCCTACAATCACCTGAACGGCGAGCGCACCTGCCGGGGCGATTTCCTGCTCAAGCAGGTGCTGCGCGACGAGTGGGCGTTTGACGGACTGGTCATGTCCGACTGGGGCGCCGGCGGCGCTGCTGCCAAAGACATGGCTCCGTCCGGGCTGGATCTCGCCATGCCGTCCGGCCCGATGGGCGACCCGAAAATCGTCCTGCCGCTGATTGAGCGGGGCGAAATCGATCCGGCGGTCTATGACCTGAAAGTGCGCCACATCTATCAGAAGATTTTTGAATTCGGATTCACCGATCGACCGCAGACGGACGACACCGCCGGGCTGGCGGGCGAAAAAAATGCGGCGATTGCCCTGCAGGTGGCGCGCGAAGGGATGGTGCTGCTCAAAAACAGCGGCGGGCTGCTGCCGATCGATCCCGAAAGAATCAAGACCGTGGCGGTGATCGGTCCGCATGCCAAAAAAGATCATCGGGATGAACCGTATGTCACCGGCCCGTCCGGCAGCTCCTCGATCAATCCGGCCCGTCCGGTGGAGATTCTGGCCGCCATGCGCGCGCTAGCGCCCGAGGGAATTGAGATTCTCGACGCGCCCGATCCGATGGAACTGCTGTATGCCACGACGGCGTATTGGCACACCGCGGCGGACGGCAGCCTGAAACCCGGTCTGAAGGCGACGTATTATAAAAACAACGAGCTGTCCGGAGAGCCGGCGCTTGAGCGCATTGAGAACGATGTGAATGCGCACAGCCGCTGGCGCTACAAGGGCTGGCTGCCGGAGCTCAAAGGCTCTATCAACCGCATGTCCGTTCGCTGCGAGGGCATCCTGGTTCCGGCACAGTCCGGCGAATTTCTTTTTGCCAAAAACTCGCTGCCGGGCTGCACCGTCTGGCTGGACGGAAACGTGATTCTCGACGACTGGGCGGATCTGGAAAAAACGCACCGCCCTGTGCAGAGCCGCTCGGCCGTGCTGCAGCTGGAGGCGGATCGGCCTTACCGCCTGAAAATCGAATACCGGGTGCATCCTGATTTCGAGCACTGGGCCGGACTGCGTTTCGGTTGGGGGCCATCTGATTTTTCAAACAGCGAAGCGGTCGCTGCTGCCCGTAAGGCGGATGTTGCCGTCGTCTGCGTTGGGTACGACTATCTGACCGAAGGCGAAGGCTTTGAGCGCAACTGGGCGCTGCCGGACCGTCAGGCGGATCTGATCCGCGCGGTGAGCGCGGTGAATTCAAATACCGTGGTTGTGCTGACCGGCGGCGGGGCCTGCGCAACGGAAAGCTGGATCGGCAGGGTTCCGGCGATGCTCCACGCGTGGTATCTGGGCGAAAACGGCGCCACCGCAGTGGCTGAGATTTTATACGGTACAATCAATCCCTCGGGAAAGCTGCCGGTTTCGTTTGATCGGGATCTGGCGGACAACCCGTCCACGCCGTTTTTCAGCGCCGACTGGTCCAAAAAAGAACCCTATCCCGTCGAGTATAAAGAAGGAATTTTCATGGGCTATCGCGGCTATGATCGCAGCGGAAAAGAACCGCTGTTTCCGTTCGGATTCGGGTTGTCCTATACAGCGTTTGAACTCAGCGGACTGCAGTTGACCGCGGAGGGCGGTGACGCACTGCGCGCGGTCTGCACCGTCAAAAACACGGGAAGCCGCTTCGGGGCCGAGGTGGTTCAGCTCTACGTCGGCGATCCGGACTCTTCCGTGCCGCGCCCGGTGCGGGAATTGAAAGGATTTCAGCGCGTCGAGCTTCAGCCGGGCGAGTCGCGGCAGGTTCGATTTACACTCACGAAGCGCGATTTCAGCTTTTTTGATGTGGAGACGAGACAGTGGGTTTTTGAACCCGGCGCATTCGATGTATTCGTCGGATCGTCTTCGCGGGACCTGCCGTTAAAGCAAAAAGTAGTACTGCCGATTAGTGGAAAATAACGGGTGGAAAAAAATATACCATGAACCTGAAATTCGCAGTGAATGAATGAAAGCAACAGAGCAGGGGATTTTTTAACCACTCGCAAGTAGGTAGTCCAGCCTTCAGGCTGTCCGCAAGGCGGATTTATGTGTCGCCGTAAGTTGTTGCAAATAAAATGACGAAGCCCGGAAAACCCAAACCCGAAAGAAAACCGAAATAAAAATATCGAACATTTTTGCCAAAGACATACGGTATTTCGGATTTTGTCATTCGTTTTTCTTTGGGTATTTGGGTGTTTCGTCATTATTTATTTATGTACAGCACTTTACCTTCCCGCGCGAATCAACCCTGGGCTGTCCGTGTGAGCGGGACACGCTGAAGCGTGGACTACGAACAGATGAAATAGTGAGTTATAAAAGATATGTTGACACAGAGGCAACAGCGTGCAATAATATCATCGCTTTGATGCGGGATGTGTCTTGGTGTTTTTTTTGGCGGGACAAGTGCATGGACGAGTAAACTAAAAAAGGAGAGATGCGATGAAGAAACTGGGGTTGATAGGGGTTGCGTTGATGGCGTCGTTCGCGATGGCGGACTATGTGGAAATGGTCAACACGTACGGGAACCTGTCGGCGGCATCCACCTGGGTCGGCGGGGTGCTGCCGTCAGGCTCCTCAACGGGGCGGGTCGATGCGGCGGCAGGCAATGTGTGGTCGGAAACGTTCTGGAACAATCTGGCGGTGCGCCAGGAAGGCGGATACGTCACGGTTAAAACCCGGGCGGGCGGCGCCTCCGGCGACGGCAGCTTTGCCATGCGCGGGGGGCTTTCCGGATCGGGTATCGCCACGATCTATGAAATCGACGATGCACGCACCGACTATGCTTCCTACACCAATTTTTACGTCAGCGGAATGCTTACAATGTGGTCGCAGTACAGCGAGCCCATCGAGATGAGCATTCTCTCCGGTCACGTGGAGGCATCGACCCTGGCCATGGCTTCAAAAAACTACATCAATGTCAATATCGGCGACGGAATTTTTCATGCGGAGTCTTTGAGTAATGGCTCGGGCAGGTTTAACATGCTGGCCGGCGGCGCGGGCGAGGTCACCATGGATGTGCTGGGAGACGGGATCAACCTGATAAATGCTCTGACCGTGAATTTTGAAGAAGGCAACGAAGGCAGCTTCACGTTCGGCGAAAAATACGGCGGGGTTTCGGCGGCCGGGACGTGGGAGGCGCTTGTGGCCGCGGGGCAGGTGTATATCAATGGGGTTGTGAATCGGCGGCCAATTTTCTACACCATCACGGACGATGGTCTCAGTACGACGATTGCGCTGAATCCGGCGTATACCAACTATTCCGCGAACTATGTGGCGTTTATCGGGCAGAACAACAATCCGCTGTCGCCGGTCGGCGGGCTGGTTGATGATCGAAACTGGGATGGAGGAGTCATGCCGGTCGGGAGCACGACCGGGCTCGTTTATACGACCGGGGGAAGTGTCTGGGCGGGTATTCACCAGGACCTGGCCGTGCGTCAGGAGGGCGGATTTGTCAATGCCGGCGGCAAGATGGTCATGCGCGGGGGAACAACCAACGGGTACGCCACGCTCTATGAGATCGAGGATTTGCGACCCGATTATGAGTCCTATACCAACCTGAATGTTGTCAGTGCGATTGAGGCCTGGTCCCAGTACGGTCAACCGATCGAATTCAGCCTGCTGTCGGGGCATGTAGAGGCGGGAGCGCTCGGGCTCGTTTCCAAAAACCAGACCACCTTTAACCTGCGCGATGGAATTTTCAATGTGGGATCCGCTGTCAATCTCAAGGCTCACTTCAACATGCTGGCCGGCGGGACGGGGGCGATGACGATCGATTCGCTCGATACGGTTGTGGGGGAGTTCTATTTAAACTTTGAAACCGGCAATGCGGGTACCTTTACCTTCGGCTCGCTGTATGAAACCAATTCGGCTTCCGCTCACATATCGTGGATGGTCAATAACGGCCATGTATCCATCGACGGAGTGGTTGATACGAATCCGCTCCACTATGCGATTTCCAATGAGGGCCTTGCGTCGACGATTGCGCTGCCGGGTGACCAGACCCCGACCGAACGCTATGTCTCCTGGGCGGCCTACTACGGCCTGACCGATACCAACACAGCCGCCATGACCGCCAACCCCGACGGCGACGGGCTCGACAACCTGGCGGAATATGGCGTGGGCGGAAACCCCAACAACGGCGGCGATACGGGATACGCTCCCGTCACCGAAATGACCGTCGAGGGCGGAACCAACTGGTTCGTGTTTGTCCATGCCGAACGCTCCGACGCGGCTGCCCGCGGCTTGAGCTACGGTCTTGAACGGGGCTCGGATCTGGTCGACACCAATTGGGTAGGCAGCGGCATCGAGGCCGTTGGATCGGGCGTCTTGAATGCGGAGTTCAACACGGTCACCAACCGCATCGAGGCGGATTCTGAAGCCATGCAGTTCATCCGGCTTCGCGTCGGCTTCCAGGAGTAGGCGTTCTTAAGAGAACCGGAGAGGGCGGTCAGGCCTCCTCTCCGGTTGTCTGTTCCGGGGTGCTTCCCCCTGATCGCCGGCGGCTGTCTGCTCAGGGGGATCGGGCCGGCGGCACGGCGGCCCGTCTTCTGTCTGCGGATCGTCGGATTGCAAAAAACATCTTTTTTACTGATTCTTGCAGGCATTGATTGATTCCGGTGTTCAGATCAGCCTATTACTGATGCTTCACAATAAGAAAAGAATATGAACATGAAATTCAACGAACTGGCGCGTTTCATCGCGGTGGCCGTGTTCGCCGTGTCGAGCGCAACCGCAGGACAACCCGTAAAGCCTCCCAACGTGGTGCTGATTCTCACTGACGATTCGGGCTATTCCGATCTCGGCTGCTACGGCGGCGAGATCGATACGCCCAACCTCGACCGGATGGCGGTCAACGGCCTGCGCTTCCGGAATTTCTATAACAACGGGCGCTGCAGCCCGACGCGCGCCTCGCTGATGACCGGCCGCGACTCCGCTTTTGCCGGGTTTGCCGCCGGCACGCTCGGCGGCTGGGGCCGCGAAATGCAGCAGCCGTCGTATCGCGCCCGTCTGCCGTACGATCTGCCGACCATCGCCGAGGTGATGAAGGCCTCCGGCTATCACACCATGATGACCGGCAAGTGGCATCTCGGCGGCAGTCATATGAGGGATGGAGTGAATCTTCAGGCTCATTGGAAGCGGACGCATCCCGGCTGGGAGCTGACCGATGAGGAAATGGAGGCCGACTTTAATGCCCTGCCGCCGCAGCGCGGCTTCGACGAGTTTTTCGGGATGATCGAAGGCGAAACCCACCAGTTTTTCACGCCGGAAGATGATCAGGATTATCTGGAAGGAAACCGCCGTGCCGTTCTTCCGTTCAGCCGGACGTATGACATGTTCTGCTATTACACACAGACCAACCGTTATCCCTACACGGCCAATCACGGCCGGTCCGGCCCGGCATTTTATGCAACGGATGGAATGACCGACCGGGCGCTGGAAATGATCCGCAATGCATCCGGCGCCGATCAGCCTCCGTTCTTTATGTACGTGGCTTACCGGGCGCCGCACACGCCGCTGCAGGCGCCCAGAGAGCTGGTCGATAAATATCTGCCGCGCTACGCCGATCTGGCGTCCGTCGAGGCCGGCCGCGTCGAGGGCCTGGTGCGCGAAGGACTGTGGGAAAAGGGAACCCCCTTCCGGAAATTTTTTGTTCCCGCCCGCGATTTGACGACGGACAGGATGAAGGAACTGCAGCTGAAGGCGGCGGTTCATGCCGCGATGATCGAGAAGGTCGATGAAAATGTTGGAAAAGTTTTCCAAACCCTGGAAAAAGCCGGCCAGCTGGAACACACACTGGTTATCTATCTGTCCGACAACGGGGCGGCTTCGCATCTGGGCGATTTGATGAATGTTCCCTATTACGGCTGCAAGGCGCTGATGTGGGAGGGCGGAACCAAGACGCACTGTATTGCTCACTGGCCGGGCGTCATTAAGCCGGGAACCATCACGGACAGCATCGGCTGGGTCGGCGATCTGCTGCCGACCTGCCTCGAGATTGCGGGCGGAACCTATCCGTCCGAATTCCGCGGAACCCAAACCGCGCCGCTCGACGGGCGCAGTCTGCTGCCGGTTCTCAAAGGCGATTCACTGGCGCCGCCGGAATATTTGTTCAGCAACGACAAAGGCCAGCAGGGTGTGATTTATAAGGGCCGCTGGAAACTGCTGATCGAGCCGGGCTGGTTTGTGAATACACAAAAGGAGCCGGGCATCGCCTATGAGCTCTACGACCTCAGGATCGACCCCGCCGAAAAAAACAATCTGGCCGGTCAGCAGCCTGAGCTGGTTCGGCAACTGTCAAAAGCCTGCCAGGATTGGCAGGAGCGCTGCGGCATTGTCGAGTACGGTGAAATCCTCAAAATCCGGCCCGGTCACACGAAATAGGGTGTTGAACACGTGTGCACGGCGCTCCGCGCCGTGTATTTTGGTCGGCGTGGAAAACGGCCCGGAGAACCGTTCTGCGTCGTTGAACGACAGTTTGTGCGGGATCCGCAACAGAGAGACCTATGAGCAGACTATGCATTTTGACAATGCTGGCGGTTTCGGCCCCGGTCTCCGGCGCATGGGCCGGGCCGTGGTGGGATGACTTCCCGCGCATGGTCAGCAGCGCGTCTGCTGTGGCGACGGTGACGAATCTGAACGGCAGTTTTGCCATGAACGGGCACGCCCAGGATCCGTCGTGGGGAACCTTTTTTCAGGCCGACGGGATTTCAAAGAAGACCGGCCAGATTGCCGCCTTCCAAAATGCCGGCATGAAACAGATCGGCTACTTCGAAACCTACGGCCAGAGCTATTGCCTTGTGTCGGAACTGGGGGCGTGGGATCAGACCAGTCTCACACCGGTTCTCCACACGCACTGGAGCTGGAAAAACTATGCCGGCGGAACCGTCCGCTGGCTGGGCGCGAAAGATTTCTTTGATGACGAGGAATACGCGCGACCCTATACGCGGACTCATCCGCGCTACGGCGGCCCGGCCATGACTTATCCGGACGGCACCGTCGCCACCGGTTATGACGGCCCGGATACCGATCCCCGCAACAGCCGCGTCTATGATGCGGCCTGTTCAAAAAATGTTTTCGGCGAGATAACCATTGACTCCATCAATTATCCCGATGGTCCGACCAACGGTCTCATCTATATCCCCGCCACGGACGACTATGCCGGCCTGATCATGTTCAAAAAAGATGCCGCCTGTCCGCTCTGGAACGGTTACACCTGTGCATCGACTCTGCAGGCGGCCGATGCCGGCATCGACGGCATGTGGACCGATAACTACGGCCCGTGGGATTCGCTGAGTTCTTCGCCCGTCAAGGCGGCCTTCGGCGACTGGTCGGTCGCCCGTTTCCGCGATCACCTGGCCCATTCATTCAGCTCCGCCGAGCTGCTCTCGATGGGCGTAACCAACGCCTCCGCGTTCGATGTCCGGCAGTACATGAGAGCTGCTGCGGCAGGGTGGGGCTGGGACGGAGCGAACCTCAACAGCGCGGTCTGGAAAAATCCGGCCTGGCTCGATGATCCGGTCTGGCGGGCCTTCCTCATCTTCAAGCGCCAGAGCGGGACCGAGGCGCTCTCCGGTTATTATGCCGCCGTCAAATCCGCCGCGCTGGCCGGAGGGAAAGACGAGTTTCTGGTGGCGGGCAACGACATTCCCGGCTTCAGCCTCGGCTGGTGCCGGGGCGACCTCGATATGGTCAGCACCGAAATGTCACTGGGCTGGAAGCTGAGCGGCGGGTCGACCGGCTTCACCCCGCCGCCGGTCGGACGCTGTGCGCCGTTCTACAAACTGGCCCGCGAACACGCAAAGAGCCGCTTCGTCAATGTCTGGCTCTATAACAACGGTTACGAGGACGAGCTGGCTCATCCCGAACTGTGCAAGGCCCTCTACTATGAAATGCTGGCGACCCACACCCTGCCCAAGTTTGATTCGTCCAGCACCCGCATTGCTGGCGATGATGAGACCAACGCGGACTTTTTCGGGTTCGTCGCCCGGACGGCTCCGCTCTACGGGGCGCGGCTGCCGATTGAAAATGTCGGGCTATTCTATTCCTCGTCGTCTGTTTTGCGTCAGCTGACCCCGGGCGGCTTCGTTGAGTTCAACGGTCAGCCGCACCAGTTTTCGTTCTGGGGGTGGGCGACTGCGCTGACCGAACTGCACGCGCAGTACCGCGCGCTGCCGGAGTGGAAGCTGACCGCCGGCAAACTGGCCGGGCTGGACCTGCTGATTCTTCCCGGCGCCGATGTGCTCGATCCCGCCGATGTGTCCTCCGTGATCGAGCCGTGGCTCGACGCCGGCGGCCGGCTGGTGATTTCCGGTGAGTGCGGCAAATACCTCGGCGAATCCGGTAATTTTGCGCTTAACACCGGCGGGATCGCGGTTGCTTCCATCACCAATCACGCCAATGTCGTCTATCGGCCCGACGACATCGGCCTGGACTACTATCTGGCCTACGAAAACCGCCCGTCGATGCTTTCGCAGTTTGCGGATGTCTTGTCCGATGTCCTCGTGAACACGTCCGCATCGGACCGCACAGGTATCACACTGTACGCGGATGAATCCGCCGGCCGCTTTTTCATCGATGTGAACAGCGTCGACATCGACGCCGGCTATGCAATGGCCGGCACCGGCGCATTCCGTGTTGATGCCGCGCTGCCGGAGTGGCTTCAGGGCCAGCGCCTGCAGGCGTCCGTTGTAACGCCGCAAACCAATGCGCTGTCCGTTGAGCTGCTCTCCCTGTCCGGCAGTACGGTCCGCGTCAGCCTGGGTTCCGTCGAGTATTATGCGGGAGTGGTCGTCGAAAAAGATGCCGCGTGGACGGCATGGCAGAATGACTATTTTACGCTGCAGGAAATCGCCGAAGGCCTGGCCGATGCGGGTGAAGATCCTGACGGCGACGGGTTTTCCAACGAGGAGGAGTTGATTGCCGGCAGCGATCCGCGCAGCGCGGCATCGGCCTTCAGGGTCCGGATGGGGGCCGGCGCCGACCTGGCTTTCGACAGCGTGACCGGCCGGATCTACTCCGCCTATTTCCGAACCAACCTGACGCAGGGCTCCTGGGAGCCGCTGTGCATCAACCTGCCCGGAACCGGATCGAAGATTGCGGTCGTCAGCACCAATGACCGGCCCCGCGCCTACTATCGTGTGGACGTGCAGCAGACGGATGCGCCATAGCGGCAGGCCTGTCCTGCCTGCTGCAGGAGCTGAGCGCCGCGCGTCATGACATCTCCCGCACCGGGCGCAAGCAGTAGCGTTGCAGGAAAACGCGGCCGGATCAGGGGGCCCGATCGATGACGACCTGGCCGGGTTTCACGACGACCGCGTTTTGGCGCTTGCGCCCGCCAGCCACCGCCGATGGGAAACCGAATCCGCCGGCCCCATGCTCCCGCTCGCGCCCAGGGTCGTTTTTCTCCCTTTGTGCGCAGGCTTCGTTCCATGCTCGGCTGATCACTTTCTCCGAAATCCTTCCGGTAACTTTTTTGATAAAAAACATGTTGCCTGCTGTGAAAATGAGGCGTACCTTCTTTTTTCTACATTTCATAAGCTTGAAAGCAAGGAGGCATCTTATGGCAACAAACCCGATCGGAAAAGGCACCAAGACCATTGGCATCAACATGGAAAATAAAATGGCGAACGAGCTGGAAAAACGCGCCGATTCCATGCACATCAGCAAATCGAAATACTGCAAGATTATCCTTCAGCAGTGGTTCGACTCCGGCAGGAAACTGACGCTGTCGGAGTAATCCGTTTTTCATCCGGAAAACACAGCGGGAGGATTAATTCCCTCCCTGATTTCAGCCAGGCGGGCATGCCCGCCTGGCTCTCTTTTTGCATCTGTGATTGCGTCCAGGCGGTATTTACCCAATTGGTCCATCTGCATATGCGACGTTGTCTTCCGTTGAAAATATAACGGGAGAAGCAATCATGAGAAGTGGCGGATTACCGGCTGCCATTATTGCGGTACGCATGTCAGCGGGTACCAATGTTTGACCTGCGGGTTTATTCTTTTAACCAGTCGCGATGATAAGGGTCGGGGGTCAGCCGGACACTGCGTATCTGAATAGTTTTTCGGCAGGGAATGAGGTTATGTCCGATATAAATTAACAAGTAGATCGTCATGCGGATTTTCGTTCGCTTCGGCCTGACCGCAACCGGAAGAAGCGGTATGATACCCGGTCTCGCAAACTCAAGCTGGCGCTGCTGCGGGCGTTGCAGTGGAAAAATGAAATAAAGACGAGGCATCAATGAAGATTTTGCATACATCGGACTGGCATTTGGGACGGGTGCTGCATGGGCAGTCGTTAATTAAAGATCAGACGCACATGCTCGAGCAGGTGCGGGCCGAGCTGGGAAAAGGGTATGACGCGCTGGTTGTGGCCGGCGATATTTTCGACAGGGCGGTGGCTCCCGCCGTGGCCATGACGCTCCTGAATGATTTTCTGGACGATGTTCGGGGGCTGCAGGTTCCGGTGGTGATGATTCCCGGCAACCATGATTCGATGGAGCGCTTGAGCTACGGGGCCTCCTTTTTCGAACAGCACGGCATCCATATCCGCTGCGGATATCACCGGGTTGAACCGGTGACGGTGACCGGATCCGATGGCCTGGAATGCGATGTTTTCACGATGCCTTTCGTCGAGCATGCCCTCGTGGGCGAGCAGCTGGAGGATGAGTCGGTGGTGGATAAGGAATCCGCCGTCAAAGCGGTGCTGGACCGCATGGAGCCGTTCAAACGGCCGGATGTCCCGTCCATACTGGTGGCTCACGAGTTTATTGCCGGCGCGGAGGAGTCGGAGAGCGAGCGCGTGTTTATCGGCGGCTCGCATGTCGTCAGTGCGTCGCTGTTTAACGGCTTTACTTTTGTGGCGCTGGGGCATCTGCATAAACATCAGGAGGCGGGGCTTTCCCATATTTATTACTGCGGTTCTCCTCTGGCCTATTCCTTCGGCGAAGCCGATAACAAACACTGCCTTTTATCGGTGTCGATCGATGCCGGGAAATCCGTGACACGGGAGCGCATAAAGGTTCATCCGCATCGCCCGATGTCCGTGCTGGCGGACACGTTCGACAACCTGATCCACGCCGACAAATATGCGCTGCAAACCAGTCATTATGTGTCTGCCCGCATCACCGATCCCGGCTATCACTTGAACCTTCAGGCCACTCTTCGCGAGCGGTTCCCGTTTTTGCTGGAGGTGCGCCTGCTCGAGGTCGAGCGGCGGCTGAAGCAGACCTCTGAACGCGAGGTGATGCGGTCTGACGACCCGATGGCTGTGTTTAATGCGTTCATAGGGCAGTTTGACTGGGAGCCGGGGAGCGAGGACTGGGAGTCGGCTCAGAAGCTGTATGAAGAGGCTGCCGAGGCCGTGCGGAAAGCCGAGGTGGCCCAATGAGACCGTTAAAGCTGACGATGCAGGCGATCGGACCGTTCAAAGCAAAGACTGCGGTGGATTTTGAACGGATTGGCGAAAAGGATCTGTTCCTGATCCATGGCGCCACCGGCCGGGGAAAGACCTTTGTTTTCGATGCGATCTGCTATGCGCTGTACGGGGGAACTCCGTCCGGTCGTGAAAAAAACCTCGCCAGCGATTTCGCCGAAAAGGGCGAGATGCCGTTCGTCGAATTCGAGTTCATGCTGGGGAACGAACGACTGCGCGTCCGGAGAGAGCTTGCCTATGAGCGCCCCAGGCAAAGGGGCGATGGCACGACCCTCACAAAGGAATCTGAGGTGATTGCCCTCCTTCGTGCGGATGGAGAGAGCGAAACGATTGCCACCCGGAAGCGCAAGGTGAATGAAGCGGTTCAGGAACGATTGGGACTGGATATGGCCCAGTTCGCCCAGGTGGTGCTGCTCCCGCAGGGGGAATTCCGCAAGCTGCTGCTGGCAGACAGCGGGGATCGGGAGGGCCTGCTCGAGCGGCTGTTTGATGCTTCGTTTTATGAAAATGTGCAGGGTTGGGTGGCCGAACAGGCCCAGGTCGAGAAGGAGGCGAACCGGGAGCTGGAACGCAACCGCGCACAGCGGCTGGCGCAGGCGCGGGAAAAGATTCCGGCGGAGCTGAGGCCGGCGGAAGACGCTGTGTTCGGCGTCGAGGCGATTCGCGAGGTGATTAAGCGTCAGTCCGCAGAGGCTCAGGAGCGCAAGGCAACGGTTTCTGTCGCACAGAAGCAGGCCGAAAAAGCCTTCCAGCTCGTCGAACAGGGAAAGCAGTTGAACCGCGATATCGATGCATTGGCTGATGCGAAGCATAAAAAAAAGGTGCTGGATGATCGCAAAGAGGAGATTCAGCAGCTTGAGCTGGAGCTGAAGCAGGCTCGGGAGGCCGGAAAAATCATTCCGCAGCTGGAGCATCTGCAGAAGCGAACGGACGAAGTTGCCGAGCTTGCGGGTAAATCGAAGCGGGCGGCTGAACGACATGAAGCGGCGCGGAAAGAAATGGAAAAGGCGGAAAAGGCCTTTGTGAAAGTTCCGGAATATGAGGCGGAAATCAAACGGCTGCGGGGCCTCGAAAAGGAACTGGACAAGCTGCTCGAAACCGTGAATCAGCTGGGTGATGCCTATGAGGCTCAGGAGAGGCGTGAGGAGAGGCTGGGGGCCTCCACGCAGTCGGCGACAGACGCTGCCGGGCAGGTGGATGCGCTCGAGAAAACCCTCGCGGCGCTTCATGAAGACATCGAGGCGCTGAAGAAAGCAGAGGTCGATTCGACGGCTCTCCGGCAAACGCTGGCCGTTGTGCAGGATCTTCGGCAGCGGACTGAAGACCTGCTCCGGCTGGAACAGCAGATCCGGACTCGAAAATCCGAGGCGGCCGCGGCTGAACAAGAGCGTGATGCGGCGAAGAAATCACTCGTGGATTTGCGGGAAAAACGAGAGCGGAATCTGGCTGGAGAGCTTGCCCGGACGCTGGAAGAAGGGACTCCCTGTCCAGTTTGCGGAAGTCGGGATCACCCGATGCCCGCTTCTTTAGTTGATGACGAAGCCACGCTGGATGCGGTCGAAGCCGCGGAATCGGTCCTTCAGGAGAAGGAGACGGCGCTGAACACGGCTGTTGAACTGGCCGGCAAACTGGAGTTTAAAGCGGCCGCCGGGCGGGAAGAGGCCGGTAAGCTGAGGGAAAAACTGGGCGGTGATCCGGATGACGAAAAGGAGGACGCACTTCGCGCAGCGATTCAGCAGGAAGAAGCGCGCCGGCAGAAGCTTTCCGGGCAGGAAGGCCGACTGAAACAGATCGCTGAGAAAGAACTGCCGGAATTCCGGACGGCGAAGAGCGAAGCGGACACAAAGGCAACGGAAGCTAAAGCCGATGTGAAAAACGGAACTAAAGAAATCGGCCGGCTGGAAAAGCGCTTTGCCGATCAGATGAGCGCGGAGCTCTCTGAATTCTTTGAGGCGGATGAAGTATCCGGCGCGGATGTGGACGAGGTCCGCGGTGGAGTTCTCGCACAGATTGAGGCGCTGGGCGACAGGATCGGGCAGGCGCGTGAGGGGAAAGAAGCAGCGACGGGAGAGGAGAGAGAGAGCAACGCTTCACTGGCAGAAATCCGTGATCAGCTCAAGGCCGCTGAAAACGAGCTGCGCGATGCCGAAAGTAAAACGGACAAAGCGATCAGGGAATCTCTGTTCGGGTCTGGTGAGGCCGTGCTCAGCGCGGGCCGGAATCGGCGCTGGATGGAAAAGACAGATGCGGAACTCAAGGGGTACAGCGCCGATTGTACTGCGGTGGCGGAACGGGTGCGGGATCTGGAGACCCGGACCGGCGGCCGTGACCGTGCGGAGCTCGACACGCTCGAAGCCGATCATCGCGAGAAAAAAGTGGCGCTTGATGCGGTGCAGAAGATGCTGTCGGAGCTGGAACACTGCATTCAGGAGCTGACAGCCCACGCTGATGCCATCGCCGCATTTGAGCAGAAATATGAGGCGGTGGCCAAGCGGCTCGAATTCCTGGGGCGGATTGATGAGCAGCTTCGGGGACAGTCGCAGCCTCGGATTTCATTAAAACGCTTTTTCCTGGCACAGCGGCTCGATGAGGTGTTGATCCAGGCAACCCGCCGCCTTCAGGTTCTGAGCAACGGAAGATTTGAGCTGAAGCGCACGGATAACGCGGGGCATGCAGGCCGGCAGGCCGGGCTGGATCTCTGTGTGGTCGATAATCACACGGGAACGGAACGGCCGGTAAACACCTTGAGCGGCGGACAGCTGTTTCTGGCCTCGCTTTCGATGGCTCTCGGCCTCGCAGATGTGGTTCAGGCCCGCTCCGGCGGAATCCGGCTGGATACACTCTTTATTGATGAGGGGTTCGGTGCCTTGGACGATGAAACCCTGCAGGTGGCGCTGAAGGTTCTCAATGAGCTGCGCGACGGCAGGATGGTCGGGGTGATCTCCCATGTCGGAGAGCTCCGCCGGCAGATTGAAAAAAGAATAGAAGTTGTCGCCGCAGATGATGTTGGATCAAAAATACAGATGCATGTTTAGGTTGGCGGACGCGGGCAACCGCTCGATCCGCCGCTCGATAAAATCCTCGACTCGATCGACGCCGGACCCGCTGCCGACCGGCTGCGCATCCTGCTGCTGGCCGTCGCAACGTCCCATCGGGAGAAAGCAGAAGAAGCCGCCCTGGTGCCGCTCTATCTCCGCATCGATGACCAATGCGTGCAGGACGGCGGACGCACCCGCCTGCAGGAGCTGCTGCTCGAAGACTACGCCGCTCTCAATCGGCTGAAATTGAAAGCTGAGTAAAGCGCGCTGCTTTTGCAGATTGTTTCAGCCGCGGCTTCCAAGCCTTGGAAAAAAGGTGTACAAAGTTTCCAATCATTGGAAAATCGTACCGGTAGCAGTTTGAGAGGAAATATAGAGCCTATGCCAACAGTGGATTACAGCAATAGAACGATCTGGGGAATTCATGGCGGGCGTTCAGGTGATGCGGACTCAATTTTCCTGAAAAAGAACCAGATGGCTATTGGCTGGGAGGAAATGGGGGACTTGGCTGCACTCGCTCCTAATCGCGATTCCTTTAAAGCCTGCTTGAAGGAAGCCTATCCTGATAAAAAACCGGGTTATTACCCTATGGGAACAGGGCAGGTATTTCGTTTTGTGCATGAAGTCCAAATCGGAGATTTGGTGATCTACCCATCCAAACGCGATCGCCATGTGCATATTGGCGAAATCGTTGGTGATTATACTTTCGTGAAAAAAAACCAGGGCGGTTATCCGAACCGTCGTGCAGTCAAATGGATCAAAGATTTTCCGCGTACTCGTTTTTCTCAGGGTGCGCTGTATGAAATCGGTTCCGCAATGAGCTTCTTTCAGGTCAAAAATTACGCCGATGAATTTGTGGCGGCACTCGGCGGGCAGCCGGTGAGCGAAGGCGGGGGCGGCGACGATACAGCCCCTTATGTGGCTGAAGAAATCGAGCAGAACACCCGTGACTTTATTCTGAAGGTGCTGGCCCAGGAGTTAAAAGGGCACGGATTCGCCGAGTTTATCGGTCATTTGCTCAACACAATGGGTTACAAAACCCGCATTGCTCCGCCCGGACCGGACGGCGGCATCGATATTATTGCCCATAAAGACGAGCTGGGGTTTGAGCCCCCGATTGTCAAAGTGCAGGTCAAGAGCACTGAAGGCAGCACCGGCGATCCGGTTGTTTCTCAGCTTATTGGTAAGCTGTCTCCGACAGAATACGGTCTGTTCATTACCTTGGGAACCTATACCAATCAGGCCCGCAGCACTGCCCGCAACAAGAGCAACTTGCGACTGATCGACGGGGACGAGCTGGTCAACCTGGTACTCACCCATTACGAGCAGTTCGATTCAAAATATAAAGGGATGCTGCCTCTTAAGCGGGTCTATGTTCCCGAGCCATTGGAAGAGGAATAGATACTTAGATGAATGAGGCGGATACATGCCGAAAATATGTGGTTCCAAGCCTTCAGGCTGCAGGATGGGAAAATGCGCCCTACAGTATTGCGGAGCAGCGCTACTTCACAAACCCCAAAGGTCGCATTCGAATTGTTGGTGGTAAGGTTATCCGGGGAGATCCGAAAAAATCGGACTACCTCTTACGTTACCGACCGGATTTTCCGATTGCCGTCGTGGAAGCGAAAGCGGACTACAAAACCCCAGGCGCTGGACTTTCGCAGGCCAAAGAGTATGCAGATATTCTCGATTTAAAGTTCGCCTATTCCACGAACGGGAAGGGCATCATCGAATTCGACTACACAACCGGCATTGAAAAAAGCGTCGATTCCTTCCCAACCCCGGAAGAACTATGGGCACGGCTAAACGGTGTCGCCCCACTACCTGTACTTTCGCAGGAGAAAGTGCTCGCACCTTATTTTAACGATGTGGAACGGCCGCCTCGCTACTACCAGCAAGTTGCGATTAATCGAGCGGTCAATTCCATTGTTCGTGGCGACAAACGCATTCTTATTACGATGGCGACCGGTACCGGAAAAACCGTCGTTGCATTCCAGGTTTGCTACAAGCTTTGGACCACTCGTTGGAACAGCTCTAATGATCCGGTCAAGCGGCCGAAGATCCTATTCCTCGCTGACCGCAATATTCTGGTAGATGATCCGAAGGACAAAACCTTTACCCCGTTTGGCGACGCGCGGCATAAGATTGAAGACGGCGAAGCGATCAAAAGCCGCGAAATGTATTTCTCAACCTACCAGTCTATTGCTGAAGACGAAAGACGCCCCGGACTCTATAAGGAATATGCTCCGGATTTCTTTGACCTCATCATTATTGACGAGTGCCATCGCGGCAGTGCGCGAAAGACAAGCAATTGGCGGGAAATTCTCGATTATTTCAAACCCGCTGTTCAAATGGGTATGACGGCAACTCCGCTCCGGAAGGACAATAAAGCTACGTATCGCTACTTTGGAAATCCCATCTACCAATACAGCCTTCGCCAAGGTCTAGCCGACGGGTTCCTGGCCCCGTATCGTGTGCATCGGGTTGTGACGTCTGCGGACGCGACCGGTTGGCGCCCTACGAAAGGTGAACTTGATAAACTCGGCCGCGAGATTCCCGACGAGGAATACCACACGCCTGAATTCGAGAAGCGGCTCTCGTTGCGGCCCCGTTCCGAAGCCATTGCAAAGCACCTGACCGGTTTTCTTAAACGGACGAACTCCTACGACAAGACTATCGTCTTCTGTACGGATCAGGAGCACGCCGATGAAATGCGACAGCTTCTCAATAATCTAAGCACCGATATTGTTAAGAAGCACCCGGACTACGTATGCCGGGTCACTTCTGACGAAAAAGCTATTGGCAAAGGCCATTTGAGCCGGTTTCAAGAGCTCGAAACCGAGACTCCCGTCATTCTCACCACCTCTCAGCTTTTAAGTACGGGTGTGGACGCGCCGATGGTCAAGAACGTGGTCCTCATTCGGGTGATCGGCACCATGACGGAGTTCAAGCAAATCATCGGACGCGGCACCCGTCTCCGCGAAGACTATGACAAATTATATTTCAACATCCTCGACTACACCGGCACCGCGACCCGTCACTTCGCCGATAACGAGTTTGATGGCGATCCTGAGTTCGTGTCTGAAGAAGAAATCGATGATGATGGAAACACAGCCACAACAACGATCGTCGATCCCGGCCCGGATGATCCCGACGAGGGGGATGATGGCGACACCACCGTTTATCCTGAGCCTCCTGTCATTGTCGAGCCGCCAGAAGTCGACGAAGATCCGCGCAAGTATTACGTTGAGACGGGCAAGGTTAGTATAGCCACACATCTGACTCAGGATCTTGATGCCGAGGGAAAACAGCTGCGCGCTACCGAATTTCGCGACTATACCGGTGAAGTAGTGCGCTCCCTATTCATCGATGTGGCTCAATTCCGGCACGGGTGGGCCGATCCCGACCGCCGCGCCGAAATCCTGCGCGAGCTGGAAAGTAAGGGAATCAGCGCGTCTGATGCCGGTGAAGCATTTGGCAATCCCGAAGCTGACCCATTCGACCTGCTCTGCAATATCGCATGGAATGCCCCGGTGCTCACCCGCAAGGAACGCGCCGCCCGTTTGCGGAAAGAAACCCCCGACTTCCTGGAACAGTATGGCGAACAGGCTCGCCAGATTCTCGACACCTTGCTCGAAAAATACGCCGAACACGGTCCGTCCGAATTTACGATTCCGGACTCACTTAAAGTCCCACCCGTTTCTGACCTCGGTAATGTCTCCGAGATTATCAGTCGATTTGGAGGCGCGGATGAGCTCCGTGCAGCCGTCACCAAGCTGCAGAAACTTCTTTATGCCGCATAACCGGATTTAACTATGCCAAAAAAAACCACGACTAAGAAAACCGTTCGAAAAAAGAAAACTGCCCCGCCAAAGACCACCGCCCAGCGGCTCGGCGCCATCATTAAATCCTCCCGCCAGATCATGCGGAAGGACAAAGGACCCGGTGTCAGTCCTATTATTTCGTCATTTCATCTTGCCTGAAAATTGAAGCAACTCGCATTTTTAGGCCGACCTCCGACCTCCGACCTCCGTCCCCTGGAGCATCCCCTTAGCCAAGCGCCCTCTAAAACTTTTTTTTTCAACAAAATATATCGCTTGATGTGAAAAGGCGGTGTATCTTCTTTCGTCATATTTTATAAATCGAAAAAAAGGGAGGCATCTTATGACAACAAATCCGATCGGAAAAGGCACCAAGACCATTGGCATCAACATGAACAAGAAAATGGCAGACGATC
>JBFHEM010000065.1:0-23333 GCA_041584215.1 Tichowtungia sp. | reverse complement strand
GCCGAATCGGCCCAGTCCCCGCCGGGGATGAACGTTGTCAGGGTGCCTGTCACCCCGCTGTCGCGGGCGGCGAACAAGGCGGCATCCGCATTCGCCGAGTTTTTCCAGGCGCGGCCCGCAGACTGACTGTTAAAGGTCGCTTCGGACTCGGCGAAGGCGGCATTGTTGCTGGACATGACCATCACCTGCACATTGACATTGGCGTTGGTTCCCCAGCTCGGCGGCTTGGCGGTCGAGTACGACTTGAGCCGCAGCACGGCGCTTAGAATCTCGCGCTCCGGCAGTTCGAATTGCAGCAGGCCGTACTGGGCATCGGACGAGGCGAGCGCGCCGCGCACCCCGATGTACTCGCGTCCGTCAAAGTTGGTGTCCGGCTGTCCGCCGACCACATTCGTGCAGTGATCCGTCACTTGGGTCACGAGATCCGGAACCGGACCCGTCACGTCGACATCAAAAACATTTCGGATCACGTCGGCATAGATGCGGTGCATAAAGTCGTTGGGATGGTTGATGTTGTTGCCGCTGAAGTCCTGAAACTTCTTGCGCACGGCTATCGGGCGCGACACGGCCCCGACATCGACAAAGGCGATGTTGTCATAAGCGGAGTACAGCTCGAAGAGCGCGTCGCGGGCCTGGGCGCGCAACGCATAGTTGGCGTTCACAAACTCGGGATTGGGCGAAAACTCGGCAACCAGAATGATGCTGACATTGGGGTTGGCTATCCGCAGCGCCTCAATCATCGACTCCGTGTTCTGTTTGTAATCGGCCGTCGGCACGCTCTGTGACGAATCGTTCATTCCAAAAGCCAGCACGACCAGATCGGGATCGGACTCGATCACCTGCTGGATGTTCTCGAGGCCCCAGCTGCTCATTTTCCCGCCGACGGCCAGGTTGGCATAGCTGATCTGGTCAAACCCGTAGCGGGCTTTGAGGTCGTCCACCACCCGCATGGGATAGGACGGGGCGAAAGGCTCCGCCCCGGGCGCCAGCGAAGAGGCCTGCGCCCCGACCGTGATGCTGTCGCCGTAAAACGTGGCATTCACCGGAAGCTGCGCCTGCATCCTGCTCAATGCGACGGTCAGTTTCGATGACCAGACGCCGTCCATCAGTGCGGAGAGCGAGTTGGTATGCGTGTACGTGACCACCACATCATAGTCGTTGTGCTTCCAGACCCCGCCGGGGGAATAGAAGATGGCGCCGCCGGTATCCACAAACCGGTAGAAGGTATCGTCCTTCTCGGCGGCATAGTAATCCAGCACCGGAATCCGCGAATCGGGCGTCAGAGTGATCAGCCCGTCGGCATCAACGGTGTAGTCGACGTTTTCCTCGAAGGTCTGCGTGCCGTTGGCCCGTTTTACACGTTGAATGTCAACCGGCGCAAACAGCAGGCGGGCGCTGCGCGGCTGCAGATCGCTGCAGAAGACGACCGATTCATCCTCCATGGTTTGCAGGTCGGCCGCCCCCGCAAATAAAAACATCACCGCCAGTGTCCACATCATTCGACTCCATTTCTCTTAAACGCTAACGGGGCGGTCAAAATCCCCATCGGCCGCAGCTGATATTCATAGGACCAGTCTTTTCCTTCCGAGCGGTAGCCCAGCGGCCCGTAGCGGACCCAGTCATTGCGCTGCTCATCGGTGTTGTGCACACTTCCGAATGCATTGACCCGGTTGCCGTATACGCGAACCGTCAATGTGCCGGCCTCTTCCGCATTCAGCGCCGGCAGCTGAATCTCATACGGCGGGAAGGCAGCCGAAGAAACCAGCCGGTCGTTCAAAGAAACATCCAGCAGCGCCCCTTTAAAAAACGGGAACTGCAGCGATTGAATGTCCCGCTTCGGCAGTGCGATTTTATAGTCGATGTTTCCGGCATAGAACGGGAATCCGTACTGCGTCCAGTTTCCATAGGGAAGCAGGCTCGGCAGGTCGGTCAGCACCGCCTGATCCCCCATCAACTGAACCCCGAATACTCCCAGCAGGTAAACCCATTCGAGATCGGTTTTCCGGTTATACGGTATTTTCAGGCACAGGGTGTTCTGTCCTGCTTTGATTTCCGGCAGGGGGACTTTTTGAATGCAGCGGTCCACCCACCAGCCTGCGGGTGCTTCCGCAACCGCTTCGCCGTTCAGCGTGATTCCGATCGTCCCGGCATCTTCCAGCGCCAGCTCGCAGCCCTGAAAAATCTGCTGCGATTCAAAATCAAACCGCAGTGTCAACGTGCCCAGCACAGGTGCCGGATCGCGGTCGCACCAGGCCTGACGGTCCAACCCGTTGCGCGGCTTCAGCGACAGCTTCGCCCGCAGCAGGCTGTCGATGCGCAGGATTTCCTCTTTCGGCTGCAGCGCTTCGTCGTTCCACTGCCACTGCGCCTGGTCGAGCAGAAGCACATTCGGCTCGCTCAGCTCATAGGAATGGGCGGCAGGAAGGCGGATCGGTTCGCCGTCCGCAGCAGGGCGTTCCGGTTCCGGCTGCGGACCGCGGCCCGGTTTTAAACTCAGCAGCAGGCTGCCGGCCGGATGCAGCGAGTACTGAAAACAGGTGGCCCCGTCTTTGTAGACCGCCGCCAGCGCTGCAGAATTTCCGGTCTGCGTATTGAGTTCCGTACAGATCCACTCCCCGGTGATGAAGACCTGAAGATTCTCTTTGGTTTCCGTGCGGCTGCTGTTGCACAAAAACAGCACGCGCTCATCCTGCACCGCCCGCATCTGATACAGCAGGTAATCTGCCGGCGCACCGCCGGCGTCAAAAACCCGCAAATCCCGAACATCGCTCAGGTTTTTCAGGATGCCGTATGCCGAGAAATCGGTCACCACACACTGTCCGGCCAGCTCGGCCGGGCGGGCGGAGGGAACCGCATCCACCAGCTCCGGAATCTCTCCGGCAAAAACAATCCGGCCGCCGCTCGCCGCGAAGCGCTCCAGCGCATCCAGCGTGGTGCTCCGAATGGTTCGCATGCCGGGAACCAGGATCACCTGGTAATTCATTTCGCCGACCGGGAAGGTGTCGCCGATGCGTTCAAGCGCGCACTGGCGCGGCAGCAGCGACTCGCAGATCAGGTCGTAGTCGATCAGGCCGAAAAGCAGGATGCGGTTGATGAGGTCGAACTGCTGTTCGCGATGCGCCCGCTCGCGACCGGTCTGACTGGAGGGACCGTAGGCCAGCCAGTAGGACTCGATCGGGTGAATCACACCGACCCGCACCAGCGGACGGCCCTGGGTCATCATCAGGTTCACGCGGGCGAAATGATCTTCGACAACCGAATACCTCCGGCACCAGGGCGACTGATATCCGATCGAGGCCGGATAGTCGCGCTTGGCCTCCCCTTTCATCGAGACCCAGGTCAGATGATGCACCCGCAGCACCACGCCGAGCGCGGCCTGCCAGTCGCCCTGTGCCTTGTGACCCTTGAAATCATAGTCCCAGTTAGTGACGCCGTACAGCTCGCTCGTGATTCCGGGCGATCCGTTCTGCCGTGCCACGCTTTGGGCCTGTTTGGCGGAGGTGTACTCGAAGTAATCATTGATGATATCGATGCCGGGCCGATCGAACTCAATGTAGGAGCGCATGGCTTCACCCAGCGATCCGGTCTGGCTTTCCAGCGTCGGTTCGTTCATCAGGTGCCCGGTGAAACTCAGTCTGTTTTCGCGGCACCAGGCCCCGATTGTTCCGGCATAATTGCGGGCGAAAAGTTCGGCGATGCAGTCGTGATAGCCATAGCGATGAACCGAGGGTTTATGATCCGGAAGCTCCCAGAAAATTTCCGGAAGCACATCGAGGAAATCGCACGAAGAGCGGGCGGAAAATTCATCGAAGCACTCCTCGGTAAACGGGATAATCAGGTCGCACTGATCTTCCGGCGACTTGAAGTACTGCTTTTTGGCGAACTGAGGTTCATCGGTGAAGATGCCGGGAACGGTTTTACCGAACGCCTCCCCGACGGCCTGTTTGTAGCGCTCATGGGTCGAGCGGATAAAACACTCCGTGGCTTCTTTTTTGAGTGTGTTGACGTAGGTTTGCCCGTTGAACCATTCGGAGGGCGCGGCGGTTTCCAGATAGGCAGCCCAGCACGCCGCACCGGGCGGAACGGCTTCGTCATCCGACAGCCGGCGATAGTCCGCCAGGCATCCGTCCTGAAGAAACACGGCATAGCGGCTCAGCAGCGTGCCGTTTTCGGAACGGGCGGCGGCCGCGCAGGGGATATTGCATTCGCCGGTGCTTGAGGCCCCGTACGGCGTCTGCGTGAACAGAATATATTTAGTCCGGTACTCCGGATGCTTTGTCACCTCGCCGCCGGCGAACCCGGACGGCCAGCGGTCTTCATCATACAGCCAGGCCTTCATCCCGCGACGGGATGCCTCATCCACGCAGGCCCGCACCCCAGCCATGAATTCATCGCTCAGATACGGCACATTCATTCCGGTGCGGGAATGCATATGAAATCCGCCGATGCCCATCTCCTGAAAAATTCCGATCTGCCGCAGCAGCTCCCCCTCGTCGAGATCGCAGTTCCACGCCCAGAACGGCGCGCCGCGATATTCGGCAGGCGGGTTGTCAAACAAAGCAGTATCAAACGCAGACGGTTTCATTCGATGTACTCTTACATTCCGGTTCAGGAGGCGATGCGGTTCCATGCCGCGTACATCGCGTGAATATTTTCCGGCTTGGCGCCGGGGCCGAACTCGCACTGCGCAATGACCCCGCCCTGCGCGTACAGCGATTCATAAACCGAAGAAACCGCGGCGTTGACTTCCTCCGGGGTTCCGTCGGGCAGGATGTGCTGGCGGTCCATCTCGCCCCAGAAGGTGATCCGCCCTTTAAAGCGGGCCAGCTTCTCCGCCCCCATGCAGAAGATCTGGGAGTTGATCGCATCCAGCCCCAGCTCGATCAGGTCAGGGAAAATATCGAGAATATATCCGTCCGAATGCATGAAGATCTTTTTGCCGGCCCGATGAGCCAGATCGATATAGTCCCGATAGAGCGGCTTGAACACCGCGCGCCACATGACCGGATTGATCAGCAGGCTGTTCTGCGTGCCCCAGTCGTCCATGATGAACAGCGCATCCACATCGGTCCGGCTCCACACCGCCAGTTCTTTCAAATGGAATTGGTGCAACACCTGAATAAAGGTCATCAGATCTTCATCTTCTTCCGCCAGATCCATATAGAGGTTTTCGGTACCGCGAATAAACTGCAGCCGCTCGAAGGGCCGCTGGATGGCGCCGGCCAGTACAAAGCAATCGGTATTGCGGCAGAATTCATTCACGTGGTCGACATCCACATCCAGCGCCTCCACGGGGAGATGAACGCGGGAGGTATCGCTCCAGTCGTCCACAATCGGTGTCTTCACTTCGCCGATAATGCCGCTCTGCCGGTTTTCGAAGATGCAGCCCCACTCATCCACATAGGTTCCGACGGCAAACATGCCGCCGGTGGTGCGCTCGTTCACCGCACTCATCAACTTGCCCGGAGCATGGACAATATCATCCGGGAATTCGGCTTTCAGCGCCGCACTCGCCCCCGGATGATTTTCGTCCGCCCACGGCAGCACCCATAATTGACGCGGGACTCTTGTCGCTGCGGCCATGTTGAAATCCAGTGTGGCATAAACCAGTTCTCGGGACGTCATGTTATTTTCTCCATTGCAACAATATCCGGGACACCATCAGCAAATAACTGTCGGGCATATGACCGCAAAGACGCGAAGACGCGTAAGGAACAAATAATTCTCAGATTCAAAGGGGAGAAAAACCGGCTCATAGAGCCGACGCTGCGTTCCAATACTTGGAGTTTTTTTTTCACAATTCTTCCAATGCATGGAAACAAGCATTCTTCTTTAATTCTTTGCGTCTTTGCGTCTTTGCGTCTTTGCGTCTTTGCGTCTTTGCGGTCAAAAAACATAGTATAAATTTCATCAGACATGACTAATATTTCGTACCCAAATACTTTCCGGGGCAATCAGTTCATAATCAGTTCGCCGCCGTTCGCCACCTCCGGTTTGGGATCCTGAGGGGGGAGTGACGGGTCAAAATCCGGGTTGGGCGTCGGCATCAGGGCGCCGCACCCGTCCAGCCAGTCGAGCAGCTCTTTTTTCATGGCCTCGGCCTTTTCGGGCATCTCGGCGGCCAGGTTGCGGGTCTCGCTGAGATCGTTTTCCAGGTCGTAGAGTTCGCTGCCCCGGCCGTAGAAATAAATCAGCTTATAACTTCCCTTTCGAATGGCGGACGACGGCCAGCCCCAGTGCGGGTAGTGCCAGTACAGCGTGTCTCGCGCCAGCGCCCCGCCCTTCAGCAGCGGCAGCAGGCTCTGCCCGTCCAGCAGCGCGGGCTCATCCGGAGAAATTCCGGCCAGCTCCAGAATGGTCGGCAGAATATCCGTTGTAATCACGGGCTGATCCGAGGACTGATTCGCCGCCATTCCGGGAACAACACAGAAGGCCGGCACACGGATGCCGCCTTCGTACAGCCACGCTTTTTCACCGCGCAGCGGGGCGACCCGGGTCAGGCGCTGACCGTTGGTTTTACCGCCGCGCCCTCGTTTGGCATGCCGGTCAAACACCACCGGCCCGTTATCGGACCAGAAAAGGATGGCCGTGCGGCCGGCAACGCCCGCCGCTTCCAGCGAGGCAACCACGCGGCCCACCAGATCATCCAGCCCCTTGAGCAGTGCCGCATATTTCAGGGAGAGGTCGGTCGGAGTGGTTTGACTCTTCTGTATAAAGTACTGCAGGTTTTCCGGAATCGGCTCGTACGGGCCGTGAACCGAATAGGGTGTCAGGTATAGAAAGAACGGATCGGTTTTGTGATCTGCAATAAACGCTTCGGCATGGCGGGCAATCCGGTGCGTCAGGTGCTCTCCGGGCATCTCTTCGGAATACCCCACCGGCTCGTAGGGCGGCCAATAGGAGCACCAGCCGCTGTCCTTTGCGGCCCCGAAGGTCACATCGAATCCCTGTTCTTCGGGCATCGCGCCGCCAAAAGCCAGATGCCATTTGCCGATGCAGGCGGTGGCATACCCTTTCGGCTTCAAATATTCAGCAATCGTCTTTTCCGCGGCCGGAAGGCCCAGCGGCGTCAGCGGCGGTTTGTACGGCGAGCAGGCCGGCCACGGTCCTTTCATTTCGCCATACCCGCCGTTCTGCTGAGTCTTGCGCTCCATCTTGGCGGTTCCCGCATTGGTGATCCCGGTACGGGCAGGATTTTTTCCGCTCAGGATCGACGCGCGCGTCGGCGAGCAGACCGCCCCCGCCGCATAGGCATTCGAAAAAATCATGCCGCGCGCCGCCAGCCGGTCGATGTTCGGGGTTTCAAAGAATTCCGCGCCGTTACAGCCGAGATCTTTCCAGCCCAGGTCATCGGCGACAATCATCACCACATTCAGCGGTTTTTCCTGCGCGTCAACCGCAGTTCCCGCCGCCAGCATTGCGGCGGCAGCCATGCATCCATTCATTTTATACATAGAGAATTCTTCGGACTGCTGGAGGTAATTCAGTCGCGTTTGATTTTATTAATGGTCGCCTTGTGCACTTTCTTTTTCGAGACGTCAAAGGCATCCGGGGAGTAGGTTTTGAGCGCATAATCGCCGGTTTCTTCCATGAATTGACCGAGACGGCGGTGCAGATCCTGAACGACGCCTTTGTATTCCGGGTGATCGAACAGGTCGCGCGTTTCCAGAGGGTCCGCTGACAGGTGGAACAGCTTGTTTTTCCAGCGGGGATCATTGCACCACTCGTATTTCCATTCCGCCGTCCGGAAGACCCGCTGATTCAGGAAGCCCTCCCAGCCGCGCTCGGAGACGGTGTAATCGCGCCAGGTCGGCAGATCCGGGTTCTCAATCAGCGGACGCAGCGAAATCCCGTCAATTTTCTTCGGCGGCGTCTGCCCGGTGTAGTCGAGGATGGTCGGCATCAGGTCGATGCAGCTGACGGGCTTGCTGACCACCGTTCCGGCTTTCATTTTGCGCGGGTAGCGCATCAGCAGCGGAACGCGCAGCAGCTCGTCGTACTGGCCCATGATGCGCTTGCCGACGCACCCGTGCCCGCCGACCATGTCGCCGTGATCCGAGGTGAAGATGACCAGCGTGTCGTCGGTCAGCCCCAGCTCGTCGAGCTTGTCGAGGATCTCGCCGATGTAGTCGTCGACCATGGTCACGAAACCGTAATTCAGCGCCATGAATTCGCGAATACCGGCTTCGCCGATTTTCTGTCCGTCCCGCCGCGCCCGGCTGTCTTTGTCGTTGTCCTGCGTGATGGCATCCTGATTGTCGGGCAGCGGGATGGCATCGCGGTCGTACATGCTGTAGTAGGGCTCGGGAACAAACAGCGGTTCGTGGGGCGGATGATAGGAGCAGGTCAGCATCCACGGTTCGTCTTTAAATTCTTCCATGGCGGCGATGAGTTCCAACCCGAAAAACCGCTCGCGCTTCAGCTCCGGCGGCGTGTTCAGCCGGCCCATATCCTTGACGGCCCGCATTTCCGGTTTGCCGTAGATATCGGCCGAATGGGTGACGTTTTTCGGATTAAAATCGAACGGAACCTCCAGGCCGCGCGCGGCGAGATCCGCCATCCGCTTCGGTTCATATTCAGCCCGCAGCGGCTCGTAGAATTCCGGCCAGGACTCATAACATTTGAGGTTGCTGTTGCAGTGCCACGGAAGCAGGATATACGGCTTGTAGCGGTTGTTTTCGCCGAACAGATGAATTTTCCCCCAGTGCAGGGTTTTGTAGCCCTGTTCGAACAGAATGTTTTCGGTGACCGGGGTGCGCTGCGGGTCGAGAGAAAACTCGGTCGTATTCTGATTCACATTGTTTTCGACCAAATGGTGGTGCGGATACAGCCCGGTCATGATGGAGGCGCGCGACGGCGAACAGAACGGCGTGGTAACGATGCAGTTTTCAAACAAAACCCCTTCGTGCGCGAGCCGGTCGAGATTCGGGGTTTTGATCAAGGTGTTGCCCGCGGCTCCCAGCAGGCTGAAGGTCTGTTCATCCGCCATCAGGAAAAGCACATTCGGCTGCCGGTCGACTGCCTGTGTGAATCCGGCCATCGCCAGGCAGGCCCCCGCACCGCACATCGCAGAAATAAAGCTGCGTCTTTTCATGGTTACCGCCCCTTCCCTGATAATTGAATATACCCAAAGCTCTCCGCCGGCAGCGATGCGTTCCCGTCCGCAATGTTCAGCGCTTCGCCTTCCCGCAGGATCCGGCCGTCTGTAATGTTGCGGTTATAATACACCCCGCAACCGGGATCCGCACCTTCAATGGAAGCCTCCACCGCCCGGATCGATTTGTTGACAAAAAACAGTTTGTTTCCGATGACGACGGAGCGGACCAGCGCCGGGTCGGAGGAGATGCAGCTGACCACCGGGTCGCCGGGTTCGGTGTTGCGGGTCAGCAGGGCCGTTGCATAGAAGCAGGGCCGCAGGCGGTTGCCCTCGTAGTCCCACAGGCCGTAGGTCATCAGCTTGTTGCCGTGCACATCGTTGCCGGTGTACGGCGCGTAATACATTTCGTACATGGTCCAGACGTTGAATCCGGACACCCCGAACTCAAACCCTTCCAGCATGTAGTCCATCAGCTGGATGGCGTAATCGTACTCCTTCATGTAGGGATTATTGATCGAGGAAACGTCGCGCCCGGCAAACCCGAACTCCGCCATGATCATCGGCTTGCGCACCGGCATGGAATCCATCAGTTCCGTCCGCTCCCTGAAGAAATCGGTTTTGTGCTGCGGGTTCCACTTCGGGAATCGCGGATATTGATGCGAGGCAAACACCGCGGCGGATTCAAAGAGTTCCGGGTTGGTCACGCAGCGCTTGAACCAGGCGAAATTATTGCCGTCGTCGCCGCCGACCACGCTGAGGTTCAGGCCGCGCGCATCGAATTCCTGCTGCAGGTTTTTGCAGAACCAGACGTAGAGCTCAAAACTGCCGCCCTGCGCCGCGAAGGAAATATTGGGTTCATTCGACAGGGTGAAATAGCGAATATGATCGAAGCCCTTTTCTTTAATAAGATGCTCCATCAGGTCGGCATAGGCGTTCAGGGTGCGCTGCGGCTGACCCCACATGTGACCGAAGCGTTCGATGTTCCATTCCACACAGGTGATCTCAACCGTCGTTCCCAGCTCCTTGTACAGCGAAAGCATTTTATATTTGCTCTGCATCAGATCGGTGTCCCAGTTGAACGGGGCATCCTTCTTGGCGGGATCGGAAAAATACCCAAAGGGCATCCACTCGCCGATCCAGATAAACATGCGCACAAAATCCGGCTCCAGCCAGCGAATCTGTTTTTCGCAGACGGCCAGGTCCTCGTCGGTCCAGCCGTGACTGCGGTTGCCTTTTGTGTGAGCCCATCCGTCGTCCTCGGCCCCCACCCCGAACAGCGGCAGGTCATGAGCTTCTGAAGCCACGGTCAACGTGACCTCCGTTCCGTCCTGTTCCTGCTCATTTAATGAGAGTTCACGCCAGGTCGCATTCCGGAAGAACGCTTCTCCGTGGCCGTGAAGGATCAATGAGATATCCGCCCGGACGGTCCCGGACGGGGGCTGAAGTCGAACCGAAACGGTATGCCATTCGCCGTCCGGCTCAAGATACGGAGCATTTCCAAAGGCCAGGCGCCTCCCGCCCCCGTTTAAATAGTTGACCGCGATATAGGGCCCGACACCGCCATCAGCAACCGGACATTTTATTTCCGCACTCAGTTCATACACCCCATCGGGATCTCTCATCGGAACAGTTTGGGCAAACTGTACAAACGTCACTTCTCCGGGACTGCGATAAATCAGCTGCAATGCAGGAGCCCCCTCCTCTTCCACAACGCCTCCCTCGAAATACGGCGAATCCGTGTTCACGGGCCGCCAGCCGGCGGTTCCCTCGCTGAAATCAGCATTGCTTAGCAGATTCGAACCCGCCACAGCCTGCAGCCCGCAGGCCAACCACAAACACGCCGTCAAACACTTTTTATTTAGATCCATTGTATAACCCTGCCACTTCCTCTGCACTCAACACATGATTATAGATTGCAAGATCATCCATGGCACCCTTAAAGGACCAGCGATTGGTCTTGCCGAAAAAACTGCCCAGCTTGAACGGGGCATTGTCCTTGAACCCGGGCATAATCTCGTCCGTGCCGACGAGCTCCCCGTCTTTAAAAAACGCAGCGGTACGGGCATCGGAATCCACCGTCACCACAATGTGCGTCCATTGGTCATAGCCCAAAGCCGCGTTCGCCTTGGCGGCCAGCCCTTTGCGGTTGTCATCCCTCAGGTCCAGGTTCAGGAATCCGTCGCGCCCCGCCGCGTAATGATTGTTCATATACAGCTTGACGCCCGGCTTGCTGCCGACTCCGCCGGATGACAGAATCACTTCGATCGGCGCACGCCCGTTCACGGACGACTGCGGCTCCGGACAAATCCAGACCGACAGCGAAAACTGCCCGCCGAATTTGCACGCCGGAAAATCGATATAGGAATCCTGCCCACTGAACCGGGCCACCTGACTGCCCCGAACCGGATCGTCTTTAAACTCAACGTTCATCAAACGATCTGAGTGCAGGGAGCCGACCGCATCCTTTCCTCCCTTTTCAAAATCATACAGATGGACCCGTTCTCCCCACGAACCGGCCGCACTCAGAAGCATGCCGCACAACAGTGTATTGATCCGTTTCATCGTATGTATTCACTCCAGCATGATGGGTATACAGCACTCCGGCCTCCGGTTTAAGTCCCGCACACATTATTCCAGGCACCTTAAAATACTGCCGACGCAATCTCCTGACGGGTGCCGGGCGGTTGCGTCGGACAGGAAGCTAATCGAGACTAAATCAGATCGTGACGGCGCTTAAACAGGGCGATCAAACCGCAACTCATTAAGAACAGGCTCATGGTTGCCGGCTCCGGAATCTGAGACAAAACGAGCTGGCTGTTGACCGTATCGTTCAGCACAGCGAAATCCGCGGCCGTATAACCGGCCACCCCGTCGGCATTGATCGCCCAGCTGACCGAGTCGAATCCGGTCAGGCTGCCGTAGGTCATCAGAACCATATCCTGACTGAAATCCGCACCGCCCAGATCATTGAGGATCAGCGAAACGGTCGCATCCTCAGCAAACAGAATATTATCGAGCACCGTAATCAAATCCGATCCGCCGGCATCCGCGTCGAACTCAATTCCGGATCCGTCGGCCAGGCTCAGTGTCTGGTTCAGGCCGATGCTGAACATGTCGATCTCGGCACTGCCTTCGCCGGCGGAAATCACGCCGCCGGACTGAATGCCGACACTCTTGCCGGCCGCGCCGCCCGTCAGGGTGCCCGCCCCGTACAGACGGGCATTGTTATTGATTTCCAGCACATCCGCATTCACAACATGCTCGTCGGCATTGGCCTGCAAAATCAGCGTGGCGCTGTCCGTGCCGTTTCCGACGGAAAGATCGCCGTTCCACGCCATGTCGTTTACCTTGAGCGTTCCGCTGTTGAACGAAAACGTCATTCCCGCGGCTCTCGTTGCCATCTGCCCGGCCACATTCACGGTTGCTCCGTTGATGCTGCCGTCATACGTGCCGCCCAGCGTTCCGCCCAGCAGAAAATCACGGCTGACATTCACCGTTCCGCCATTGGCATTAAAGGTTCCGATCCCGGCGCCATCCATGTCCAGATCTCTCACATTGAGCGTTCCGGCTGTAATGGTGGCATCGCCCACCCCGCCGGCCACATTACCGACAATCAAACTCTCATCGGTACCCACCGTCCCGCCGGACTGCGTATAATGACCGGTCGCCGCACTGCCGATGATAATGTTTCCAGCCGAGTCAAAGGTTCCGCCGGATACGTTCAAAGTCCCATCCGCATTAACTTTCTGACCAATCGTGACACTGCCGACCGAAACCGCGCCGCCACTCTGCTCAAACGTCCCGACCTTAAAATTTTGAAAGCCAACCAGCAACGTTCCGGCGGAGGTCAGCGACCCGCTTTCCACCTTCAAGGTCGGGCCGAGACCGTCGCGCCCGATCTGCACCAGCGAAGCGGTTGCATCCTGACCGGCAATTACCACGGTGGACTCACTGTTTTTGATTAACGCCGTGGTTCCGCTGGCCGGCAAGGTTCCGCCCCAGTTGACCGCATCAAACCAACTGTACGTTCCGGTATCGGTTGGTACCCAGTCAACCGAAAACGCCGATCCGGCCGCCAACACTGCTATTCCCGTTATCCATTTTTTCATCGTTAGCCCTTTTTTAACACTTGTTCGCTTAACAACTGCCGACGAACAATTATTCAGCGGTAATCTTGTAGAAAACCGGAGAGGTATCGATCATGTTGGTGAAACTGGTCACCGTCGAATCCAGATTGGTCAGCGGCACAAAGCCGTCGAGCAGATTGGTGGAGTAATACACGCCGTAGTCAAACCGGCCGTAATCCTCGACGAGCGTCCAGTTGATCACGTCCTGGCCGCTGCCGAATCCGCTGAAGGAAACGTCGGAAGCCGGGGGCGCAGCCTGAGTCAGAATCAGCTCCTGATTGACGGAATCATTCATCACCCAGAGATTTCCTCCGCCGATTGCGGACGTATCCACGTCCCAGTTGACCTGATCAAAATTAACCAGATTGTCATAAGTCAGCAGCACATGATCCTGGCTGAAATCCGCGCCACCCAGGTTCGTCAGCGCCACGGTCACCGTTGAATTGCTGACAAATGAAAGCGTATTTGAAACAATGATCAGGTCTGCACCGGACGCATCCGCTTCAAACTCGAGCACGGACCCGTCACCCAGAACCAGGGATTGATTCAGCCCGACGGTGAAGGTGCCGATCTGCCCGGCACCTTCCCCGGCAGAGATCGTTCCGCCGGATTTTACGCCGATGCGTTTGCCCGCCGCTCCCCCGGTAAAAATCCCTGCGCCGTACAGGCAGGAATTGCTGTTCACGGCCAGCACATCGGTATTCACAATATGCTCATCCGCGTTTTCCAGCAGAATCAGCGTGGCGCTGTTGGTGCCGTCCCCAACCTCCAGGGCCCCGTTGTAGGCCATGTCGTAGACGCTGAGTGTTCCACTGCTGAAAGTGAAAGTCGTCCCTGCTTCCTTGCGGGAAAGCTGCCCGCCGACCGTCAGGGTGCCGCCATCAATAATACTCGCTACGGTTCCGTTCTTCTCCAGGGTATACGTTCCGCCGACATCAACCGTCCCCCCGTTAATCCGAAGAGTGGACAACGAATTCAGCCCGACTCCAATAGTCATATTACCCGTAACTGTGATCGATCCGTCAGTCAGCGTGACATCCGCATCTCCAGCCGCCCCGGACCCCAGCAGCAGATCCGATCCGGCCGTTACGCTGCCGCCGGTTTGCACATACGTCGTTTTAGCCTGTTTTCCCAGAATAAGGGCACCAGCAGTAGAAAACGTTCCGCCTGAAACCGTCATCGTTGACGCACAGTTTGCATCGCGCGACACCTGCACGCTGTCAACAGAAACAGAGCCCCCGGTTTGGATGTAGCTGGCTTGGCGATGGTTTGAATACCCCACCAGCATGGCCGCGCTGCCGGTCAGCGACCCGCTGTCGACCTGCAGAGTGGAACCCGCCCCGTTCAGCCCCACATACAGGGTCGAAACCGCGGCATCCCCGTTCGCGACCACCGCCGGGTTGTCGACAAACACCGTCGCGGCCTGTGGCGAACCGTTGGTCGGCACCGCCCCGCTCCAGTTCCCCGCATTAAACCAGTCGGTCGAAGCCGCCCCGGTCCAATCCGACGCAACCGCCATCCCGGCACCCATCATCAATAGTCCGATCATCAATCTTTTCATCTCATGCCCTCCTCATTTAGCAGTCTGCCCACTTGTTCGTTTTATTTTCTCCAACGAACAATTTGAACTCGCGCTCCCTCTTTGTCAATCGAAATATGGATTCGCATCCCGGAAATTCCCTGCGCGAAAGGCGGAGGCCGGCAACCCGGCCCCGTTCATCAGGTTCGGCGAGGCCAGCTTGTGCCAGGCGAAGCGCACAGCAGCCGGCGCCGCAACGCCCGCACAGCGCAAAATGACACAATCCCCATCGATTTCTGCATCGGTCGGCTGAAACACCCCGTCCTCGCCCGCGACCTCGAACCAGTCCGGCGCCTTGCCGTCGCGAGTGGTCAGGCCGGCGGCGGAATCAAAGCTGACTTTCAGCGCACCATCGCGTTTTTCCAAGGCTTGGAAAACCGGGCCGGAGCTGACCAGATCGAAGCCGTAGGTGTTGTCCAGCGCAAGCAGCGCCAGGCGGGCCCCGGGCGTGACCTTGTCCTTCGGATGTATGTTATCCGGCGAGTATCCGTCGTTAATCACCGCCATGCCGGTATTGGGAATACATTTGACGATTTGCGACTGCGCCTCCCACATGACCGGCAGGATGCCCGGATCTTCCTGTCCGAAATGGAAGGGTGCCACCTGAACAAAATAGCAGGGAAACTCATAGCCCCATAATTTGCGCCAGCCGCCGAACAGCGCTTTGGTTTTGTCGACATACAGCATGCCTTCCCTGTGGTTGGCGCCGCCCTGATACCAAATGGCCCCTCGAATCGCGAACGGGATGTGCGCATGAATCATTCCGTTGTAGAGGGCCGTCGGGAACTGCCGGTCGGCATTCGGGTTCGAGCCCAGCTTCGGCATGTTCTGAATCTGGCGGTATATATCGGCCAGTGATTCAATCCCCTCAAACCCGCAGGGCGGCGTCCACGGCTCGATGCGCGACCCGCCCCAGCTGCTGAGCAGCAGCCCGACCGGCACATCCAGCTCCCGGTGCAGCTTCCGCCCGAAATAGTAGGCCACCCCGGAAAAGGAGGCCGCGGTCTCCGGCGAGCACACCTGCCACTGCGCATCAATTTTTTCGACGGGATGATCTGAAAACACCTGCGGCGTCTGATACAGCCGGATCTGCGGATGATCGGCCGCCGCAATCTCCGCCTCGGCGTTGTCCGCACCGCGCAGCGGCATCTGCATATTGGACTGCCCGGAACAGAACCAGACTTCTCCGATGAGTACATCGGAGAAGGAAACCTGCAACTCGACACTGGAAATTTGCAGCTTCCAAGGTTTGGAAGACGCCGGCATCGGATCGAGAAAAAGGTTCCAATGATTGGAAGAATCGGCCACCGCGGTTTTTTTCTGCCCGGCAAACTCAACCGTCACCGTTGAGCCGGGCTCCGCCCTGCCCCAGACCGGAACGGGCTGCTCGCGCTGCAGGATCATGTGGTCCGAAAAAATCGAGGGCAGTTCGAGCGGGCCGCTGATCACGGCAACCGGAATCAGAAGCAGCGCCAGGGTCTTTATTTCCATGCGCACCTCTCTCTTACGGAAGTTTTTCAATATGAACTTCATCGAAAACCGCCCGGGTTTTAAACGTTACCATGCCGCAATATCCCGACGAGTAGGAGGACCGGACCACATCGGTCATCTTGCGGTTGTTGACATAAATGGATATGAGATCGCCTTCCGCTGTCACCTTGAGCGTGATCTGCGTATCGAGCGGACGAAACGGCATCATCACGGCGGCCTCGGTGGTCAGGGTGGAAGCATCAAACAGGCGCACCTCGCCGCCGCGGTGCATAAACACGGTATACCCGCTGTCAAACGGCCCGTCGCCCGGGCTGGTTTTGCGGAACTGCAGCCCGGCCCAGTTCTGGTTGGCCCGCAAAATGACATCCGCCTCGAAGCTGAAATTGGTCACGACCAGATTGTCGATCGTGGCAAAGCGGGCCGCATCCGTATTGCTCTGATAAAACGCCTCATCCGCCTCCAGCACCGTCCAGTCGCCGCCGCCCGACAGCGTCCACCCGGCGGAGTCGCCGTCGCTGAAGGTGTCTTCAAAAACAGGATTCCCCAGCGGCCAGCCCAGCAGGGAGGGACTCAGCTTTGAAAAAATCTGCTTATACGGCTCAATGGCGGTGATCACATCGCCGTCCAACCCCAGATTTTCGTAGGCGAAGAAGAGTGCACCGCGGAACCCGCGATCGAGCAGCAGCTGCCGCTGCTCATGCATGTCCACGGAGGTCGGCGACGCGGAAATTCCCTGATAGCAGCTGGCGGCCGGATAGTAGTTGGTGTCGTTGCGCTGCGCACCGAATTCAAAAGCCACCAGCGCCTTGTCGGTCACGGTGTCCAGCCGGCAGTCGTCGATCATCGACGCCTGCAGGCGGCCTTCCGCGCCGGCATCCCGCCAGGGGTACACATGCACATCCACCAGATCAAAGCCCGGCGCCCCGGAATTAAAGAGCGGGGCCGCCAGGGCGGGGTGATTGTTGTAATAATTGGCCGCCATGCGGATTCCATTGGTGGTGTACAGCCCGGTGGTCTGCCCGATGTCGCCTTGGTATAAGCCAACCGTCACTCCCGTGAGCGCGTCGGGATCCACGCTCTTAACGGCCTGACCGACCTGATCCGCCCAGTAGACCACGCCGTCATTAAACAGCCCCTGGCGCTCCTCGTCGGAACTCATGTCATAAAACTGCCCGTTCGGCCCCTCGACGAGCCCGCCGGTTTTGGTAAAGGGCAGAAAGTTTGCCAGGGCCCGCACTTCACCGCAGATCAGGTTGCAGAGAATGTTTGACAGCAGACGCTCGTCCTTTTCCTTGATATAACCCAGAACACAGCGCCAGCCCTCCATGCGGGTCTGCAGCTGCGCTTCCGTACCCCAAACAATATTGCGATCCACAAAATTCGGGTTGACTGCATATTGATCGCGAATCGCATAATAATACGCCGTCGGCGGCGTGTTGTTCAGAACCGGAACCACGTAGATGCCGTGCCGGCCGGCACGCACCATGAAATCGATGAAATTGTCCATGTATTCCGGATCCACCCCGCTGGCCGCATTGTCCGCCCGGCCGCCGAATCCCGTCGGCATCACGACCCCGGCCTGGTTGGTCGATGCAACATCATTCGAAAAGAACACCCGGATGGAATTGCAGCCGAAGCGCTCCAGGTCGGTCAGAACCTCCTCCCAGCGGTTGGTATCGTAAAACTCGGGCGTAAACAGCGAGTGCTTGCTGCCCAGATAATCCTCATCCTCGGCGGAATTGGTATGGCTGAACCCCAGCGGCAGAAACTCCTCTCCGGTTTCCGTGTTGCACAGGATCGCCCGGCCCGCGGCATTGGTGCTCATCCCGATGCGCGGAAGATAGACATCCTCCGTCCAGGTCGGCCCGTCCGTATTCAGCAGAAAAATGAACGACAGCGCGCAGGCCGGGCACCCGCGAAAGGAATCTCTCACCCTGCGCCAACCCTTTTTCAGATTAACAAACCGAAAGTCAACGTTCATCAGCCCACCCACATTGCGGATTATACCCTATATCGAAGCGGTTCTCGACCGCTCTTTAAACCGGAACAGAAACTCCGCAGCATTTGCTCTGATCCCGGTCCGCGGCAGAACATTTGCACCGGCCCTGCGTTCCGCACCACGCGCCACCCCGAACAAAACCCCTGTTTCTGTCCGCATTCGGCTTCGCCGCGAGGCGGTTCCAGGCCGGACTGCACCGCCTTTTTTGTTCGCATATTGTATACGTTCGAACAATAACCGTCAACCTTCAATCGCCGCAGCCCCGCTGCGCCAGGCCGGCAATGAACCCCGCTGCGCCCATGAAGCAAAGGAAACAGCCTGCAGTGACGCCCCGGGCAATCGCGCACAAAGGCCTTTATATGTTCGATAAATACAAAAAACAGAAACAGTTATCGATTGATGTTTTTTTACCAATCTCTTACCGTTTGATCCCTATGACCAGTCTGCCCGAAAAAATAGCTGCGAACATTTCCCAGGAAATCATTGCCGGAAACCGGCTGACCGCCGGCGACCGCCTGCCCACCTTCCGGGAAATCCAGAAACTGTTTGAAGTCTCGACCTCGACCATCAACCAGGCGTTTTCCATCCTGGAAAAAGACGGCATCGTGGAGCTCAAGCGGGGCAGCGGATGCTTTGTAAAACGCATCCCCGAGACGAAACGGCGGCACGCAGCGGGTCACGCCCGGATCTGCTCGATCTTCCCCAACTTTTCAACGCATTCCTCGGTGTTTCACATCTATCAGGGGATCGAGACGGCCACACAGCAATACGGATACAGCATCACAATCAGCAGCAACACCTCCTACGAGCAGGAACAGGAGCAGGTGCTGGGAACGCTGCAGGCCGACTGCGATGCGATCATTCTCTACCCCATGCCGCGCACCATCAAGCAGTTCCGCACCGACTACATCAAATCCCTTCCGCCGGACTCGCCCCTCATCCTGCTCGACATCTGCTACCCGGAACAGAACAAAACATCGGTCGTCTTCGACAACTATCAGGTCGGATATGATGTGACCCGGCGGCTCATCCAGGAAGGCCACTCCAAAATCGTTTTCAAACGCCTCAAGAGCCGCGACCGGGAATTCTACCACCGCTCCAACGACGACCGCTTCAAGGGCTACATGGCCGCGCTGAAACGGTCCGGACTGCCCGTCCTTCCCGAGCTGTACTGGAGCGAGCGGTTCACAACCGACATCAAAAACCCGAGCCGCCGCGCCAGCTCCCGCTTTCTGGAAGAATGGAAAAAAACCCCGCAACCCTCCCGCCCGACCGCCGTCATCTGCCTGGAAGACATGCACGCCGCCACGCTCATCAATACCGCAGCGGATCTGGGAATTGATGTGCCGAACGACCTGAAAATCATCGGCTTTGACAACCTGCAGGCCGCCCAGTCGATGACCCCCGCCCCGTTCCCGACAACCGCACCCGACTTCCATCAAATGGGCTCGCTCGCGGTGTCGATTCTGGACCGCATCCTGAACGAAGGGCCTCAGCCGGTTGTTCAATACATGCTTCCGGTCCCAATCAAATGGATCCCGGCACCACAGGAAAGCTCCACATGAACCCTCCGGCTCCTGCATCCAAAACCACCCTGCCGCGCTATCAGAAACTCGCCTGGGGCGCCGGCGGACTGACCAACGACCTCATCAACACCATCGGCGTGCTGGCCATTCCCATTTACGCCATCGCCATGGGCGTCAACCCGGCCTGGATCGGCCTGGCGCTGGCCATCCCCCGCATCTGGGATGCGTTCACCGACCCCATCATGGGGCACATCTCGGACAACTTTCGCAGCCGCTGGGGCCGCCGCCGCCCGCTGATCCTGCTGGGGGCCGCGTTGCTGGGGGTCACCTTCCCGCTGCTGTGGATCGCCTCACCGGCCTGGAGCCCGGTCGCCAAAACCGCCTGGTTCCTCGTCATGCTGATCGGCTTTTACACCGCCTTCACCATCTGGAGCGTGCCGTGGAACGCGCTCGGCTTCGAACTCACCTCCGACTATAACGAGCGCACCCGCGTCCAGGCCTGGCGGGCCGCCATCGCCACGCTGGCCGGCTGGATCGTCCCCTGGGCCTACAAGCTCTGCTTTATCTTCAACGACGACGAAATTGTCGGCGCGCGCACGGTCGGCCTGCTGGTCGGCCTGATCCTGGCCGGAACCGGCATCCTCTCCGCCTTCTTCTGCAAAGAGCAGACCCAGGCTCTGAAGCAGGAAAAAATAAAACTCGGCCCGGCCTTCGCCTGCACGCTGAAGAACAAGCCCTTCCAGCTCATCTGCGCCAGCGTGGCACTGTTCATCGCCGGCGTCTTCCTGGTGCAGCCGATGGCGCTGTACGTCAACATCTACCATGTGTTCGACGGCCAGCGCGAAGCGGCATCGACGATGAGCGGCATGGGCGGCATGAGCGGCGCCATCATGGCCCTGCTGGCCGTGCCCGTCATCTCCTTCATCGCCACGCACCGGGGCAAAAAGAAAACGCTCATTCTCGGCATGACCATCGCCGCCGCCGGCTACCTCTCCCAGGGGCTCACCTACAACCCGGCCAACCCCTACCTTGAGATCATCTCGTTCTGCACCATCGCTCCCGGCGTCGCCTTCATCTGGATCATCCTGCCCTCCATGCTGGCGGATGTCTGCGATGTCGACGAGCTCCAGACCGGACTGCGGCGCGAGGGCATGTACGGCGCGGTCTACGGCTGGCTGCTCAAAATCGGCGTCACCATCGGCCTCTCGCTCAGCGGCTTCATCCTCACCATCGCCGGCATCGTCCCCTCGGCCGACGTCCAGACCCCCGAAGCCATCCGCGCGCTGCGCATCCTCTTTTCGCTGGTTCCCTTCGCCTTCACACTGACCGCCGCCCTTCTCATGGCGCGCTATCCGCTGACGGAAACCCGGGTCAACCAGCTCAAACAGCAACTCAAGAAAAAACATGACACTGAATCAGCAATTTAAAAATCCGGGCGCCGAGTGGCGCGGCAAACCGTTCTGGAGCTGGAACGGAAATCTCGACAAAAACGAGCTGCTCCGGCAGATCGACGTGCTGCGCGACATGGGCATGGGCGGCTTTTTCATGCATTCGCGCACCGGGCTCGAAACCGAATACCTGGGCGACGAGTGGTTTGAACTGATCAACGCCTGCGCCGACCGCGCCGAACAGCTCGGGCTCGAAGCCTGGCTCTACGACGAAGACCGCTGGCCCTCCGGCCTCGCCGGCGGCATCGTCTCCCGCCACCCCGAATTCCGTCAGAAAGCCATCCTGATGGAAATCGATCCCGGCGAACCGCGCGAAAACATCATTGCCGAATTCACCTGCGACCTCGACGGCATCGTTTGCACCAATGTCGAGCAGACACTCCTGTCTGCTCAGCAGTCGCAAAGCGGGCAGACAGAAGAGTCTGCCCCGCGGACGACTCTCCGCTTCTCGATCATCGAACAGGGCAAAAGCGGCTTCTACAACGGCTACACCTATATCGACACGATGAACCGCGCCGCCACCGAGGCCTTTCTGGCCTCCACCCACAAAAAATACGCCGCGCACTGCGGCGACCGCCTCGGAAAATCAATCAAAGGCATTTTCACCGACGAACCGCACCGCGGCGCGCTGCTCGACGGATTCTCCATGTATATGGAAAACGGGGAATACACCGTTCCGTACACGCAAAGGCTGTTCGAAGAATTTGCAACCCGCTTCGGCTATGACCTCAAAGAAAAACTGCCCGAGCTCTTTCTGCAGGTGGAGGGCAAACGCATCTCGCAGGTCAAGTGGCACTTTGTCGAACTGCTCCAGCAGCTGTTCATCGAGAACTTCGCCATTCCCTGCGAAGAGTGGTGCAATCAGCACAATCTCACCCTGACCGGACACGTCCTGCACGAAGACAACCTGACCGCCCAGACCGCGATGAGCGGATCGGTCATGCGCTACTACGAGCACATGACCGCCCCCGGTGTCGACGTGCTCTCCGAAGGCAACCGCAACTACTGGATCGTCAAGCAGCTCACCTCCGCCGCCCGCCAGACCGGCAAAAAACAGCTGCTCTCCGAACTCTACGGCTGCACCGGCTGGCAGATGGACTTTGCCGGCCACAAGGCCGTCGGCGACTGGCAGGCCCTGCTCGGCATCAACCTGCGCTGCCACCACCTCTCGTGGTACACCATGCGCGGCGAAGCCAAGCGCGACTACCCGGCCAGCATTCTGCATCAGTCCGCCTGGTATAAGGAATATCAGCACGTCGAAGACTATTTTTCCCGCTTCGGCCTGATGATGGCCCAGGGCGAACCCGTCTGCGACCTGCTCGTCCTCAATCCAGTCGAAAGCGTCTGGGCGCAGGTGCACCTCGGCTGGTCCAGGGGGCTGGGCCTGCAGGACCCCCTGATTCAGGCACTGGAAAAGCAGTACCAGCAGGTTTTCACCTGGCTGCTCGAAAGCCAGATCGACTTCGACTACGGCGACGAAGCCATGCTCGCCCGCCTGGGCGAAGTGGAAGGTGGACTGTTGAAGGTGGGATGTGCGTCCTACTCAACCGTTTTGATTTCCGGCATGGAAACCATCCGCTCCTCCACGCTCAAGCTGCTCAATCAGTTCGTGGAAGCCGGCGGGAAAGTGGTCATCGCAGGCGACGCCCCGGCCCATATCGATGCGGCTTTAAGTGTCGAGTTTCCAGCTTCAGGTTTTAAACAGGTCGCTTTCACCAAAGAGGCCGTCATCTCCTCGGTTCCGCCGCCGCTCGCAACCGTCTCCGCGCCCGACATCTTCGGCCAGCTGCGCCGGACCGATGACGGACTCATCTTCGCGGCCCTCAACGTCAACCGCGATGAACGCCGCGAAAACGCCGTTGTGCGCATCAAAACCGACCTGCCGATCGCCGAGTTCAACTGCGAAACCGGCGAAATTACAACGGTGGAAGCTGAAACGTCCAATGGTTGGAAAAATTTCCAAACCGACTTCCCGAAAGGCGGACAGAAACTTTGGGTTGTATGTGACGGCGACAGGAATGTCGCCGCTCCCATAGAGAAAAAAACGGAGCGGCGACATTCCTGTC
>JBFHEM010000064.1:0-24232 GCA_041584215.1 Tichowtungia sp. | reverse complement strand
GTTCAATCAGCTCGGGTTCTTCTGGTACAACGGAGATCAGAGAACGTATCCGTTCGAAGTGCTGGTCAGCGATGACGGGCAGACCTGGACGGAGATTTACCGCGGCGCCGGCGGCAAAACCCGTTTCGCCGACCTGCATGACCTCCCGCTGGTTGACAGTGAATTCCTGCGCATCCAGTTCCACGGGAACAATGAGAATCAGTTTACCAGCGTATATGAAATCATGTTTACCACCAAAACACAGCTGTGAGCGGCAAAGCGCGGCCGCGCCGAACACAGGACGGTTCATGCATTGAACCGTTTTGTCCATTGTTCTGAGGGAATGGTTTGTGGTGAACTGATCAGCAGGCAGTAACGACCCCGGGCCCGGCCAAAGACTAAAAAAAACAGCGCCGTTTTTACCCCCGGTCGACGGCCGGAAGTCCTATGAAAAAGAACCCGTTTGTTTTTGCAGAATAATGTGCGGCACAGAATGCGTCCCTGCGGACGCATTCATGTAAGTTATTTTAAATCATTCTGCCGTCCATCATTCTGCAAAGTTTTCCATTTTCGGTTGCGGCTCCGCTGCCTTGGAGCTTGCGGACGGAGATCCGCACGGACCTGCGGGGGAAACAGAGATTCGCAGCTTCGGGACAACCCGCAGGCAGAGACAGTAACAGCGAAAGCAGGATAGATGAACAGGTGGCAGAAGTCGGTTTTTACAGCAGCGCTGAGCGGGCTGTGTGTGTCGATATGCGGCGCGGAAGAAATGCCGCTGGCGCCGACGCATGAGGTTCCACTCAGTCAGGCCCATCGGGGCTCCCTGGAGATCGACACTCTTCTGCTGGACAGCTATGGGCGGCCGCCGGAAGAGAGGCGCGCATTCTACCTGACGGCGAGGGAAATCCTGTCCGGCTCTCCGTCTGCATCCCTCACCGATCCGCAAATCATTGAAGCGGCCCGGAAGGCCGGACTTTCCCTGATCAGCGGGCCCATGCTGGGCGATGTGTCGGAGAGCGGCATCACGGTCTGGTTCCGTCCCGCCGCTGCTGACACGCTGAGCGTTCAGGCGGATGCCGGCACGGAAGAAACGAAGACGCAGGTTTGCGTGGACGTCACCGAACCCGGAGCCCCCGTGCGGGTCCGGCTTGCCGGTTTGCGGGCCGGCACCCGGTACGCCTATCGGATCGTCAGCGGCGCCGGTGCCGTGCTGGGGCGCGGAACGTTTCGCACGGCGCCCAAGGCCGCGGCGAACGAAACGTTTCGCATCGCATTCGGCTCCTGCTACCACAAAATCGGACTTCACAACCCGAACCTGATGCGGCTGATAACCCGGCGAGGCAATCTCGCCATGCTTCTGCTGGGCGACATCGCGGCGGATGATCGCAATGCCCGGTTCAACATGCACCGTTCCGACTACCTCCTGCGGGACATGTCTGAACCCTGGCGGACGTTCTGCGCCGGCATTCCCGTCTATGCCGGCTGGGACGACCATGACTACCTGAACGATGATCAGTCGGGCCTCCAGCAGGGCAGGATTTCCGAAGCAGACCGCAATGCGCTGCGGACCCTCTGGCAGTCCAACTGGAACAATCCGCCGACGGCGGTGGAAGACCGCGGGATCTATTTCAACACCGTCATTGGCGATGTGGAAATCATCATGCTCGACACCCGCTCCTGCCGGAGCTGGCCGCAGCGCGGGCAGCGCGCTTCCTACCTCGGCGATGAACAGATGCAATGGCTGTTCAGAACCCTCAAGGCATCTGCCGCCCGCTTCATCATTCTGACGAGCGGAACCATGTGGAGCGACTTCATGTCGAATGCCAAGGACTCCTGGGGCACCTGGGACATCCCCGGCCGCGAGGAAATCTACAGCTTTATCGAGGAAAACCGGATTGGCGGCGTACTGCTGCTGAGCGGCGACCGCCACGGCGCCCGCGGCTTCCATATCAAGCGGCCGTCCGGCTTTGCCTTCCATGAGTTCGAGGCCGCAACGCTGGGCGGCGTCTCCGGACCGGGCGCCTTTGCCCCGGACCGCTCATCGCAGTTCTTCGGGTATGCCGCCGGGTTGAAGGCCTTCGGGGAGTTCACCTTCGATATGGGCAAGCCGGATCCGGAGGTGACTTTCCGCCTGATCGGTGAGGAGGAACAGGAGCTCGAAAAACACACCTTCGTATGTTCCGAACTCACGCCTCGGGACGCGGCGCGGCCGGCGGCGGTGATGGATCTCTCGAACAACAACGCGGACTGGAATTCCGCGGGCTGGGGCGATCCGCCGGCGGCTCCGGTGTACGGCGGTGACTATCGGGTCCGCGACGGGCGGCAGGTCAGTGTGTATGCCAACGGAGACTCATTTGCGGGCGCTCATCTGCGGCTCGAAAACAACGGCCGCCTGATCCTCCGGACCACCACCGGGGCCGATATCATAAACGCCAATATCATTTTGGACCGCGGAGCCATCCTGCAGTCCGGCACGTCTTATCAGCAGCGACTCTCCGGCACCATCCATACCGTCGGAAGCGGCTGTTCGCTGATTCGCGGTTCGTCCGTGCCGACGGACCCGAAACGAAAGCTCGTTGTAAAATCGACACTGACCGGATCGGGCGGCTTCCGGATCTGCGATGACGACACGGCACCTTTCGAAGCGGCGTTTAATGTGGACGGCAGCGGCTTTTCCGGCGACTGGCTGATCAACAACCGTGCATCTTTGCGCATGCGCGGCACCGATGCCACGGCGGGTTTCGGCAGCGGGAATGTCAGGGTGTCGGCCGGAGGAAAACTCGCCATTGAGAAAAACTGCACCGCCCCGGGCAGCCTGACGATTGAGCGCGGCGCGACCTGGCTGCTGCATTCGGACGGCCGTGCGCTTCAGTTTGGTTCCGTCAGCATCGGGGGGATTTCTCTCGATAGCGGCGTTCATGCCTTCGCCGATCTGCTGGCGGATTTTTCAAATGAAGTCAAAGGTGCGGCCGACGGGACGCTGACGGTCGGGCGATCCGCTGAGCCGCGATGACGGCTTGATACGAGTCGGCATTTCGATGCGGAACGATACGAATAAGCCCGCTTAATTCGGCATCAAAATAAAATGAAAAATTTGAGATAGTGGCGAAATGAGTATTCGATTTTCCGATGTATGGAAACTGGAACAGAAATCCTGCCTGCCCGGCACGGTGCGACGGCGGTTTTTGAACCATATGTGCGTGTAATACTGTTTTCTAAAATGAACAGGTACATTTTTGATGGCCCACCGATCGCAGAGCCGTCCCGCGGATGCAAAGCAGCGGCAATACCTGCAGCACATCTCGATACAAAAAACGATTTCGTTCAGGGTCTGACGCAAGGGTGATGCCGCAACCAGCCTGTCGGTTGCCAAATGGCACAAAAACCCCTCGATTTCCGGCGCGCCCATTTGGGACGGATGTTTTTGCATCCGGTAAAAGCCAAGATAACGCTTAATCCATTTGAGGTAGGTTTGCTCGGTGCGGTAGGCGTAGTGATACCCTTGGACGCAGGCTGAGCCTGGACCCCCATTGTTTTTCAATCCCTGGAAAACGCCCGTGTTTGGGCCGATAATGCGCTTGTTGTGCCGCAAAGTCGTGAAGGCGGATGGAAAGAAACATCTAAAATATCATAGCTATGGAACCGTACGCTCCATACAATGCCAGTAGGTTTTTTGGACGGTTGAGCGCGGGCTCAGTCCAACTTCAGAGAGATTCAAGAGTCGTTTTTTTATCCTCCTGCTTATTACCTGCTTCGACAAAGAGGACGCTTGAGTGAAGCAGGAGGGATAAAAGGCTCTTCGTATGTTTTTGTGGAATAATAGGGAAATCTTCTGAAAAAATCCCCATTAAATTCTGCGAAGAACCGGATGAAATCCTAATCGTTGTGCACACATAAATGAAAATACTACCGACAGTTCTTCTCCTATTTCTTGCGGGTTGTTCAACAACCAAAGTGATTGATCATGATTTCGAGTCGGTAGTCAGATATATTGAAAACCTGTATAATGTAGACGTAGCTAATGCCACCCATAAAAACGGCTATGTATTTCCTTTATGTTTTACCGGACTTGAAATTAAAGAATACGCCCCTCATGAAGAAATCAGGTTTGTAGACTCGGCATGGTTTTACCCTGTCACCGACGTTTCATCCTCGATCACGATCAAGAAAAAGAATTCCACTCAATCGGTAGTAAAAGTTCGGCAAGTTGAAACCGTAACCCCAATTCCCTTTTTGCATTTTAGAAATACGCAATCAGAGGTCGATGTAATCAATAGAATTAAGCACGATTTAAACAATGCACAACCAATCAAGTGACTCTGCATGATGGCCGCACCGATGAAGTTAAACCACAAGGCACGAGGGTCCTTTCGGACGTTGGAGTAAATAGAAAATGATATATTGCCCAATAATCGCTAACGCAGGCGTTCCAATGATCTTTTTACAGATGCCTGCAATGCTAATTGCACTGATTCCGATCATTGTAGTCGAAATGTTAATTGCAAGAAGACTCACCAAATTGGATTGGAAAAAAATTTCTGTAGGGGTCTCTGCGGCAAATATCATTTCAACGATCATCGGAATCCCCCTGTCTTGGGGAATAATGCTTGGGTTAGAATTACTTACTACAGGTGGCGGGGTTTACAGCGGCCCGCTAGAAATGGTTGCAGCCGTAACATTGCAGGCAGCATGGCTTATCCCTTACGAAAACGATTTATTCTGGATGGTTCCAATGGCAATGATGGTGTTGCTTATTCCTGCATTCCTAATCTCAGTTTGGATGGAACGATTTATTTGTCTTAGATTATGGAAATCCATTGAGCGAGCCAATGTTAAGCGAGCTGTATGGGTTTTTAATGCAATTTCATATGGCATTTTGATGGTTTGCGTATTTGTCTGGTTATCCATTTCGATTGCTTCAGAAAAATCAGACTCCATGAGCACACACTCTATCACCGCCTCCGGCGGCTCAGAGTGATGCTGGTCGTTCCCAAAAAATATAAACAATCAGAATCATGCGGGAATGGGAAGAATTTCAGACTGGATTACAGGATCGACGGGATGGGGAAAATCCTGTTTATCCTGTAATCCTGTCAAAAAACTGAATATGAAATGAAAATCGAACCAGGCAAGAGGCACACGGGCAACGGATGCGTCTGGATTGTGTTGAGTTTCCGAGGATTGGAAAATTTAGAACGGTGCTCCGCGCCGTTTTTCCAATGGTTGGAGAGAATGATAATTATAGTTCCGGGGTTTGGAAACGCGGGACGCGTTTGGAGACTGGTTTTTCCAATCATTGGAAAAGGCTGCCTGCTGTTTTCCGAACCTTGGAAAAATCAGCTTGTGGTTTGGTTGCGGCTGCGCAGCCTTGGGAGGGTTTATTGAAAATGAAGAAAAGATCAGTCGGACAGCTCGGAGCGGTTCTTTTTTCCGCGGCACAATTCATTACGGGAGCGTTTCCCGCCTATGCGCTGGTGATCGATGGATTTGAGCCGGACGAACAGGTGGTTTACAAAACCGCGGGAACCACGGAGTTGAAGCTTCATGTGTTCAATCCGGAGAATCACAGTCCATCGGACCGGCGGCCTGCCATTGTCTTTTTCTTTGGCGGGGGCTGGGTGGGCGGTTCGCCGACCCAGTTCCATCCGCAATGCGAGTATCTGGCTGCGCGCGGCATGGTGGCCATGTCGGCGGAATACCGGGTGGAATCCGTACACGGGACCACGCCGCGCGAATGCGTGCAGGACGGCAAGTCGGCGATCCGATGGATCCGGGCGCATGCGGGCGAGCTGGGGATCGACCCCGACCAGGTTGTTGCGGGCGGGGGTTCGGCCGGCGGACAAATTGCTGCTGCCGCAGGAACCGTTTCGGGCTTTGAGGAAGAAGGGGAAGACCTGTCGATCAGTTCCTGCCCCGATGCGCTGGTGCTGTTCAATCCGGTTTATGACAACGGGCCGACCGGATGGGGCTACGACACGGTGCAGGAATACTGGGAGGGGTTTTCGCCGATGCACAATATCAATACGGGAACCCCGCCCACCGTTGTTATGCTGGGCACGGAAGACGCCCTCATTCCCGTGGAAACGGCGCAGGAATACAAAAGCCGCATGGAGCTGCTGGGGCTCCGGAACGACCTGTATCTGTATGAAGGCCAGGGACATGGCTTTTTCAACTATGGTGAGGTGTCCTATCCAGAGACCATCGGGGACATGGACACTTTCTTGGTTTCGTTGGGGTTGTTGGAGGAGTCGACCGTGATTGACCTGGCGGCCGGCGGGGTCGACTGGAATTCCGCGAGCTGGGGCGATCCGGCGGCCGCACCGGTGGCCGGCCATGATTACCGGGTTCCGAACGGCTGGCAGGTTACCGTCGATACCAACGGCGCTGCGTTCGCGGGCGACCACCTGCTGCTCGAAAACAGTGCCCGGCTGATCCTGAGAACATCCAGTCAAACCGACCTGATCACCGCCAATGTCATCACGGATGGCGGCGCGATACTGAATGGGGGGATTGGCGCCTATCAGCAGAGACTGGGCGGCACCATCGAAAACATCGGAAGCGGATACTCGCTCATTCGCGGCAACAGTGCGCCGGCAGGGGATGAAAAAAAGCTGATCTTTACCTCGACGATCACCGGAACGGGCGGTTTCAAGATCAACGATGCCGACACGGCGGAAACCGAAGTGGTGATTGCCGGGGACAGCAGCGGGTTTTCCGGCGACTGGCTGCTGAACAACCGGGCAATTTTGCGCATGAAGGGAACCGACCGTTCGGCGGGCTTCGGGAGCGGGAATGTCGAGGTGCTGTCCGGCGGGAAGCTTCAGATCGAGGCAGATTGCGTTGCGGCCGGCAGCCTGGCGGTCGACAGCGGAGCAACCTGGGTTCTGCATGCGGACGGGGATGCCCTTCAATTTGAGACGGTATGCATCGGGGGCACCCCCTTGGCGGCCGGAGACTATTCCTTTGCCGATCTGGTGGCCAACTTTGCTGAAGTGACGGGCGCAGTCGCAGGGACGCTGACGGTCGCTTCGTCGGGGGGTGTCGAGTCCGCAAGCATCCTTGGTATCGGTGTCGTTTTAAATAACCTGGTGGAGCTGACCATTGATGCGCCTGTTCCGTCGCGGATCTACCCCAAACATTGCGTTGATTTGGTCGGCGGTGTGTGGGAAAACGTTGCCCATTCGAGTGACGGCATCAATGATTTCGTGGTGACGAACCTGAGCTATTCGACGCTTTCGGGATCCAATGCGGTGATCTACGTTCTGGCAGGAAACGAGGCCGAATTCTTCGGTATGGCCGGCGAGTAGCTGTGACCACTCCCTCAGAATTTTCGCGCCGGGATTTTGATCGGTGCATTTTTCATCCTGCTGATTCGCCGCCGCCTGTGACTCTCGTGTGTTCACTCCGGAAAACCACAAGCCGTCAGCAAGAAGCCCGCGATTGTCTTTTTATTTGGAGGAGGGCGGGGCGGCGGTTCGCCGACTCACTTTCATCCGCAGTGCGAATACCTCTACGGCTTTGAGTCCGGGGTCGATTTCGGAACGCTGCGGTTCGCCGGACAGCGGCAGGAAAACTGCCGGGGATATAGAAAGTCCATCTTTTGAACCGTTTTGTCCATTGCTGCTTCACTGTTCTATTATTAAAATCTTGAAAATAGTCTTGGCTAGATTGCGGGTGGCGGATTGCTGCCGTGGATTTTGCTGGGCCGTGTTGTCGAAGTGGAACGAGGAACCGCGAAACGATCAGGAAGAAGAGAAGAGAACAGAAGAGGGAGGGGCTGAAGTATGAGTATGAAATCCTGCCTGCGAAGCCGTGGCATGTGGCTGGGGAGTGGAAATCCGGTGAAAATGCGCGTGAATGCACAGGGTGCCGTTCGTCGGCGAATATCGGTTTGGGTGAAATCCATTGCGGTGTTCGGCATCCTCGGTGCAGTGGTTTGCCATTCGCCCGCTGCGGTATTCACCGCGAATCTCGGCTATGACAGCGCGGGCGGAACGAACCAGCTGGAGATTATTAAGGACGCGGGGCTGGACAGCGCCGTGTTTACCGATGTGACCTTGGGATCATCTCATGTGACGGTGAGAACGGATGCGGGGATTGCAACCAGTTTTGATAATGCCTATACGACCAACTACAATGGAAGCCGCGGATACCAGCACTGGGATCTTGACGGCTCCGGCGGCTGGGCGAATCTTGCACTGAACTCCGGGCACTACCTGGAGTTTGCCTTGACGCTGGACGCCGCCGAGGTTGTGTCGCTCGATTCCGTCACCGTTAACGGAGTGGCGGTTCTGGCATCCGTGAATAACTTTGCCCTGATGATCTCGACGAACGACTTTGCGTCATCGTGGGAGGTGACCCGCAAAGAACTCCCGTATGGACCCGGGGGCTCTACGGACGATGCAACCGACCCGTGGACGGGCTACGGGGATGCGGTGTACAATCTGGGAACGCCGGTTTTTCTGGATGAGGGAACGACAACCTTTTCCTTTAAGCTGGTTATCGCTGAAGACGGCCTGGGCAATGCGCGGGCGATGGCATTGAATTCGATCAGCTTCGGGGTAACGCTCGGTGCCTACACCGGGTCGGCGCCCTTCTCCCAAATTAAAATGCTGGATGCGGGCTCCGTTGAGATCAGCTGGGAAGGGACGAACAATGCAACCTACACGGTTCAGTACAAAGAAAATCTGCTGGATGCCGCCTGGAGCAATGTCGTCGATGAGATCGAGGGAACCGGTACGCTTTCCGTAACAAACCAGACCGTTCTTCCTCAGGCCTTCTATCAGGTGATTGTGGAATAAAACGGTTGTTTGCCATGGGGTGATCTGAATCAACTATGGACTTGTCTTCATGAATCCAAAATTCAGATCAATCGACGGTCTTCAACGTTTCGTGGTCTGTTGTTTCATTGCATTGAGTTTTGCCTTAGCCCCCACGGGGAGCTTTGCACAAACGGCAGGCCTGATGGACGATGCCCTGCTGATCGCGGACGATTTCAGCACGTCCGTCAACCAGGCCAGCCTCACGGCCTATAACCGCAATGCACAAACCGGTATGCTGGCCGGGCTGCCCTACACGGTCGAGGGAACTTCGAGCCAGCCGCCGGTGACAACGCTCTATGACTCCGATACCAATAACGTACTGATCCTTACCCGAAAGGTTTCCGGCGATGCCGCCGGGCCGATCGGCTTCGGTTACACGTATGATTTTAATCAGCATGCGGGGTATACGGTTCAGGTGGAAATGAAGCGGCAGAGCGCTAGCTGGGTCTCGCTGGCGGTTGGCGGCAGCGCGTACGCCGACCCGGACGGGGCAGAGATCTTCACGGTGCGCTTCCTGGACGACGGCACGGTGGCGGTGTACCGGAACGGCCCGTCCGGCACGGCGCTCGTCTTTCCGGCAAGCACCATAAACGAGTACGACCAATTCACCGCCGTACGGATACAGTTTGAAAATACGGCGTGGGACGGAACCGGAACGCTGACGGCGAAGCTCTTTGTGAACAAAACCCCGTCCGATGAAAGCAGCTGGACGCAACTGGATCTCGGAGGTTCCGGCGGAAGCTATGTTCGCCCGGGCGGATTCACCGCCAACTGCGTCTCCTTCGTCAGCCGGCATGAGGCCGATGCCAGCGTCAGCTATTACCGCAATCCTCGTATCGGGTTCAACCGGCCGGATTTGTATTCCATTTCGGATGCGGATCTGAACAGCTTCTTTTTGAATCCTCCCAACCGATACCGGCTGATCCAGAGTGGCGGGCACGCCACCGAAAATATCCAAAAATTCCCGGAGTACGGCATCGGCAACTCGCTGGCGTTTTTCTACTACCTGCTCTACAAAGTGCTGCCGAACGGCCCGGCGGCGATCAACTCGCGGGTGGACCTGAACAATACGAACGGGTTCACGCCATGGCTCGCCGACGATTTCTACTTTCCCAGCGGTCAGGCCGGGGGCATGGTCGTTGAAGAGAATCCCGACTGGGAGACGCGGGGCGTGACCTGTCTGACCGCCACCGGAACGGGAACGGATCCGGTCACGCTCGACCTGCCGACGGGGCACAACGAGGAGAAATTCATTTCGGCGGTTATCTATCCGCTGGTGGATGGCGTTGCGGATATTGCGAACGGAACGGTTTGCGCCGTCGAGACCAACCAGGTGGTGGTCGCCGGAATTCCGGGGCCGTGGGAGCTGTGCGGTTTTGTGCAGGTCCTCTTGACGAACGCGGCGGGCCAAACGGCGGACAGTTTTGGAACCACCGGAAAATACCCCGACCTGATGAACGCCGACGCGATGGAGTCGTTCATCGGTTACATGCACGAGGGCATCACGGACCGGATCACCGACTTCGCTTCAAAAGTCGAAGGGTTCTACACCAACGAGCCCCAGCTTGCGCACCTCAGGCATCCCGATCATTCATATGCCAGAATCCCCTGGACGCAGGATCTGTTCGCGGCGTTCGAGCAGCAACACGGCTACAGTCTCGAGCCGAAGCTCCTCGCGCTCTACGCCGGAACGGACGTCGAGTCGCGCCGGGTACGGATGCATTTCCGGCAGACAATCGCCGAGTTGATGTCCGGCAGTTATGCCCGTCAGATTCGAGAGTGGTGCGAGAGCCGCGGCATTGCCTCCACGGGGCATCCTTTGCTGGAAGAATCGTTGCTGGCCCAGGTGGCAATCTACGGCGACCTGATGAAATTCGAGTCTGAATTCTCGTATCCTGCCCAGGATATCGGGATTCCCAACCCCGGCAACTACGCAACCTTCGACTATCGCCGCACCCGCTTTATGAGTTCAGTCGCGGCGTGGAAGCAAAGAGACCGGAGCGTTCTGTTCCTCGACCCGATCGTGGACGGCGGCGGCACCGGCCGCCTGTCGCCGTCGGTGCCGCTCATGAAGAACGCGGCGAATAATGGCTTCCTGAACGGGGCGAACGCATTCCACACCATTGTGGTCCTCGATGCCTCCGACGACGGCACCGCCGCCGGCTACACCACCAACGAATACCAGTCGCTGAACGAATATATTGGACGCATCGCGGTGCTGCTGCGCGGCGCCCGGCGGGAGACCTCGGTGGCGCTCTACTATCCGATCGCGGAGATGCAGGCGGCTTACGTCCCCTCCACCAACGACTGGACGGATGACGAAGAGCTCCTGCAAAGCCTGCAGGACAGCTGGACGGCAACCGGAGACGCGCTGCTCAATGCAGATATTGACTACACCATCGTGCACCCCGACGCCGTGGGGCAGGCGGAGGTGGCCGACGGCGTGATGAACATCGGATACGGCTCCTACCGCTATTTGGTCATGCCGCAGATCAACGGCTTTCTTCCCAAGCCGGTATTGGACAAAATAACCGAATTCGAGAACGGCGGAGGAACCGTTCTGTGGGTGGACAGCCGGCCGCTCCGCGCAACCTATGCGGCGGACGATGCGGCGGTGAGCAATGCGCTCAAGAACGTGGCCACGGTCACTCGGGCGGCGTTGCCCGGCCAAATTGGATCGGACGTTTACGACGACGCCTTTAAGCTCTCATTTACGCCTACGGTAAAAACGCAGCTGGAGATCGCCCGGTTCACCCGGGAGAACCGGCGGATCTATTTCCTGGTCAACCGAACCGGGGACAGTCTGAGTGTCACCGCGAACGCGAGTGCGCCGGTGACCGTGGAGATCTGCAATCCCGTGGACGGGACGATCAGCGACCCCACCAACATGACCGCCTCAACCCAGTTTGTGCTGGGCGGCTGCGAAAGCCTGCTCCTGATGGAGTGCGATGACGAATTCGAGGAGCCGGTTCTGCCAGCCGCTTCATATGCGTACAATCCAACCAACAGCCCGTGGACGTTTGTCGGGAATACAGGCATTCTGCGCAATGGCTCAATCTGGACCTCGGTCGATGCGCCGGAAGGCCGGCAGGCGGCATTTATCCAGGGTGCCGGCTCGATTTATAAATCGATCGATTTGGATGCCGGGACCTACGAGCTGCATTTTTATGCGGCGCGGCGCAATGGGCAGATTCAACCCATACAAGTCAGTGTCGGGGGGGATCCGGCTGGAGAGACCATCACGCCGGCGAACAATAATTTCAACGAATATGTAACGGACTCCTTTACGGTGCCGGTTTCGGGCTCCTATGAGCTGAAATTCGAGGGAACCGTCAGCGGACCCTATTCTTCGTTCATTGATGATACATCGCTTCAGCGGCAAAACACGCCATCGGTCGCCACCAACCTGAGCATCTCCGTGGATGAAGACACGTCGGGCGGTGTGACGCTGACGGGTTCGGATATTGACGGCGACCCGCTCGTCTTCGCGGTTCTCACCCAGCCGGCACATGGGTCGCTCAGCGGAACGGCTCCAAACCTGACCTATACGCCCGCGACCAACTATAATGGGTCGGACAGCTTCACCTTTTCCGTCAACGACAGTGACCCGGCGACCGTTTCGATCACGGTCAATGCGGTCAACGATGCGCCGACCATCAGCGATATTGCCGACCAAACCGTGGAGAAAAACACTGCAACCGCCGCGCTGGCATTTACCCTCAGTGATGCGGAAACCCCCGCGGGATCGCTCACGCTGACGAAGTCGTCTTCGAACACCGCACTGGTTCCCGAAGCGAACATCGTCCTGGGCGGGAGCGATTCCAACCGCACCGTAACGATTACGCCCGCCGCCAACCGGAGCGGTGCGGCGACAATTACCCTGACCGTCAGCGACGGCCAGCTCTCTGCCGGCGACTCGTTCGTGGTCACGGTGCCTGCGGTGCTGACCGCGAATCTCGGCTATGACAGCGCGGGCGAAACGAACCAGCTGGCCATTATCAAGGACGCGGGGCTCGACAGCGCCGTGTTTACCGATGTGACCCTGGGAACCGGGGTGACGGTGAATGCACAGGCGGGAGTCGCAACCGGTTTTGACAATGCCTATACGCCCGGATATGACGGAAGCCGCGGATACCAGCACTGGGATCTTGACGGCTCCGGCAGCTGGGCGAATGCTGCACTGAACAGTGGACACTACCTTCAGTTTGCCCTGACTCTGGATTCCGCCGAGGTTGAGTCGCTCAATTCCGTCACCGTTAACGGCGTGGCGGTGCTGGGATCCGTCAATAACTTTGCCCTGATGCTCTCGACGAATAATTTTGTGACAGCGTCAGAGGTGACCCGCAAGAATCTCCCGACTCCTCCCGGGGGCTCGGCGGACGATGCAGCCAATCCGTGGACGGGCTATGGGGATGTGGTTTACACCCTGGAAACGCCTGTTTTGCTGGATGAGGGAACGACAACCTTCTCCTTTAAGCTGGCCATCGCGGAAGACGGCCTGGGCAATGCGCGGGCGATCGCATTGAATTCGATCCGCTTTGGGGTAACGCTCGCTGCCTTCACCGGACCGGCCCCCGTCTCCCAAATCAGAATCATTGATGGCAGCAGCATTGTAATCAGCTGGGACGGAGACAATGCCGCAACCTATACGATCCAGTGCAAAGAAGACCTGTGCGATGGCGCCTGGAGCAATGTCGCTGACGGGGTCGTCGGGACCGGTACGCTTTGCGTAACGAACAATACCGATGTTCCGCAGGCCTTTTATCGGGTCGTGATCGAATAGGGTCCGCATCAAAAAACCGGTCAGCCTTTCCAGTCTTCGGAAACTGCCCGGCGCCATGGCCGCCTGGCGATTGATCCGCACGGGTTTAGAAGGCGGCTTTGCCTCCTTCCAATGTTTGGAAAAGTGGGCGGCGCTTTAACAGGTGCAGTAGGTGCTCTTGCAGGGAGCGCACTCGGGCCTTTAGGCGGAGCACAGATAACTACCGGAGGACAAGTTTTTGAGAATATTGCTGCAGGTGCCACAGGAATAACTTATGGCCAAGTGGCTTCAGCGGGTGGCCTTATGTTAGGAGGTGTACTGTTTTCACCATGGGAAACCACCGGAGCAAACCTTTGGAATTCCTTAACAAATGGACGGGGAGCTCAAAAACAGTGAGTGTTCGACTCTGAGGCACTTTATTTGACTTTAGGAGGAATTTGAATGTCACCACAAGAGTATCTTTTACTTTGCTTTTTTTGGGTTTGTTTTGTTTCAGTGGACACTGCACTTCGGCGCGATTTTACCTTCCGCACATCGGGATATCGTCGATGGATTTCAAATATCCTAGGTATTTTTAATATTAGCATACTTCAATTGATGCTACCGGTGCTAGGTTTTGCATATTTATTTCCGAATCTTCCGACTGGAGATCGACAGTTAATATTAGTTTGTATTTTTGTGATTGTCTGTGCGAGTCTTCTGGTGCATTTGGGATGTTGGCTGGGGTTTAGGGGTAAACCTTTAAAGGCGGAGATTTTTTTGCTTTTGATGCTCGTTGTTGGAAGCATTGGATGGGGTGGAGGTTTTATTTTTTTTAATAGAAAATATAACATGATAGGCAACAGTGTTCTTGTTCCATTCATTGTTTCTATTGTTAATTTATATTATGGTGCGTTTCGCTACATCACAATCTTGATAAATATTTCGAAGTTATGCAGGCGGGGAATGAACCCACAAGTTAACCAGCCGCATTGACCATGTCTTCCGGTTTAAATAACTGCCTCATTCGCGAGGATTCGGGTGATTCGTGGGCTGAATACTCCTACGACCTCGCCGGTAACCGCACCGCCGTTATTTCTGTAGCCGGGGGCGGTGACCCCGGTTCCACAAACCTTTACACGACCGGCACCGGCAACCGGCTGGATTCCATCACCGCAGAGGGCGCAGAGATACAGAGTTTTGAATACAATGCGGCCGGGTGTCTCGTTTCGAATTTAACGGTTTCAACGTCTTCAACGAATTTAACGACCTTCGCCTGGGACGAACGCTACCGTCTGGAAGAGGTTCAGATCACGAATGGCACGAATCTCGCGAATACAATCAGCTACACATATGATGTTCTTGGTCGCCGCACGTTAAGGCTCGTAGTCCCGCCTTCAGGCGGCTCCCCGCTTCAGGAAGAGCATTATATTTACAACGGCAACCAAGTCGCCGCTGACCTCGACTCCTCCGGCGACGTCATTCGCTCCTATACATGGGGGCCGGGAATTGATAATTTGCTCGCCATGACGGTTTATTCGATTTCAACGGGTTCAACGAATTTAACGGCTTCAACGTTGTATCCGATCAAAGATCACCAGAATTCAGTGCTCGCCTTCACCGACGCCTCCGGCACCATCGTCGAAACCTACGAGTACGATGCGTATGGAGACACGAAGGTGTTTAATGCGTCAGGAACGGAGCTGACTGAATCAGCAATCGGCAATCGTTACATGTGGCAGGGCAGGGAGTATGACGCTGAGACCGGCTTGTATTATTTCCGCGCCCGCTGGTACAATCCACAGACGGGCCGCTGGCTCTCCAAAGACCCCATCGGCATAAGCGGCGGTCTGAACCTTTACGTCTTCTGCGGGAACAACCCCGTCAACTTCATTGACCCGAATGGATTGTTTGTAGAATCTGAAGCTCTTGGCCCTATTGGGATTGCTGTTGGTGTTGGAATTCATGTCGGCCGTTTACATGCGGGCTCTGTGAACGATGCTGCGGATCAACTCACGGGATTTGGGCGAGAAAATGGCATTGATATAAGCACCAATATTACCAGAGCGTTCGACGTTCTTTTCCGGCACTTCGGAGTGATGGGGCCTAATGAACGTAGCACCATTAGAGTCTACATGGATGAAGACGGGAACATTCGTCAAGATTGGCGGAATGACAAAGGAAAATGCGGTGGGAACGTTACTTGATATTTCAATTCTTCAGGAGGATTAATGAGCATATCAAGGAACCCTTTATTTCCACTTCTGTTGGTGATCATAGTTGTGCTTGTTGCATTACTGATACAGTGCGTCATTGTCGGTGGTTGATGTCTTAGGACTCGCTCTCGCAGAGAGCGCATGGCAGCGCTCACTGCTCCTATCCCTTCGTCGGGCCTTTTGAAACGCTCACAAACTGAACCGAAAATTCCATTCGTACCTCATGAAAGTTTCGATTCAGATTGTTCCCGGTTGGCCCTCCTTCGGATCGCATCCGCTCAATTGGTCGGGTGGCGGAAGAAGTGCCACAGACGCTCGGAAAGCACCGGAAAAGGTGGAAAAGGTGCCTGGAAAAGGTGCCTGGGAAAAGGTGCCTGAAAAGGTGCCTGTGAAAGGAAAAGGTGCCTGTGTATGAATCTAGAAAAGGTGCCAGAAAAGGTGCCTAGAAAAGGTGCCTGGAAAAGGTGGGGAAAAGGTGCCTGGAAAAGGTGCCTGGGAAAAGGTGCCTGGAAAAGGTGTGAAAAGGTGCCTGAAAAGGTGCCTTGAAAAGGTGCCTGTGAAAAGGTGCCTGTGTATGAATCTATGAAAAGGTGCCTGGAAAAGGTGCCTGTGTATGAATCTATGAAGTTTTGCAGTTGATTTTCCTGCGAACTTTAAATAGAAGGCTTGCATGGGACGCAAGGCGAGAATCGAATATGCGGGAGCGAGATATCACCTCATGTGCAGGGGAAATCGTCGGGAAACTATTTTTGAAGATGAGAAAGATTGCGTGTTGTTCATGGAGACCTTGGCTGAGGTGTGTTCCCGGACAGGATGGCAGGTTTGTGCGTATGTACTTATGCCCAACCATTACCACATGGTGATAGAGACTCCTGAGGCCAATCTTGTAAGGGGAATGAAGTGGTTTCAGGGAACTTATACGAAGCGTCATAATTTCCGGCATCAGGAGTGGGGTCATCTTTTTCAGGCTCGGTACAAATCGGTCATTATTGATCCAGGTGATTCGGGTTATTTTCGAACGGCTTGTGACTATGTTCATTTGAATCCGGTTCGGGCTCTGTTGGCAGGAACCGATGATACAGTTGCTTTGGGGGAGTATCGGTGGTCAAGCAGTTGGTATCTGTCTCGCCCGTGTTCTCAAACCCCGGATTGGCTTGCGTTGGGCCGTATTGTTGAGCAGAGCACGCATAAGGCAGATAGTCAGCCGTCGAGACGGTTGTATTTGGAGTCATTGGAGAGACGAGAGGTGGAAGGTTCTGCGTATCGAGCATTGCGACGGGGATGGTGTTTTGGGTGTGCCGAATTTAAAGAAGAACTCAGGACGGGGCTATGTGACTCTCTGGAACGTATAGAGCGAGGATCTGTGGTTGGGGAGCAGCGTCGGATGCATGATGAAGTCGAAGCTGAGAGGTTGTTGATTCGGGCTGCCGATGTTGTTGGTCTGGATTTAACAGCGATTGGTTTGTTAAAAAGGGGTGATTTACAGAAGGGACTCGTCGCGTGGTTTCTGTCAAAAAACACATCGGTAGGGCAGAAATGGATTGCTAAACGGCTTGAGATGGGTGATTCGTCGAATGTGAGTCGAGCTGTTCAGCGGGTAAGGCGATTGAAAGATCCCGAGGTAGTGAAATGGAAAAAGAAATTAGTGACAGATTCATGAATTCCTACACAGGCACCTTTTCGGAATCGAAACCGAGGCGCTCGCGTTGTTTGTATCCGTCCATTGGAAAACCACATTTCCGGTCGGGGCGTTGCTGAAAAACATGCGGGCGCTCATTGCATAGTATCCGTCGGAAACAAGCGTGTGCCGGGATTCATCGATCTCGAGGCTGATCGATGCGGCATCCCGGTTGAGCACGGCGGAACAGACCCCGGTTGCCGTGTACAGGGAGCTGAAACCGGAGTGGGACTCGATGTCGGAGGAATAGCTCATGCTCCACACAACGCTGCGCGACTCCGCCGCCGCATCATGAGCGGCCATGCCGGAGTAGGTGTCGCTGCTGTGCAGGCCGACAAACTGTTCCAGTGCGGTTTGATATGCGGTGTCTTTAATCGGTCGGTCAATCAGCCATTGATAGGGGCAGACCACGTGCGCCTGATAATCCCAGACGGTGGCCAATGCGTTGAGGTTTTCATTCAGATTGGTGGAGTTCGGGTTGTATTCAACCAGCCCCCAGCTTTTGTCATTTGCGTACAGGCTCGCGAAGAGAGTGGTGTTGGAGGTGGTTGCGCCGCCGGCGGTGACGCCGTTGCCGCCGTCTTTCACGAAGGTGGTTGTCCACGGCGTGGCCTTCATGGTGTAAAGGAGGCTGGACAGATCGTCCGGTATCCCGGCCTGCTGATGGCCGAACAGCCGATCCGGACTCCATCCGGCCGAGCGGGCCGCCGTCATCTGCCGCTGCTCGAAATGCTGGACCTGCGCAATGCGGAATTCATGCCATTTGTACCACCAGTCGCCGTTGGCCGTGGCATTGAACTGGATGTTGGTCGGCGGAACGACCGCCGCCCAGCTGCTCCATGGAAAATCGTCGGCGCCTGAAAAAGCGGCATTGAACTCCGCCAGGCTGCTGTACTGACCTTCGCCCTCGTAAAGGCCGGCTCCGCTCAGCCAGTCGCGGAACTCCTGTTTCGACCAGTCGCTGTAGTCGCAGAATTTTCCATCCCGCAGGTTTTGTCCCGGCTCGGAGGTCATGGTGCAGAAGGTCACGATATCCGGAGCTTCCTCGCGCAGCCACGCAAAATGACGGGCCGCCAGCCGGGTGTTGCGAACAAAATAGTCATTCACCAGGGTGGCGTAGGGCGAAAGCGTGAGCTGCAGCTGCAGAATCGGCCAGCTGTCGCCGGTTTCATCCTCGGCCGGATCCTGTGAGCCGGTCCGGACCAGGCCTTCGCGGCTGCGCTGCAGAAACACGCCGCCCTCATATTTTTCGAGGTAGTTTTGCAGGATATCCAGCGACTGGTTGGAGCGGTCATCCCAGGGAATGGCATTCAAATGGGTTCCCAGCGGCAGGTCATAGGAGCGCCCGGCCGCGAGGCTCGAATCCTGCAGGTGGACCGACGGCAGATAGTCATAATAGCCTCCGTTGGCGCTCATGATTTTGCTGCCTGTGGCGGAGATGCCGACTTTGACGTTTTGCGGCATCACACCGCCGACCTCAGAGAGCATGCTTTCCCGGTAGATCGGGACTTCCGAGCCGGTCCCCACGCCGAGTGTGTTGAGATGGAACGTTTGGCGATACGTCGTGTCCAACGGATCCGCCGTCACGACGACGGCGGTTGCGAATGCAGTCAGCCCGGCAATCAATTGACGGAATGCCGCCGGGTTCAGAACTGTTTTTCTGCCGCGGATCGGTCGCTGTATGCTTCTCATAAAACTCCTTCAATTCGCAGCACAGTTTACTGCATATTCGAGTGCTCCGCCATGGACAAAACAGGGTGTCCACGAAATTGCGTTTTGTTGAGGGCCTTCGCAGATTTTTGCGGCGGTTTTTTTTTGACGGGATCAACAGGATTTTCAGGATGCAGTTGGATTGAACCCGGTTGATCCTGTCTGAAATTATTCCTCTCAACCCCGCTCTCCGTTCAACAGCCTTCTCCATCCGCGGGGCGGCGCTGCCGCACGTGGTCCGGAGTTTGAATAAAGTCCATTCTTTGAGCCGTTTTGTCCATGGTATCGATTGTGAGAACTCTACTAGTCTGTCAAAGTGCTGTGTCGCCGACCCCGTGTCGTTGACCCGTGTGGCGCAGCGGCTTGTTATGGCCGGATGGATTGCTGGAAAACTGTCTGAGCCTGAAAAGGATTGTATATTGAGGTTGAAGGATGATGGATATGTTTAACCTGTTGTTCAAAGGCCAGAGCCGCAGATGGATCGGCGGGCTGTGCGCGCTGTTTGCGTTTGGTTGTGCTGCGGTTTGCGGGGCGGATTCACGGCCCAACATCATTATGGTGTATACCGATGACCATGGCTATGCGGATCTTGGCGCCAACGGAGTGGCGGATGACATCCGTACGCCGAACATGGATTCGCTGGCCCGGGACGGGGTGCGCATGACCGCCGGGTATGTGTCGGCCCCGCAGTGCGGACCGTCGCGCGCCGGGCTGATGACGGGGCGCTATCAGGAACGCTTCGGGCTGGATTACAACGGGCAGGGGCCGTTGCGCAAATCGGAAACAACCATTGCCCGGCGTCTGAAAGAGGCCGGGTATGTGACGGGGATGGTCGGCAAGTGGCACCTCGCGCCCGAGTGGCACCGCGACCGCGGCTGGCTGAAGCAGAACGCGCCCCGGCTGGACACATCGCTCAAAGACGAGCCGCCGGAATTCGAACCCTATGCGCTGGGTTTTTCTCCCAACGCGTTCGGCTTTTCAGAATATTTCTGGGGGCTGCATAACCGGTATCGGATCAATTTCAGCCTCGATGGCGGGCTGCTCGATGAAGAACAGGTTCAAACCTTTGATACCTTCCGGGTGGATACACAGAGCGAGGCCGCGCTGAGCTTCATCGACCGCAACCACCAAAAGCCGTTCTTTCTCTATCTGGCCTATTACGCGCCGCATGTTCCGCTCGAAGCCACGAAAAAATATCTCGACCGCTTCCCCGGCGAGATGCCGGTTCGACGCCGCGTTGCGCTGGCGATGATTTCGGCGATGGACGACGGCATCGGCCGTATTCGCGAAAAGCTCGGCCGGTACGGAATTGATGACAACACCCTGATCTTCCTGATCTCCGACAACGGGGCCCCGACCAAAATCCACAGGGAAGACAAGCCGCTGTCGGTTCCGCTGGATGCCTGGGACGGGTCGGTCAACGATCCGTGGGTTGGTGAAAAGGGCATGGTGACCGATGGCGGTGTCCGCGTGCCGTATCTCGTCTGCTGGCCGGGGAAAATTCCCAAAGGACAGGTGTACGACAAACCGGTTCTGCAGCTCGACGCCACCGCGACCGCGCTGGCGGCCGCCGGAATTGATGTCGGCGATTCCCTGGACGGCGTGGATTTGATGCCGTACCTGACCGGCAAAAGCACCGAGGCGCCGCATGAGGATCTGTACTGGCGCTTCTGGAACCAGGCGGCGGTTCGTTCCGGCCGCTGGAAATATCTCTGTCTGCCCGACGGCCGCCGCTGGCTGTTTGATATGGACAGCAAAGAGCATGAACGCAAAAACCGGATCGGACAGTACCCGGAAATCGCCGAGTCGCTTCATCAAAAACTGAAGGGCTGGTGTGATGAACTGGAACATCCCGGCCTGCCGGATCAGCCGCTCAACAATCAGGAAACCGCGTGGTTTGAGCATTATTTGTCTTCAAATAAGTAAAGAATTCGGCCTGCTTGCGGTTTACTCTTTAAGACAGGACATTGATATTTGTGAAAAACAAACAGTTTTATCCATCAAGCCAGCCGTTTTGTCCATTGTTTCTGAATGCGGGGGTGGGGTAGTTTTATAATTGTATTTTTCGTTGAAGCTGAGGATTGGCGACGAACTCATAACAAGGAGACGAAGATGACAAGGAAGAGTCTGGTTGGATTATTCACTCTGTGTCTGTGTGCCGCAGGCTGGGTCGGTGCAGATACTGTGTTTCTGGGTGGGGATCTCAGGACGGCCGAAAACTGGAGCAACGGGCTTCCGTCGAATGGAACCACCGGCCAGGATGCCACGATCAATGTCGATGGATATACGGCCGGTTTCACTCAGGCAAATCCGTGGATAGCGGGGTCGACAGCGATCGTTGGCGGAGGGGCCACGCTGCTCTTTACAAATGACGTGGCGGTCTATGGCGGGGTGATGATTGTCAACGATGCAACGATTATCGCTGAGGATGATGTTTTTGCGCAAAATGGAACCCTGATCCTGAATGAGGGAAGTTCCGCAAGCTGCAGCGATGATTTCGAGTCCAACAATGAACAGGGCCGGATTGTGATTAATGGCGGTACGCATAGCTCCGGACCGGGGACTGGCCACAATTTCGGCGCCCAGGGCGGCGCGACCAAAACAGGTTGCGGGATTGATTTCCGCGGCGGCACGAGCACCGCCGGTAACTTCAGATTCCAGGACTACTCGGTCAGCAGTGTCGGCGGCAGCGCAGTGCTCGCCAGTGCCGGGGCCTCGACGACCTTCAGTGATGCAAAAGGCGCGATTGACATCCTTCCGGATTGGACCGGCTCATGGACGGTGGGGTCGTTTTCCGGAGACGATTGGAAGACGAAGGTTACCGACTCCGCTAACGGCTTTACGCTGGACGGTGCCGCGATTGATGCCACGGTCTTTGATGCTAATTTTTCTGTAACCCCCGACGGGACGACGTTGTCGATTCCTGCAGCGATCGCAAATATGCCCTACTTCGTGGCCGATCCTGTTGTCAAGGCCGATGGGTCGTATGGCGACGACTACGCTTTGTTGACCCAAACCCTGGCGGGCAGCGCAACCAATGCGGCGGGCGGCACGATGATTTATACAAAAGTTGACGGCCCCGACTGGCTGCAGGTGGCATCCGGCGGCGCCCTTTCCGGCACTCCGGACGCAGCGGGCACGAATGTGTTTACGGTGAGTGCATCTACGGGAATCTACACAAATACGGGTACACTCCGGATCTATGTTGCGCCGCTGGGAAATCCCCCGGTCTTTACCAATTCGGTTATCACAACCGCCGATGGAGTCGCCTGGGCGGACTACGCCCTTCAAGCTCAAACCCTGGATGGAAGCGCAACGGATGCCGACTTCGACACCCTGGTCTATTCTAAAATCAGTGGGCCGGCGTGGCTGAATGTTGCTTCCAACGGGGCCCTTTCCGGCATCTGCGACGTGTGGGGGACGAACTCCTTCGAGGTGATGGTGGATGACGGAAACGACAACAGCGACACGGCGACGCTCCTGATCAATGTTCCCGCCCCCTCTGGCGGCACCACGTTCCTGGGCGGCTATATAACTCGCGGAACCAATTGGAGCAACGGATTCCCCTCGAGCCAGAACCCGGGAACCATCGCGTCCAATGGATACTACATCACCCTGAACCAGGCCTTGGAGTGGACAGATGGATCGAATGCGGTCATCACGGTCGACAGCGGGGCGGTCCTGACGCTGAGCTATGACTTTGCCTGTAGTTTTGCGAGCTGGACCATCAATAACGCAACGATCAACTGCTCCGACGACTTCTTTGTTGCAAGCGGCGAGGTGACCCTCAACGAGGGATCAATCACGACGGCCGCCGATGACTGGGAAGCGAGCAACAATTCCGGACGAATCATCGTCAATGGCGGTGTACACAGCTCCGGGCCGGATTCGGAAAACTATGTCGGTGCCCAGGGTGGCGCAACCAAAGTCGGATGCGGCATCGATTTCCGCGGCGGTATCGTTACAGCCGGTGACTTCCGGTTTCAGGACTACTCCGTCAGCAGTGTCGGAGGCAGCGCGGTGCTGGCCAGTGCCGGGGATTCGACGACGTTCATCCAAGCAACCGGTGAAATCGATATGCTGTCCGGTTGGACGGGTTCCTGGACCGTCGGTTCGTTCGGCGCGGGCGACTGGGAAGCGATCGTCACCAATTCCGCCAACGGCTTCCGGCTGAATGGTGAATCGATTGATGCTTCATCGTTCGCTGAAAACTTCCTGGTGAGTGCTGACGGCAAAACGCTGACGATGATTGTCGCCAAGCCGGTTACTCTAAGCTTGAGTGCGCCCGCAGGTGGTAGCATGGGCCTTTCGTGGGTCGGGAATGTCGGGGTTACATATCTGATTCAGACCAACCGGGATCTGACGGCATCTTCGATGTGGGGCACCTGGATGACCACCAACAGCGAGGGCGCGATCACGATTGAACTGCCGATCACCGAGGATCAGAACTTCTACCGCGTCATTTCTCAGTAGTTGTCCGGCTTTCGGCTGAACAACTGAAACGAAGATCCCGGGGGGGACCCCGGGGTCTTTTCCGGAATCGAGCGTTCATCGCCGGATTCTCAGGCTGTTGCCACTTTCGGGAAGTATAAATTTTATGAAAACAATATTCACAGCGTGCATGTTCACATTTCTTATACCGGCATTCATCGGCGTGGCCGGTGATATTTATCATGACAGCTGGATCGATTTTAATAAGAACGGCCGTATGGACGTCTATGAAGATTCCCGTGCGGATGTCGAAGACCGGATTGCCGATCTTCTCTCGCAGATGACGCTGGACGAGAAGACGGCGCAGATGGTGACGCTGTACGGCTGGGGCCGCGTGTTGAAAGATGAGTATCCGACCGAGGCGTGGAAGACGTCGTCGTGGAAAGACGGCGTTGCGAACATTGATGAACAGGGCAATTTCCCGCACAATGGAAAACACACTGAGCCGGCGGACCATGTCGAATTTATCCGCACGCATCAGCGCTGGTTTGTCGAGAACACGCGGCTGGGCATTCCGGTGGATTTCACGAACGAGGGCATCCGCGGGCTGTGCCACGACCACTGTACCAGCTTTCCGAACCAGACGGGGCGCGGG
>JBFHEM010000063.1:0-24838 GCA_041584215.1 Tichowtungia sp. | reverse complement strand
TTGTCCGCCGTGCGGTTGACAACCGTGAAGGTTTGCAGTCCGTCCGGTGTATTTGCAGAACAGGTCACCTGATAGGTGGTTGTATTGGTGGCGCCCACAGCCATCGACGGATAAATATTTCCATTGACCGGCATCGGCGTGATCGACGGGAAATATGCCGAATTGACGGCCGTCAGACTGTTGGTGATGTTGTGTACGGTCAGGCCTCCGTCATTAACGCTGGCGATGGTCAGCTCGAACGTCTCGCCCGGTTCCACCTCGTCAGGGAACACAAAGGCGGGGTCGTCCGTCAGGGCGGGCGGAGGAGCAAAACTGATTCGCGATCCGACAATGAAGTCAAACGTTGCCGGAGCGCTGGCGGTCTCCACTGAAGTGGCCTGTGCCGTCAGAATATACGGGCCGGAGGCCGTTGCGTTTGCCACAACCTCATAGGTATGAATGGTCGATGCGCCCGCAGTCAGGGTACCGACCGGATTGCTGGAACTGACAATGGAGAGCGCGCCGCCGCCGTTGTGCGCCAACGTGGAGGTCACCCCGGAGGCTCGGCCGCCGCTGTTATTGATCGTAACGGAGATCAGGTTGGTTTGGCCGACGGCCATTCCGTCATCTCCGCTGATGCTGACGACCAATTCCGGCGGGCTCTGAAGGTCAGCAGGCGGAACAATAATTTCCGCCCATGTTGAGGCGGTGCGGATATTATCAACCACCACGCTCGCATTGGATACACTGGCAATCAGGTCGCCGGTGGCCCGGAACTCCAGCTCTTCGATGGCCGTCAGGTTCAAGTTTGTGATGATCGCGTTCGGGAGATTGGAGGCATTAAAACTATTATCACCGGAGAAGTTATACCAAACCTCAAGCGTCGGAGCCGGGACGGCATCCAGATCGACCTTCGCAATGACCGCCAGACTTCCGCTCAGCTCCAGACCGGACTCGAATACGGTTTCCGTAACGCCCGCCGGGGGCATGGCACCGCTGTACGTAAGACATTGGAGGGCAACTCCCGCCAGTTTGGTGCCGGTTGCATCGGAAAAAGAGAGCCCGAGCAGCGTGCCGCTGTTGTTGCTGTTCGTGGCTGTCAAGTCATAGTCCAGGTCGTAGCGCAGAAAGCGCACCCCGGACGGCAGGTCGGTGACATCGGCCTGCAGAATGGCGCCGTCTGTCCATAAATTACCGACTCCGCCAACGTCGTTGTTGCAGATGAGCCCCCGCAACCCGTCGGTCTGGGTGACCGGAACGGTATCAGCGGAAAAGGCCGCAATATCGGTGCCGGAATTGGCAGCCATGCTCAGAGTCAACCCGGCCAAGTCGGCCTCAAAGGTCCACTCATTCAAAACCGTTGCGCTGGCCGCCCCGCACATCAATGCGGTCACTAAAAGAAATGTTATTCTCTTTTTCATCATAACTCTCTGGCTTTCCAGCCTGCGAATGCTCCCTCCCCGAAGGTTCGAGGTTTTCTGCGAGGTCGCATTCCACCTTCTTTTTTTCAGCAACTGCCGAAAAAGTTCCTACTCAAAGGAACGCGACGTATCGATCCGCCCCGACGGCCCTACTTTTCTCGCCGTCACAAACATCAGCAGATTGCGCTTCACCGCGCGTTCGCCCTCGTTGCGGAAAAGCCGGCCCACCAGCGGCAGACTGCCCAGAACAGGAACCTTGTCTTCGAAGGCTTCAATCTTTTCGCTGATCAAACCGCCCATGCCGATGGTGCTGCCATCGGACAACCTCACAATCGTATCGATTTCGCGTATCTTAAAGACCGGTAGCCGTGCAATAACGGGGGCATGATCAAATGCGACCTTCGGCACACCCTGACGATGAGTGTAAATGGAGTTAGCCGCCGCCATTTCGTACTCCTGCCATCCCGCGAGCTCGGCAATGCGCGGTTTCAGCGCCAGTACAATCTCGTCGCCGTCCACTTCCGGAGATACGGACAACTCAACCCCCAGAAGTGTCTCCTGCCAATCTTCGTAGTTCACCTGAAGAATCGTCCCCTGGGAGGCCTCTCCTTCATACACTTCAGGGAAGAAGTGACGTTCTCCGACACGAATCGTCGCCTCTTCGCCGCTGCGGGTAACCACGCGCGGGGCGGACAGGACATCGGCACCCGAACTCTGGTCAAGCGCACTGAGCAGCAGCTCAAACGCGGTGCCCCCGGTATACTCCAGCTCAAGAAAAGACGGAGTCGTATTGAAGTTATCCTGAAGGCGGAACGTGCTCCAGTTGCTGTCGGAATCGACTGCGCCGCCACTCAAAGGGAAGCGGCTGAAGGGCAGCTCAGGCGAACTGCCGCTCGGGCTGCCGCGCAGTGCATTGGCAAAGAGGCCGGCGGCGCCGTCACGAACATCCAAATCAGTTCCTCCGACACTTGCGCTAGTGGGGTCGTCAAAATTCCACTGAAAGCCAAGTTCTTCGAGGGTTCCTTCCGAAACTTCAACAAACTTGGATTCGATTTCAACCTGCTCGGACACACCGGAGTCCTTCAGAACCTTCATGGCCTCCAGCATGGTTTCGAGGATGAACAGGTTTTTCAGGGTGTTCTGCACAAAAATGGTGCGGGTCACCGGCTGATAGATGGCCGAGGCCTCGTCCGAAAACTCCAAGCCCGGGAACAGGCTGTCGACATCCACAGCACTGGTGACGTTCTGCAGGCCCATCCGCTCGGGCGCGCCGTCGGCCAGAGCATAGGAGCGCAGCACCGTCTCCGTGGACCAGGCCGCATCCACGGCCGCCAGTCCCTCGATCTCCGCCGCCTTGTGATCCCGCTCCAGAAGCGTCCGCAGGTACATGCGTGCCATCCGGTTCTCCGGGGCCAGTTTGATAATCTCAGCAAACCCCGTCAGAGCTTTCGAAAATTCACCACCGAGGAACTGGTTCCGGCTCGCCTGAACCATCGTATCGATATCAGCCTCTGTGACAGAGGCCGGTTCCACCTCGTCCGCGGGTTCCGGATCTGCCACCGGTTCCACCTCGACAGGGGCGGCCACGGGTTCCGGAACCGGCGTTTCGACAACCGGGACGGCGGCGGGAGCGGACGGCTCCGAATAACTCATTAGATCATCCATAATATTTTCGATATTACTGGATTTCTCCTGAGCAAATGCCGCACTGCCCAGCAGGACGACGGAGATTAAAAAGTTCAGTACATTTCGCATGGGGCTTCTCCTTAACTAAAACGATTTATTTTTTCAGGGCAATATCAGCGGCTCGGCGTCCGTCAACATCCACCTGCGTGGCCGTCACGAAAATCATCAGATTGCGCTTAATGCTTTTTTCGCCTTCCGAACGGAAAAGCCGGCCGAGGAACGGAATACTTCCCAGCACGGGGACTTTGTCGCGAAATGTTTCCAGCTTGTCGTAGATCAATCCGCCCATGCCGACCGTGCCGCCGTCGGCCACCGTCACCATGGTTTCGATTTCGCGAATGCGCACATAGGGAAGAGTTCCGTACAACGCAGGAACTTCGCCGATGACCGCCTCGCCGGTGCCGGCGGATGCACTGGTATCTTCCGGCGTCACCTGATAGGTGTCATAGCCGCTGATTTCCATGACGACCGGGTGGAGCTCGAGATCGATCAGCCCTTCTTCACGAATTTCAGGAGTGACTTCCAGCGTTACGCCCATTAACTCAAGCTCCCAGTCCCGGTGCTCAACATATGGACTCGTGTCCTGGTTATTAGCAATAAAGCCTTGCGGAATCATCTGCTCTTCGCCGACCCTGATGACCGCCGTATTGCCGTCGAGGGTAACCACCCGCGGAGCGGAAAGAACGTCGCTATCATCTGCCTGTTCCAGCGCACTGATATACAAGTTCCATTGCAGACTTCCGGCCGCTTTAGAAACCGCCAGCACCCCGGCATCCGCCCCGGAACTGAGCGCCTGAGAAGCCGTGCGCAGTCCGCTGGCAAACAAATCCTGTCCCGCCGGGAGAGAGAGGTTATCAAAAACATTCAGGTCCCCTCCGCCATTGCCGTCGGTGCCAGAGAAGTGCCAGCTGAAGCCGAGTTCATTCAACGTGCTCTGGCTCACTTCCACAAATTTGGTCTCAATTTCAACCTGATGGCCCATGAGGTTACGCTGCTCATGCTGATAAGAAGCCAGCACGGACTCGATAGTCAGCAGGTTGTCCATCGTATGGCGCACAAAGAGGTTCTTGAACTCCGGCAGATAGCGCGCCGAGGTTTTTTCAGGAAATTGAACCGTTTTAAAAAAGGAGCTCACATCAATGGAAGGAGCACCTTGGTCTGTTGCGCCCGTCAGAAGCAGGTCACCGATCTTGTCACTCACCGTATACGAACGGAAGAGAACGTCATCGGAAGAGTTCCATGCGTTTTCGACAGCCAGCTCGCCGGCTCTCTGTGCTTTTGCATGGGGGTCGCTTTTGAAGACGGCCGCCACGCCGTTGGCAGCAGTGATGGTTTCATCCTTCGCGTATTTGATCACGTCACCGACCACGTCGACGGTGTCACGCGGGACCGACTTGACCTCCTTGACCGCGCTCTCGAGGACGACATCGCTGTCGACCGCGTAATCCTCCGCGGTGATGATCACTTCGGAAAATCCGGGAACTGCAATCAGCAGTGCGGCTCCAATCAGTACTGGTATATGTTGCATATCTTCTCCTTTAACGGGCTGCGGCCCTCTACTGCACCGGGGAGCCCCCGGAAAGCGTTTGTCTACATCTTTACTGCGTAACCGGGGCGGCCTTCGTCTGGACCGCTCTAATTGTTTTGGAAACGCTTTCAATCACCCCTTCGGACTCGTCATCAAGCATATAATAGTGTTGCATGCGGACGGTTCCGGGGAAGGAAGTTGAGGTTCGCGCAGTCAGTTCTTCGACTGTCTCTACACCTTTATAGTCCTCAGCGAGGATGAGGAATGTTTCGTCGTCCATAAAGCCGTATTGAATGGCATAACCCGTTACATTCGGACGTTCCAGGTCCCCGTGCGGCAAATACATTTTCCAATAATCTTCGCCGGTATATTCGCTGTCCAAACCGCCCGGGCGGTTCCCGGTAAAATCGGCGAGGTAGCTGTTCTTGTTCTTGTCCGTCAGCTCAACGACGATACGAATCCGGAATCCCTCCATGTCATCATCCTCATTCTGGAAGGTGTTCACCTCAACAACCGCTATCTTTTTGCGGTCATCGTCCCTCATCGTATCGATGCGGACTCCGGCAATCTCTACGTCCTCAAGCCGTCTCAATTCATCTCGGTCCAATTCACCGATCGCCATCAAACAGCTGGAAAAAAACAGGATGGGCAACGCCATGCGTTTTAGTTTAACGATCTGATTCATACGACAACTCTTTCTTTGTTTAATCCCTGCTGCACACGTCATTATACACTCCTATCAAAAGGCCGGCGATCACTTCTTTTTCACATTCACGGAAACATGGTATCACCGGAAATATAGCTCCGGTATCCCCAAAATTTAGGATACCGAAAATCATTCAACGCAGGCCGATTTGAGATAAATCGATCGGAACAATGCCCATTTTCAGTGCGGGCGAGTTGGGCTTGAAGCGAAAATCACCATTCTCCGGATCAACGAAGAGCGGATCTGCGGCTTTGCTGTGTTTATCCACGCCATTGTTTTGCTGCGTTTTCAGCATCTCTTTTCCGAGAGAAGGATCTGCCGCGCAAAAGTAAATATTGGAATCCGTATCGGCATCCATAGAACGTGCGACCTCCCTACCTCTGCGATCCTCTGACGTTCCACCTTTAGCCTGCAATTCATCAATGAACACACATCCCGGCCCGGACGAATAAAAAATGTTGCGCTGGATGGTCGCGCCCTCCATCGGACCCTCACGGACGGACAGGTAATACCCGCGCGGCGGAGCGATGATATCTGCAACGATATTGTTTTCGACACGGGTATTGAGCTTCATCAGAATTCCCTGCGAGGTGCACTTGTAGATCAAATTTTCGGCAATCAACGTATCCATCTGTCCGCCATCCGTCCGGATTGCCGCCTGCATGATCATCGGTGTGACCAGGTGGTGAATATAATTGCGACGGAATATATTTCCAGCACCAGCACCGCGGATATAGAAGGCATTGCCATCACCCAGCATCTCCATGGCATGATGGATCTCGTTATATTCGATGAGATTGTCGTGCGTGTGCAAATAGGGACGCACATCGTCGATCTCGGGCCTTGGGGGCAGCTTGCCCATTTCATGAAGCCGAAGGGTTCGACCCAACTCGCGGCCACGTTTCTTAAAAAATTCAGTCATGCAACCGGAAAAAATAATCCCGGTATAGGGCGTGTGGTGCACCAGGTTATTCGCCACGCGATTTTCCCCGCTTTGCCAGACGAGAATGCCAGCCGAATGAGAATAGATGCGTCCCGTATGATGAATATGGTTGTTAAAAACAAGGTTGTTTTTGTTTACGTATTTAGTTCCCGGACCATAGCCGGCAAGGACAATGCCCGCCCCGCCCATCTGTTCGATGTGGTTGCCGGAAATCGTGTTTTTCTGACCGTACAGGTCGACCCGAATTGCACCGCTACCGCTCTGAGCGAAATGGCACTTTTCAATGGTGCAGTTTTCCGTTCCGCGCAGACGGACCAAGGCGTTGGCCTTATCCATAAAATCCCAGTCGTGTTGAATACCCGCATCATCTTCAGCCACCGAATAACGATCGCCATGGGTGAAGGTGAGCCCGCGGAAGCAGAGATTGCGCGCCGGCACATCGACCGGGCCCTCTTTATCGATTTTGCCTTCGACGCGGATATACTCAATCAGTTCAGGATAGAGGATCGGCGTGTCGCCGCGCGGCCAGAGATAGACCGTGCCTTTCTTCGTGTTCAGCACCCATTCGCCCGGCTCGTCGAGTTCTTCCAGCACATTTTCCACCCAGCAGTTTTTGATCCGTTCCGATTTCAGAAAATGAAGTTCGTTCATGGCGTAGGTGGCGTCGATCGATGTGTTCGCCATCTGTTCCTTTTCATCCACCGAGACCAGCGGCAGTATGTTCACGATCCATGCATGATGCGGACGGACCACAATTTCCACATCCTCCACATTCGGCCATTCCTTCAATTTCCCCTTCGGGAAATGAAGCCGGTTGCGGCTGCCGCCCTCCAGCGGGATGAAGCCTGCCGAGCGGGCGCGCGGCAACAGTCCCTCAGCATCATAGAGGGTAAAAAAACGGTCGGACACCTTGGCTTCAAGCACCTGCCCCTGCGCGGCCTTCGACAGCCCGGGCAGTTGACCAGAAACTTTCTTCCAGCCCTTGATTTCATGGCCGGAACTAAAAACCGGCGTCTCGCCGGGATAGGCCGCATACGTAATGATGGAGTCGCCCCGGCCCGAGTCTTCCAGACCGAACACAACCGTCTCATCCAGAGAATAGGTTCCACCACGAATCAAAACCTGAATATTCGCCGCATGGCTCTTTTTCAGCTTCCGCACGGCATCGCGCGCGCGCTCCAGAGTCGCGAACGGACCATCGGTTCCCTGCGCGTCGGGCTCCGCCAGCGTACCGGACCATTTATCAGAGCCGTTCGGCGACAGATAAAAATCCGCATCCACCTCAGCCGATCGACACACACCGCCCGTCATAATGACCAACATTAAAATCATCAACTTTTTCATTTCAGCTCCCTGAATTTTCTCTACTTTTCTAATGACGCTATTGAATTAACTTCGCCCCGGCAGTCTTCCTATTTCTCATCCTGATTTATTGCCGGCATGAGAATTTCCCCACGAAAACGGGGCTTTGTTCCATCGAAATCAGAGGAGAGTTCAAAGGCAAGTGAATGCGCACCCGGATGTTCGATATGGACCGTTCCGAGTTTGCAGCACGAACCTGAGGACTTAGCAAGTATTTCAACACGCTTATATTCAATTAATTGATTTTCCACGACCTGTCCGGCAACCGTTGCCCGCACTTGATCATCGGCATCCCATTCTATATTTGAACCGGCCTTGCAAACGGCCACAACATCGCAGCCCCCGGCTCAACCACCTTGAAATCCCAGCTCAACGCCTGCCCCTTTTTATTAAACCCGGTAACCGTGAGCCCGCGGCCCGGCATAATCCCTTCGCCCCGCTGGGGAACAGTGACCATTTTCATGTCGATTGCTTTGTTCGGTTGGTTGGGCATGGTTTCCAAATCATGGATGCGGGCATTATAGGCTTCCATTAGCACCTTGCCATCGGTGAGCTGCAGGAAGTGCTGATCCATGGCCGCCTCTCCCGCCACAACCAGTTTAATCACCGAAACATACTCATCCGGCTGATTTTTCAGGATGTCGAGTGTGATGATATTGTGAACGTTGTGGTCTGTTTCCGCACGGCTCGTTTACCAATCAAGCACAACCTGCTCGCCGACCTGCAACGATGCAACCGCAACCATGAATGATAAAACAGCGCTGCGGAATTGAAAATTATTGTTGTTTCCGGCGTTTCCCCACTTCGGTTAACGTCGTTACATCATCCGGAAAAACCGTGCCATCCGGCAGGAGGCCGATATTCAGCAACAAGTTGGCGTGCATCGCCTTGGTTTCCTCCAGCATCTTCATCACATCATCGGGCGTTTTATGCCCGATATCATTATCCCGGTCATAGCCCCAGGCATACGGTTGCATGGTATTACAGATTTCCAGCGGGACATCCGATTCGCCTTCAAAATCACGCTCGGGAGCTTGAAAATCTTCGGTTCCCAGCACCCCTTGCTTGTAGGAAACAAGAACCTGAGGCTGCAGGGAATGAATATGGTCATACAATTCCTGAAGTTTCAATTCAGGCCTCAATTCAGGAGTCGAATTTGGAACCGCCCGCCCATCCAGCCAAATCCCGGCAACAGGACCATACTTCGTAAGCAGCTCCGTAATCTGGTTTTTCATGTATTCCACATACAGTTGCAGATCATGCTCGTCGCCATATTTATAGGATTCTTCGCGAGGAGAATAATCGGGTTTCGGGTTTCCGCCCCACTCCTCGCGGTTCGGCGCATGAGGATGACGCCAATCACGACCGTGGGAATAATAGAAAAACAGTCCTAAACCCTTCTCTTGACACTGCTCGGCCAATTCAACAACCAGGTCGCGTTTGGCCGCACTGTTGGTGCTTTTAAAATCGGTATACTCCGTATCAAACAGACAAAAACCCTCGTGATGACGGGACGTAATATTGATGTATTTCATGCCGGCCGCAACGGCCAAATCGGTAATGAAATCTGCATCAAAATTTTCAGCCGCAAATTGATCCGCCAGCTTTGCGTACTCGTCCGGCCGAATTTTCGCACGCAGCTGCACCCACTCGGCCGGTTTGGAATGGATATCCCCCCAATATCCTTCGGTCAAACTGTACAAACCGTAATGAATGAACATTCCGAATTCAGCTTCCTCAAACCACTTCAAAGCAGCCGCTCTCGGGTTTTCCGCATAGGCGTCCTCATACCCTGCAAGGTACGACGGAACGTCATCCCCCGCGCTGCTCCCACAAAACCCCAGACACATCACCGCACCCAAAATCGCACAGTTAATATTTCTCAACATCTTCATAACTAACCTCCAGCTTGCTAAAAAACCCTTCAACCACACCCATCTCTGCTATCTCTTATCGGACAGCAATCCAACCTTCGACAGATCAAAGGGAGCAATGCCCATTTTCAGCGCGGGAGATCCCGGCTTAAAACGGAAGTCCCCGTTCTCCGGATCAATAAACATCGGATCCACAGCCCGGCTGTTGCCATCAACCCCGTCGTGCTGCAGCTTTTTCAGCACACTGTCTCCGCGCCAGCGCTCCGCCTTGCAAAAGTAAATATTGTCGTCAGAATCGATGTCCGCCATCCGCGCAGGCACCCGCCCCCTGCGATCCTCCCCGACATTTCCTTTCCCGCCTCCCGGCTCAGAAATGAAGGTGCAGTCTGCCGACGTTGAATAATAGATATTCCGCAGATTGCTCGCGCCCTTCATGGGGCCTTCCACAATCTTCAGATAGATGCCGCGCGGCGCGATGACATCGGCGATAATGTTGTTCTCAAACCGGTTGTTCAGCTTCAGGGTCATGCCCTGCGACCTGCATTTATAGAGCAGGTTTCCGGTAAAGAGCGTATCCATTTGTCCGCCATCGGTCCGCATTCCGCTCTGTCCATTCATCGAAGAAACCAGGTGATGGATATAGTTGCCGCGAATCACATTGCCCGCACCCGCGCCGCGAACGTAAATCCCATTTCCGTCCCCCAGGATTTGCATCACATGATGGATCTCATTGTGTTCAATCAGATTATCGCGCGTATGCAAATAGGGACGAACATCTTCCAACTCCGGATTTTTCGGCACTTGTCCTACTTCATGCCAACGAATGGCACGGCTCGACTCGCGTTTGTTTTGCTTCGTAAAAAAGCGGGTCACGATGCCCGAAACAATCATCCCTGAATAATTCGAATGATGAATCAGATTGTTCGCGATGCGGTTCTCCCCACTCTGGCAAAGAAAAATCCCAGGCGACTGCCAATAGATTTCACTGATATGATGAATGTGATTGTTGATGACCAGATTTTTCTTATTCACATCCTTGGTGCCGGGACCGTACCCGCACAGCAGAATGCCGCCCCCGCCCATGTATTCGATATGGTTCCCCGAGATCGTATTCTCCTGCCCATGCAGGTCCACGCGAATCGCACCGCTTCCGCTATGCAAAAAATGACAATCCTCAATCGCACAATTCTCAGTCCCGCGCAGGCGAACCAGCGCGTTGGCCTTATCGAACATATCCCAGTCGTGCTGTGTGCCCGCATCATCCCTTGCCAAGGTATAGCGCTCCCCGTGCTTGAATGTAAGCCCGCGAAAAAAAAGGTTGCGCACCGGCACATCTTTGGGACCCTTTTCATCAACATCCCCTTCAATCCGAAGTAATTCAATCAATTGGGGAGCCATCACCGGCGAGTTGCCTCGCGGCCAGAGATACACCTTGCCCTCCTTCGTATTGAGCGCCCATTCGCCCGGTTCGTCGAGCTGCTCCACCACGTTCTCAACCCAGCAACCGATCTTATTCATCCCATACGTTGCGGAAACAGCCGTGCGCGCCGTCCCTGTCTTTTCATCAACCGACGCCAAGGGCAGCACATTCATAATCCAAAGCCGGGTGGGACGAACCAGAATCTCCACATCGGTCACATTCGGCCAGTTTTTCAAAAGCCCCTTCGGGAACCGGAGCTCGGTCGAGCTCCCTTTCGGAGCAAAACGCTCCGACCGCGCGCGCGGCAGCATCCCCTCATCATCATACAGCGTGAGAAACTTCCCGGAAACGCTGGCCTCCAGCACCTGGCCGCGCGCCTCATCCGGCAGCCCGGGAAGTTTGCCGAGCACTTTTTTCCAGCGCGTAATCTCCCGCCCCGAGCTGAACACCGGCGTCTCCCCCGGATACGCGGCATAGGTAATCGACTGTTTTCTCTTCCCCGAATCTTCCAGGCCGAACACCACCGTCTTGTCGAGCGCATAGGTTCCTTCGCGAATCAGAACGGTGATATCCGCAGGATTCGTTTTCTTCGACACCCGAACCGCATCGCGGGCCCGTTCCAATGAGGCGAAAGGGCCATCCGTTCCCCGCGCGTTGGGTTCGGCCAGCGTACCCGACCATTGATCGGAGCCGTTCGGCGACATATAGAAATCAGCCTGGACTGCCGCCGCATGACATAACCCTGCGGCACATAAGACCAACAGTTGGATAAAGAATTTAACCATTGTTCCCACTACTTTCTTCAATTCCGGAAAACAGTCCCGATCAAACGTGCGCTGGAGGCTTCTCACGGAACAACACTGGGGGTTGGCTCAACCATGTTAATCGTGCCGTCTTCATTAAACGAAACGGTGTCGAAGCAAATGGAGCGGTTTCCTTTTTTCCCACCGGAAAGATCGGCGTTATGATAAAACAGGTACCACTGTCCTTTATATTCAACAATGGATCCATGCGTGGTTAAGGCGCTCGTTTTCTCGAGAAAGACACCTTTGCTCTCCCAGGGGCCCAACGGATTGCTACTCATGGCATAGCGCATCTGATGGCCGCCCTTGGTATTATCCGGATAGATCAGGTAATAGATCCCTTTTCGTTTAAACACGAACGGCCCTTCGCGGTGCCCCTCGAGAACGCTCTGCAGGACCATTTCCCCTTCAATTTCCATCATGTTGTCTTTGAGTCTGGCCGCATACGTTTTTGCGTGTACCACGGCATAGAGATAGGCCTGCCCGTCATCGTCGATAAACACGCAGGGATCGCAGAACGTAGTACCGCCCTTCACAAAGCCCTGCACTTTATAATCAGAAGCCGGTTTTGTACTGGTGGCAACGCCGATCTCCCAGACTTCTTGAGCATTCTTATGCGGAAAATAGAAATAGTAGATTCCATCTTTATAGACACAGTCAGGAGCCCACATATACCCCCCTTGTTTCCAGCCCCATTCCACATCACGTGAATGAAGAATTTGCCCATGATCGGTCCAGGTGATCATATCATCGGTAGAAAAGACGTGATAACCATCCATTGATTTATAGCCTTTTCCTTTGATATCGGTGGAGGGATAGACATACAGGCGGCCGTCCTCCAACACATGGGCCGAGGGATCGGCGGTAAACATGTGTTTAACGAACGGGTTGGACGCCCGCTCCGCCGCCGGCTTCGAACCGGCAGGCGAAACCGTGACCTTCAGCTCAATCTCCTGCTGATTACGCACCACGTTCAGCGCAACCGTTCCTTTCGCCCTGGCAACTGCGCGATTGAGCTGCTTCGCATTTCCAACCTTGCGGCCATTGATCGCCAGAATCAGATCGCCGTCTTTCAGGCCTGCTTTGGCCGCCGGCGAACCCTTTTTCACTCCTGAAAGAGCAACCCCGCCGTCCTCTTTGCTTACCCCATAGGCGGAGAAATCTTCACCCGACAGAAGGCTCAGGTTTGCTCCGAGCCAGGTCCATTTTTTGGCGGAGCCGCCGCCTTTCTTTTTTTCAGGAGAAAGATTCAAAGCAGGAATCACCGGAGTCCGGGCCATTGCTTTGAGCGAAGGCTTTTTAACGCCGAACTGATCCATCGGGAAATTTTCAAACCCCAGCTTCAGCGCAGGTGAACCGTCCTTGACGCGGAAGTCTCCGTTGGCCGGATCGACAAATAACGGATCGCCCACGATGGAGTTTTCATCCCAGCCGAACTTTTGAGTCAGCACACCACCGAAAATCAGGTTGCTATCCACCCGTTTACCGGTCGCGTTTGCCGACGGAACACGCACGCCGCGATACGTGCCCATAAAAATGTTGGCATACACCTCGTCCCCGCTGTTGTTGTACCAGACGTGCGGATGGAACGAGTTGTTGACCGTAATATTGTTCCACGCGTGGCGGCGGAACCCTTCGCGCAGCTTCAGCCCACCGCTGAGCATCAAATTGTTGTAGATATCGTAGTTGCTCGAACCGTCATCCAGGTCGATGTCCCAACCATGATCACAGCGCCACCGGCTGTCGCGAATCGTCGTGGTTTTAACCGCATCCAGGAAGGGCAAATCGGGTTCCTTATCGATCACCGCCTGCGATGCTTTCCGGTCCGAATGCCAGAAGCGGTCGCGCCCCCAGGAATTGAACGATCCATGATCGTGCGTTTCGAGCACCGTATCAAACACATCGCACCGTTCGATCAAATGGCCGCCCCATGCGCCGTCGCCGATATTGATTCCGGAGCGGGCGCAATCATATACGGAGCAGTCGCGCACCGTAATTTCCGAGGCCATATCCATCGTGACCCCGGCGGGTTGACGCTCCACCCGGCCGATGCCGTGGATCAGGCAGTCTTCCACTGTTCCAAGGCTTGGAAAATTCTGTGTTTTCGGGCCGGGCGTGCGGTCGATGGTGGCCAGATCATTCTTTTCGCCATACTCAAACAGCGGATTGCGCACGGCATTCGGGTCGCCGATAAAGCAGACGCCGCTGGCCCCGGCGTCGTGAATATGGCATCCCTTCACCAGGGTGCGCCGATTGTAATTATTGACGAAGATCGCGTTGCCTCCGACCTGATCAAATTCACAATCGAGGATTTGAACGTCTTCGGTTCCGGTCAGCATGAACGCGCCGCCGCGATAGATGGCCCAGTCGGAACGCAGCATCGGTTCCTTGCAGTCCATGAACGTTCGCGCGGCATGACGCACCACAAAGCCCTGCAGGGTGACAAACTCAACCGGTTTTTTTTCCGAACCCTGGAACTCTATCAGATGGCGCAACCGCACCACCTCAACCTTGGCGGCGGCAAGGTCCCCATCGGGTGCCGGCTTGTAATAGAGCAAGGATTTTTTTGCGTTGTGGAACCATTCTCCGGGCGCGTCGAGCTCCTCGAAAATGTTTTCCACCATACGATACTGCTTATGCATTCCCAGCTGGCGGTTATTCTGCCAGCCGCCCTCACAGGTCACCTCGCCTTTGGCGTCCTTGCCCGTGATCAGATAATGATATCCGCCCCATTCCTTGGCGTGCATCGCGTGAATGTAGCCGCCCTCAGGATTCTGCCATCCGGCCGCACGTTCTTGCGAGAACGCATCCGCGGCATAGCCCTGATAGGCCTCCGTTTTTTTGCTGGCATCGTAATTAGGATAACGGGCCATGCGCTGGTTTTCGCCGTTGATAAACAGCTGATCAATCGTCAGTCCGGCCGGGGTCTTTGCCTGGAAAATTCCATCCTTGTACGGTTTCCACTGGAGGTCCAGCTTCGAGCCGCCGCTCAGCACCGCACCGCCCTCATTTTCGGCCTGATAAATCACCGGATGTTTTTTAGAGCCTGAATCCCCGGGGATAAAAACGAGAGTCTCCGGAAGGTAGTAGATCCCATCGGCGAGATGAACCGTGACCGGTTCCTTACCCGCCACCGAACGCACTTTTTTCTGCGCTGCAGTCAGCGATGCCAAGGGCTGTTCCAACGTGCCGTTCCCGGCATCGGAACCGTCCGGGCTTACGTACACGTCCAGCGCATGCGCCGTCGACAGAATGGTGCCGGTCAGTAATAAAGTCATTTGTACGGCGTATTTTTTCATATAGGTATTCCTGTTTTTTCAGCTCCAGTTAATGAGTCGCTGAGTTCCTAACTCTCATCATCGCAGATGAGGCCGGCGTTCTATTTCCGTGATTCGATTTGCCTCACCGCATATGCTGCGGTCATTCGCTGAATTTCTTCCACACCGGGTTCCGGATTGCCCCCGGCCTTCCGCCAGTTGTGGCCGGCATTTTTCACAATCACCATTTCAACATCAGCGCCGATGTGATCCGCCTTCTTCTTGAGATGCAGCGCATGGGCGCAGGGAATCGTTGCATCCGTATCACCCTGCAACAGAAGCAGCGGCGGACTGCCCTTTTTAATCCAGTTCACCGGACTCATCTCCTTGTAGGCTTCAGGAAACTTCGCGAAACCGCCCTCTTTGCCCGTGATCCTGAAACCGAAGCGATCGGGATCCTTATCCGACAGGTCCGTTATAAAGAGATTCACATCCGTAAAATCGGTCGGACCGTACCAGGAGATTCCAGCCATTGGAAAAACGTCGAATCCGGAAAGGGATGCATCGCCCGAAAAGTTTTTCGGATCGGCCAGCGTGAGCATCTGCGCGAGCTGGCCTCCGGCCGAATCGCCCCAGACCACGACACGCTCCGGATCAATGCCGTACAGTTCGGCATTTTTTTTCAGGAAACGCAGGCCGTCCACGGCATCCACCACGCAGTCGCGCATAACCACACCGCTGTTCTTTTTGCATAAGCGATAGTCGATGGATACGCAAACAAATCCTTTTTCGGCGACCTGCTCGAAGACCGGCCTCATCAGCGGAAGACCGCCCTTATCTTTACTGCCGGCCGCCCATCCGCCCCCATGCACATAGTACAGAACAGGCGCCTGTTCCTGCTTGCCGGATGGCGGCATGTAGATGTCCATTTTGATCTGCCGTTTGCCGACCTGTTTATAGGTGACATTCAGAAAGGACTCGCCCTTCCAGTCAACTTTAGCATCAGACGGGGCGGCGCCGGCCACGCCACAAAACAGCAAAGAGGTCAGTCCCAGCTTTAAAATAAAGTGCTTCATTTCTTTTTGGTCTTCTTTTTTAGTTTTTCGACAACCGGCTCTTTTTCCGCCCAATCTATGCTCCGGTCAAAAATCGTGCCGTAGGGCTGATAGTTGTTGTACGGAACGCCCTCGGACTTCCAATGTTCGAGATAGCTGTCATAGATTTTTCGCATCTGCTTCAGGGTCGAATTGTATTCGGGGTTACCCGCCTGATTCGTCAACTCCAGTGGATCTTTGTCCAGATGATAGAGTTCCTCAGCCTCTTCGAACCCATCAGCCGCATAGCTCCAGAAGACATACTTCATGTCCTTCGTTACAGTGGCCAAAAAACGGGTAGACAGAGAATTCTCCTGATTATATACATTCATCAGTGCCAGCGATTCATGAATCGAGGCCTGCGGGTTTTCATAAAGCGGCATGAGATCTTTTCCATCCATGTTTCCAGGGATTGGAAGTCCGGCAAGCTTCAGCAGGGTCGGCGCAAAATCGATATTACCGGTGAGCGCATCGGATCGCAGCTGTTTTCCAGAGTTTGGATGACGCGGATCGTAGATGATCATCGGAACACGCGTGGCTTCCTCATAGGGCAGCACCTTGGATCCTAAGCCGTGCGACCCGCAGAAAAATCCGTTATCGGAGGTGTAGATGATCACGGTATTGTCGGCGACGCCCTGTTCTTCCAGCGCTTCGCGGATCATGCCAACCGCGACATCGATGGCATAGATCTGCTGGTGGTAGATGGCCATCACTTCGTCATAGCGGTCACTGTAGCCCCACTCCTCAAATCGGGGATACTGACGGCCCGACTTGCTCTGCTTTGAAAAGTGCTCGCCGTTTTCGCGGCCGTAGTTTTCAGGTTTTTTAAAGGTTTTTCCGGCATAGACATCATCAAACTTCGGGTCCGGCGTCTCGGGTTTGTGCGGCGCCTTGAAGCTGATCGAGAGGCAGAAGGGCTTGCCGGCATTGGCGGCATCGCGGATAAAATCGCGCCCGAAAGCGCCGTAGGAGAGCGTGGAGTGCGGATACTCCTTTGCGTAGTCCGCCATCGACTCGTTCTTCTCTGTTTCATAGAAGGTCTGCCCGGGGCCACCGCCCCATCGGTCGAAATCGTCGCCAGGCAGCTCAAGCTGCGGGCCGTCGGGTGTTTCGCGCAACTCAAAGCCTAACTTACCCGCAAAGGCCGTCAGATACCCCGCCTCGCGCAGCAGGATTGGATAGGTTTTTTTCCAGATACCGGAAAGCATATCGCCATGCTTGAAGTTGGTGCCGTGCTTGTATTCGTACATGCCGGTCATCACCGTGGCGCGCGAGGCCATGCAGATGGCGGTGGTGTCGTAGTGATTGTCGAAGGCCATGCCGTCCGCCGCGAGCCGGTCGATATTCGGCGTCTTCACATCTTCATTTCCATAGCAACCCAGGGTATAGGAGCTCTGGTCGTCGGACATCAGGTAAATGATGTTCGGTCTTTTTTCTGCGAAGCATGCCCAGGCAGTACACACCGCCAGTGCTGTAATGATTTGTTGTTTCATTTTTGATTCCTTCTGCGTTCAGTGCAAACTACTCAATGGCCTTCACCTTTTCTTTATGAATCTGCGGCGGGACGCGGCCATAGGAGGGGTCGTAAACGGGGATGCCCATGCCCTGCGGGGTCTGCCAGCCGGGTTTGGGCTGATGCGTCACATAGGCGTAATACGGGGTGGCGGTGAGTTCAGGACCGATGAAGACCGGAGCCAGCTGGGTGATGCCCTTCCTCAGCGTCACCTTGAACGTAACCTCTTTGGCTCCCGCCGGAATGTCTTTGGTTTGGTCGACATCGCCAATCTGGAGGCGAGCCTGTTTGTAGTTATACGCTTTACCATAGGTGCCGTCGTTGATGCCCTTGTCGGCTTCGACCGGCCAGCGGCGCAGCGAGATTTCGTAGTCGCCATCCTGTTCGACCTCAATCGCCCAGTGCGAAATCTCTGCAACATCGCCGGCTTTAATGTGGTCCTGGTTCCACGGCGGCAGCTCATCGAGCAGCCAGTCGTGCGAACTAAGTTTTACGATCGGAGACTTATCAGAACCGATGACCATATAGCTGGTGAGGTCATGCTCCTGCGAAACATCGTTCCAGAACTTGTTATATTCTGCGCGCAGGCGTTCGAAAACCTCCGGGTATTTTTTAGAAATATCCGTCGTCTGTTTAGGATCCGCGGTCAGATCATAGAGCTCATCGCCCTCATCATAGTTAACGAAACGCCATTTATCGCTCATCACAGCACAGCGACGCCATTTGATGGGGTCAACCACGCGCTGGGTTTCAACCACCAGCGCACGATCCGGCCAGTTTTTACCGTCGGTGGTTAGCAGGTCGCGAAGGCTACTGCCGTCGAACTCGATCTCCGGAGCGGACAGGCCGCACAGGTCAATAAAGGTCGGCAGGATATCAATATGAGCCGTGAGATTCTCGATGGACTTCCCGGCCACAATTCTCCCGTTCGGCCAGCGAATCATGAAAGGAACACGATGCCCCCCCTCATACGTGGAGTTTTTCATCCCGCGCATGCCGCCGTCGCAGCCCCGTCCATCCGCCAGTCCGGCCGCAGTGCCGTTGTCGGTCATGAAAACGAGGATGGTGTTGTCGGCCAGCCCTTCGGCGTCGAGCATGGCCATCAGCTTGGCGAGATTGTCGTCGATGTTAGAAATCATGCCGTAAAACTCGGGATAGGAAACCCTCGGATCGTTCTCGTAGGGGTCACTGTATTCCAGCGGACAATAGAGCGGCTTATGCGGTGCGTTGAGCGCGATGTAAGCGAAGAAAGGCTTGGTTTTGTTCGCCTTGATGAACTTCATTCCCTCATCGAACCAGATGTCGGTGCAGAAGCCTTCGAAGCGCTGCAGCTTGCCGTTCACGACATAGGTGTCGTCGAAATAATCGTTGCCCCAGTAGTCGGGAGCCTGACCCACACCACCGGCCTGGTGGTAAATGCAGTGCTGGAAACCGCGGTCTTCGGGGCGATAGGGATAGCAGTCGCCGAGATGCCATTTTCCGAACATGCCGGTCGCATAACCGTTGTCACCAAAGATATTGGCCATGGTGATTTCCCGGCGGCGCAGCATGCTGCGTCCCTGAACGGTGTGCCAGACGCCGACGCGGTCGGAGTAGCGGCCGGTCATGAGCGCGGAGCGCGTCGGCGCACAGGTGGGGTCGACATGAAAGTTGTTGAGCAAGGTGCTCTGTGTGCGCAGCTTGTCGATGGTTGGGGTGTTGATAGCGGGGTTGCCGGTGAAGGCCATATCGCCGTAGCCCTGGTCGTCGGTAATGACGATCACGACATTCGGTTTTTTCCAATCCTTGGAAAAAGCCGGTGGAGTCAGAAGGCCGACGATTAAAGCGATGAGAAGGAAACACTTTATTTTCATTATGATCTCACTGGTTATTTCAGGCTTTCGTCAAAGCGATATTCGCAGCTGTTCTCGTCGAGTTCCGTCTCAGCCTGCATCGACAGGCTGCCTGCCATGACTGCGATCAGAAGGATACGCTTCATTTCTGCTCCCGATTTGATAACTGCACCTTAACCACCGTGTCGTACTCGTCCAGCGGTTCGGCCGGCAGGTTGATTTTCAGGACATCACCGTCCTGGCTGAATTCCGCTTTTTCATCGTTGGCCAAATACGTTGCAGAAGTTGCCTTGGAAGAGAGGTCTTTCAGTGTAATGGATCCGGCTTCAGGCCATTCAAGAATGTGAACATAGAGCGTTTTCCCGTCTTTGCTTGCGGAGATATCGCCCCACTCCGGCCGTTCGTCCAGCGGATTACGGCGGGTAACGTAGATCGACTCGCCGTTCACCTTGAGCCACTCGCCCATTGCTCTATAAATGCGGACCGCTTCGGGGTCCAGCTTGCCGTTGCCCATGGGGCCGTTATTTACCAGTGAATTACCGCCGGCGCACACTGTTTTCACCAAACGGTGTATCATTTCTTTTTCCGTATGGTAGTAACAGTCCCCTTTGGTCTTGTAGCCGTAGGACGAGCTGACGCTGTCCGGCGACTCGACATAAAGCGGCAGCTTCATGAGAGGGACTTCCTTGTCGGCGATGGAAACATAGTCGTAGAGCGGAAGATACTGCGACTCAATGACAGCGCGGCCCGAGTGAATGAGGCGCGAGTTAATCAGACAGTCCGGACGATATTGACGAACCGTATCGCTGAACAGCTTAGCCCGCTCCATATTCATACCGGCCGGTGTATCGAACCAAATCATATCCAGCTCATAGTTTTTCACCAGTTCCTCAACCTGCCGGATACTTTTCTTCATGATGTAGCGATCCATGTCCGGCTGGAAATCCTCGATCAGATACGGATGCATCTTCCACCGGAAATGTTCTTTTTTATCATTAATGAGCGGAGCGTCCGGCTCATCCCAGTCCTGCGCGTGGGAATAGTAGACCCCGAACTTCAGCCCCTGGCGGTGACAGGCCTCGCTGAGTTCTTTTACGATGTCGCGCTTGAACGGCGTGAAGTCGACGATGTTGTAATGGCTGACGCTCGATTTAAAGAGCGCAAAGCCGTCATGGTGCTTCGCGGTAAGAACGACATATTTAATGCCGCACTCCTTGAAGGTCTTCGCCCATTCATCGGCATTGAACTCGGACGGGTTAAACTGTGCAGCGACCTCATAATACTCCGCGGCCGGGATCTTACCCGCAACCTGGATCCATTCGGAATAGCGATGCCCGGACCCCTCGCCGTTGTATTCGCCTTCCAGCACCGAATAGACACCAAAGTGAATAAAAGCACCGAACTTGGCATCCTTAAACCATTTTTCCAACCGCTCTTCCGAGTCCGGGGTCTGCTTTAAACTGGAGTCAAAGCGCTCTGCATACGACTCGATTGACGGCACGGGCACCGCCAGCAGTTGCAGGCTGCCCGCCATGAGAGCGATGACTGTGATCAGGATTGTTTTCATTTTTTATCCGGTTTTGAATGCAGATTACAGTTCTTCGGGCGCCCACTCGGGAATGCCCTTTTCCTGAAGCTGTTTGTTGTAGCGGATAGCCAGCGGCTGGTCTTCCGGCTCAACTTTTGGAAGGTCTTCATTCACCATCAGCGGAAGCACCGAGTCCCACCACTTATCGTAGGATTTACTCAACTGGTCGACCACCTCGGGATAGAACGCCGCCACGTCGGTCGTTTCGGAAGGATCTGCGGAAATATCATAGAGGTTCGTATTGTTCACGAAGCGCCAGCGCTCAGTTCGGACAGCGCACTTTTTAAATTTAAAGTCGTCCCGCTGTCCGGGACTCCAGCGTCCGCAGTGAACAAACAGCTCGCGATCGGGCCAGGCCGCCGCGGGGTTTTCCAGAAGGGGAATCAGGGATCGCCCGTCCAGCTCCTGCATGTCAGACAGCAGGTTCACACCCGCCAGCTCGCAGAAGGTTTTATAGAGATCGATGTGAGCCGTCAGCACATCCACATCACCCTCCGCCAGCACGCCCTTCCACTGCCAGAATGCGGGAACGTGCGTTCCGCCTTCGTACGGTGAATTTTTTCCGCCCTTGAGGTTGGCGTTGAAATGAGATACTGATTTTCCGTTGAGCTTGCCGCTGAGATGCGTCGCGCCGTTATCCGTCATGAAGATCACCAGCGTGTTATCCAGAGCCTTCCATTCAGTGAGTTTTTCCAGTAACCGGCCAAAGTTGTCATCTATATTTTCAACCATGCCGTAGCGACCGGCCGTTCCTTTATCGTAACCGAGTTCTAGAAAACGTTTGGTATATTGTTCCGGAGCGACCAGCGGTGCATGAGGCGCATTGAGGGAAATGTAGGCAAAGAAGGGTTTTCGAGTGTCGGGTGCAGAGTGTCGGGTGTCGGCAATGACCCTCTGTTTTTCTGACAGCTGATCTCCGTCCTCCGATATCTGCTGTTTGATCCAGGCCAGACCGGATTGAAAAAACAGGTCCGTACAAAAGCCCTTGGTCTGCACAATCGTATCGTTATGCAGCAGGACATTATCGAAATAGAGGTTTTCCTCGTTCGCCGGGAAATCACCATAGCGCGTCTGACCGATCCCGCCGGCACCATGAATCAGCACTTCATCAAAACCGCGGCTGCCGGGCAGATAGGCCTCTTCATCACCAAGGTGCCACTTGCCGAAAATCCCCGTTGTGTAGCCCGCGCTCTTTAATGCCTGCGGCAGGGTGAACGTATCCAGCGCCATGCGCTCGCGCTGAAAGATGGTATGCGTAACCCCGTTTTTAAACGGCGCGCGTCCGCTCATAATTGCGGCGCGTGTCGGCGCGCAGGTCGGGCTGACCTGAAAGTCCCTGAAGCGAACGGCCTGATCATGGAAGCGGTCGATATGCGGGGTCTTGACAACCTGATTGCCCATGCAGGAGAGATCTCCCATCCCCTGGTCGTCCGTCATCACTAAAACTATATTGGGGCGACTGCCCTTCAGCGCAGTTGTTTTCTCCGCGGCGAAGCCAACACAAGCCAACACCGCGAATATTCCTGCACTCAAACCAATAGATGACTTCATCATTTCTCCTTCGTATCCATAGCAACTCAACGTGCGGCCCGTTGAAGGGTTCCGGCGTTCAGACACAACCAACATACAAGATCTGGAAAACCTGTGTATCCCCATTTTTTAGGACAGCACGGACGCGGACATCTTGGCGCACCGGTATAAACAGGTCCGAAGTGTCGGACGCTCTTTCATCATTCACGCGGGCCGTCATCCTGCCAGACTATAGACTGTCCTTTCTTCGGGGAGATCACATCGCTCAGTTTCCCTTGCGCATCAACCCGAAAATCGCCGTCCCGGCGGGCAGAGATCGTGGACTGGACAAGCGGCCCGCCCTTCCACTCGATATCCACCTCAAAGCCGCCGCGCGCCTTGAGTCCGTTGATTTTCCCGTCCGGCCAGGCTGACGGAAGCCGGGAAGCAGGTGCGGAATACAGGGTGCCCGAGCCAGTTTTTCATCAGGCACAACCGGCACAAAATGCGCCGGCTTCTTCGGATCTTTTTCGCAGGCTATAAACGCGGCCTCTTCGATGGCCTCTTTAAATTCCGACATTCGGCGCGAACCGGTGTCGTTCAGCCGCATTGGGTGGAAGGGGTCTTTGTTACCCGAAGGGATATCGCCATCGTCCGAAACATCGCCGCAGCCCTGGTCGTCGGCCAGGATGTAGATTATATCCGGGTGTTCAGAAGCCGCCTGTGCCGCCACTCCGGCAACGCAGGCAAGCGTCAGCAAACATGATTTCAGAGATGTTTTCATAACGGTTATTCCCCTGTAACCGCTTTGAGGTTTTTCGTGTTGCCCGCGCGGGCGTTTTTGCGAATCTCGGTATGGCGCTTACTGCGTGTGGTGTACCAGTGATAGGTTCCCGTTGCCTCTGCATCGGTAACGATGGGGGCCTTATACTCCAAAGCGATCACGGTATCTCTGTAGTCCGGCGCCTCCTTCGGCACTTCGATCGTGGTGATGTGGCCGCTGGCATCATAGTGAACCGGCAGGGCCTTACGCTCGGCGTCGGCCAGGAAGCAGGCTTTGGCCGGCTTTCCGACAATCCCGTTAAACTCGATGCCTTCAGCTTTCCACTCCAGCACGTGCAGATACACCGTCTTGTCTTTCTGAGTCATCGCTCCCCACCGGAAATCAAAATCAACCGGGGAATACGTTGTGCCGTAAATCGACTCGCCGTTCACCTGCAACCACGCACCGACTGCGGCCAGGCGCTCAAGCTCTTCCGGAAGCATGGTGCCTTCCGGCGTCGGACCGACGTTAAGCAGAAGGTTCACGCCCCGCGCCGCGCACAGCGCCAGAAACTCGACAATATCCTTTTCGCTTTTCCAGGCATCATCAGTGCGGTCATAGCCCCAGTTGTGGCGCATCGTCATGCAGGTTTCAGAGTCTACCGTCATCCGCTCCGCGGGAAGTTCCCGGTCGCGAAGGGAATTAAAGTCGGCATATTTCTGCTTTTCCACCGGCACCTTGCGGCTGTAGAGGCGGCTGCAGATCACGGCATTCGGCTGCAGCTCGCGCACCCGTGCGCCCTGCTGATCGGCTTCGATCACGTTGCTGCCGCCCACATCAAACCACAGAACCGACATCTCGCCATAGTTCGACAACAGCTCATCGAGGTTTTTCTCAACCAGCGCGAGATATTCATCGTTCGTCATCGTCCCTTTCACCCTTCCGCGCGAACGGTGATACCAGTCCTTGAACTGCGAATAATAGACCCCGAACTTAATCCCCTGTTTTGCGCACTCTTCTGAAAGTTCCTTGATGATGTCGCGCTTGAACGGCGAGGCGTCCATCACGTTGTAGTCGGTGGCATCCGTGTCGAACAGGCAGAAGCCGTCATGATGCTTGGACGTGATCACGATGTATTTCATCCCCGCCTCTTTGGCGGTCGTCACCCACGTTGCGGCATCGAACTCGGTCGGATTAAATTTCGGAGCGAGCGTTTCGCGGTATTCCTTGCCCGGAATCTTTGCGCTGTTCAGCAGCCATTCCGCGCTGGCGCCGCCCTGCTCCTTGCCATAGTCCCTGCCCTTCCATTCGCCGCCGGCGATGGAGTAGAGTCCCCAGTGGATAAACATGCCGTAGCGCGCCTCGCGCCACCACTCCATGTGGGTATCGTCTGTCGCGTCCGAAAACACCAACGAGAGCGTGAGTGCCAGCAGCACGAACACCATGATGAGGTTTTTATGCTTCATTTTATTTGTTCTTTTCTAGGTTTAAATCATCAGGACGGGTGCATTTCGTGGTTCATCTCCGCTTCCAGGCTAATAGCTCAGCTTGCCGCCAAAC
>JBFHEM010000062.1:0-25528 GCA_041584215.1 Tichowtungia sp. | reverse complement strand
GGGGGGGCATTCCTGTCCCCCTTTTTTACAGGTTCAATATCAGTCTGGTTTATTTCGTATAATACCCCATATACCGCTCCATGGCATCCATCACCGCCTTGATGTTTTCCATCGGAACCCCCGGATAAAGGCCGTAGATCATCATCAATCCGCCATCCGGTGTGCCGATTTTCTCCACCTCTTCGCGGATGAGCGCATCAATCTGCGCAGGGGTTCCGAAGGGAGTGATTTTCTGCCGGTCAATATCGAGATCCACGCAGACTTTTCCGGCAAACTTGTCCGCGATCCAGTCGATGCCGTTCACGAGATCCTGCAGATTGATCACCTCCACGCCGCCGTCAATCAGGTCGTCCGCCAAATCGCGAATATCGCCATCCGAATGCATGTGCACGAGAATGCCGCGATCGCGGGCGGGCTTCATGCAGCGCTGGTAGACCGGCTTGATATACCGGCGAAAGTGGTCGGGAGAAATCATCGGGCCGGCCTGCATACCCAGATCTTCCGGATAGCTGAGCAGGTCCGGTTTCAGCTCGATCCATTTCATAATAAAGTCATGATTGAAGTCAGATATCATCCCGATCAGGCTCAGCAGTTTGGGCTCTTCATCCACCATGTCATACAGCAGATTGGTGTACCCGCGCAGATCATGCAGCCGCAAAAAAGTATGCCCGTGCGGCAGTCCGCCGCTGATAAACTCACCGTTTTTTCGAGCCCGTCCAACATTCAACCGGATTTCGTCCCAGTCAATCGGGAATGTGCCGTCGGTCTCCTCCGCGACGGGCGGGCGAAATGTATCGAACCCTTCCCAGTCGTTCAGCGGATTCTGATGAACCGATCCCGTGATGCCGTTCAGGGTCGTCTCCCAGATGCAACCCCATGGATCCGTCCACGGGCGGTCCGCCAGCTGATTCAAATCATACTCCGGAATCACGTGCCCCTGCGGCCGCTCGCAGCCCGGAAAAAGCAGCGGATGCCCCTCGATCAAATCCTTCAGCGCTTCCTGGTCATAGTGATTCCAGCAGGCATTGTTGATGTGAAAGTTCATCGGAATGAATTCCGGCTTCTCGAACCGAATCGCCCGAATCATATTTTCTCTGTTCATTATACGACTCCATCCACCTGCAGGATCTTCAGGTTATTGCAGAATCATTGACAGCAGAATCATGAGGGAGAATCGTAAATAAAGAAATGATCGGCCAATCTTTATTTTTTACTCAAACCCAAACCATTGCACCGGTCTGATCCGCCGTTCGCATGGCATTGATAATCCGGATGGTGTGTGCAACCTGTTCGGGAGAAACCTCCCCGTCCACAGTTCCGTCGTTGCGGACTGCGTGGTGGAAATTTTCCCACTGGTAATTGTTCAGCGGACCATAGTCGCTCATTTCAATGCGGCGGTTCACCACCGCCCCGTCCCGCGGCCGCATCTGCAGCAGCAGCTCCTTGGATATTACAATCATGTTCGCGTCTACTTCCAAAGCCCGGACGCTGACCGTGCCGCGCTCATAGTGGAGCGTCAGAAGATCCCCCAGGCGATGCCCGTCATCAATGCACAGAGAGGCGAAAACACTGCCGAGAGCCCCGCTGGAAAACCGGAGCGAAAGCTCCGCATTGTCGGGTGTCGGGCGTTCAGTGAAAATCCGGCTGTGCAGTACCTGCACGGCCTCCACCGTTCCGCACAGACGGAGCAGCTGGCTGATTCCGTAAATCCCCAGCCGGAAAATCGGCGCCACCGGACAGCGCTCAGGATCATCCTGCCAGCCGCCATCAGCTTTTTCGCGGCAGGAGGAATAGGTTTCCCATCGAACCGCAATCGGTCGCCCCAGCTCAAACTTCTGCTGCCACTCCAGAATCTGCGCAGTTTCCGGATCGGGCAGCGCACACGGCGAATTCAGATGAACGGCTTTATTCAGGCTCCGCGCTTCCAGCAGAACCGCCAGTGCCTCATCGGCATCCACCTCGAACGGCTTGGTGGTCATCACATGCTTACCGGCGCGGATGATTTTGCGAATCAGTTGCGCGCGGCCGGCCGGCGGGGTAAACAGCCCGACGGATTCGATTTCCGGATCAGCCAGAATTTCATCCAGCGAATCAAACACGCGTGTATCGTAGTGCGTGGCTGTCTGACGGGCCAATTCTGTATTCAGGTCGCACACTCCACACAGAGAAACAAACGGTTCCGCCCGCCCCGAAACGATCTCCCGGATAAGGTGCTCGCCGAAGAAGAGCCCCACCACCGCCATCTTGATTTTCACAGCTTCGTTCATACTGATTCTCTATTTTAAGCCATTCCACAGAAACGATTCGTCAAACATCGCCGGAATATTCTCTTTTTTACAATAGTTAGCTCCCATACCTTCCGGCAGCTTTTCAGCAACAAAATCGGAACCATCCTATTCAGCAACCAGCACGGCCGACATGGTTTTAAAGCCCTGATATAAATTGCCGGGCACCAGCCCATGCTGCGCAACCATTCCAAATGCGGTAATATCCGTAAGCGACGATCCCTTCACGGAAGAACCCGGGTTGAATCGATCAAAAAACAGATTGGATTTCACCGGTTCAAACTCGTACCAGTCTGCGGCTGCCCCGTTGATTGACAGCTGTGTTGTGTAGCCGGCGGAAGTCAGCTTTGTGATATACCATCGGCCCGAGCTTTGAACCAAAAAGGCCGCGCCCCGCATGAACCCGGGCGCGGGAGTCCCTGCCAGATTCGTCGCCAACTTCAACGCCCCCTCCGTGTCTGCAAAGGTCAGGTTTCTCATTTCGTTCGCGCCGTTCAGGAAATGGCTCTTTTCCCAATACCAGGCCGTCGCCATCCGTCGGCTGATTCCAGGCACATCATTCGTGATCCCGTTGATGTAGGTGTCGTCTTTGTATGTGAAGCGATTCAGCGTCGATACCGGATCCAAATCTGAGTCGATATTGGCGAGACTCATTCCATACTTCAACCCCGGACCCGACTTGCCTTCGGGCGTTGAAAAACCCTCTGAGTCGGACGGCCAATAAGCCGTGCCGAAAGCAATACTCAGCAATCGGTCATCCTGCTCGCCATCAAAGTCGGCATCCACCGTGCTCATCACCGGAACGTCATACGCATTGATATAGCTGTCCGAATAGTCCGCTCCGAAATCAACGACCGTAACAGGTCCTGCCGCCATCAACGCCGGCGCAGCCAGCCCCGCGCCAACAACCATAATCAAATAGTTTTTTTTCATCACTCCTCCGTTTAATGTTCACAACTACGCATTACAAAATGCCGAACTTCCACCCGTCGACATCTCCGGCAAAAGTCCAAAGCCCCTCCGGCGAACCCGAAACAGGCAAAAACGAACATTCAGGCAGAACGCCTTCGCGAGCGTTATAGCTCGGGCCGGGAGCGTTTGGCACTGTGCTGCAGCTAACGCGACCGGAGGTCGCGTTCCTCCTCATTTTTCCAACCCTTGGAAAAATCGGCATCCGATTTTCCAAGGGTTGGAAAAGAAGCTTACTCGGCCAGCTCAATCCGCAGGCGGAGAAACTCCTGATCCGCGGCGACCGGAATCGTGTTGGTCACGGCTTCGAAGTTTTCATCGATGGCACCGCTGCCGGCATCGCTGATTCCGCTGGTGGTCCAGCCTAACGTCGGCGACACCAAATCGGTGTCCCGCTGAACGGTGTAGGTCAGGCCGCGATCTTCCGCGTCGAGACGGCGATTGTAGACATAGATGAACACATCACCGTTTACCGCGGAATTCATCGCAAGCGCATTCGCATTGGGCACCGTCGGGTCGAGACCCAGCGCATACTCAGAAAGGTTGTCCAGCCGGTCGCCATCCGGGTCGGCGGTCAGACTCATATCATGCCCGGGATAAGCGGACCCCCAGCTTTCATACCACTCGGCCGCAGAGCCTGCTTCGCCATAGGCCAGCGATGCGTTCAGTGTTTTAAAGCCATGATATAAGTTGTCTTCGGTCAGCTCGGTCTGCGTGTAGATCCCGAGCGCGGTAATATTTGTCAGCGCGGACCCCGCAACGGGGGTTCCATAATCGGACCGGTCAAAAAACAGCGTTCCCGACTGAGGATCAAACGCATACCAGTCGGCGGTTGCCCCGTTGATCGACAAGACCGACGTATAACCGGCTGACGTCAGTTCGGTGATATACCACTGTCCGTCACTCTGCGCCAAAAAGGCGGCGCCCCGCAGCGTTCCAGCCGAGGGATTTCCCGACAGGTTCGTCGCGACCTTAAGCGATCCGGCCTTGTTTGCAAACGTCAGTTTGGGAAGGGAATCTGCACCGTTCAGGAAAGCGTTCTTTTCGTAGTACCATGCGGTCGCCATGCGTCTGCCGACTCCGGGCACGTCATTTGTGAGCCCGTTGATATAGGTGGCATCCGTCGGGGTGAAGCGGTTCAGAGTCATCACCGGAGCCAGCGCCGAGTCAATATTCGCCTGGCTCATGCCGTACTTGAGGCCCGGACCGGACTTCCCTGCAGGAGTGGTGAACCACTCACTGGCTGTCGGGGTGTAATCGGACCCAAACACGATCCCGATCATTTGATCGTCCACATTTCCGTCAAAGTCGGCATCAACCGAATTGGTGAAAACCGGGTTGGTTGCATCGATGTAGCCATACTGGTTGGTTGCGCCCTGACTCGTCGAATAATCGGCGTCAAAATCAATAACCTCAACCGTATCCGGAATCACGCCGGTAAACGTGAACCTGAATTCATCGACATAGCCTTTAAAGGCGGAGGCTGTGTTGTAGCGGGCACCGATTGTGGTGGCGGCTCTTGATGGATCATACAGTCCGCCCCCTTCAAGCACGGTGTCGCTTTCGAGGAAGCCATTCACATAGACCAGCAGGTTTGAAGAGGTCGCCTCCACCGCAAAATGATTCCAGTTGGTGGCCGTAAACCCGGCAGGAGCAACATTAATCCAGGCGGGACTATTACTCCCGTCCCACCTCAAAACCGTGAACCCGTCATCTCTCGCATACACCACAATCTGGCTCCAGCGGTCAATCAGGATCTGGTCGTCGTAGGCAACATCGGATTTGCACCACCCTTCCATGCGCAGTTGCGTCCGGTCCAGAGGGATATCATCCCAGGGAATGTTCAGATATTGAGCCGTATTGGTGGCCGTGCTTTGAATGTTGTCCAGATAGAGGCAATTGCCGAAATCGGCATTGCCGCCCGGATAATCAAGGCCGGGCATCGCGGAGGGATCGACCAGCGTCGGTCCGTTTGTGTTGGGGTTGGGATAAAGCGTCAGATCCGCATCGCGGTCAACCACGACACTGTCGTCGTCTAGGGCGTAGGTCTGGCTGCTCACCGAATCCATGTGCCACAGCGCATAGGTGTTTTCATTATCCTGATAAGGAGCCAGGTAACCCGTATCCGGAACGACGGCCTTAACGGTGGTCACTCCATCACTAAAACTTGCAATAATTTTTGAAAGCGGGTTAACAGGAGCAATCCAGCCACTTGTCACCCAGCCATTGATCTCAGCCGCCTCATCCCCATCCACAAGAATGGTGCCGCCATCGCCGATCGTGATCAAACCGCCCGAGTCGATTCGAAGATCCAGCGTACTCACTGTGCCGTCGGCAAGCTCCAGAGTGCCCCCTGCACTGATCAGCAACCCGTACCCACTGACGGTTTGATTGACGGTTCCGCCGTTCTTCACCACCAGCTTGCCCGTGCCATTTCGGCCGACATACAGATAATTTTGAACGTCCCACGTACCGCCATCGACCGTGACGATGCCGGACTGACCGGCCAGATCGGCCAGTTTACAATAACTGCTCGTCGTCAAGGTTCCCTGAATGGTCAGCTGCGCGGTCCCCCCTCCCGTACCCTGAACAAACAAAGGGCCTGAGGCGCCAACATCACCCGCATGAAGAACCGCCGTATCCGAGTTGTCTAAATAGGTCGCCACACCGGCTGCAGGCAGCGTGTCCGGAACCCAGTTCGTCGGATTCATCCAGCTGTCCCCCACACCTCCATTGTCCCAATTGGCTGCAAATGCAGTACCGCTCGCCGATAACAGCATGGCGGCAACGACTGATTTCAACCATCTGTACTGATGTTTTCTCATGTCCGTTCCTTCCTTATTGTTAGCCCTCACAGGAATTCAGGGTTCACGCCCCGGCACTCCCGAATCATTCTCTTTTATCTCACTCAAAATCCTCTAACTTCACAGTCGTTCCAGTGCGCCTTGCTTTTTCGGCCGCAAAACCCATGGCATGGCTCATCACAGACGTGTGAATCGACGACAGCATCTGATCCGGGTCGGAGCGCTTCATCTCCTCACGCAGCGCCTGCATCAGCCCGGCATCTCCGCCGCCGTGGCCGCTGTAGCCATGGTCATCAAACTCGATTTGATGGCGAACCTGCTTCGCATCGGCATGATCCACCACCACAATATCGTCGCCGCAGATTTCCTTATAGGCCGCCCCGCCGAACAACCGGGCCTGCGTGCCGAAAATCTCAATGCTGCGCCCCTCGTCAAACGCCGTCATCGTGAACGTCGCCGTTACGCCGCCCTCAAACTCCAGGGCCACGATCTGATGATCCACCGCCGTATTGTCGCAGGAATAGACGCAGCGCCCCCACGGGCTGTGCTTCAGCCAGGCTTCGACCTCATCCGCTGAAGCCGTGTCGCCGCCGTCCATGACGAGATGAAGCAAGGCGCGATTGCGTTCAATATAATGCAGCGCATTGTACATGCAATTCATCCCCAGCGGACACCCGTCCGTACAGCGCAGCGGCGAGCCCTCCGGCTTATTGCCTGCCGTAAAATGGCTCAACCCGCCATAACTGGAAATTGACCGGCAGGGCCGGCCGATCAACCAATACAGGATGTCCAGGTCATGACAGCTTTTTGCGATAATCATCGGCGCACACGCTTCGGTCACCGCCCAATGGCCCCGCACATAAGAGTGCGCCTGATGCCAGGCCCCAACCCCCTCGCGGGCACTGACAGACACCACTTCGCCCAGCGCGCCGGACTCAATAATCTCTTTTATTTTTTTGTAAAACGGCGTGTAGCGCAGCACATGGCAGACCAGCACCCGCCGCCCCAGCCGTTTCGCGGTATCCGCCAGCATCTGAACCTCGGCCATCGTGGGGGCAATCGGCTTCTCCAGCAGAATATCATACCCCGCCTCCATTGCCCGCAGACACGGCTTAAAGTGATAATCATCCTGCGTTCCAATAATCATGATGTCGGCCAGCTTGGGAGCCGCAAGAATCTCCGCATCGTCGCGAAAAAGCGCTAAATCCGCATTGCCGGAAATGCCGCGCATCGCCTCGCGCCGGGCAGCGACCGGATCGGCCACGGCCACATTCTCGTATTGATCCGGCAACGTCGCCGCAATGGACATATACGCCCTTGTCCGTCCCCCGCACCCAATCGCAGCCAATCTCGACTTCTTCAACCAGTACTCCTTCCCGCAACTCCAACGCGCATAACAGACACCACAATACGCGCACACTCAAAAATCGCTATCGTTTACCAGTTTCGTTAATGATTATTAAATGAACCTTTCCGATTAACAGTTGACGGCATTGCGGCCTATGATGCGGACGCCAGCGCCGTCGCCCGGCATCGCTGTTTTCATCCGGCCTGTCCATGAAAGATAAATCATCGAAATGTCATAATCATTTTCAAACCTCGGCTAAAATCAGCCCGGTTGTTAACAGATTAATTTTTACAGAACGATCCGCTTCACCAGCCGCCGATTATTCTGTGCTCATCATTCTGTTCATTTTTTTCCAACCCCTGGAAAAAAATCATGTAGGGCGGACATTCCTGCCTGCCCATGTTTCCAAGGCTTGGAAAAGGCTGCAGGCCGCGTGCCCCGTGCGGCGTGATCCGCACCGAGCAGCCGCACCGCTGCACCACCGCAAGCGCCCGGGGGGGCACCGGGCCTACAGCGCCGCCCTTCAGGCGAGCGTGGTTTCCAGACCCTGGAAAAATTAAACCACCCGCTCGCAGGCTCGCTGGAGTAAACAGCCGAGAGGACCCGGGAGAACCATTCATACGAAAAGCCCGGCTGTTCTCCCGGAGCCATCTCCAGTGAATGCAATGAACGGGTGGTAAAAAACTGCCGGGCAGGAGCAGCCGGCCTGCAACGGTCCAACGCCGCCCTTCAGGCAAGACGAGGCTTCCAAAGCCTGGAAGAGCTGAAACCCAAAATAACGATTCAGGCGGCCTGACCCGAATGGTCATCAGCTTTAATCCGCAAATCGGCATGCACAAATCAATCACCGACTGGAACCGCTACGGCGCCACACAGTTCAACATAAACGGCGGTCCATCCCCACCAATTTAGTGCGAAACTGGACACTGGATGCTGGCCAAGCCAGATTTCAAGCGCCCAGTTTCGAGTTTCAAGTTTCCAGTTTCAGATTTCCAGGACCAGACCTCGCACAACAAAAACTGAAACTTGAGCTGGACATTACATCATAATATTATAATGTTCTGATCTTTCAGATTTTGAGGGACGGCTATGATTCAGGAAGAACGACAGATTGCGGCGGATGTGCTGAAGGCGATGGCCCACCCGGTCCGGCTGGGCGTGATTGAGATACTGGCCCGGGGCGAACGGACCGTCACGGAACTGTATGAGGAGCTCGGCTGCAGCCAGTCGATGATGTCGCAGCAGCTGAAAACACTCTGCCAGCAGAAGCTGGTGGCAATCCGCAAGGAAGGCACCCAGAAATACTGCACGCTGTGCAACCGGGATTTTTTGAAACTGTTCGACTGCATGCACAAACACATGCGCGAGTTTTTACATTTCGAGGGCTAGCCTCATTTTTCGCCAAAAACATTAAAACATCATTATTTATTTATACAAAGAGAGGTATCCACCATGAAACCAAAAAAACTGCTGATTGTCGGAGGAGTCGCCGGCGGAGCGAGCGCGGCCGCCCGGGCGCGCCGCCTGGATGAAGGCGCCGAAATCATTTTGTTTGAACGCGGGCCCGACATTTCCTTTGCCAACTGCGGACTGCCCTACCACATCGGCGGCACCATTGCGGAGCGCGACAAGCTGCTGGTGACCACGCCGGAAATCATGACCGCCAAATTCAATATTGATGTCCGCACCCGGAGCGAAGTCATTTCCATTGACCGCGAAAAAAAGGAAGTCGCCGTCAAAAACCTGAAAACCGGCGAGACGTATAATGAAGGCTATGACCACCTGATCCTGAGCCCCGGCGCGGCTCCGGTGCGCCCCCCGATTCCGGGCATTGACAACCCGAAGGTTATGACACTCCGCAACCTGGAGGACATGGACCGGATCATTCAGTCCCTCGACGGCAAAAAGGCGGCGGCCGTCATCGGCGGCGGCTACATCGGCCTCGAAATGGCCGAAGCCCTGCGCGAAAAAAAGATCGCCACCACCCTGATCGAGCTGGCGCCGCAGGTGATGGGCCCGGCGGATCCGGAAATGGCGACGGTTCTGCATCAGGAGCTGCGCCTGTTCGGCGTCAACCTGAAGCTGGAAACCTCGGTCACCGCATTTGAAGAAAGCGCGGACGGGGTGGAGCTGATCCTGAGCGACGGCGAAAAGCTGCACGTGGATGCGGCCGTGCTGGCGATCGGCGTCAAACCCGAAACCACGCTGGCCGTTCAGGCCGGACTGGATCTCGGAAGCACCGGCGGCATAAAAGTGAACGACCGCATGCAGACCTCGGACCCGGACATCTATGCCGTGGGCGACGCCGTGGAAGTGACCGACCTGACCTCCAGTCAGCCGGCGCTGATTCCGCTGGCCGGCCCGGCCAACCGCCAGGGCCGCATTGCCGCCGACAACATCTTCGGCCGCGACAGCACCTATAAAAATACGCAGGGCACCGCCATCTGCAAGGTATTCAACATGGCGATCGGCATGACCGGCCTGAGCGAAAAAACAGCAAAGCGCCAGGAAATCAAGGTCGAAAAGGTGTATGTGCATCCGGCCAGCCACGCCTCCTACTATCCGGGATCCCATCCCGTGTCGCTGAAACTGGTTTTTGATCCGGACACGGGAAAAGTCCTCGGAGCCCAGGCGGTGGGCGCGGAAGGCATCGACAAACGGATCGACGTGCTGGCCGTCGCCATCCGGGCCGGGATGACAGTCTATGATCTCGAGGAAATGGAGCTGACCTATGCCCCGCCCTTCGGCTCCGCCAAAGACCCGATCAACTATGCCGGCTTCGCGGCCGCCAATGTGCTGCGCGGCGACGTGCGGCTTTGCAGCGTGGATGAAATGCGCCGCCCGGCCGAACACCAGAAACTGATCGACGTCCGCACACGGGAAGAAGTGGCCGCCGGCACCATTCCGGGCGCGAAAAACATTCCGCTGGCGGAGCTCCGCGACAATCTGGATGCGCTGGATAAGGAAAAGGAATACCTGATCTTCTGCAAGGTCGGCCTGAGCGGCTATCTCGCCTGCCGCATCCTTTCGCAGCATGGGTTTACATGCAAAAACCTGAGCGGCGGAACCAAAACCTATTCCATGTTCAATGCCGGACAGGACGAATCGATCCCCGAATCGGAAATCACCTCCGATGATCCGGGGGCGGAAACCGTAATGGCCAGCCCGGCCGAACCGGCGGCCGCCGGACAGATCATGGAAGAGATCGACGCCTGCGGACTGCAGTGCCCGGGCCCCATCATGCAGCTGAGCAAAGGGCTCGACGCGATCCAGCCCGGCGAGGCTATTGCCATCACATCGACCGACCCCGGCTTCATGGCGGACATTCCGGCCTGGTGCAATTCCACCGGCAACCAGCTCGATTTGCTGGAGCCGGCCAACGGCGCCTACCGCGCGGTCATCACCAAACAGGGTCAAAGAGCCCCCGTTGCGTCCGCCGCGTCAGCCGGGCCGAAACGGTTCACCAACGTCGTCTTCAGCAATGATTTCGACAAAGCCGTGGCCGCCTTCATCATCGCCAACGGCGCGGCGAGCATGGGTTATGAAGTCACCCTCTTTTTCACCTTCTGGGGGCTGAATATCCTGCGCAAAGAAGGTGCCGTATCGGTGAAGAAAAATTTCATTGAAAAAATGTTCGGATGGATGATGCCGAAGGGCCCGAACAAACTGAGCCTGTCGCAGATGAACATGGGCGGGATGGGCCTGGCCATGATCAAAGGCATCATGAAACACAAAAACGTCTCGACCCTGCCCGAACTCATCGAGTCCGCACAGGCCAACGGCGTGAAAATGGTCGCCTGCGCCATGTCGATGGACCTGATGGGCATCAAGCGCGAGGAGCTGATCGACGGTGTGGAAGAAGGCGGCGTGGCGATGTATATCGACCACATCGGCGACAACGGAAACCTGTTCATCTGACCCGGGCCGGCAAACGAGCGAGCAGAAAATGAATCCCGGCGACCCCCCGGCGCTGAACGCCGGCGACATCCTGTTCTTCGGACATACACACCTGCCCCTCGCCCTAAAACGCGGGACAATCTATGTGCTGAATCCCGGCTCCATCTCCCTGCCGGAGGAAAATCCGCCCTCGTACGGACCGTTCGACGGCAGCACGCTGCAGATCAAAACCTTCGCGGGCGACGTGCTGTACGAAACCGCCGCAGCGCGGCGCTTCGGCTGTGCGCACAAAATCCGTGCTACCCGGCGGGCACTTCAAACAGGCGGAAAAATTCATCGACGGTGACGGCCAGCTCGTCCTTCTGCAGGAAGGTTTTGTCTTTGATGCTCAGGCAGTCGATCATGCCGTCGATAAAAATGTAGGTGTGGCGCGCGGCGTGATGCGGCGAAATCCATTCGTGGATTTCGCCGGCGCTCAGCAGCCGCCTGTAGACCTCTTCCAGCTCGCGCACCGACGTCTGCTGATAGGTCAGCTCGTGACGGCTGAGTTCGTCAAACTCGGCGATGTATTCCATGCGGGAAAAGATCACGGTCAGGAAGCGCTTGACTTCACGGCTGGTATAAAACGACTCCAGCCCGGAGCAGACGAGTTTCTTGAGGTCGTCAAGCGTCTGGATCGAGATATCGGACCACGATTTGGTGCGCAGCGGCGTCTTCAGGCTCATGTAGTCGTAGAGCTGCAGAAACAGATCGCTCTTGTCCTTGAAGTGCCAGTGAATCGCGCCGCGGGAAAGTCCGGCGGCCTGGCTGATGTCCGACAGCGTGGCCCGGCTGAATCCCTTTTTGTAGAAGACCTTGAGGGCGGCCTTTAAAATGGAAATCCGTGTTTTTTCAGCATCTTCTTTCGTTCGGCGCATCAGTTTCAAAGCTCCAGTGAATATGGAATAAAATCGGGAGGGATTCTATTGTAGTCAAGTTTCTCATAAAGAGCCTGACCCGCCAGGTTGTCAACCCCTGTCAGCAGGTCAATCCGCCCGGCGCCGCTCTTGGCTGCGAACTGCGCCGCGCGCCTCATCAGCGCCTCGGCGATGCCGCGGCGGCGGAATTCCGGCTTCACGAACAGGTCGTAGAGGATCTGGATCTGGATCGCCCCAACCGAACAGAACGATGGATAGAGCTGCGTGAAGCCGGCGGCCTGCCCGTTTTCCAGGGCCAGGAAAACTGCGGACTCGCGGTTCCGAATTCGCGCCCGGACAAACGCATCGGCCGTTGCGCGGTCCGGAGCCTGGCCGTAAAACTGCCGATACAGATCGAACAGTTCTGCGACCGCCTCCACGTGCTCCTCCGATGCCTGGATAATTTTCATGGAACTGTTTTTTGCAACCGCGCAAGAGCGCAGGGAACGCAAAGCGGACCGTGCCGGGATCTTTGTGATCGATGCGTTCCTTTGCGGTTAATGATCCTGATTTTCGAACCAGCCGATCGGGCCGGGTTCGAGATTGATGTTGATCTGCTTGACCTCGGTGTACTCGTCCATGCCGTAGGTGCCGAGATCTCGGCCGATGCCGCTCTGCTTGTAGCCGCCCCAGGGCGCTTCGCAGTAGGTCGGGTGGTAGGCGTTGATCCAGGTGATGCCCGCGCGCAGTTTTTTGATGAAGCGCAGGCCGCGGGCGCCGTCGGCGGTGAAGACCCCGCCGGCCAGGCCGTAGACCGAGTCGTTGGCCTTTGCAACGGCGTCGGCTTCGTCGGTGAATTTCAGCACGGCCAGGACGGGCCCGAAGATTTCCTCCTGCACAATGCGCATGCCGGAGGTGCAGCCGGTAAAGACGGTCGGTTCGATGAAGAAGCCCTTGGCCAGGTCGCCGGTCGTGATGCGGTGTCCGCCGCAGGCCAGTGTCGCGCCCTCGGCTTTTCCGGCTTCGATATAGTCGAGCACTTTGTTCATGTGCGATTCGGACACCATGGCGCTCATTTCAACGCCGTCCATGTCGCCCGGGCCGACGACGATTTTCTGCGCGCGTTTTACCAGTTTGGCGACGAATTCGTCGTGGATGGATTCCTGCAGCAGCAGGCGCGAACCGGCGGAGCAGACCTGGCCCTGGTTGGAGAAGATGGCGAACAGCGCCCAGTCGACCGCAGTGTCGATGTCGGCGTCTTCGAAGACCACGCAGGGCGACTTGCCGCCGAGCTCAAGCGAGAGTTTTTTCAGGTTGCCGGAGGCGGCCTGCATAATGGAGCGGCCGGTGTCGGTGCCGCCGGTGAAGCCGACCTTGTCGACGTCCGGATGTTCGGCCAGGCGGGCGCCGAGGGCGGCGCCGGGGCCGAGCACGAGGTTGGCGACGCCTTTGGGGAAGCCGACTTCATCGATCAGTTCAAACAGGCGGATCGCGGACAGCTGGGTGACGCTGGCCGGCTTGAACACAATGCAGTTGCCGGCCGCGAGTGCGGGCGCAATCTTCCAGGTGCCCATGAGAAGCGGATAGTTCCACGGGGTAATCAGCCCGCAGACCCCGACCGGTTCGCGCACGGTCATCGCCTGCATGGGATCGGCCACTTCATAGGTCTGGCCGGTCGGCTTGGTGCACAGCCCGGCGTAATAGCGGAAGCAGGCCGCGGCATCGGCGACATCGTATTCGGTTTCGCGCAGCGCCTTGCCGTTGTCGCGCATTTCCAGCTCGGCCAGCTCGGCGGCATTCGCCTCGATGGCGCCGGCCAGCCTGAACAGCAGCGCGGCGCGCTGCTGGGCCGGGGTCGATCCCCAGGGGCCCTGATCGAACGCGGCGCGCGCGGCGGCGACCGCCGCATCGACATCGGCCGCGGATCCGTCGGTGACCGTTGCAAGAATTTCGCCGTTGGCGGGGTTCAGGCTGTCCCGGGTTTTGCCGGAGGTGGATTCAACCCACTCTCCGTTGATATACATTTTCTTCACATCGCTCATGTCTGTTCTCCTTTATTGAAATGGATTTTCGGATTGCGGGATTCACGGGGCGGGCTTCCCGGTCCGGCCCCGACCCACGGCTTTATCAGTCCGTTCCTCGATAGGCTTCGTTGTAAATCCGCAGGGCGTCGGCTGCAGTGATCTCGTTCGGATTGACGGCCAGCAGGCGCGTCACGGTCATGACCGATTCGGCCATGGCGCCGAGGTCGTCCTCGGGGATGCCCGCTTCGGCCAGCGTCATCGGCAGGCCGATTTTTTTCTTAAGCTCCTGTACGGCGGGCACCAGTGCGGCGGCATCGCGCACGCCGCAGCAGGCCTCGGCCAGGTCGGCGAAGCGCGCTTCGTTGCCGGCGAGGTTGTGGGCCAGCACCGGCCCGGCCATCAGCGCGTTGGCCATGCCGTGCGGCACGTGGTGGCGCGCGCCCAGCGGATAGGCGAAGGCGTGGATGGCGGTGACGCTGGCGTTGGTGAAGGCCAGGCCGGCGAAAAAGCTGGCCAGCAGCATGCCCTCGCGCGCGGCCAGGCTGTCCGGCTCGTGCACGGCTTTTTCCAGCCATTGGAAAATCAGGCCGAGGGCCCGGAGCGCCATGGCGTCGCTGTACGGGTTTTTCCTGGCGGACAGACAGGCCTCGGTCGCGTGGCAGAAGGCATCGAGCCCGGTGGCGGCAGTGATGCGCGCCGGCATCGACACCGTCAGTTCCGGGATGAGGAAGGCGGCGTGCGGCAGAATGTTGTTCGAGACCACCGCCTTTTTCATCTGCTCTTTCGTGTCGGTCAGGATCGAGATGTTGGTCACCTCGCTGCCGGTTCCGGCGGTGGTCGGAATGACGAACAGCGGCGCGCAGCGCGCCGCCACCAGGTCGGTGCCGACCATCGCGTCAACCGGTGCGTCGTTGGTCAGCGAGGCCGCCACGACCTTGGAGGCGTCGATCGGGCTGCCGCCGCCCATGCCGATGACGGCATCGGCACCGAAGGCGCGGGCCTGAGCGACCATTTCGGCGACCTGCCCGATGCTCGGGTCGCCTTTGGTTTCGCTGTAGACGAGCACCGTACGCTCCGCTTCGGCAACCGCCTTCATGCGGGCGAAGCCGTCGGTTTTGGACACGTGCGGTCCGGTGACGATGAAGACGCGCCGGGCGCGCACCTTTGCCAGCGTGTGCTGCAGTGCATCGAGCGCATCGGGGCCGCAGGATACGGCGGGCATGGGGATCAGCTGCATGTCGCGGCCTCCAGTGCGTCTTCGAAGATGGCGAGTCCGCGGTCGATCTGCCCGGCGGTGACAACCAGCGGCGGAATCCAGCGGATGACATTGCGGCGCAGGCCGCAGCCGAGCAGCAGCAGGTCGCGGGCATAGACCTCTTTGGTAAGCCTGCCGAGCAGTTCCGGTGACGGCTTGCCGCCGTCCATGAGTTCCACGCCGACCATCAGGCCGCGGCCGCGGATATCGCCGAGCACCGGATATTTTTCCTGCAGGCTGCGCAGGCCGCTCATCAGCTGTTCACCGCGGGCGGTCACGTTGTCGAGAATGTTTTCGTCGAGCAGGACATCGACGGTCGCGGCGGCGGCGGCGCAGGCGACCGGGTTTCCGGAATAGGTTCCGCCGTGCGTGCCGCGGATCCATTTTTTGCCGAGCTCGGATTTGTAGGCGATGCCGGAAATCGGCAGGCCGGAGCCCATGCCTTTGGCCATGGTCATGATGTCCGGGGTGATGCCGTCGTACTCGTGGGCGAACATTTTGCCGGTGCGGCCGAAGCCGGTCTGCACCTCGTCGACGATCATCAGAATATCGTGTTTGTCGCACAGGTCGCGCAGTCCCTGCAGGTAGCCTTTGCTGACGGGAATGTAGCCGCCTTCTCCGAGAACCGGTTCGACCACGATGGCTGCGGTTTCTTCGGGTGCACTCTGCGTGGCGAGCACTTTTTCGAGCTCGTCGAGCGCCCAGGCGGTTTCCTCTTCTTCGGTGCGGCCGGTGGCGAAGGCGTAGGGGTACGGCGCGACGTAGATGCCGGCCGGCAGGTTGGGGTATTTGAGGCGGTAGACGGTTTTGCTGGTCGTCATGGCCATGGCCAGGTGGGTGCGGCCGTGAAAGCTGCCGTGCAGGACAATAATATTGGCTTTGCCGCCGGCGTGTTTGGCGAGCTTGACGGAGGCCTCGACGGCTTCGGCGCCGCTGTTGGAGAAAAAGTAGGTATCGAGCGCGGCGGGCACCACGCGTTTGAGCTGGCTGCAGAGCCGGGCGACCGGTTCGTTGAGCACGACATTGAGCTGGGAAAAAATGAGTTTCTCGGCCTGCGCCTGAATCGCCGCAACGATTTTCGGGTGGCAGTGGCCCGTGCTGTTGACGCCGATCCCGCTGGTGAAATCCAGCAGGGTTTTCCCTTCGGAGGTGGTGAGCTCGGATCCTTTGCCGGAGGTGATAATATGCCGGGTCGCGTGGGTATAGACGCTTGAGAGACTGTCATAGTCTGTCAGATTCATTTTGGGTTCTCTTTTCTTTCTTTTGACTGGTTAATGAATTTCCATTTTTGAAAACAGGGAGATGACAACGACGCCGGCCAGGATGAGCCAGGCGCCGTTCATGTCAGGTGAGCTCCTTCATGGCGTCCGCCATAATGTCGATGGTTTTGTCGAGCAGCTCGTAGGGCACAGTCAGCGCCGGCTCGATGCGGATGGTCTGCGCGTTGTTGAGTGTGCCGCCGGTGAGCACCCCGCGTTTGAACATGCCGGCCACGACCTGGTAGCCGACCTCGCCGTCGGCGAACTCAACGCCGATGAGCAGGCCCTTGCCGCGCACCCCGTTGATCATGCCCGGGAATCTGTCCTTGAGCTCGTTGAGCCGTGCGGTCATGTAGACGCCTTTCTCGGCGGACTGGCGCGGGGTGTCCTCTTCGAGCATGACGCCGATGGCGGCGAGCGCGGAGGCGCAGGCGAGCGGGTTGCCGCCGGTGGTGGTGGTGTGCATGAACGGGTTGGGCTCCAGGCACTCCCAGACTTTGGCGGTGGACATGAACCCGGAGCAGGCCACCACGCCGCCGCCGAGGGCTTTGCCGAAGGCCATGATGTCGGGCTGGACGCCCCAGCAGTCGACGCCGAACATTTCGCCGACGCGGCCGAAGCCGGTCTGCACCTCGTCGGCGATGAGCAGCACGCCGTAGCGGTCGCACATCTCGCGCAGGCGCGGCCAGTAGTCGGCCGGCGGCACGATCGCGCCCGCTTCGCCCTGGACGGGCTCGACGATGATGCCGGCGATTTCGTCGCCGACGATCTGCGCCTTTTTGAGTTCCATTTCCATCGCATCGGCGTCGCCGTAGGGAGCGTATTTGACGTTGCCGAGCAGCGGAAGCAGCGGCTTGCGGTAGACGGATTTGCCCATCACGGAGAGCGAGCCGCCGGTTTTGCCGTGGAAGCTGCCGATGGTGGAGATGAAGCCGGCCTTGCCGGTGTGAAGCTTGGCGAGTTTGAGCGCGCCTTCGACCCCTTCGGTTCCGGAGTTGGCGAAGAAGCCGTACTGGATGTCGCCGGGGGTGAGTTCGGCGAGCACGTGGCCGAGCTGGGCGCGCAGCGGGTCGAGCAGCTCCTGGGAGTACTGCGGCGAGCGCTCGAGCTGGGCCTTCACGGAGGCGACCACTTTGGGGTGGCGGATGCCGAGGCTGTAGAGGCCGAAGCCGCCCAGCATGTCGATGAACTCACGGCCGAGCACGTCGGTGATGATCGAGCCCTGTCCGGACCACTCGGTCATGGCGAAGTCGCCGGCGATGGTGGCGGACTTGCGGTATTCCAAAAAGCCCTTGTTGATGTGGTCGCGGAAGTTGCTGACTGTTTTTTTTGCAATGTCTTCTCGAATCGGCCGGGTCAGCTCGGTTTTTCCGGTGACGATGCTGTTGATCCACTGGACTTCTTGCTTAGCGTTTTCAATGTTTCTGGGCATAACGGTTCCTTGTATGCGCTCGGTTGCGCGGGTTGTTTATTGTTGATGTCTAAACGGGAATAGCGGGGGCGCGCCGGCCGGGACCGGGGCATAGCGTCGTCCTCGTTTCCAAACGGTCCGGTTCATGGGGTTCTCCTAGTGCACGGAATGACCTGATTTCGAGGTGATTTTCTGCATGATGACCACCAGCAGAATGGTCAGCGTCATGATGACGGTGGAGAGCGCGTGGATCTCCGGCGTGACGCCGCGTTTTAATGCGGAGTAGATAAAGAGCGGCAGCGTGGTGGATTTGGGTCCCGCCGTGAAAAAGCTGATCACAAAGTCGTCGAGCGACAGGGTGAAGGCCAGCATGGCCCCGGCCAGGATGCCCGGCTTCAGCAGGGGAAGCAGTATTTTGAAAAGAACCCGTTTGTGGTCGGCATACAGATCATACGCCGCCTCTTCCACATCGTGGCCGATCAGCTCGAGTCGTCCGCGCACGACCAGCGCCACAAACGAGATCTGGAAGGTGACGTGGCCGACAATCATCGACAGCATGCCCAGTTCGAACAGGCCGGTGAAATGGCGGATCACGCTGAAGGCGATGACCAGCGCCACGGCGAAGATGATGTCCGGCGTGACAACCGGCAGGTGCAGCAGCGTGTCGAGCCGTCCCATGGTCTTTTTCTTCCACGGAAAGCGATACATCCCGATGGCGAGCATTGTTCCGAGGAACGTGGAAATGACCGTCGAAACCACCGCCAGCAGCAGCGTGTTCACCGCCGCTTTCAGGATGACTTCGTTGTGGAACAATTTTGCGTACCAGTCGAGGGTGAACCCGCCCCAGGTCAGGCCGAACTTGCTGGCATTGAACGAGAACATCGCCACGCACAGCAGCGGGATATAGAGGAGGATGAAGACCCCCGCAGAGGTCAGCGTGATTCCGTTTGAATTTCCGCGTCTCATGATCAGCGCTCCATTTTTTTAAGTTCACGGCGGCGCGACGCCATCAGCGCCGACAGGGTCAGCAGCATGAGCACCAGACTGAGCGCTGCTCCGAGCGGCCAGTTGCGGGAGGTGCCGAATTGCTGCTGGATCAGGTTCCCGATCAGCATATAGCGCGAACCGCCCAGCATATCCGGCACAACAAACATGCCCATGGCCGGAACCAGCGTCAGGGTGACCCCGACGGACAGCCCCGGCAGGGTCTGCGGCAGGACCGCATGGCGGAAAACCCGCCAGTGGCTGCCGTATAAATCCTTTACCGCCTCGACGAGCGACCAGTCCATTTTTTCAACAGCGGTATAGAGCGGGAGCGCCACGAAGGGCAGGAACATCGACACCATGCCGAGATAGACGGCGAAGGTGCTCGGGTAGAGCGGCGTGCCCGGAGCCATCGCGCCGATGTTGGCCAGAAACCGCGCGAGCGGCATCGTCGGGGCCAGCGCAAGGAACCAGGCATAGGTCCGGATGACCAGATTCGTCCAGAAGGGAATCAGCAGCAGCGTCAGCCAGACCGTGCGGCTTTTGTCGGGTCGGCTGGAGAGGAAGAAGGCCAACGGATAGGAGAGCACCACGCAGAGGAAGGTCGTTACGACCGCCACGACAATGCTGCGCCAGACGATCAGCAGATTGTCCGCCGACCAGCCGAAAAAGCCGAAGCCGGCCAGCTGCTTCAGATTGTCCCAGGTAAAGGTCCATTCGATCTGACCGAAGTCCCCGCGGGAGGCAAAGCTGACCACAAACAGCGCCAGGCACGGAATCACCAGGAACAGCAGCGACCAGAGCAGCCCCGGCGAAACAAAACTGATCGCGCGGCGCGAGAGGGTTTTCTTTTTGACCAGCCCGCCGTGAAAAACGGTGTAGCTTCCGTCCGGACGGTCCTGCCCGTATTTTTCCGGATCAGTCATGGAGCACCACCAGGGCATTTTGAGGGACCTTCACCATGACCTCTTCCCCGGTGCGGATGGGCCGCACCGATTCGGTTTCAACCTGCAGCCCGTTATCGAGGAAAAGCTCCTGGTAACAGCCGCGGTACAGGGAGGTGATCACTTTCGCCGTCAGCGCGCATTTGGCCGGATCGGTGGTGACATTCAGGTTTTCGGGGCGGATGGTGATCGTGCCCCGCTCCCACGGGACAGCGTCCGGGACCTCCCACTCGCCGAAGCGCGTTTTCACAAGCCGTTCGCCGATGCGCTCGGCATCGATAAAATTCTGGGACTGGAGGAAGTCGGCCACGAAGCGCGTTTTGGGGCGGTCGTAGACATCGCGCACATCGCCCGTCTGGGCGACTTCTCCGACATTCATGACGGCCATGCGGTCCGATACAGTGAGCGCCTCCTGCTGATCGTGCGTGACCATGATAAAGGTTTTACCGAGCCGCTGCTGCAGCTGCCGGAGCTCGACCTGCACCTGCACCCGGAGTTTGGCGTCGAGCGCGGACATGGGCTCGTCGAGCAGCAGCAGTTCCGGCTCGTTGGCCAGGGCGCGGGCGAGCGCGACGCGCTGGCGCTGTCCGCCGGACATCTGGTCGGGCTTGCGGTCGCCGAAGCCCTGAAGCTGAACCAGATCGAGAGTTGCGTTCGCTTTGGCGATCGCTTCGCCCTTCGGGATCCTGCGGGAGATCAGTCCGAAACAGATGTTTTCGAGCACGGTCAGGTGCGGGAAGAGTGCATAGCTCTGGAAGACGGTGTTGACCGGCCGCTCATTGGCGGGTTTCCAGGTGATGGACTCGCCGCCGAGCATCACCATGCCGCTGTCGGGCATTTCCAGTCCGGCAATGATCCGCAGCAGCGTGGTTTTTCCGCAGCCGGAGGGGCCGAGCAGCGTGAAAAACTCACCCTTCTCGACTTTGATGTCCACATGATTCAGCGCCTTGGTTTCGCCGTACTCCTTACAAATTGCAAAAGCTCGTAGGTCCATCGTCTGCTCCCTGATACATAAATTCCTGCCGCGCGGTGTATGCCGTCGTGTGTTAAAAGCGGGCCGTAATGCTGCGGGCGGCGATCACGGCCGGATAAAGAAGGAACCGCGAAGGAACACATAGAACTCACAGAGGATTTCCGGTGATTCTTTTGTGTTTTCTGCGCTCTTTCGCGGTTTCATTTCTGAGCCATTCCGGGCCTAGCGGGTTTTGATCATTTTCCAGAGTTCGCCGTAGAGTGCGGTGTTGGCGCCGGCATCGAGGATGAATTCGAGTTTCTTTTCGGTGTCGGCGTCCGGGTAAATCGCCGGGTTGTCCAGCAGTTTCCGGTCGATCATCGGAAGCGCCGCCTTATTGGGCGTGGCATACATGGTGTAGTTCGACAACTGCGCGCCGACCTTGGCGTCAAGAATGTAGTTGATGAAGGCGTAGGCGAGTTCCGCGTTCGGCGCTTTGGCCGGGATGCAGAGGCTGTCGCACCACACCGAGGTGCCCTCCTTCGGAATCACGTAGGCCACATGCGGGCTGTTTTCGATTGCCATGAAGGCGTCGCCGCTGTAGCAGATCGAGGCGTCGAGCGTCTTGGCAACCACTTTGGACAGGCCGCCGACGTTGGCGTCAAACCCGGCAAAGCGCGCACTCTTTTTGGCGCTGATCATCAGGTTTGCCGCGGCCATCAGCTCTTTCTTGTCGGCGCTGTTAATCGAGTAGCCGAGGGAGCACAGCGCCACGCCGATCATTTCGCGCTCAGAGTCGAACAGGCTGAAGCGCGTGGTGGGTGCCGCCTTCAGGATGGTGTCCCAGGAGGTGACCGGCTCTGTGAACGCTTCGGTGTTGTAGACCAGACCGACGGTGCCCCACTGGTAGGCCACGCTGTATTGATTGCCCACATCATAGCTCGGGCTGGTAAACGTCTCGTTCAGGTTGACCAGGTTGGGCAGCAGGCTGTGGTCGAGTTCCTTGAGCAGGCCCAGTTCGATCATCGACGGGACGATGTAGTCTGACGGAACGACCAGATCGTACTGGGAAATCCCGCCCGCCTGCAGTTTGGCCACCAGCTCCTCGCAGTTTTCATAATTCGACTCAATAACCTTGCAGTCGTACTTCTCCTCAAAGGCCGACACCAGACCCGGCTCCAGATATTCCGACCAGATATACAGATTCAGCTCCTGTTTGGCGGCGACACTGCCGGCCAGCAGCGCGCCGATCACGATACTCTTCCACACGGTCTTATTCTTCATCATGTTCCTCTTTGTCTTTCCCGGGATGCGTCCCGATTTTTTCCGCATCTGAAATCCGATGCTCAACTGCATTTTCACAAAAGCACGGGGCGTGCCAACTGCAACTTTTGCAACCATAAGCAATTTTTTATTGCTGCATCCCACTCTATATTATGGCTTTATGCTTTTTTATATACATACCGGCATGTATGTAAAAATAGAGAACTGCCGCCTACTTTTTTGTATCTACGGCGTCGATTTATAACATTTTTGTGGGTTATTTTTGCGCAATCGACACCTTATGCAGCCTTATTTCCGGCGCATTTTGGGTGGCGCGACGGATCACAGGGAGGACAGCCGCCCAGGCGCACCCCGCCGGTCAGGTCCGCCGCCCGGATCTGCCTGGCCGGCGAAAAACCGCTCGATTCAAACTCTGCCGGGCCACAAAGATGTGCAAACGCACAATGATTTATACCGACCGACAAAACCTACGGGTAAAAAATCCAGGAATGGCAATGCCGGCCCGCGGATGGGAGCGGGGGCTTTCCAGCCCCCTTTTTCCCGCTCACACGAAGGGGACAGGAATGTCCCCTCTCCGTTCTTTGCGGCGCGGGCTTACTTCATTCCAAGCGTGATCGTGGTTTCTTTTTGCGGATCGGTCGCCGAGCGCGCCGCGATGATTTTAAAGCCGCCGGGCTCGAGTTTCCAATGTCTGGAAACCGGGTCAAAAAACCGGAAGGCGGTCCAGTGCAGCGGAATGCGGAGAGTTTTGGTCTCGCCGGGATTCAGCGCCACCTTCGCGAAGCCGCCGAGCTCTTTGACCGGCTGGTCCAGCGAACTTTCGAGATCGCTGACGTAGATCTGGACGACCTCCTTGCCGGCGACAGCCCCGGTGTTGGTGACATCAACCGATGCGGTGAGCGGATATTTTTCATCCGCTGATTTTTCGACGGTCAGGTCTCCGTAACCAAATGTCGTATAACTCAACCCGTAACCGAAGGGGAACTGTGGTGTAATGCCCTGTTTGTCGTAATAACGATAGCCGACATAAATGCCCTCGTTATAATCGATGACATCAATATCCTGAACGCCCACGGCGTGTGCCGGCGTTTCCTCGAGGTTGTTCGGCCAGGTGAACGGCAGGCGGCCGGACGGGTTGACGTCGCCGAACAGAATCCGGCCGACGACGGTTCCGGCCGCCTCGCCGTTGTACCACGACTCTAGCACCGCCGGCACCTCGCCGATCCATTCCCCGAGCTCAACCGGCGAGCCGTTGATCAGCACCACCGCCACACGGGGATTGATCTGCGCAAGCTGCTTGATGACGCGGGTCTGAGTCGGAGGAAAATCCATTGAAGCCCGGTCGCGGCCTTCGGTATCCAGCGCATGGTTCAGTCCGCCCACAAAAACAACGGCATCGGCCGATGCGGCCGCACGGGTCAGGCTGGCCAGCGCCTGCTGCTGCGCCGGACTGTTTCCCGGCAGCGCCCAGCTCAGCTGGCAGGATGCATCGCCCTCAATCTCCTCAAATTCGACGCGCACCGCAAACGGAACGCCCTTTGTCATTTCGACAGTCGCAAAGGCCTCTCCGCCCTGGGTGATATCGGCGAAGGCCAGCGGCGCACCGCCACCCTGCAGCCGGTAGCCAAGGCGGGCTTTGTCATCCGCGCGCAGACGCAGCGTATACAGGCCGCTCTCCGGCGGATTGATCCGCGCGGTGTACACACACTGGAAATGATCCATCCCCAGTTTTTCCACATTCGGCGAGCGCATTTCCCAGACGAAATCGACCGCATCGACCTGTTCGCTGTATACCGGCGGGCCGCCGCGCTGCTTGCGGTATTCCGCCCGGAACCCGCGGCTTCCGTCGGCGTCCGCAACCAGATCCGCCGCCGTGACCGGCCGGAAACCGAACACATCGCCGAGATCAAACGTGCTCACCTTGACATCCGGACCCGCCGCCTTGCGGATCCCCCGCAGGGCGGTCACCTCATCCACGGCGGAAACCCAGGAACTGCCGCCGAGACCGTTGCCGCAGAAATATTTGTCGGCATTGGGGCCCACCACCAGCAGTTCTTTCATGGCACCGCGCTCGAACGGAAGCAGGCCGTCGTTTTTAAGCAGCACGGCCGACTCCTCGGCAACCTCAAGGGCCGCCTGATGATGTTCCGGCTGATTCACCGCACTGCCGGTTGCAACCGGGATGCCGTCGAGCATTCCGGTGAAGGCCGCGACGCGCAGCACGCGGCGCGCCTTGTCCTCAACCGTTTCTTTTGAAACCCGGCCGGCCTTTACGGCATCGAGCAGCGGCTGCCCGAACAAATGCGTTTCAAACTTCGCGGCCACCGGGTGCCAGGGCATCGACACGTCGAGACCGGCGTTGGCCGCCAGCTCCGTGCTGCGCGTGCCGCACCAGTCGGTCATCACAAACCCCTTGAAGCCCCACTCGCTTTTCAGGATATCCGTCAGCAGGAATGAATTGTCGCTGAGCAGAAGACCCTGCTCATTGCGGCCTTCAATCTGCGCGCCGTTGGCGCCGGTCATCACGGTCCAGGCCCCGGCATCGACGCCCATCCGGAACGCCGGCAGGTAAATCTCGCGCAGGGTGCGCTCATCCAGGCGGCTGATGTACTCGTTGCGGTTGTTTTCGCGGTTGTTGGCCGCAAAATGCTTCAGGCAGGCCGCGACCTTCTGTTCCTGCACGCCCTGCACCATCGGAACGATCAGCTCCCCGTTCAAAACCGGATCTTCAGCATAATATTCAAAAAAGCGGCCGCACAGCGGATCGCGCAGAATATTGAAGGCCGGTCCGAGCAGAACCACGGCATCCCGCCCGCCCGGCGCGCGCGCCTCTTTGCCCCAGACGGCGCCTGCCGCACGCATCAGCTCCGGATTCCAGGCGGCGCTCTGTCCGGGACCCGCCGGAAAGGCGGTGCCCTGCGGATGCTTCGGGCCGCGCGGGCCGTCCGTGCAGTTCATGTCCGGAATGCCGAGCCGCGGCACCCCTTTAAAACTGAGCATGCCGCCCCCGATGCACAGGCGCGCCTTCTCTTCGAAGGTCATCAGCCCCAGAACCGCATCGACCTTTTCTTCCGGCGTTTTTCCCTTCAGCATTTTTGGAAGCCGGGCGGCCGGGCTCAGTTCGCCGCCGGGAACCAGCTCCAGCCAGTTCAGATTCAGCCCGCCGCGTTTAATGACGATTCGAAATTCCCATGCGCCCTCTTCGAGCTGCATGGC
>JBFHEM010000061.1:0-26289 GCA_041584215.1 Tichowtungia sp. | reverse complement strand
GTTCAATCAGCTCGGGTTCTTCTGGTACAACGGAGATCAGAGAACGTATCCGTTCGAAGTGCTGGTCAGCGATGACGGGCAGACCTGGACGGAGATTTACCGCGGCGCCGGCGGCAAAACCCGTTTCGCCGACCTGCATGATCTACCGCTGGTTGACAGTGAATTCCTGCGCATCCAGTTCCACGGAAACAGCGAGAACGCCTTCACCAGTATTTATGAAATTATGTTTTCCAGCAAAACAATGCTGTGACCGGCTCTGCGCGGGTCGCAGGCCGGGACATCCCGAGTGGCGTCCTGGGTTTGAAGAATTGATGTATAGTATACGGATTGGGCTTTCACCGCCGCGACGTTTTTAACAAAGGAGACGTTTATGATCAAAAAAATGACAACATTGGTTTTATTCCTGTTTATCCATCTTTCGTTGGGTGCTGCGGAGCGCCCCAATATTCTGTGGATCACGAGTGAGGATAACGGGGCGTTTCTGGGGTGTTACGGCGATGCGAATGCGCGCACGCCGAATCTGGACCGGCTGGCGGAGCGCGGTATTCGCTACACACAGTGTTATGCCAATGCGCCGGTGTGCGCCGTGGCCCGCAGTTCCCTGATCCTGGGCTTCCCGGCCCCGACCTCCGGCATGCATCACATGCGCTGCAAGATCCAGCTGCCCCAAACGCTGGTGCCGTATCCGACCCTGCTCAGGCGCGCCGGCTATTACGTGACCAACAACGCCAAGACCGACTACAACACCCGGTCGTTTGACAAAGACATCTGGGATGCGTGCGGCGGAAAGGCCACTTATGAAACCCGCGCCCCCGGTCAGCCGTTTTTCGCGGTTTTCAACCTCGAGCAGACGCATGAGGGCCAGATTTTTGAGCAGCATTACGGGAAGCCGCCGCGCAACTGGGATGTAACCCCGAAAACCCCGGCAGATGGGATCAGGATTCCTCCCTATCAAACTGAAACGCCGGAAAACATCCTCAACTGGCGGCGGATGTACGACAAAATTGCGGAAATGGACGGCCATGTCGGCAGGATCTTGAAAACGCTCGAACAGAACGGCGAATCGGAGAACACCATTGTGGTGTATTGTGCCGACCACGGCGGCATCACGCTGCGCAGCAAGCGCTATCTGCACGACAGCGGCGTGCATGTGCCGATGCTGGCGGCCTTCCCGCCCAAATGGCAGCATTTGGCGCCGGGCAACCCCGGCACGGTGAGCGACCGGCTGGTTCAGTTTATCGACATGCCGCGCACCTTCCTGTCGCTGGCCGGCATCAGGCCGCCCGACGTCATGACCGGCCGCATATTTCTCGGCCCGGACACGGAGCCCGCGCCGGAAACCGTCTTTCTCTTTTCTAACCGCTTCGACGAAGCGCCGGACACGCGCCGCGGAATCACGGACGGCCGCTGGAAACTGATCCGCAACTACGAGCCGGACCGTCCGCGGTACCAGATGCTCTTTTTTCCCTGGCATCAGGCGGGCCAGCCCGCCCAGTGGCGTGAATTTGCCGCCGGGAAGACCACGCCCGCCCAGTCGGCTCAGTTTCTGCCGCAGCCGCCGGTTGAGCTGTACGACACGCGGACCGATCCGCACGAGGTGAACAACCTGGCCGGCGATCCGGCCGCGGCCGGGCGCCTGGCCGCCCTGGAAAAGCAGCTCGATGAGCACATCCTTGCCGCGCGCGACCTCGGTTTCTTCCCCGAGCCGCTCTCCGCGGCGGTGGATCTGCAGCGCGGGCAGACCCTTTATGAATATGGCCGGTCCGATGAAAACTATCCGCTGCCGGAAATTCTCGCCATGGCGACGCGGGCCGGCGCGCAGGACGTGAAAGCCCTTCCGCACCTGCGCAAAGGGCTGCGCCACGCCAATCCGGTTGTGCGCTACTGGGCCATGGTCGGCCTGCGGGCCCTCGGCAAAGAGGCCGCTCCGGCCGCGGATGAGGTCGAAAAAGCGCTGAAGGATCCGGATACGAGCGTGCGCCTCACCGCCATGGTCTGCCGGGGAAATCTCGGACACAAAGAGGAGGCGGCGCAGCTGCTGCTCAACGAGGCCCGCGCCGCGAAGACCGATGTGGATTCGCTGTGGGCGCTCGACGGCATCAAGTATCTCGGGATGGAAGAGGTCGTCAAAACGGTTCCGGCGAAAGAGATTGCCAAGGGACACTATTCCGAGCGCACCTGCAAATTCCTGAAAGCCGGCGGCAACATGCAGCACCCGGCTCCCGTCGATTGATCCCCGGGGCCGCCTGAGTTTCCCGGGGAGGCAGTCCGAGTGAATGGTTTATTCGCACGAAAAGCAGAGCAAGCGTCCCGCTTGCCTGCGCGTGGCAACGGCTGTTTTTATCAAATTAATCGGATGGTGCGCGGGCGGGGCACGGAGGTCGCAGAACGGGAGCGCCGGGCGCTCAGCATCCTTTTAATGAAGCTTTTTTATCCGCGAAAGATCGCATAGATCACAAAAAACCGGCCTCAGTCCTGCCGCAATCAAAATATGGAAAAAAAAGCGATGATCAATCCGGCCGGTTTTCCGTTAAGCAACCGCAACCCGTGAGAGTTTTTGGACGGGATTACAGGCTAAACGGGATGAATATTTTGTTTTGTTTGATCCATCCAAGTGCCTGCCGGAAAAAGACATCTGTGCAGTAGCCTCCGGTCTGTTCGAAGGTTCCGTTGTGTTTAATGATCGGATTAAAGTAGCCCGTTCCGGGAACCGCGCCCTGCGAGCCGGGATCATTCTGTCCGATGCCTCCGGCACCATGGATGAAGACCTCGTCGAATCCGCGGTTTTCCGGCTGGTAGGGTTCTTTATCGGTCATCACCAGAAGAATGTTGGGACGGCTTCCCTTCAGCGGTGCGGATACTGCAAAAGCAGCTCCCGCGTTTCCCGCGACCGCTGCGGTCAGAAGAATTCTATTCATGCGTTTCATCAGCGGATTTTTCCTTCTCCAGCCCCAAATGCCACTTGCCGATGAGGGTGGTGGAGCAGCCCGATTCGCGGAATAAATCAGGAAGCATGACGGCATCGGGTGTCAGGCAGCCCCAGCTGTCGTCTGCATGGAGCCGCGTAACGCCCGGCATGCCGACGAGATCCGGGAAGCGCCCGGTCAGCAGCGCCGCCCGCGTGGGCGAGCAGACGCAGCCGTTGGCGTAGAATTTGTTGAAGCGCATGCCTTCGGATACCAGCCGGTCAACATTCGGCGTTTGCAGGTCGGTCGATCCGTACGACGACATATCCGCATAGCCGAGGTCATCCACCATGATCACCAGCACATTGGGGCGATCACTCGGGCCGGCAACCAGATTCAGTGCCGCCAAAAAGGGGAGAATCAAAAGTCGCTTCATCTCGTCTTTTGCAGTTCGAGGGCGATGACTGAAGCGAATTCGTCCGGTGCCGGTCCCTTGAGAGTCAATTCGTTATGGATGCATTTCACCGGGGTTTTGCCGGAGGCGGTCAGGAGGTGCGCGCTTTGGATATTGCCGATTCCTTCGAGCTTGAGTGTGCCGTTGTCCGGCCAGTCGAATACATGGGCATAGACCGTGTTTCCTTTGGTGGTATAGCGTCCCCACGCGGGGCTTTCAACGGGGCTGGCTCCCGCGCCGTAAATCGCTTCACTGTTTATATCCATCCACTTGCCCATGGTTTTCAGGCGCGCAACGCTTTCGTTGGGGATGACGCCTCTGGCGGTCGGGCCGACGTTGAGCAGGAAGTTCCCGCCTTTGGAAACGATGTCAATCAGTTTGCGGATCAGGACGGATGCCGATTTCCAGTCGTTGTCGTCCTTTCGGAAGCCCCAGGTTTTGTTCATGGTCATGCACGATTCCCAGTCGACGCCCGGGAAACCGGTGTCCGGAATTTCCTGTTCCGGTGTGCCGAAATCTCCGGCAAAGTGGCCGGCCGCGTTGATGCCTTTCATGCCCTGCCGCCCTTTGTCGACGCGGTTGTTGACGATGATGTTCGGCTGAATGGAACGAATAAACCGGTCGACATCCCTGCCCATTTCGCTGGTGTAGGCGGGGATCCATTCCCCGTCGAACCACATGACGCCGATGTCGCCATAGAGGGTCAGCAGCTCGCGCAGCTGGGGTTTCATAAAGTTTTCAATGTAGTCCGGGAAGTCGGGGTTGGCGCGCGTGCTGTTTTTATTCGAGTTGTAATAGGGTTCCCAGATGGCCTGCGCATCCGGGTGGTGCCAGTCCATGATGGAGTGGTAGAAGCAGAGTCTGATGCCTGCCTCGCGGCACGCTTCGGCCAGCGGTTTGATCAGGTCTTTTTTGCAGGGGGTCGCATCGACCGCATCCCAGTCCGTCAACGCAGAATCCCACAGACAGAATCCATCATGATGTTTGGTGGTGATGACGATGTATTTCATGCCGGCATCTTTGGCAATGCGCACCCATTCCTTCGGATTGTAGCCGGTCGGATCGAAGTGGTTGGCGAACTTTTCGTATTCGGCGATCGGAATATTCATGTGCTCCATGATCCATTCGCCATTATTCTGTTTTTGAGTCACACCTCTGTATGAACCGGCCGGAACGGCGTAGAGTCCCCAGTGGATGAACATGCCGAAACGGGCTTCTTTCCACCAGGCCATGCGCGCGTCACGTTCGGCTGCTGTTTCCGGAACGGCCTGCTCCGCGGCCTTTCCGGGGATTGGAAAAACGGCGGACAGTGCAATCAGAAGGGCAAGAGTCATCGGTGTTTTCATGGCGGAATTCCTTGTGTTATTTCGTCGGGGCATCGTGCTCCGTTGCGCATCTGTCGAATCGCTGAAGGATTTTTCTTGTGGTTAAATTTAAAGTCGGGCCGGCCTGGGGGCCGGGCTCACCATTTTAAGTTTGCGGATTCTTTGTCGATGCCGGTAAAGCCCTGCTCAATGAGCTTTTTGTGCATCGCGGTTTTACGGGCGATATGATCCGGATGGTAGGCCAGATTGTTCAGTTCCAGCGGGTCGTTTACATAGTTGTACAGCTCTTCCATGTCTCCGTTGTAAAAACAGTATTTCCACCCGTTTTCACGGATCATGGCGCAGCGTCCGCGTGTTGTATAGTCGATAAACCAGAAGCCGTCGGTTTTTGAGCGGTAGGTGTTGTATGCCGGATACTGCTTTTTGGAGATGGGGGCGGGGGGCAGGGCGGGGCGGCCCACTTCGGAATAGATGACCGTGCGGTGGATGTCGGTCTTGTTTTGGAGAACGTCGAGGAAGGAGCGTCCGTCGATCGGCGCGGAATGTTCGACGCCCGCACAGTCGAGCAGGGTCGGCATCACGTCGATGTTTTCGATTTGCGCGGGCGTGACCTTGCCGCGTTTCCGGTCGCCGGGCATTTTTACGATCAGCGGAATGCGAATCAGGGGTTCATAAAAGCCTTTGGATTTGGCCGGCAACCCGAACTGTCCGCCGAAGCAGCCCTGGTCGCTGGTAAAGACGATGATGGAGTCCTCGTAGAGGCCTTCGTCCTTGAGGGCTTCGACAATGCGACCCACGGAGTAATCGATGAAGCTGATCTGCCCGTACATGATGGCCAGCACTTTGCGGCGCTCCTCTTTGGTGTATTTGTCATACCCGGTTGCCTGCGATTGAACAAAGTGGCAGAAGGGGTGTGAATCCCAGTCGATTTCATCCATGCCCGGCAGCCCGATTTTATCGAGTTGATCCATATACATGCTGAAATAGGGTTCGCAGACAATGTTCGGCCAGTGTGGAGTCGGGTAGGCCACATACAGGAAAAAGGGATTCTCTTTGTTTTTATTCACAAACGAGATGGCGTCATCGGCGATGCGGGAGGTGATGCAGCGCTCTTGAGGGAAAGGCTCCGGATAATCAATAAGTCCCTCGAGGAGTTTATTGCCGAGCCGGGAAGGAGGGCCCTGCGTGTTCCGGAACTTCGCAACGGCGATGTCGGCCTCGGTCATCGTTCCCTTTTCTTTGCCCCATGAACCGTATATTTCGACCCTGTCAAAGACGGCATCGAAATAGTTTGGCGTGAATGCGTGGTTCTTTCCCGAGAGGCCGATTTTATAGCCCGCCTGTTTCAGGGAGTCGAGGAAGCAGTCTTCCCCGGGTCCGATGTAGGTTGCGTTGTCGAAACACTGTCGCCTCGATGCATATGTTCCCGTGAAGAAACTGGTGCGACTGGGGCCGCAGAGCGGCGCAACGGTGAACGCATTCTCAAAACGGGTTCCTTCTTTTGCCAGCGTATCAATCACGGGCGTTTTGACCACGCGATCGCCGTAAATGCCGAGCGAATCCCAGCGCTGATCATCGGTCTGAATGACGATGAGGTTGGGTTTGGCATCCGCGACTGCCGCGGCGAACAGGGTGCAGGCGATCAGGAGTCTGCTTTTCTTCATGGTGCGGTTTCTCCATAAGTTTTGAATGATTGCATTGTACTACGCACTCCGTAACCGCCTGCCGACTTCTTTAAGAGTTTTGACATCGTCCGGAACAATCGAACCATCCGGGAGCGGCCCCGTGTTGAGCAGCAGGTTGGCGGGTATCGCTTCGGCGCGCGCCAGCGTTTCCATCACCTGGTCGGCGGTTTTGTGTTTGCCTTCGTCATATTTGGCATAGCCCCAGGATTTTTCCTGCAGTGTATCGCAGATTTCCAGCGGGACATCCGAGATCCCTGTGAAGTGGCGCTCCGGCGCCTTGAAGTCCTCGGTGCCCAGCACCCTCTGCTTGTAGGAGACCAGCACCTGCGGCTGGAGCGAGTGAATGTGGTCGTAGAGCTCCTGCAGGCGGAACTGATGCACCTTGTCCGGATTCATGAGCAGGTGCGAAACGCCGTCGAACCGGTCGGCTTTGAATTCATCCTTCAGCCTGGCGTAGGTGGTCACTGGAACCAGACTCTGCAGCTGCACCCACTCGGCGGGTCTTGATGTGACCCCGTTCCATTCGCCTTTCAGCAGACTGTAGAGGCCGTAATGGATGAAAAGTCCGAACTTGGCATTCTGGAACCATTCGAGGTGGGCCTGACACGGATTGATCTGATAGTGGGCCGCCACATCCTCAAGAAAAGAAGGAACGGGCTTTTGTCTGATTCCCCGAGCACCGGCAAGTACACTGCCGCCAGCCAGCGAGCCGGCAGCAATGAAATCTCTTCTGTTCATTTTATTCTCCTGTTCCGTTTTCTGATCGGTCAGAATGCCGGAACCCGTAATGGTCAGCCCGTGAAATTCAAGGTGCTGCCTGCCGGACACATCCAGGATGTGGGGCCTCTTCTTCACCCGGTATGGTTGTCGGGGCAGCTTCCCGTCGGAGCGGAAGATGAAGAGTTCCTGCCGGTCCGCATCGTAATACCACTCGTTATCGGCATCCAGCGCGTCCCGGATGCCATAGACGAAGAATCCGGCTCCTTTTCCGGCGACATGTTGATTCTTTCCGGCGAACGGCGCTCGGTTTTTGATCTGCAGGGACTGCCCTTCGTGCCCCGGTATTTCCGTGTCCCAGTTTTGCCAGTACAGGGGGGCATGCACCCAGACCCGGCCGCCGGTGAAGTCGTAATCCGGAAGATCCGCATCGAGGATGCGCTCGGGAGTGGTTCCTTCGTCCATAATGGACAGTGTTGGCTTTAAGAGGTTGTCGCCCATATTGGGCCAGCGGGCCTCCACCAGTGCGTTCTCATTTAAAAAAACCTGATTCCCGGAATCGAGCGGCAGGGTGATTTTGCATTTAAATCGGTTTTCTCCGATCCGTTCCCAGCGGGTTTCGGAAATTGGATCGGCTCCGGTCAACACCACATGATCCGCTTCACTTGCGGGCCTGAAAACGATCGGATCATCGGCGGTTCCCGACTGCTTGACCGTGATGGTTTCATCATAGGTGCCGGAGGCGATGAGGCATTCATCACCGGGCCTCATCACCGATGCGGCTCTTTGGATCGTGGCAAACGGCGCTTCTTTTGTCCCGGCCGCTTCATCATGGCCTTGTTTGGATACATAATAGTTTTCGGCACTGCACATCGCGGCCGTTCCCAGCAACAGGGTTTTCAGAACGTGGGTTGTTTTCATTTTGTCACTCATCACGATGCTTCATTTTCGGCTGGAATGTGATTTTTTCGATTCCGGATTGAGACTTTCCGGGTTGTCGTGGTTCACATTGAACGGCGCGAGCCAGGTGATGATGAAGGATGGGATGGTGGCGATCATCACGATGAGGAAGTAGACCTTGTAGCCGACCGCGTCCTGGATGGCCCCGCACGCCATGCCGCTGAGCATCATCGTCAGGGCCATAAAGCCGGTGGAGATCGCATAGTGCGCCGTTTTATATTTTCCGGGAGCAATCTGCTGCATCATGTAGAGCATCAACGAAACGGAGCCGATGCCGTAGCCGAACATTTCAATGGTAATGACGGTGGTGATCCACGGCACATTCGTCGGGAGCGCGAAGCTGAGGTAGACAAAGGCGAGGTTGGGTACATTCAGCATGATGCAGAGGAACATCAGCGAACGTTTCAGCCCGAACTTCGAGACAATCAGACCGCCGAGCAGTGCGCCGAGCATGAACGCCACGGAGCCGAAGGTTCCAATGATGTTCCCCACCGCGACATTGTTGAGCCCAAGACCGCCAGCGTCATGCGCATCGATCAGGAAAAGCGGGCCGATTTTTTCCAGCAGGCCCTCCGCCAGGCGGTAGAAGACCACAAAAAGCAGCATCGTGAGGATGTTTGTCTTTTTAAAGTAGCTGGAAAACACATCGCCGAATTCATGAACAACGTGCCTGAGTCCGCTTTTGGAGTCATGCAGTACGGTCGCTTTGCCGCCGATCGGAAGCATGAAGCGGTGCCAGATGCACAGCAGCAGCATGGTCAGGCCGAGCACGCCCATCACAATCATCCACGAATGCACCCAGCTCAGGCCGAAACCCTTTTCGGAGGAGTGCAGGCAGCCGGTCGCCGACACCAGCAGGCCTGTGGCCAGAATTTTTCCTGCGTACCAGAAGATGCCCTGCACGCCGATATATTTTGACTGCTGATGGGCGGTCATGGAGTTGATGTAGACCCCGTCGGCCGCGATGTCCTGTGTTGCGGAAAGAAATGCAATAATCCAGAACAGGCCGACGGTGAGCGGCAGCCAGCCATCCAGCGGCAGCGCCATGGCCATTGCCCCGAGTCCAAGAGCGATGGCGAGCTCGGTGAACAGGACAAAAAACTTTTTGGTCCTGAACATGTCGATGAAAGGCGACCAGAGCGGCTTGACCACCCACGCCACGTACATGGACCCGGTGTAGAGCGCAATCTGTGTGTTGGAGAGGCCAAGGTTTTTGTACATGATCGCCGCCACGACCGCGACAATGTTAAGCGGCACACCCATCGCGAAGTAGAGCGTGGGCATCCAGGTTAGAGGATGGCGGATTTTCTCGTGAGCGGACATGCAAACTCCCAGTATAGATCGATAAAGAATAACCGTACGACAGGGCATTGAAAAGACACGAAGACCTGTTCTCAGGCCTTCGTATCCAATGTTTCATCTTTTTTTTATTCCGCAGTTGCGGGTTCGCGTTCGAGCACGAAGTCCAGGACGTCCCGGAGCGGCACTTCAGCGTACGCCATGCAGGTGTCGGCGGCCCCGTAGTAAATTTTGATGATCCCGTCTTCGCAGAGCACGCCGCAGTTGAAGATCACGTTGCCGTAGAATCCGTATTTCTCGTAGTCGGTTTCCGGCTCGATCAATGGCGCCTTGCCCTTGGCGATCACCCGGGTCGGATCGTCTTTGTCGAGAATCACAACACCGAGGCAGTAGCGATCGGTTTCGTCGGCGGCATGGTAGATCTCCACCCAGCCTTCGTCGGTTTCGAAAGGAACGGCGCTGCAGCCGATGCGGCCGCCGTCCCAGTCGCTGGTGTTCACTTCCATCAGCTGCTTGTGGTTGCCCCAGCAGGTGAGGTTCGGCGACTCCGAAATCCAGATCTCGCGCCGACGGTATTCGGCGGATGCCGGACGGTTCATGGCGTAGTATTTGCCGTTGATCCTGCGCGGGAAGATGCAGACATCCTTGTTGTCCGGCGTGAAAATGCAGCCGAGTCGCTCGAAGGTTTTCCAGTCCTTGGTGCGGGCGAGGTTGGTGGTCACGCCAAGGCTGGCGCAGGCGCTGTAGTTGATATAATAGTAACCGTCATCTTCGATGAAAGTGATGCGGGGGTCTTCAATCCCGAACTCCTCGTATTTGCTGCAGGGGTACATCGCCGGCGTCTCTTCAACCTGAAAGTTCACGCCGTCCTTGCTGCGCGCCACGCGCAGGTGGGAGATGGAGGTCAGCACACGAAGCACTTCCTTGCCCTGTTCGTCGGTTCGCAGCACGAAGCGGCTGTCCTTGAAATCGTTGAGCGGATCATTCTTTTCCATGCGGCGCAGCAGCACGTTGCCGGCCTTTTCGCAGTAGTAGGGCGCAAGGAAAATGTCGGGATCGTCGTCGGGTTCGGGGGTCTCGGCCACCCGCAGCAGCAGCAGTACATCGTCCCCGACGCGGTGGCAGCCGGCGTTCATCACATATTCCACCTTCCAGCCCTCGCGGGACGGCTTGACATCATCCACGGTGATGATCGGATTATTTTTATAACGAACCACATTTAATACTGACATCAGAATATCTCCTTATTGTTTGTTTAAATTACTGCTGAAGGTTGGAGAAAGACTCGTTCCAGGAAGCTCCTGGAATCCAGTGTTCTCCGCCAAGTTCATATGCGCCCAGATCCGGTGCCGCACCTTTAAAGCCATCGGTATAGCCGGGAATGACAACTCCTGCATCCACCAGGGGTGAATCCTTCAGCGGACTGAAGTCAAACGACGACGGGTCCCTGAGATAGGGGGCCGGATCTTTTCCCCGGAAATTGTGGTGAATGCGGTCGGAATCCGGGAGAATTCCCGTGTTTGACTGGGTGTAGACAATGTTGCGGCTAATATTGTTAAACGCCTCTGTCCAGTAATTCTGGCGCTGAAGTTGAGGCCATTGCACCGCCCAAACTTTAATCGGCTCAGCCTCCGTATAAATGAGAAGATCCAGCTCGGGAACATCCGGCGTTCCGATATTAAAGACCGTATTGTTGTAAACCAGATGATCCTCCCCCTTCACAACAATGCCTTTCCGTCCGCAATCCCAAACCACATTGTGGTGAAAAACATTTTTTCGCGACTGATCATCCGCCCGAAGACCCATTCCGCCGTTTCCGCCCCGCCCGAACTTGCCGTCGGTCCGGCACCCATGCACCCAGTTGTAGCGTGCAATACTGCTGTGAGCAAATGGCCAGCACCCGTACACCAGCGAGACATCCTTGCAGGCAAGCCCTCCATCGTACATGTGACAGTATTCAATGAGACTCTCTGCCGCCTGATAAACCAGCAGGCAGCTGCCCCCGTTATAAAGAGTGTTGCTGGCTGCAACATTGCCGTAAGACGTGACATCAGAGTTTTGAATCGTGCGTTCTGTCGGCGGATATTGAATTGTATCGAACCAGTTGACGCCGAGATGCGGGCTGCCGGAAAACTGGAGTGCTGGATAAATCAGCGTTCCATACCAGTTGACATCATGAATGATGCAGTTTTCGACAAGGTTGGAATTCCCCATCACCATCAGCCCCATATTATTCGCGTAGGCCAGCGAACACCGGCGAACCGTATTGTGATCGCCAACAATCTTTGTGATAACGGACTCCCGCCGCTCCTGATCATATTCCGTAATCGTCCGGCTCCATGTGGGATAGAGCATTTCGCAATCCTCAATTAAGCATGAATTGCAATCTTCCAGCAGGAAGGTCGTCGCAAAAAAGTTGATTCCGCGCAGTTGAATACACTCCCTGTTTTTTGCATAGACTGCATAATTGCCGGTTTTATACTTCACCTCCAGCCCATTGGGATTCTCCCCGTTCGGAGCATGGAAATACAGCGTTCCTGTTTCTGAATCAAAATACCACTCGCGTTCGGCATCCAGGGCCTCGAGCTTGCCGAAAAGATAAAAATAATCATCCCCCCATTTCTTATCCAGCCAGTCCTGCTCCATCCCGAACTCCGGGTCATAGTTGCAAAGACCAACGAGATCCGCATCGTATTCAAGTGTATTCGAACCTGCCTCATGACGGGTAATGGTCCGGTTCCAGGTCCACCATTGATGCCCTACATTCAAACAGACCGCTGCTCCCGTCCAGTCGATGCCGCTCTGGGCAATCTCTTCGCTGAAAATTTTTCCATGGGTGCTGCCCATATCCACCTGCGCCCAGCGCCCCCTGTTAAAACGCTGTTCAAATGTCATGTTGGGCCAGCGAGCTTCAATCATCATCTCGCGCCCGACAAACAGCTGTTCGGTCGCTTTAGGGATTGTGATTTTATAAATGGCTCCGGAGTGAAGCTGCCAGCTGCCCTGAACCGAATCCGTTCCGTCAAAGACAACCTCTTCGCCCGGGTATGCCTCAATACGAATGCCGGACGTTTGGATACAAAGCTCTTCGTGGTACGTTCCCTCCCGTAGAAAACAGACATCCCCTTCTTTCATCCGGTCAACAGCCACCTGAACTGTGCGCAACGGAGACTCTTTTGTTCCGGCACCATCGTCAGATCCTGTCGTCGAAACATACAACTCCCCGGCCCCTGCAAGTGCCGGCAGAACCAGGGCAATGAATTTCGCCGTCCACCGTGTGTTTTTCATTAGATTTCCTTCTGTCTTTAAAAATTAAGTTATGTTCAGTCAGTGAGAAATTGAATAGAGACGTGTGTCGCGAGACAGGAGCCGCAGAGAGACAGTACGGCCGATAGAGCTGTCGGGAAGAATGTTTCCGTTCCAGACAAGGGGCAGGCAGCTGGCTTCACTCGCATTAAATACGCACTTTTCCCGCTCAAATCCTGCAATAACCTGCCCCTGCTCATCCAGCAGTTCCGCCATCACATAACCTTGAAACAGGAAAGACTCCGCCCCGCGCCGAACCGATTCATAACTGACATCCAACGTAATCGGCGCTCCCGACAGCTTGAAAGGTTTTGTGACCAATTCAATGTTTTCACGACCGTACGCATAGCACATGCGGCGGCGGTTGAGTACATATCTCAACTTGCCGAGCGGTCCGGTCGGTATGGCCCAGCATAAATCATCTCCGGCAACCATCGGCCGATACAGGTGATTAGCAAAATTATAAGGAACTGCATCGAGAGAAAAATCTTCCCTGAACGGACGATCCCATTCCAGCCCGTCTTTGCTGATCCACCACTCACACCTGGAAAAAGGGCCATGCCGCACAGAACCGGGTCTTGGTAAAAATGCCGGCTGTGAAACATAATGAGTCATCGCACCGAGCCAAAACTCTCCGAGATTGATGACAGAAAAATTATAAAACTCATCATCCGGAGCATCTTTTTCATCCGGCACGATCAGCTGCCCGGCAGGTAAATACGGTCCTCCGACTCCAAAACTGTTTGACGGAGTCCACGTCAGGCCATCGTGACTGGTCCGGATATGCAGAACCCGCCGAACTGCGGGCATATTGTCGGGATAGTGCTTGAGCCACGGCTGAAAGCTTATCAGATAGGCAATGTACTCATCTTGTTCATCATCCCTGGATATACAGTATGCATCCTGGCCGGAGAACACCGGATCCGGCTTCAGTTTCTGCCAGCCACTCCCATCAATCGATCCGCCAAACGCATGAAAAGAATGCCCGGAACCGCCGCTGCCTTTTTGACACTGCATCAGGAGAAGCTGATCTCCCGTTCGCGTCATCTTCCCCTTAAGCCACGTCGTATCCGCTTCGGGAAGCTGATAGAGAAGTTTTGAATCTGTAAATGTCCTGCCGTCTGCCGTGGCCGCCCGCCAGACTTCATCAATCCCTTTCCTCTGAGTCAGCCCAAAAACAATTGTACCCCCTTCGGGCCCGGGCATTGTTTCCTTAACTGTGAACGTCAACCCGGTAACCGCGCCGTCAACTCGCGGAGACTCTATTCCGAAACTGAGATGACCAAACTCGACGGACTCAATATTCCCGGGAAACCCAAGTGTCAGGACATTCTTTTGGGCAGGGTCTGCGCAAACAGCCCCTGCCGTTATCAGAAGCAAAGCCACCAATCTGATCGTTATCTTCAAAACCATAATACCGCTTTTCCTTCAGTGAATTTAATCTCTAACAAAACGGATTGTTCACTTTGCTTCACGGACTTAGTACAGCGAACGGATCCTGAAGAATGCGCATTCTTCCTCATCAACCGTCACCGTCCAGCTGTTTGAGACGTTCCCGATGGAGTAGGGCATGACATTTGTCCAGTTATTCCCGCTCAGATCGGTCGTCTTTTCCAGCACGTTAGACACGGCTGATGACGGATAAAGATCAATAGACGTTATCACGATATCAGAACCCTCTCTTCTCATTGAAAGGTGCGCCGGGTCGGGAACACTCGCTGTGGTCTCGATCTGCAGCGAATCAAAAGCCATGGATCGATTCACCCCGCCGCCATTCGCATAAACGCAAAAACCGATTGTGCGGCCAACCACGTTACTGCCGCCAACCGTTTGCGTGGACGTCGTGATTAAATATTTATCCACCCATTGCTCCCAGCCATCGGATGGAATCGGATTCAATTTTGAATAGGGAATAATCATCTCATCGGATGTCCAGTTCCCGTCCGCATTAACATCTGCAAAGAGACACACCTGCAAGTAGTCCGAAGAAGGGAACCCGTCACCATCCGTTCGCTCTCCCATCCAGTAGGTAACCTGCAGGCTTTCTTCGATAAAGGCCTCCTCAAACAACTTCCAACATCCTTTATTATTCCCATCCCAGTTTTTAGTTGAAAACTGCCAGCCGCCCTCCACCGGGTCCAACCCCCCGGAAGCGCCCCATACAAATCCTCCGGCAAAGGCGGTCCACCCGCTGTAGTCCCCGCCCGACACCTCATCCGTGATCAACGTGGACTCCCTCTGCGGGACTTCAACCGTCTCAATGCGCAGCGAATCAAAAGCCATGGATTTGCTGACTCCGCCGCCATCCGCATAAACACAGAACCCGATCGCCTTCCCGAGCACGTTGCTGCCGCCGGTTGTCGTTGTGGATGCTGTAATCGTATACGTGTCCACCCACTGTTCCCATGCATCAGAGGGGGTAGGGTTCGAGCTGGTTGTGGCGGCAATCATCTCATCAAGCGACCAGCTTCCGTCCGCATTTACGTCCGCAAAAAGTCCGATGTGCAAATAGGAAGATGAGGGAAAGCCGCCGCCGTCAGTTCGTTCGCCCATATAATAAGTAACCTGCAACGTTTCTTCGGCATACGTATTGCCGCTGAATACCTTCCACGTGAGTTTATCGCCGCCGCCCCAGCTCAGAGCGGAAAACTGCCAGCCGGGCTCTACCGGTTCCAGGCCTCCCACGGTTCCCCACTGCATCCCTCCATAAGGAGAGGTCCAGTCGCTTGATACCGGATCGGTAATCTGAGTGGCCTCTGCCTGTAATACGGCTCCAGCCATTAATCCTGCCAGGAACATGCTTTTCATCACCATCTTCATCATGACCTCCTTTTTTTTTTGTTTACCTGATGCCAGCCAATCAAAGTTAATACAACTCCTCAGTGCGAAATCGAATACAAACGGACATCCCGGAAAAAGAGGCGCAGGGAGACTTCCTGTCCAGCGCAATCATCCGGCAGATAATCTCCGTTCCAGGCAAGCGTCAGCCGGGTATTCGCGCTTGGTTCGTCGAACACGCACTTTTCCTTATCAAACCCGGCTATAATCTGTCCTTGCTCGTCCAGCAGTTCCGCCATCAGATAGCCCTGAAGCAAAAGAGACTCATCTCCCCGCGACACTGATTCAAAACTGACTTCCAAGGTAATGGGCTCCCCGGACAGGCAGAAAGGTTTTGTGGTCAACTCCGTATTGGATCGACTGTATGCGTAACAAATGCGTCGCCGATTAAGGGAGTATCTTGTTTTTACCGAATTAACCGGAACGACCCAGCACAGGTTTTCTCCAATAACCATCGGCTGATGGAGATGATTTGAAAAGTTGTAAGGTATCCCGTCGAGTGAAGAATCTCCCTGAAACGGGCGATCCCACTCCATGCCATCCTCACTGATCCACCATTCACAGTCCATGAAAGGCCCGTGTGATACTCCCGGAGCGTTTGGTATATTGGTCGGCTGGGAAATATACTTTATCATCGCCCCCATCCAGAAATCCCCGAGGTCTATCACCGAAAAATTGTAAAATTCGGTTTCGGGCGGGTCTTCCTCGTCCGGCAGAATCAGTTGGTCAAGAGGCAGGTACGGCCCTCCCACACCGAAACTGTTTGACGGCGTCCACGTCACACCATCGGGACTGGTTCTGACATGCAGAACCCGGCGAGTTGCAGCCATGTTGTCGGGATAAGGTTTATCAGGCCATGCCTGATAACTGGTTGGATAAGCAACGAATTCGTCGATTCCTTCGTTCCAGGCTAAACTGAAGGCATCCTGACCGTAATAGACCGGATCGGATTGCAGCTTCTGCCAGCCGCTGCCGTCAAGCGACCCGCCAAACATATGCATATAGTGTCCCGTTATGCCCCCGTACCCTTTTTCGCAGTTCATCAGAAGCAACTGATCACCTCTGCGGGTCATTTTTCCCATTAACCACTCGGTTTGTGCTTCCGGAACCATATACAAACGCGCCGCATTCGTGAAATTCTGGCCGTCCTGCGTGGATGCCCGCCAAACCTGGTTGGTTCCCTGAATCGTTGTCATCCCGAAAACAACGGTCTCTCCGTTGGGCTGTGGCGATACTCCCTTAATCGTAAAATTCAATCCGCTTACCGCGCCCGCAACAGCCTGAGGGGCCTCCACGCCGAAAGTAAGATTTCCGGCGCCATAATCAATCGAATCGATACTCCCGGGAAAACCGAGTGTCAGTACGTTCGATGGAACAGGTTGAGCCAGACCTGCGATCTGCAGCGAATCGAAGACCATCGACCGATCAATCCCGCCGCCATCGGCATAGACACAGAACCCTATCGTATGCCCGAGAACGCGGCCCCCGCCGGCCGTGACCGTAGACGGACCGATCTTATAAGTGTCTACCCACTGTTCCCAACTGTTATCAGGAACAGGCCGCGTGCTCGTATCGGGAGAAATCATCTCATCTATGGACCAGCTTTCGTCGGAATTCACGTCCGCAAAAAGGCCAACAGACAAATACTGTGACAACGGGAACCCGTTTCCATCCATTCGTTCCCCCATATAGTAGGTGGTCCGCAGCGTTTCACTGGAAAATACGTCACCACTGAACAGCTTCCATGCACCTTTATCACCGCCGGCCCAATTTAGACTCGAAAACTGCCAGCCTCCCGCTATCGGCTCCAACCCTCCAGCCGCGCCCCAGACAAAACCGCCGGAAAAGGCGACCCACCCACTGTAACTTCCTCCGGATACTTCATCGGTAATCAGTGTAGTTCCCATGGAGTCCGGCACCGTTAAGGGATCTCCAGCCATTAAAAATAAAATTGCCAATCCGGAAATCATGTTATTAAACATTGGAAACTCTGTTTTAGATGTGTCGTGCTTTTGCCGGGCTCAAGCCGGTCAGCCTCACCGGGAACGAAACCGCCACAGAAAAGCTCCGTAAGGGGATGTCCAGTCGCTTGATACCGGATCGGTAAACCGTGTGGCCTCCGTTATCAGTGCTTAATGTCGTTCTCATACTCTGAAAAAAAACATTCATGCTGCTTTGCGGGTCAGGAAAAATATGCAGGCGGTATCGCCCGGTGAGTTCTGTGAAAAACGGATGTTTTAGAACCTTCGACAGAAGGTTCTAAAACAGGAACTATTCCGGATTGCGTCCTGTCACGGCCTGTTAAAAACATAAGAGCCAGCTCCTTCACTCTGCCTGCGTAAAATTCGAATAGCAGATCTATACGATAAAAAAATTTATCGCAATCAGGCATTTCTACTGGGTTCGCGAATCTGTTTCAAGAAAAAAATGCAGCATCACGGCGATGACGTCCGTGTTTCCTCCATAGATCATATGACCCTGGAAAATCTTCTCGATGAGACCTTGAGCCGCGATGCCGCATCGACACGGCAGGGAGACAGAATGGAATGGACAGTTTTTCCTGACATGATAAATTCATATTTCAGGCAGGCAGATTATCTGGAGTTCAGTCATGGCGAAAAAAGTTTCATTGCAGATGGTGGCCGACGAGGCTGAATGCTCGGTCGGTGTGGTTTCTGCTGTGCTGAATAAGGGGGGTGAGGGCGTGATCCGCACCTCGAAAGAAACCCAGAAGCGCGTCGTGATGGCCGCCCGCAGGCTGGGGCTGAAATCCAGTTATACCCCGCATCGTGTCGGCATCTATGCGCAGCATATCGAATCGGCTCTGCCGGTGGCGTATTCCGAAGTTCTCTCCGCGCTGGTCGTCCAGGAGGCGATCAAGAAAGGGCTGGCCATCGAAACGCTGTCCGATGAAAAGCTCGACCCTCGTCTGGACGCCGGTCTCGACGGGGTGATTGGCGTGGGGTGGAACAGGCACCTGGCCGATCTGGGGGGGATCCCGAATTTTCCGGTGATCACCATTAATCAGCCTATGCTGGAAAAATGTATTCATTCGGTATCGAGCGATCACGAACAGCAGGCGCGGCTTGCGGCCGAATACGGAGTTGAAAAAGGTCACCGTCGGATTGCGATCCTGGAGACCCAGCCGGACACGTGGGGCTACAGAGAGCGTGTTCGCGGGTATAAATCGGCGTTGAAGTCGGCAGGAATTCCGTTTGATTCTGCATTGGTGGGTCACCTGGATGGTCATGATATGGAGAGCGTTCTCAGGCTGTGGGTGGGCAAAGGGGTGACGCTGGTTCTTAACTTTCCGGCCCAGCAGGGACTGGAGACCATTCATACACTGACCAATGTGATGGGGCTGCGCATCGGTGAAGACATTTCTGTGATATCGCTCGATGATCTTCCGGTTTTCCAGTATTTCAATCCACCCCAGACCGTTATCCACCAGTCGCTTGACAAACTGGCCGAGGCGGCGGTTTCGCTTATGGTCCGGCTGATTGAAGACCCTGAGGAACATCCGAAGCCCGCCAATATGGACAACATTCGTTTTTCCGCAAAAATCATTGAACGCGCATCGGTCAAAGATCTGACCTGACCCGCCGGACGGGCGCCGATGCTGCCCGGCGAGCGCGGTTCGACCCGGCTGATAAAACAAATTATCAAATGCGTTGACGGCAAAACGCTTGCTGATATAAAAATATATCCTAGTCGGGTGTGAGGAGTTTTTCTGTCATGATTGTTCGCATGAATTTTTGCAGATTGATTGTTCTGCTTGCCGGTGTTGCGCAGGGGGTCGGTGCGGACATTGAGCTGATGGTGTCAAACGACGGGATCGAGTCGGTCCAAACGTATGATTGCATCGTGGATGCAGTCCATGAAGCCCGAAATTATCCGGATGCGGTTGCCAAAACGATCACGCTCCATTCCGGTCGGTATTTCTTAAAAGAGCCGCTTTATCTGGATGAGCGGGATAATCATCTGACCATCACAGCGGCTCCTCACGCGAAGGTTGACCTCGTTGGAGGTCAGCAGATCGGCGGGTGGCGGCCGGAGGGGAAGTTCTGGGTGGCGGATGTCCCGGCAGTTGACAGTCGCCAATGGGATTTTCGAATGCTTTTGGTGAATGGACGGAATGCTCCGCGAGCCCGTTATCCGGAAGAGGGGAGGCTGCAGCACGAATCGGTGTTCTCTCCCCGTTGGTTAAGTACGGAAGCAGGAGGCTGGGAGAGAGAGCCGACGGACGCGGAATTGACGGTCATGCATTATAGAGCGCTTGATCTGGATCCCCGGCTGAACCCCGACAATGCGGAACTTACAGTCTATCACATGTGGGATGAAACCCTGGTGGGCGTGAAAACAATCGACCGGGATCATCATACGATTGTTTTTTCCGGCCCGGCAGGACATCCGCCGGGCGGGTTTGGGATCAAAGATTATGTGGTCTGGAATGTCCTGCACGGGATGACACGGCCCGGTCAATGGGTTTTGGACCGGACCCATGGCAGGGTGGTCTATTGGCCGCTGCCGGATGAGAACATTGCAGCGATGGAAGCCGTTGCGCCGGTCATGGACACGTTGATTCGCATCGAAGGCCGGCAGGCTCCTGCCCGTGACATCACATTGCGAGGCTTGACGCTGAGTGCAGCCAATACCCCGTTAATAATCGGAGGGTTTGGCGCCAAAAAGTTTGACGGAGCCGTGTCGGTCAGGAAGAGCCGGAATTGTCGGTTTGAAGATCTGGAAATAACCGGCGTCGCCGGCTGGGGGTTGAAGCTGGTTGGGGACGGGTTGACGGTTAAAGGTTGCCGGATTCACCATGTCGGAGCCGGAGGAATCAATGCCTGCAGCACGGGTGCTGAAGACGCGGTCATCGAAAATAATGAAATCCACGAGATCGGGTTGATCTACCCAAGCGCCATTGCCCTTTGCGTGGGAGCAACCGATCCGAACGACAGGGTGGAGTGGGCAATCAGTCAGCGTTCGCAGGGTGTGATGATTCGCCATAACGAGATCCATGATACTCCCTATACGGGGATGTCTTGCGGCGGGACGGGTCATGTAATTGAGAACAATCTGATCTATCGGACGATGAAGGAGCTGGCGGATGGATCCGGAATCTACGTCACCTTCTGTAAGGATCTCGTTTTGCGCAGCAATTTGGTCCGGGATATAGGCGAAGCGTCCCATAGCGGCAGCTCGGCCTATTATCTGGATGAACGGACGGATAATACGCTGGTGGAAAATAATATATCCATTGGTGTCCCCCCGTCCGATTCACTGCCACATGGCGGAAAACAACACCTTTCGTAACAACATTTTCATTGCCGGCGGGGATGCGCGCATCACGCTGCCAAAGTGCACAAATATGACATTCGAGAAGAATATTCTGATGGCAGGCGGTGCTTCAGACGGTTGTGAATCTCGGTGGAAAAGCGGAGTTCACGGTCAACTCCGGCGCTCCGTCATTCGATCCTGCCGGCACGATCTCTTTTCGCTTCCGATCGTTGTCGATTTGCTGGATTCCGATCTGGAAGAACCCTGGACGCTAACCGTGAAGGTGCTTCCCTCCGATCCGGGCAGCGATTCAACCGTTCGCCTGCGCGGTTTGGCGGAACTGAACTAGTATCCCTTATGAGTCAAAGAACAGATGAATCGAAGCTGACATTTAAAGGTCTTTGTGAATATGAAGCACGAACGGTGAAAAGAATCATTCAGTGATCCGGTTCAGTAAAAAATGGTTGTTCAAAGGACACGGTCCGTCCTGAAAAGTCCATGAAGTAAACCGTTTTGTCCATGGTTGGAAATGTTTTCAAGCATTATTATATCGCTGATACTCGCTGTCCCGGCGCTGTTGTACATGTTTTGAGTGATCCGTTATTGAGGAAATGAACGAACCCAAGGAGAAACGATGAAGAACACGACGAAGAAGACGATGGTTTATCTGTCCGTGCTGGGAATGAGCACGATGGCGTTGGCTGTTGAGAACTATTATCAGGGCGACGGCGGCAATAATCTGCTGATGACCGCCGCCAGCTGGTCGGCGGGGAGCTTGAGCGAAAACGATGTCGCGATTTTTTCAGAGACCGGCTGGACGGTCCGCAACGAGGTGGCGGCGACCGCCACGTCCGGCGCGGTCGGGTTTTCACATCTCCGGTTTAATTCGAATATTGTGAGTGATTTCCGCCTGTTCTCCAATTCCGACTCTGCACGGCTGCGGGTGACCGGCCGGATTCAGGTTCTGGAAGGGGTTGCCGGCGTGGTCAACCTGGATGGACGCTGGAATTTCCGGGACATGGACCTGAATGTGGATCATTACGGGACCAATACGCTGAAAGTCAGCTGGATCATGAAAGAGACCGAAGGAACCCCGGGGGCCTCTCTGAATTACTACGGCAATAATATGAATAAGATCTCCATCCAGGCCGGATCCGCTGGACACGGACGGTCGGACTATTCCGGCCGAACGGTGCTGTCCAATGTGGATGTCGATCTGTCCGTGGTGCCTGCTGCCGACGGCGGCGGGCTCGGTCTGGGGGCCGATCTGCGCTTGAACAGTGCACGGCTGAATCTGATCGGCGATGGCGCGCTGGCGAATGACCAGATTACGATTACCGGAGGCGCGTCGGTCTTTGATGTTTCAGGACGGACCGGCGGAGCATATTCGTATGGCGGTGCGGTGCGGGGATTCGCCGGCAAGGTGGCCGGCGACCTGACGCTGACCGGAGAACTGCTCCCCGGGGAGGAAACCGGCGGTATCGGCACGTTGACGTTTGATGATGAATTGACGGTTGCGGCGGGCTGCGGCGTCTTTTTTGAACTGAACGGATCGAGCAACGGGCTCTACGACGTCGTGGCGGGTGGGTCCGGCAGCACGTTGATCGTCGATCCTGATTCGTCCTGGGTTTTTGATTTCAGCGAAATGCCCGAAGATGCGATCACGAACGGCGCCGCTTTTGCCGTGCTTGACGGCTGGTCGACCGTTTCCGGAAGCAGCACGAACATCACCGTGACCGGGCTTCCGGAGGGAACTGTTTTTGGCAGCTCGTCTCTGTTTACTGCTGGATTCGTGTCGGTGCTGCCCTCAGGGTTTGCCGGTCCTTCCATTGAACTGGCGGTTGCGGACGGTCAGCTGGTGATGGGGCTGGATGCGACGTCGGGATTTTCGTATACGATTCAGTCGACGACGAATCTGGTGGACGGGGTCTGGAGCAATGTGCTCGACGGGATCAGCGGCAGCGGAATGGTTTATGTCACGAACGATATCCTGTATCCCCAGTCTTTCTACAAGGTTGTTTATTAGTCAGGGCTCAATCTCTACATCGACGGACAGGCCGGCGTGTGAGTCGGCCTGTCCGGTTTTTTCAGCGGTTCGGAAAGGTATGTGATGTTTGGCAGACGGAATCTGAATGGATTGGTTGTCCTGTTTGGCTGGGGGCTGTTCGCTGCCGCCGTGGAGAACTATTATCAGGGCGACGGCGGCAATAATCTTCTGACGACCGCCGCCAGCTGGTCGGCAGGAGTGTTGTCAGAAAATGACACGGTCTATTTTTCCGAAGACGGCTGGACGGTCCGCAACGAGGTCGCGGCGACGGACGCGTCCGGGTCGGTGGGGCTCAGTCATATCTATTTCAACAGCAATATCGCCGGCGATTTCCGACTTTTCTCAAACGCCGATTCCGCGCGGCTGCGGGTGAGCGGCCGAATCCGGGTTCTGGAAGGTGTGTCGGGAAAAGTGAACCTGGACGGCCGCTGGAACTTCCGCGATACCGATTTGAATGTGGATCACTACGGAGCCAATACCCTGAAGGTCAGCTGGATGATGAAGGAGACCTCCGGCACGCCCGCTGCAGAGCTGAACTATTACGGCAAAAACATGAACAAGATCGTCATTCAGTCCGGCTCCGCCGGAACCGGCCGATCGGACTACACCGGTCGAACGGTGCTTTCCAATGTGGATGTCGATCTGTCGGTGGTGCCCGATGCCTCCGGCGGGGGCCTCGGTCTGGGGGCCGACCTCCGCATGAATAATGCCCGGTTGAATCTGATCGACAGCGGCGCGCTGGCCAATGACCAGATTACCATCACCGGCGGCTCATCCGTTTTCGATGTGTCCGGCCGAACCGGCGGAGCCTATTCGTATGACGGCGTCCTGCGGGGATTCAGCGGGAAAGTCGCCGGCGATTTGACGCTGACCGGAGAGCTGCGCCCCGGCGACGAATCGGGCGGCATCGGCACGCTTGTTTTTGAAGATACATTGACGGTCGGTGCCGGGGGCGCAGCCTTTTTTGAGCTGAACGGAGTCGCCGGCGGAACGTTCGATAAAATGACCGGCAACGGTTCCGGCCTGCTCGTCGTTGATTCTGGAAGCAGTTGGACGTTTGATTTCAGCGACTGGTCCGAGGGCCTGCTGCCGTCCGGTGCGGAGTTTGCGGTTTTGGATCAATGGGCCGGCCTGTCGGGGGCCAGCGCGAATCTTACTGTTGTGGGCCTTCCCGTTGGATACATTCTCGATGCCTCCGCTCTGTTCTCGGACGGGATGGTGACCGTCATTTACATCGGAGACGCTCCCTCATTGGATATTTCGACCGACGGGGCTCAGGTTGTCCTCAGCTTGAGTGGGATTCCCGATTGGTCCTATACGATTCAGTCGACCACAAACTTGGTGGAAGGTCGTTGGGAAAACGCGTTTTTCGGCGTTCTTGAAGGCGGGCAGGCCACCGTGACGAATGACCTGTCCGATGGGTGCGCGTTTTATCAGGCAATTCTCATGAATCATGCGTCCTATCTGGGGAAAATGGACGGCCTGTACCGGAACCGGCGGCTGCTGGACAATATTCTGGACAGTGGAAATTACCTGATTGCGGTCCCGGACTGGCTGAAGGACTCCTCGCTGGATTTTCACTACACGATGAAAAGCAATGATCTGGTTTCCGCAGACGGGCGTGAGATTTTCATGGCCGACAATCTGAATCTGGTTCGGGTGCTGGGCGGGTGGGTGACGAACAGTCTGGAGCCGACCATTGAGGACGTCAAACAGCACGACCTGTTTTATCTGGATGACTTCGGGGATGCCGCCTATCGCTGGACTCTGCTCGATGATCGCATCGATCCGCTGATTGAACGGGGGTATGCCTGCTCCAACATGACTCTGGTGCTGGATAATGTTCCCTATGATCTAGTGGCAACCGAAGATATTGTAATCGAGACCTATGGCCAGACCGGCATCCCCCGGGACATGGCACAATGGGGCGAATTTATCCGTCAGCTGTGCCTGCGGCTCGAATCAAACTATGGAGATGCCGCGAACGGCTTCCGATTCCGCGTCGGAACCGAATCGCAGAGCGCCAGGCGGTTCCAGGGGTCGGAACAGGAGTATTTCGAATATTACGATTACGCGGAACACGCGATCAAAACGGTGCTGCCGGGCGCGAGCGTCGGGCCGTTCAACCGCGCCCAGGTCGGCGATCCGGCCGACGACATCATTTCCGTAGAGCGGCTGGCGGAGCATTGTGCCACCGGCACCAATTATGCCTCGGGGGAGACCGGGACGACATTCGACTGGGTGGCTCATTCCTTTTATTTTCTCGGTTCGACTCTGCACCCGGATGATTTTGTTCCGCTGCTGAGCTCGCTGTACGATGATGTGCAGGCTGTGGACGGACTGTCTGAGAATCTTCCGCTCGAAATCCATGAGTTCGGTCCGCTTGTCACCGAAGGAGGGTTGGTCGGCGCAGACACCGGGGTTCGCGGGGCCGCCCAGATTCTGGAAACCCTGGTGGACCTGAAAAAAATCGGAGTGGACCGCACGTTTGAGTACAAGCTCGAAGAGCCGCTGGTTCAGGCGCAGGGAAAAGTCCTGTTCCACGGTATCGGCTGGCTGTACTGCATTCTGGACCATCTGCGCGGAGGGCAGAGCTGGAGTCTGCCGTATAACGTGGTGTCCGGCAGCGGGACCAATTCCATCGAAACACTGGTTTCCGTTACGGACGAGGCTGCCTATCTGCTCGTTTCGTGCTGGAACGTGGATCGTCGCGTGACCGGGGGATCGACCATTGAGGTGTCGCTTCCGGACAGCGTGGTCTCTTTTTCCGGCACACCTGCTGTTCAGCAGGTCGTCTTTGAGGAAACCAACTCGGTTTACGACGTGCTGTGGGATGATTTCCTGGCCGCGGGATGGCTGTCGGATGCACAGCTGGCGCAATACACGCAATACGGGAAGGCCGTGACCTGGGCGACTACCGGCGGGGGAATGTGCGGCACGAATTCCGCGACCGCCAAAGCGTATGTGATCGACAACTGGGATCAATACGAGGCGCTGATGGTCGACTCCCTGAGCTTGAAAAACTTTTCCGGAGCGGTGCAGTCGCTTGAGGGCGGAGGCACGGTGCTCACGCTGGAGCTGCCGGTTCCCTCTGTTTATGTTGTCAGGATGGTTGAACACTAAACGTCGGGTCGACATGCCTGTGCAGGGAAAAAACCATCAATTGAACTGTTTTGTCCATTGTTCTGAGGGAATGGTTTGTAGTGAACTGATCAACAGGCAGTAGCAGAGCCGTCCCGCGGATGCAAAGCAGCGGCAATACCTGCAGCACATCTCGATACAAAAAACGATTGCGTTCAGGGTCTGACGCAAGGGTGATGCCGCAACCAGCCTGTCGGTTGTCAAATGGCACAAAAACCCCCCTCGATTTCCGGCGCGCCCGTTTGGGACGGATGTTTTTGCATCCGGTAAAAGCCAAGATAACGCTTAATCCATTTGAGGTAGGTTTGCTCGGTGCGGTAGGCGTAGTGATAGT
>JBFHEM010000060.1:0-27399 GCA_041584215.1 Tichowtungia sp. | reverse complement strand
CGTCAACCGGCCCAAAGCATTATTAGGCACTACATCAAAAATCTCGCGTTGCAAATCAATGACTTACGACAAAAACGGCCTCAAATCGGGTCAAAAAAGTCGATTTTCAGCCATTTTCAACAGGCCAATAAGAAATCTGGGTTAACGCAGCGGTTTTTGATTTTTATAAAAAATCAGGTGGCGGCGTTTTATAAAAGCGAGCCGGCCGGGGGGCATTCTGAGGCTTTGGTCAACCTGGCCGAGGGTCGGGAGATTCACCGGCCCGCGCTCTCCGGCAACGCGGTTCCGGTCGAGCTGAACAAAAAGGAAATCATGACGCGGCTGCTGCAGTTCCGGCCCGTCGATGCGCGGGGAGAAGGCGCGGCTCTTATTTCCGCGGCTTGATCCCTTTGCGCGGGGGATGAGTGGTTTCGCCTTCGTAGATTTTGAGGACGGCAGGCTCGATCAGGAACGGGCCTTTCCATTGATCCGGGCGGCCTCCCGCTTTTACCCAGTTAAATATGGGTTGAAGTATTTTTTGAATATTCGGCTTTTCAAAGCAGCTTACACTGGGGGTGGAGTGCATGCCGATCCCCTCGTCATCGGCGGTGCAAATGGCCATGTCTTTTTCCGGGTTGATGCCGTTGTCTTTACAGGCGCGGATCAGGGCAATGGCGGCATGGACGGTCGTGCAGAAAACAGCCGTGGTGTTTTTGAATACGCCTTGTTTGATTTGTGAATCGAGAAAGGCGTATCCTTCGTTGAACGGGCTGATGTTTGCTTTGATGAACGGAGCGTCATTGTCATTCATGGTGCTCCAGTATTCCCACTGATTGATGCGACGGTTCAGTACATCGCTCAGATCCGAATCGAGGTGCAGGCAGGCAATCGAGCGGTGGCCCATTTGGCTCAGATGATCTAGAAACTGCCTGACAAAAATGGCGGGAAACAGGTTGATGGAGAGGACCTGGTTGTGGCTCATGTCTGTGTTCAGCAGAACCAGTCCGTTTTTGGAGTGAAACAGTTCCAGGGTGGCCTGTGGAATTTCTTCCGCCGTCGGAATCATGAACACGCCGTCAAAATTGGAAAAGACATCGCTGATGGTCGTGTCGTTCCAGTGAACAAAAAGAAACGGGCGGAACAGAACGTTGTTTTTCTCTGCGCAGGCGAGCAGTTCCTCATACCAGATCCGGATATTTCCGGATGAAAAAGCCGGCGGCGCCAGCAGGGCAACCCGCATGTTTTGGGACGAACCGACCGTGCGGGCGGTCATTTCATAGCGCCCGTTGTCGGCCCGCCTGATCATATCCTGCTGATCAAGCAGGGCGAGGGCCTTGCGGATCGTCAGCCGGTTCGCCCCCAGCTTTTCAGCCAGGATGCGTTCGCTGGGTAAGCCGGAAAGGGAAAAATCCCCTTTTTCAATCTGCGTTTTAATGGTTGCGGCCAGCCGTTCAAATTTTTGCATATCCCTGTTTATTTTTATGTCTGTCCCGTGTCCAGTTTAAAAAAACATTAGAGATCGGTTTTGGGTCTGTTTTTTCCGGTAATCGGGGGCCGGGCATGCTGTGCGGCTCGCTTTTTAGCCTGGTTTGCGGGTTTTGCTGAAAAAATATCGGCATCAAATAAGAAGCTTGACGTGAACCGAATATGGAGTATTTTTGTAAAAATTGGCTCAAAAATGGTAATGGTTTATTGGTCCTGATTAGAAAACGGAACAGGACTCTTTTGTGGAAAGCCTGGGGCTCAGGCTTGCGGCGGGAAAACAAAGACAAGGGAAGGCAAAATAATGAAAAAAGAAATGCTGTTCGCAATGGTTCTGGCTGCGGCCGGGCTGTTACACGCCGAAGTGAATTATATTGCGACGTCTTCGGGGAACTGGGGCGACACCAACATATGGAATCTGGCCGCAAATCCGTCCGGCGATCCGGATGCCAAGGTAACCACAGCATCCGATATAACCGTCACGGTCACCAACGCGGAGACGGCCTGGCAGGTGGTTCTTGGTGACGGGGCTGCCAAGGCGAACGGAACACTGACCGTCGATGGGGCAACCGCAAGCGTGACGACTTCAATCAGCGGCACGCTGGGTCTCGGGGTGGGGTACAGCCGAAGCGGTGCGCTGAATGTTTTAAACGGGGCTTCTGTCACCACCTACCGTCTGGTTTATGCGACTTCATACCAGGGGGTTAATCGCACGTGCGCGGTGACCCTGGACAACGGGACCATTAACACCACAGAAAATTTTCTCATGAAGGGGGATACCGCGACGACCTCCACGCTGGTCATGACCGGTAATTCCGTCATCAATGTCGGCGGCACCTTTACAATGCAAAACGCCGCCGCAACCGCCGGGGCGTGCAGCATCGAGCCCGGCTCTGCGATTAACATCGCCGGTGATAAGACAGAACTAATTCAGGGCTATATCGACAGCGGCTATATTACCTCTTTGACGGGCAGCCTGTCTGTCTCTTATGACAGCGACCTTGATAAAACGGTTGTCACTTCGATAACGATCCCGGAAGTTCAATATGTTGCGACGTCTTCGGGAAATTGGGGCGACACCAACATCTGGAGTACGGGCGCAAATCCGTCCGGCGATCTTGGTGCCAAAGTGACGACCGCTGCCGATATCACCGTTACGGTAACCAACGCAGAGACGGCCAAACAGATCGTTCTGGGTGATGGGGCTGCCAAGGCGAACGGAACACTGACTGTCGATGGGGCCGCCGCAAGCGTGACGACCTCAATCAGCGGCAACCTGGGTCTTGGGGTCGGCTACAGCCGAAGCGGTGCGCTGAATGTTTTAAACGGCGCTTCTGTCACCACCTACCGTTTGGTGTTTGCCACTGCATCCCAGGGGGTCGACCGCACGTGTGCGGTGACCCTGGATAACGGGACCATTAACACCACGGAAAATTTCCTCATGCAGGGGGATGCGCCGACGACCTCTACGCTGGTCATGACCGGAAATTCGGTCATCCATGTCGGCGGCACATTCACCATGTCGGGCGCCGCTGCAACCAACGGGACCTGCAGCATCGAGCCCGGCTCTGTGATTTACATCGATGGGGATGAGGTTGCAAAAATCCAGGCCTACATCGACAGCGGCTATATCATCGCAACGACGGGCAGCCCGTCGGTCTCTTATGACAGCGATCTCGATAAAACCGTTGTCGTTTCTGAGCCGCTGACGATCGGCGAGGTCGCCATGGCTGCGGCCGGTGGAACCTCCGTCGTGTTGAGCTGGCAGGGAACCGACGCCGCCACGTATGCCGTGCAGATGCGCGAAGAACTGGTGTCCGGCAGCTGGAGCAATATCGTGGAGCAGATTTCCGGGATCGACGGAACCATGTCCGCGACCAATCATGCCGCATTGCCGCAGGCCTTCTATCGCGTCATCGCCGAGTAATGGCGGCATTGCGCAAGTCTCAACCCGTAGCAACGGGTTGAGATTTGTTTTTGAATTGAGCGGGCTTTTGCCCGGTGAGGTGAGGTTGAGAAGAACGGGAGCTGGATGAAAACGATTATCGCAATTGTAGTGAGTGGTTTAATGATTGGTGTTGCCAACGCCAATCTGTTCACCAACGGAATCCCGACCGATGGTCCGCAGGGCTTCATGCGTTTGAATGTTAAAAAAACCGATTAGTTTCAGTCACATCCGGAGAGAGTTTTTTTACGCTCTCTCCGGATTTTTTATGTTTTCAGAGCAGGAGTGATGCGCACGGATAAAAGGAACGGATATGAAAAAAGTAATGATCGCGGTTGTAAGTACACTGATTCTCGCTGAGGTGACTCATGCGGAGCGACCGCAGGCCGATGTGAATGCGGGTTCTCTTGCGCCCGATTCAGTTCAGATCGATTCGGTCGGGCTTCTGAAAGGATTTGAGCATCCGTCCGTTATTTTTAATCCGGGCGAAAAATACAACGCCGAAGTACGCAAGTATCAGGGAATACCTACAATTGAGCGCGCGCCCGGCGGACGCTTGTGGGCGGCCTGGTATGCCGGGCCGATCCACGAAGACCGCTATAACTTTGCCATGGCCGCGACCAGCGGGGATGACGGAAAAACATGGAGTGACTTGAAGCTGGTTATCGATCCCGACGGCGACGGGCCGCTGCGGGCCTCCGATCCCTGCCTGTGGCAGGATCCGGCCGGGCGACTCTGGCTTTTCTGGTGGATGAACGGGGACGGGTTGAATTTGACCTTGGCGATTGTGACCGAAAACCCCGACGCTGAAAACCCGGTTTGGACGGAGCCGCGCGCGCTGTTTCCGGGCGTCATGCTCAATAAGCCGATTGTCAATCAGGCCGGCGAATGGCTGATGCCTTCCGCCATCTGGAAACAGGATGGCAGCTGCCGGACGATGGTTTCCAAAGACAGCGGAAAAACCTGGGCATTGCGCGGGGCGGCCAATGTCCCGGAACCGCGCCGTCAGTGCGATGAGCCGATGATCGTTGAGCGCAAAGACGGTTCTCTGATGCAGTTGATCCGAACCGCTGGTTTCGGGATCGCGCAGAGTCTGTCCACGGACGGCGGAGCCACCTGGACGGAGGCTCAGGACTATCTGCTGGATGCAACCGCGCGCTTTCATTTTCGCAAATTGAAGTCCGGCAACCTGTTGCTGATTAAACACGGCCCGTTGGACGAACGGATCGGCCGCAGTCACATGACGGCCTATCTGTCAAAAGATGAGGGGGAAAGCTGGCAGGGCGGCTTGATGCTGGATGAGCGGGCGTCGGTTTCCTATCCGGATGCCACGCAGTCGCCGGACGGAACCATCTACGCGATCTACGACTGGAACCGGGCTGACGAAAAACACATCCTGATGGCCACGTTTACGGAACAGGACATTCTGGCCGGTGCATTTGTCAGTGATGCGGCCCGCTCCCGGGTGCTGATCAACTATGCGACGGGTTATAATTCCAAACCTTGGGTGAAGAAAAACGCCGAGAAGAACGCAAAAAAGCAGAGCACCTTGAGAAGCAATGCGAACGGGGCTGAGCTGAACAAGGTCCTGTCGGGCACATTTTCTTTGAACGGTGTTGAGCGTGCCTCCTTCGCGGTCGGTAAACGGCTGTTTACGGATCGCAGGTACGTCGTCGCGGAAGTGCCGGATGCGCTTGAAACCGCCTCTTTTTTGCGCATCCCGCTGGACGATGCCAAGACGCTGATTTGTGAAAAGCCCGGCATGCTTTGGCTTCTGACGCCGAGCCCGGATCGCAATCGCGACAGTCAGGCTGCCCCTTTGGAGGCCCTGGGGTTTCAAAAAACAAATCTGCCGGAAATTCGTCTGTTTGACCGCTCGAATCCGGCGAACTTTTGCAGCTTGTATCAAAAAATGTGCACTGCGAATGAAGAGATTCAGATCGGTAAATGGGCGGTCCCGCTGTTTTTTGCCGAAAAACCATAACAACGATTTTTCGTGAAGAAAAGTCGGCTCGATGGGTTGTCCCGGCCGCATCTCGGTCCGCTGTCGAAAAGTACGGACGGAGGCAGAGCGTGGAGTGACCCGCTGCCGGTTCCCGCCGACTGGGAAACGGTCAGGGGGACCACGCCGACCATCCATTATCTGGTCGATCCCCAGGGCCGGGGCCGTCTCTTTGTCATGGCCGGACTGGACTTTCCCGGGAGGCTCCGGCAGTCCTATTCGGAGGACGGCGGCCAAATCTGGACACCGATGCAGGACACCGGGCTGAAGGCGGAGTGTTCGCCGAAAACCATTCTTTCTTTTGATGGAGGACGGCGTCTGGTGATGTGGTGTGATCGCCGCGACCCGAACTCATCTCCGGATGAGAATGTCGATCCGGTTGTTTTTCAGAGCGAATCGTATGACGGCGGGCTGACCTGGTCGGAAGAGCGGATCGTGGTTAATGTTCCGACCCGCTGGGCGCAGCCTGCAGTCATTTGCGACCCGGCAGATCCGGCGCACCTGCTGATGCTGCTGCGTTATAACGGAACAGAAAACGGTCGGTATTCAGTCAGCAAAGAAAGTGGCGAGACGTGGTCGGAAGTTCGGGAACTCTCCCCGGCAATGACTGGACATCGTTGCAACCCGTCGATTGCTCCTGACGGACCAGTGGTGGTTGTGATGCGCGATACCGCGGTGACTTCTCCCGCGGTGAAGCATTTGCGGCGTGGGTCGGCACATTCGATGACGTGATTTCAGGACGGGAAGGACCGTGTCGCATCAAGCTCCTTCACAGCTGTAAGGGCTTTGATTTCGGTTGTTCCGGTTTTGAACTGCTGCCGGACGGTGCGTTTGTTGCCACGACTTGCATCAAGTACACGGACGGCCCGGAGAAAAACTCGGTGGTGAGCACCCGCTTTAACATCGAACAGGCCAATGCGATGCTGCCCGGAAAATGAGTCTATTCAGGATATATGTTTTTCCAAGGATTGGAACTTTTCTGCAGACGGCTTCCAATGGTTGGAAAAAGGATTGCCGCTCCCGGCGGGCGTTGCACCGGTTGGATTCTGTGGCATCTCGGTGACGCGGGAATATAACGGGCTGTGAGCGGCCTGTGGATCGTTGCGGTTCCTTTTATAAAATCGGCGAGCAACTAAACATTGACATAAACCATAAGTGGTGTATTTTTTAATGCATAATCAGTAAGTGGTTTTTTGCACAGTGTGACAAGTCTGAAAAGAAGGGAGATCCGTATGATGAGGAAGATTGCAGCAATGATGATGGGAGTTCTGTTGGCGGGGGTCGCGAATGCGAACCTGTTGGTCAACGGCAGTTTTGAGACCGGGCCGGTGGGGGCGTTTACAACGCCGACTTTTGATCTGGAGGGGTGGCGAATCTTTGACACGACGGTTCCGGATGCGGTGACCTATGAGCTGGTCAATGATGCGACGGAGGCGACCGACGGCAATAACTATGTCAAAATAACATCGACGACGACAGATGTCGGACCGGACTCCGGTTTAGATACTGCGTGGGCCGGTTTAGGGGCGGTCGCGGTTTCCGCAGGGGCGAGCTATCGCGTTACGTTCGATGCCAAGTGGCTGGCCGGAACAGATAACCGGTTGTCTTTTTCCATCAAAACAATGGAGGGCAATGCGAATCTGGAGGTGTTGGTTTCCGAAGGGTTTGCGCTCACATCTGAATGGAAGACGTATACCTATGAGGTTACGCCGACTCTGCTGGAGTCGGGGGGGGCTGAGCCTAATTTTTATGTCGGATTTCGGGCCAAAGGCGCCACGCTGCTGGATGAGACGATCTGTATCGATAATGTCTCCGTGACCGAGATTCCCGACAACACCACTCTGGTCAACGGCAGTTTCGAAGAGGGGCCGGTCGGCGTGTTGAGTTTGCCTTCTTATGCGGTCACGGGCTGGCGGGCATTTGATACATCGGGCAGCAACAGCGTGGAGCTGGTCAATGATCCGATTGAGGCCACCGATGGAACCAATTATATTCAAATCACCTCGGTGGCTACCGGCAATTTTGGCGACACGGGATTGGATGTCCGGCCTGCGGACGCTGGAGAATGCATGGTTTACACGGGCAATACCTATCGTGTTTCCTTTGATGCCAAGTGGGTGTCGGGAACGGGCAACCAATTAATCTTTTATGTGAAAACCGTAACGGAGGGAACCTCGACGACACTCGAAGCGAGTCTGGTTAACGAATCGTTTGCGCTGAATGCGGACTGGACGTCGTACTCGTATGAATTCACGCCGACCGTGCAGCCGACCAATGTGGCCAAACGCATTGCGTTTTATGCCGTATTTCGTCCAAAAATCGGCGGGACTTTACAAGCTGAAGTCATTCGTCTCGACAATGTGCGTTTGCTCAATCTGACCACCGGCAGCTATGTCGGCTGGATGGGTTCTTATCCCGCAGCAGGGGTTGCCACCAATTACACGGATGATCCGGACGGCGACGGCATGAACAACCTGCTCGAATATGCCCTGGGCGGAGAGCCGGACGTTTCGGATGCTTCTTCGGTGCAGCCGGCTGTTTCGATGGAAAACGGCTGGATGGTTTACGTGTACAAACAGCGCAAAAATCATGAAAGCTTCGGCCTGGATTACAGCGTGCTGTCCGGTGCCGATCTCGTTTCCGGCCCGCTGACGAACGCCACCACCGTGATCGGATCGGGCGAGTACGACAGCGACTTCAATCTGGTCACCAACGGGATCCCGACGGATGCCCCGCAGGCCTTTATGCAGTTAAAGGTTCAGAAAAACGACTAGTTTGCGGACGACCGGAGAGAGCTTTTTTGCTCTCTCCGGATTTTTATTGGCTTCTGCGCGGGGCTTGTGAGGGGTTGAAAAGAACAAGTTGGGGGGAATGGGATGAAAAAAATAATAGCAATAATGGCGGGCGTGTTTCTGGCCGGAATCGCGAATGCGAACCTGTTGGTCAACGGCAGTTTTGAACAGGGGACGGTCGGCTCGTATTCCGGCACCGCTTTGCCGAAAATAGATAATGTCCTTCCTGGCTGGCGACTGTTTGACACGAGCAAGGCGACGGTCACCTATGAACTGATCGCCGATGCGGCCGAAACCTCGGATGGGACGAACTATGTCAAAATAACCTCCACGGCGACGAATGGCGTTGATTCCGGGTTGGATGTTACGCCCGCCGGTTTAGGACAGGTATCGGTTTCCTTAGGGGTGACCTATATCGTGTCGTTTGATGCCAAGTGGGTGTCTGGGTCAGAAAACTCGCTGGGTGTTTCAATCCGAACAACGGAGAGCGGCTACACCCCGCTGGAGTCGTTTGTTGATGATGACTTTGCGCTCTCTTCCGAATGGGAGACGTACACCTATGAGGTTACACCGACCGTGGAAACGGCCGGTGGCACGGATCCAAATTTTTATATCGGGTTTCGGCCTAAAGACGGCGCGGTGCTGGTGGATGAAACCATCTGCATCGATAACGTTTCGATGGTTGAAAAAGTCGTTCCGGCTGTGGCGAAGGTGGTGGATACAGATTTTACTCCTCCGTCACACACGTATATGCAGAACCTCTCCGTTGATACGGTTACGGAGCGGTTTCGTGACTGGAGTGATTCGAGCCCTGTATACAATATCAGTTCGACAAACGGGATGGTCATCTACGGCGGCGTTCATATCACCGCAGATTCAGGTGCGAAGGGCGGCGCGGGGGTTATCGGGATTTTTACAACGTCTTTCAACGCGATGTTTGCCCGCACGTCTTCTGATGCCATCAATTCGAGAACGCAGGTGTTGTATTTGTGGGATTCAGCCGATTTTCTGACTTCCGGAGTGACGGTGTTTGATGAGTCTGCGAACAGCGTTCTTTCCGTTACGACGGGCAATTTTACGGGAGATAATGGCGGGGGGCTGCGTTTTGTGATTCGTTCCGGAAACAGGTATTACGTGGCGAATCAAACCTCATTGAATGTCGGGCAGTCTGCATCAACGGCTGCGTTGTCCGGCGATTCCGCCGGGCTGCAGTGGGCGGAGTTTGATCCGGCCGATTTTGATCTCTTTACGGATGATGATGCCAATCTCGGGTTCGGGTCTCTTACATTCTCTTCAATGACATTCAGCAATGTAACGGGGGTCGGCCTGATCGCGAATGCCCTTTCCTCGGTGAATACCCAGATTGTGCTTAATGATTTTCAGGCGACGTTAGTCAGCGGTGTGCCGATTCCCGTGCCGCCGGTGGCGACGGTGGTGGATACGGATTTCACACCTTCTTCACACACCGGCCTGAGCCTGACCGTTGATACGGATACAGAGCGGTTTCGTGCCTGGAGTGATTCGATTCCTGCATACAATATCAGTTCGACAAACGGAATGGTCGTCTACGGCGGCGTTCATATCACGGCGGATTCGGGTACAAAGGGCGGTGCGGGCGTGGTCGGGATTTATACAACTCCTTTCAACTCGATTTATGCGCGGACCTCTGATGATGCTGTCAATTCGAAAGCACAGGCGTTTTATTTATGGGATTCTGCTGATTTTCTGATCGCAGGAGTGACTGTATTTGATGGGTCGGCAAACAGTGTTCTGTCGGTTACAACGAAGGAGTTTACAGGAGATCAGGGCGGGGGATTGCGTTTTGTAATTCGTGACGGAACCACGTATTACGTGGCAAATCAGACCGCACTGGATGTCGGGCAGTCTTCGTCAACGGCAACACTGTCCGGGAACACCGCCGGGCTGCAGTGGGCGGCGTTTGATCCGTCCGATTTTGATCTTTTCACAGATGATGACATCAACCTCGGGTTCGGGGCTCTGACATTCTCTTCAATGACGTTCAGCAATGTAACGGGTGTCGGTCTGATCGCAAATGCCCTTTCCTCGGTCAATTCTCAGATTGTGATTAATGATTTTCAGGCGAGGTTAACCGATGGCGGGCCGGTTTCCATCCCGGTTTTCTTTAATTTGTTTACGGACCATATGGTGCTGCAGCGCAATGACCATGTGGCCGTGTACGGAACTGCGGGGTCTTCCAATGAAGTGACCGTGACATTTGATGACCAGACGAAAGTTGTCACGGCGGATGCGGGTGGAAAATGGATGGCGACGCTGGACCCGATGGCGGCCTCCTTTACGCCGCGCACCCTGACGGCTTCGACGTCCGTCGGGTCTGTTTCCGTCACGAATGTTCTGGTGGGGGATGTCTGGTTCGCCAGCGGACAATCCAATATGGATACGCCGTTCTCGGGCTTCACTCAGATCTCACCGGTTGGAAAAGCGAATCCCAATATCCGTCTTCTGATGGGCGCGCTGGTGATGTCCGCAACGCCGCAGGAAACGCCGGTTCTGCATGCGGCGCACGGAGGCTCCTGGCGGGAGTGTGACGAAACCTATCTGAATTCGTTTTCTGTGACGGCATATTTCTATGGTGCAAAACTTCAGGCCGAACTGGATATTCCGATCGGATTGATTGAAAGCGCCTGGGGGGCAACGATTGCGGAAGCCTGGACGCCGGCGGACAAGATGCTGGAACTGGGGTATTCGATGGATGATTCCGGAGAACTCGATCGGGGGGATAATTCGGTACTGTACAATGCGATGGTTCATCCGTTCCGCGAGTTCACCTTTAAAGGCGTGATCTGGTATCAGGGGGAATCCAATTCGCAGCGCGCGCTGGCTCATTATACGCTGTTTCCCGGACTGATTGAATCCTGGCGGGACGCCTTCGGCCGGGGCGATATCCCGTTCTATTACGTTCAGCTGGCTCCATGGGGAACGGTTAATCCATTGCTGGAGGGGGCCACCTGGGCCTGGCTGCGGGACTCGCAGACGGCGGCGCTGTCTGTGACGAACACCGGGATGGCGGTGATCACGGATTTGGGCGAGTACGAAGATATTCATCCGCAGGATAAAGAGCCGGTCGGTGCCCGGCTGGCGCTGCATGCCTTGAAAGCTGAAGGGGTGGATGTGATTGCGGACAGTCCGCTTTACAGCGGCGCACAGTTCAACGGAGGGCAGGTTACGATCTCATTTAACCATGCCGATACCGGACTGCAGACGCAGGAAGTGATTATGAATAAGGTCAAAGGATTTGCTCCGCGAACCGATCCGGACGCGTATGTGGTTCCGGCATCGACCCTGGCCGGATTCACCATTTGCGGCGAAAACAAGCACTTTGTGGCCGCCGATGCGGTCATCAGCGGAAATCAGGTTATTGTTTCAAGCGCGTCGGTGCCGAACCCGGTGGCTGTTCGTTATGCCTGGGAAAACTTCCCGCTTTGCAACCTTTTTTCCATGGAAGGACTGCCGGCGTCGCCGTTCCGGACCGATTCGTTTGACCCGCGCTCCGTGGGCGATCTATATCCCGGCAATACGGATGATTACGGAGAAGCGGGAACGGTGAATACGGGGACCGGAGAATGTGTTGTTACTGCAACGAATATTGCCGGTGTGGCGGGATATGTAATGTCGCCGAATTCGGGATCTTCCGTTCGCTATGGCTATTATAAAACGCTGAATGCCGCGTTGAAGTATGGAGCCACTCCGTATGCCGTGGTTGAAATTCTTTATTATGACCAGGGGGAAGGAAGTTTTTACATGACCTATGATGCGACGAACGGGCCGTGGGCGTCTTCGGGGATCACTGTAGATTTGACGGACAGTCGCGAGTGGCGGGTTGTAACCGGTTTCCTGACGGATGCCTATTTCGGGAACCGGTGTAACGGCTATGACATTCGGCTCAACTCAACCTCTGCGGATTTGATCATCGGCGGGGTCTTCTTTTCCGCCTTGCAGGGGGGGGGCGCTTATTACGACTGGGCGAGCGCTGCCTCCCTGTTGAAACAGGGTCAGTATGAGGATATGGATTCCGACGGGGCATCCAACTATCAGGAATTTCTGGATGGGACGGATCCCTGGTCCGGGCTGCCCGCCGGCAGTTATATCCGCTGGATGGAGTCCTATCCCGCAGCAGGGGGCTCAACCAACTACACGGATGACCCGGACGGCGACGGCATGAACAACCTGCTTGAATATGCCCTGGGCGGCGAGCCGGACGTTTCGGACGCGTCTTCCGTGCAGCCGGCTGCCGCGATGGAAAGCGGCTGGATGGTTTATGTATACAGGCAGCGCAAAAATCATGAAATAGTCGGTTTGGATTACAGCGTCCTGTCCGGAACGGAACTGGACTCGGCGCTGACGAATGCCACCACCGTGATCGGATCGGGCGAGTACGACAGCGACTTCAATCTGGTCACCAACGGGATCCCGGCTGATGGCCCGCAGGCCTTTATGCAGTTAAAGGTTCAGAAATCCGACTAGTTCCCGGACGTCCGGGGAGAGTTTTATTCGCTCTCTCCGGATTTGCCCAGGGCTTCAACGCGGTAACAAACCGTGTTTCAACTGAAAACGATGATGCCCTGTTCCTTCATCTCAAGATTGAGGGACTTTGATTTGAAAAGGGCGTTTCCGGGCTGTTCTGCGTGCGGTGATCCGTGTTTTGAAGCCTGACCCGTCATGTCCGGTGCAGCAAGGTGGATAGAGGGATAGATGAAAGCGATTCTGGCAATTGCAGTGAGCGGGTTAATGGTTGGTTCCGCCAACGCGAATCTGGCGGTGAACGGCAGTTTTGAAGCCGGCCCGCCGGGCGTGTTTGCGGCGACGCCGGCGAGGGATGTTCTTCCCGGCTGGCGGCTGTTTGATACGACGGATCCCGATGCGGTTACGTTTGAGCTGGTCAAGGATGCGGCGGAGGCAGCCGACGGCAACCATTATGTCAGAATAACCTCGACGAAAACGGCGGTCGGCCCGGATGCCGGACTGGACATCACCGTGAATGGATCCGGTGCGGTTGCCGCGAGTGTCGGAACAGGCTATACGGTTTCGTTTGATGCGAAGCGGGCGGCGGGAACCGATAATAATCTGGCCGTATCGATCAGAACCTGCACGGGGAACACCGTCGTTGAACATCTGGTCGAGCACAACCTTTCGCTCACATCGGAATGGGCCGCGGTTTCATATGAGGTTGCTCCCGTTGAACGGCCCTGGAGGGGCGCTGCGCCGGTTTTTTATGTCGGCTTCCGGCCTAAATCCAAAGGGGCTCTGCTGGATGAGACAATCTGTATCGACAATGTGTCGATCGTGGAGCTTCCGGGAGACGCATCGCCCGTCAACGGCCGGTTTAAAGTGACCTTCGCCGACGGCAGGTCGCGGGACGGCCGCTGTTCGCCGGCCCGCCCGGTTGTGGAGCCTTCCTTTGTTCAGCAGCTTTTTTCGGCCGGCCGGCCGGCCGTTCGCGCGGTTTCGGCTTCGTCCCCGGGGGACGGGTTTGCCGCGGCGGCGGACGGCGATCTGTCCACTCGCTGGACTTCCGGGCCGGAATCAACGGCATGGGTGACGCTGGACCTCGAGGAGCCGACCGTTGTGAGGTCCGTCGCGGCATTCTGGGATGTGAAGGCGGCGAAGGCCGGAGATGTTCAGGTTTCGCTCGATGGAAGCCGCTGGGAGACCGTCGGAGAGTTTGAACGGCAGATTGACGAGACCGTTCTGTTTGTCTCCTGCCGTCCGGCAAACGCACAGTTTGTCCGGTTGCGCTGCCTGGAGCGCCACCCGCGCGGCGGCCAGATGCCCGGCCATTACACCATTTGGGACGTGGCGGTGAATCCGGAAATGAAACCGTTTCTCGCCGACTGGGAAAATCCGGTCCGGCGCAATTTCGCCGACCGCGAGGCCGACCGTCGGGCCGAGGCCATGCTGTCCAGAATGAGTGTGGATCAGAAGATTGATTATATCGGACAGGTTCTGGACGACGGGGCCCTTGCAGAGCTCGGTCTGCAGAAGCTGCGCGTGACCGATGCCTCCATGGGCGTGAAAGATCCGCCCAACACGGCATTCCCCTCCACCATTCTGCTCGCGGCCACATGGAATCCGGAGCTGGCCGCCCTGCAGGGAAAATCAATTGCCCAGGCCTGCCACCGCAAAGGCATTAATTGCCTGCTCGGCCCCGGAATGAATATTTACCGCACCGCCATCAACGGACGGAACTTTGAATACATGGGCGAAGACCCGTATCTGGTTTCCCGTCTGGCGGTTGCCTATGTGAAAGCCGTTCAGCAGCAGGGCGTCATGGCGACGGTCAAACATTTTGCGGCCAACAATATGGAATTGCACCGCCGGGAGAATGATTCGCAGGTCGGCGAGCGGGCCCTGCGGGAGATCTATTTCCCCGCCTTCAAGGCGACGGTTCAGGAGGGCGGCGCACGCGCCGTGATGACCGCCTACAATCTGCTCAACGGCCGGTATTGCGCGGAGAATCCGTGGTTGATTAAAGGGGTGCTCGAAGGCGACTGGGGGTACACCGGAATCGTGATGTCCGACTGGCGTTCCACCAGCGATCCGGTCATGACGTTCAATTCCGGGATCGATGCGGAAATGCCGTGGGGGCGGGCCATGAACCGGTCCGTCATCAAAGAGCTTTTGCAGAACAAAATCATCAGTCATGCCGAGCTGGACGATAAAGTGAAAACCGTTCTGTACAATGGATATGCCTCCGGTGCCTTTGATTATTCGGGGCCGGATGCTTCGTTCCCGGCCGGAACAAAGGAACATGCCGCCGCGGTCGAAGCGATTGCCGAAGAAGGCATTGTGCTGCTGAAAAACCGCAGCGGCCTGCTGCCGCTGGACTCAACCGGCGGAAAAATCATTCTTGCCGGCCCGATGGTCGAAAATGCGCCGCCATCGGGACGGGGCTCCGGTGATGTGCGATATGCCAAGGGCAAACAGCCGCTGTCCATCCGGGCGGCGTTTGAAAAACGCCTCGGCACCGACCGGCTGGTCGTGTGCGGCACCGGGGAGCGCTGCCGGGCGCTGCGCGACGAGGAGATTGCCGCCGCCGATGCGGTGATCGTCTGCGTTGGATTCAACCAGGAGGGGTTTGGGGAGAGCGTTTACGAAGGGGAAGGCGCAGACCGTCCGTTTGGCCTCAGCGAGCTGCAGCAGAAATTTGTGGAGCGCTGTGTGGCGAAGAATCCGCGCACGGTGGTTGCCGTCACGGCCGGCGGCGGCATCGATATGCACGGATGGGACGAGCAGGCCGGCGCTATTCTGTACACCTGGTACACCGGCGAGGCCGGCGGAACGCCGCTGGCCAAAATTGTTTGCGGCGAGGTCAACCCCTCCGGGCGTCTGCCGATCAGCATCGAGCGCTCGTGGAGCGATTCGCCCGTTGCGGCCTCGCCCGTGAAGACAGATGCTGCGCATGTTATGCATGGGCGCAGTCTGGTGGACACGCCGTACAGCGAAGGCATCCTGGTCGGATACCGCTATTACGACACCAAAAAGCTGCCCGTGCGCTATGCGTTTGGTCACGGGCTGTCCTATACAGCGTTCGATTATTCTGATCTGCGCGTCGCGAAAACCGGAGAGGGCGACCGTCTGGATGTCGCGATCTCCGTGACCGTGAAGAACACCGGCAGCTGTTCCGGCCGGGAGACGGTGCAGGTGTATGTTCATGACCGGCAGGCTTCGGTGCTGCGGCCGGTCCGCGAGCTGAAAGGATTTTCCAAAGTGAACCTGCAGCCGGGAGAGTCCCGCGAGGTAATCGTTCATCTCGACCGTCATGCGTTTGAGTTTTTTGATCCGGATCAGAAATGCTGGGTGCTCGAACCCGGGGAGTTCGAAATCCAGGTCGGGAAATCATCCCGCGACATTCAGCTCGTCGACAGCGTGCTGCTGTAGCTTTGGTTTCCAATGTTTGGAAAAAGTGCGACGGAGGATCCGGGTTTTTTTTCCAAACATTGGAAAATGATTGACATGAACCAAAATCGGTGTAGTGTACAATCAATGATCTGTATGTGGGTCTTTGATTGGCGGAGTAAGTTGGAAAAGAAAGGAATGCATATGATGAAGAACGCAATGGTGATAATGACAAGTGTGCTGTTGGCGGGGATCGCCAACGCCAATCTGGTGGTGAACGGCAGTTTCGAAACCGGGCCGGTGGGTGTGTTTACGACGCCGGCGAATGATGTGATGCCGGGGTGGCGGGTGTTTGACACAACGGTTCCGGATGCGGTGACGTATGAGCTGGTCAATGATCCGCTTGAAGCGACGGACGGAAGCAACTATATGAAGATCACCTCGACGACGACGGCAACCGGGCCGGATTCCGCGTTGGATATCACGCACACGGCTGGCGGCGCGGTTCCGCTGACTCCGGGTATCACCTACAGAGTGTCGTTCGATGCGAAAAAGGTGGCCGGATCTGCGAACAACCTGTCTGTAACGATCCGCACCTTTGAAGGCAATTCCACGTTGGAGTCATTTGTCAGTGAAGGACTCGCACTTTCAGGAGAGTGGACAAGCTATTCCTATGATATCACGCCGACTCTGCTGGAGTCGGGCGGTGCCGAAGGCAATCTGTATATCGGCTTCCGGCCGAAAGGCGCCACTCTTCTCGATGAGACCCTTTACATTGACAATGTTTCGGTGGTCGAAGCGCCCAACGAGCTCGGCAACGCCAGTTTTGAAGAAGGCACCGTCGGGCTTTATGCGGCGAGCAGTCTGCCGAATCAGAATGACGGGCTTCCCGGCTGGCGCATGTTTGACACGACAAAAAGTTCGGTGTCCTATGAACTGGTGAATGACCCGGCGGAAGCTACGGACGGCAGCAACTATGTGAAAATCATTTCCACGGCCGGCGGGGCTTACGATGCCGGGCTGGACATTTATCAGGTCGCTCCCGGGGTCAACTCGTTCCGCGTGTCGCCGGGCGACAGCTATACGGTTTCGTTCGACGCCAAGGTCATTGCGGGAACAGACAATCTTCTTGCGGTTCAGGTGAATACGTTTGATGGAACGGCCGTTCTGGAGAACAATCTGGTGTCGGAAACCATTCCGCTCACATCAGAATGGACGACCTATTCCTATGAAATCAGTCCGACTCTGTTCGAAGCGGCCGGAACCGATCCGAATTTCTACATCGGGTTCCGGCCCCGCAGCGGTGTCTTGCTGCTGGACGAGACGGTTTGCATCGACAACCTGTCCGTGGTGGAGATTCCTGACAACACCAGTCTGATCAACGGAAGTTTCGAGGAAGGGCCGGTTGGAGCGCTTTCCCTTCCGTCCAGTGATCAGGTGACCGGCTGGCGGGGTTTTGATCTGTCGGGCAGCAACAGCATTGAACTGGTCAATGATCCAGCCGAGGCGACTGACGGAGATAACTACATTAAAATCACATCGGTATTGAGCGGCGTGAACAGTGATAACGGATTCGACATCACGATGAACGGCGCCGGGCAATGCATGCTTTCCACCGGAGTGGTTTACCGTGTTTACTTTGATGCCAAATGGGTGTCCGGGACGGACAATGCTCTGAATTTTCAGGTGAAAACATTTGAAGAAGGGACCAGCGGTCCGGTCTTTGAAAACAATCTGGTCAGTGAAAACATTACACTTGATTCAGCTTGGACGACCTACTCGTATGAGTTCTCGCCGACCCTGCTGCCGACCAATGGAATCAGCGGCATCACATTGTATGCCGGATTCCGTCCCAAAAACGGCGTGTATCTGCAGGATGAGGTCATCTATTTGGACAATGTCCGGCTGCTCAATCTGACCACCGGCAGCTATGTCGGCTGGATGGGTTCTTATCCGGCGGCAGGCGTGTCCACCAATTACATGGATGACCCGGACGGCGACGGCATGAACAACCTGCTTGAATTTGCCCTGGGCGGCGTGCCGGTCACGGCAGACGCGTCTTCCGTGCAGCCCTCTTCCGTGGTGGAAGACGGCTGGATGGTTTATGTGTACAAGCAGCGCAAAAACTATGAAACAGTCGGTTTGGACTATGAGGTGCTCTCCGGGACGGAGCTGACTTCGATCGTCGACGCAACGACGCTCATCGGGTCAGGCGAGTACGACAGCGACTACAATCTGGTCACCAACGGGATCCCGATGGATGCCCCGCAGGCCTTTATGCAGTTAAAGGTTCAGAAAACCGATTAGTCAGGAGTCAATGCGCTCCGGAGAGAACCGGTTCGGGTTCTCTCCGGATTTTTAATGTCTATCAGAAAGTGAGTTATGAGTTTTCAAAAAACAGGCGTTGTCGCCGCCTGTATTTGTCTGGCCGGCTTTGTGAATGCCGCGACGGGCCCCGGACAGCCGCCTCATGCTGTCGGGCCGCGCAAAAACGTCCTGCTCATAATCGATGAGGACATTCACACCTCCATCCTCGGATGCTATGGCAATCCGCAGACCCAGACGCCTCAGATCGACCGCTTTGCCGAGTCGGCCCTGCGTTTCGAAAATGCGTATTGTCAATGGCCCGAATGCGGGCCGAGCCGCGCGTCGTTCATGAGCGGGCTGCGCCCGCGGGAAACCGGCATTCTGGACCAGCAGGCCACGTTTAGCGTAAACCACCCCGAGGTTCCTCTGATTCCCGCTGTGTTCAAGGCGCAGGGCTATCACACAGCCAATGTAGGGAAAATTCTGCACAACCCGGATAATTCCAGCCCGGTCTATTGGGATACGCACCTGGAGGAAGGGCCGGTCGGAACGATCCGGGGGCAGAAAAGAAATCTTACCGGCGGGGAGCTTGAGTGGTGCTGGTGGCAGGCCGCTGAGTGCGAAGACTCCGAGCTGCCGGACGGGAAGGTGGCGGATGCCGCAATCCGTTTTCTAAAAACGTACGCGGAGCCAAAGCCGTTTTTCCTGGCGGTCGGCTTCCACAGGCCGCACGACCCGTTTGTGGCACCCCGAAAATATTTTGACCTGTACCCGCTCGACTCGCTGATCCTTCCCCAGGAAGGGGAACCGGCGGATCGGTCCCCGCTGGTTCCGGGTTCAACGGATCCGTTTCTTTCCAGCGCGTTTTCCAGGACGGATCAGCTGGAATTCCTGAGGGCCCGTTACGCCTGCATGAGCTATGCGGACGCTCAGTTCGGCCGGCTCATGGATGTCGTCCGGAAAAAGGGTTTGTTTGAAAACACGGTGATCGTGTTTATTGGAGATCACGGGTTTCATCACGGGGAGCATGAGGGGCACTGGGGCAAATGGACGGCCTATGAGCAGAGCCTGAATGCTCCGTGCATCATTTACGATCCCGATTCGGCCGGGCGGGCGGGCGAAGCGTGTTCCCGGGTTGTTGAGTTTATTGATCTGTTTCCGACGCTGTGCGATCTGTGCGGCATCACGCCTCCGCCCGGATTGAGCGGCAGAAGCCTGGTGCCGCTGCTCAACGATCCGGATCTCGCATGGGATTACCCGGCATTCGGATCGTTCCGGGATGCGAAAGCCGTTCGGCTGGGGAACTGGAAATATATTGAGTGGGACCGCGGGGCCCGGGGCAGGGCCCTGTTTAATCTGCAGAAAGACCCGGGGGAATACTACAACCTCAGCGGAAAAAAAGAGTTCGAAGAGATGGAGTGCCGCCTGATGGACCTGCTGCATGAAACCCTCTAGCCCGGGTTTCGGGAAGCACGAAATCCGAAAGACCCAGGCACGAAACAAACTCTACTGCTTGAAAATTCAAAATCAAAAGGCGCCCCTTGTTATTTGTGTGTTCCGTAAACACACTGTTTCGACATTCGAATTATTGAGTTCGTAGATTGGCCCGGAGAAAAGAAGGACGATGAAGAAATCTGTTTTTTTGACGCTGTTTGTCTCGGGTCTTTTTTACCTGTCGGCCGGGGCCGCAGAACAAAGGTCGCGGCCCAATATTATTGTTTTCATGACCGATGATGCGGGGTATTCCGATATCAGCCTGTATGGCAGCGAAATCAAGACGCCTCACATTGATCAGCTGGCGGACCAGGGCATTGTTTTTCGCAAGTTTTATAACAATGCGCGCTGCAGTCCGACCCGCGCCTCGCTGCTGACCGGGCTTTATCCTCATACGGTCGGGGTCGGCGATCTCTGCGGCGAAGGCTATGCAACCGCTTTGCCGGGATATAACGGCTATTTAAATAATAAAAACAACGCAACCGTTGCGGAGCTGCTGAAAAGCGCGGGCTACGTGACGCTGTTGAGCGGCAAGTGGCACCTCGGCGGAGAGCCGGATTATCCGGACAGCTACGGGGCGCATCCGCTGCGCCGCGGGTTCGACAAATTCTACGGCATGCTCGGTCCGTCGGCCGATTATTTTACGCCGCAGTGCTATTGGGACGGATTTGAACCGGCCAAACCGCCGGCCAGTGGCGATCAGTGGTATTCCGAAGATGCATTCGGGGATAAGGCCGTTGAATGGATCGAAGACGCGGTGTCCGAGGATAAGCCGTTCTTTTTGTACCTTGGTTTCAAGGCACCGCACAATCCGCGGCAGGCGCTGGATGCGGATTACAAGCCGTATGTCCCGGTGTACGCAAAGAAAAACTGGCCGTCGATTATGGCGAACCGGGTAGAAAAACTCAAAGAGTTCGGAATTATTCCCAAAGAGTGGGGTGCCAACACCTTCGAATTTGATCCGGCCTATTATGAATCCATGCCGGAGGACCGGGCGCGGACGCTGCAGGAAATTGCGGCCATCAAAGCCGGAGCCATTGTGTCGGCCGACCGCAATGTGGGCAAGGTCATGGACGCGCTGGATCGCCTGAACCAGCGCAACAATACGCTGGTGATGTTTTTCAGCGATAACGGCAGCGCGCTGGCGCATGACCTGAACAATATCTGGGACACCCCGTTCCGGGGCGGAAAAGGACATTTGACTGAAGGCGGAACGGCGTCCCCCTGCATCGTCCAGTGGCCGGATGTGATTAAAAAATATCGTTTTGTGACGGATGCCGCAGGCATCCTGGACGTCATGCCGACCGCCCTGGAGGCGGCCGGGGTTGAATATCCCGCGCAGTATCAGGGCCGGCAGCTGTGCCCGCTCGAGGGCAAGAGTCTGCTGCCTCTGTTTAAAGGGTCGGATGCGACCTATCTGAACAACCGGCCGCTGTTTTGGGAGCTCTACGGCCAGAAGTCCCTCGTCTGGAAAAACAGATGGAAATACTATCAGTCGTATGACATGCAGACCGGTGCCCGGGAAGAATTTCTGTTTGATCTGGATGCGGACGGGGCAGAGCTGAGCAATCTGATCGACAGCCCGCAGGCCGTCGAGGTGATCGACTCGTTACGGTCGGACTGGCAGCAGTGGGCCGGCCGGGTCGGCGCAGAAGAGTTCGAGTCGGTGATCGATGCCCGGAGACAGTTCCATGAAAAGCCGGTTCAATCTGCCGTTTCATCGCAACTGATCAACGGCAGCTTTGAAGAGGGCCCGGCGGGCAAATTGATTCCGCCCGGTCCGTCGATGGATGTTGTGCCCGGTTGGAGAGCATTTGATACGACGGGCCGCAACCGCGTGCGGCTGGTGAACGACCCGGCGGAGGCCGCGGACGGAAAAAATTATATGGAGATTATTTCCACGGTGAGCGGCAACGATGCCGGGGACACGGGAATCGATGTAACCACCGGCGGCGCCGGGGCCTTGAGCCTGTCGGTCGGAAAAACCTATGTCGTTTCTTTTGATGCCCGCCATGTGTCCGGTCCGGATAATTCGCTGCATGTTTCTGTCCGGGCAAAAAACGGAACGCAGGATGTCGGGCCGAAATTTGTGGGCGACAGCTTTGCGCTTACGCCGGAGTGGAAAACCTACAGCTATACCTTTTCGGTTACGGGCGAACATTTGACCTCTGCCGGAGCTCCCGCCCTGCTGTATATTGGATTCCGACCCAAGGCCGACGGCGCGCTGCAGCAGGAAACAATACAAATCGATCATGTGAAACTCAGTATTCAATAGGACGTTGTTATGGACCGCAGAAATTCAATTTGTTTAAGGGGCTGTCTGGCCGGATTGCTGGCGGCTTCCGCCCCGCACCTGTCTTCTGCAGCAGCGGAAGCCGGCCGTCCCAATATTCTTCTGATTGTGGCCGACGATTTCGGCATCGGCAGCATCAATGCCTATGGCGCCCCCGCCAGTCTGGTGCGGACTCCCCATCTGAACCGGCTGGCGGAGGAGGGGCTGCGCTTTACCAATGCCGGCGCGCCCGCATCGGTCTGTTCGCCGACCCGCTATGCGATGCTGACCGGGCGCTACGCCTGGCGAGGGCCGTTCCCCTACGGTGTTCACGACCCGTTCGAGCCGGCTTCCATCGAGGCCGGGCATCCCACCGTCGCCTCCATGCTGAAGGCCCGCGGCTACCGGACCGCCTCCATCGGGAAATGGCACCTCGGCTACGGAACCCCGGACGCGGGACAAACGCGGGTCGATTTCACCAAGCGGCTGTTCCCCGGCCCGAACGACATCGGTTTCGACTACCATTTCGGCATCCCCCAGAATCTGGATGACACCCATCGGGTCTGGATTGAAAATGACGGAATCTACGGACTGCGCTCGCCCAAAATGAGCCCTTACGGCAAATCCTTCTACGGCGGGGCCTATGTCGGATTTGATGCCCCGCAGCGAAGCCGCGAGGAGGCGCTGGAGACGGTGACGGTGCGCGCGGAGGAATGGATCCGCTCGGAATGCCGCAAAGAATCGGCCCAGCCGTTTTTTCTCTACTTTGCTCCCCCCGCTGTGCATCACCCGATTGTGCCTTCGGAAGCCATGCGCGGCGCCAGCGGCTGCGGGGCCTACGGCGATTTTATCCAGGATCTGGACCGGTCGGTCGGCCGGTTGATCGAGACGCTGGCCTACGAGGGAATCCTCGACGATACCCTGATCATCTTCGCGGCCGATAACGGCGGCGACCTGCCGGGCGATAAGAGCAAGCCCGAAATGCAGGCCCGGCGCGCCGGGCTGCTGGCCAACGGCCCGCAGCGCGGCGACAAACATACCGTTTATGAAGGCGGGCTGCACATTCCGCTGATGGTTCGCTGGCCGGGCAACGTCGCGGCGGGTTCCGTCAGCGATCATATGGTCAACCTGATCGATCTGTATGCCACGCTGGCGGATGCGGTGGCAGGCACCCCGCCGGCCGAAAACGAAGCGCCGGACAGCATCAGTTTCCTGCCGACCCTGCTGGGAAAAAACCAGCCCGCGCGCAAACCGATGGTCTGCGGCAACGTGGCCGGAATCCTCGCCCTGCGCGACGGTCCGTGGAAATACATCGAAGGAAAGTTCCCCGACTCGCTTCCGCAAAATGACGGACGGCGCAGAGGGTTTAAGGGGGAGGCGCAGCCGGCGCTCTACAATCTCAGCGACGATCCCGCTGAAGAGCGGAATCTGATTGCTGAATATCCCGAGAAAGTTAAAGCCATGCAGAGCACACTGGATGAATACCGGGCATCCGGCCGCTCCCGCTGAACCGCAACCAAAAAAATGACGAATATAGCAGAATCATTGATAGCAGAATCATTTTTTCAAACAGAAGCACGAATCAGGGAAAAGTATTCCCTTGTAGAAGTTCGGTCCCAATGATTCTGCTGTCCATGATTCTGCCGAAACAGCTTCTGTTTAGTTGCTGTTGAATGGCGATTTGAAGGGATAATGGAGAGGTTTATGAAGACGAATCGAAGAGATTTTATTAAACGATCCACCTGTGCGCTGGCAGCGGCACCGGTGATCTCCAATGCACTGGCCGAGGCCGCGGGCGGTCCAAAGCGCGATGTGCTGAAGGGCTTTATTGTCTCGGATGCTCACTTCGGGTGGAAGCATGCCACCATGCAGCCGACTCCGCAGAAGCAGCGCGAGCTGATTGCGCACATTCACGAGCGCTTTCCGGATCTGGATGTGTGGATCGATACCGGGGACGCCCACCACAGTTCCCTGGGCGCCAAGGAGGTCTTCGATGCCGCCACGCGCGACTGGTGCGATATTATTGCCAATCAGAGCAATAAGGCGCTCTTTTTCTATGTGCCGGGCAATCATGAGATCTGCGGGCCGACCGCGGGGCAGGATTCCGAGCGGCGCTGCGCGCGCATGGGCAGCATGTCCTATCGTCCCTACTACAGCTTCGATGTGAAAGGCATCCACTTTGTCTCCGTGCCGGAGCTGGAGCATCCGGCGTATGTGAATAAGGAAACCCTGGACTGGCTGCAGCTCGATCTGGATTTGAACCGGGACAAAACCGTCATCCTTCTTTCGCACAACAATGTGAAGGGCACGACGGATTTTGATGAAAAGTTCATGGAAGGGTATCGGGGCGTGTCCAACAGCGACGCTTTGATGGACGTGATCAACCGGCATCCAAATGTGATTTCCTGGATGCATGGGCACAACCATGACTATGTGATTGCAAAGCAGAACGACCGGCTGTTTGTCTCCAACGGACGGATCGGCGGATTCGATCCCACGCATGCCTACAAAGACGGGGAGCCGCTGGGCGGCATTTATTTCGAAGTCACACCCGACCAGCTGGTGGTTCGCTGCTACAGCGCGGAGCACCAGATGTTCATCGATGAAGGGATGGGGCGCCCCGGCCGCTCGCAGACCCTGACTCGCAAAACCACCGTGAATGCTTTGGCCCCCGTAAACTACGCCTTTGGGCATGGCGGGTTTGTCGACGGCCAGCGGGCGGCAATTTATAACTATCATACCTCGAAGGATTCTCTGTGTTCGCTGGTGCTGGCGGGAACGGAGGATGCCTGTATTAACGAAAACATTCATTTTTCTGAGTATACGCACCGTGAGGACAATCCGAAGTGGCAGCAGTGGGATGTGTTCGGCTACAAGGTGACCAAGCAGGGGTGGCCCCGTTATTTCGAAGAGAAAAACGAGGTGTGGCGCTGGCTCAACCCAGGTGTAATGCTTTATGCGCGCGACACCGCCGATCAGGCGACCTCTTTGCATCTGCCGGCGCCGGAGCACGGCCCGACGATGTATTACCGGGCCGTTTCCGGCAAACCCTATTTCTGCGGACTGACTCTGTCGTCCGCGCAGGGCGGCCAGCAGGTCGAACTGCACGCCAAAGCGTACAGTCAGGACGGCCGGCAGCTGTGGCAGACGGTGTTGCCGAAACAGACGGTGGCCGCCGGAGAGCATCAGCTCACGTTCGGGATCGATGTTCCCGAACTCCGCGGAAAAAATACGATTTATGACAATCAAATGTTCGACACCGAAATTCAGCTCTCCATCGAACTGCGGGTCACCTCGCTGCTCAATGAACTGACGGTCAAAGAAACGGTGTTCGAGCGGGCCGATTCCGGAGGTTCCTCAAAGAATCCTGAGCTGATTTTCGATGGACACGTTGTTCGCAAGAGCGGGGCGTTGGGCGGGGGGCAGACCATCGTGAAATCGCTGGCAAAGCCGACGACCGCGCGCTGGACCGTCGAAGGAAGCTGCGAAGGATCGCATCGCTTTCTGTGGTATTGCCGGCAGACCAACATTGACTGGCAGGTCCGCAATGCGCCGGTCGCCGACCGCGGCAGCCATCTCTCGATTGAAGCCCCGACCAACACCTGGTCCACCGGCCAGGAGATCGTTGTTCTTCCGACGCCTGGAAATACGGATGAAATCTATGTGCATCGGATGAGAAATATATCCGCGGCAAAAATCTGGCCGCTCAATCGCGGGAATTCGCAGCTGAGCGTAGAAATGCTTTCAGGAGAAAAAACGGGAACGGTTGAGATCTGCTGTTCGCGCCGCCCCGCAGATGTCACCGGCGCTCTGTCCTGGGAGTATGAAAACGGGACGATTCGCCTTCAGATGAAGAGCGGCAGCCGTGCGGTGGTTGTATCCCAACCCGGCGGAGCCGGAACCAAAATTTAATTTAAAAAAGGTTTTTATCCACAGGTCCCCTGGTGCGGAAACGCCGCAACCCAAAAAAAGGAGAGTATGGCAGAATCATGGATAGCAGAATTATTTTCCCAGCGACCCTTGTAGCAAATCTTCAAAATAGCTCCAGTTCTGAAGGATATTTAGAGGGGTGATCCCTGTTTTTGAATGTTCAGTCTTAATGATTCTGCTATCCATGATTCTGCCTAAACTATTCTGTGCAATCGAGCGGTAGCGGGAGGCTAAATATTCTTCGTAAACATGATGTGATTTAAGTAGAGAGGGGCTAAAGGAAATTCAATTATGAAAAAAGCTGCTGTGGCGATCATTCTGACTCTGCTGGCGGGCGGAGTGCGCGGGAGCTGGGTGGTGAACGGCAGTTTTGAAGAGGGCCCTGTGGGGGCTCTGTCCCTGCCGTCGATCGATCGGGTGTCCGGCTGGCGGGCGTTTGACACCTCCGGCAGCAATTCGGTCGAGCTGGTCAGCGATGCGGCGGAAGCCAGTGATGGGAATAACTACATCCAGATTACATCGGTGCTGAGCGGCAGCGGCCTCGGCGATATGGGCGTTGATGTGACGACCACCGGGGCGGGCAAGCTGCTGCTGTCATCCGGCACGACCTATACGGTTTCCTTCGACGCCAGGCGGGTGTCCGGCCCCGATAATTCACTCCATTTCACATTGCGTTCCTTCGCCGAGGGAAGCACGGCAATCGTTGAAGAGTTTGAGGGCGTGAGTTTGTCCCTGAATGAATCATGGACCACCTATTCGTACGAGTTCACTCCGGTCTTGCAATCGACCAATACGGGAAATGGGATTACGCTGTACATCGGATTTCGTCCCAAAGCCGGCGGGGCCTTGCAGCAGGAAGTCATTGATTTGGACAACATTCGGGTTGTTCCGGAAAACCAGCCTCCTGTCGGGGGATTGCCGACCCTCTACTTTCTGGATCTTAATTACGCATCCAGTTTGTCTGCAGACGAGCGCTATGATGTGCGGCATGCGGCCGCCTGCCTGCAGGGGTTGGCCAATCGGGATGCTCCCCGGGTTTTTCTGTCTTTCCAGTCGGTTGACAATCTGTGGCCTGCCCGGTTGCGTGAAACGGGCGGACTGTGCGAAGGGTGGGGGATCACATACCTGCAGGATATGGAGGAGTTCTTTTCTCTGTTTTCGAGTTTTGCGTCCGGGGTGGTGCTTTATGATCCGGACCCCGATACCGGCGTTCTTTCGTCCAGTCTGGTGGCCACGACCGCCGCCGGGGTGGAGGATGCAATCGCGGTTCGCAAGGACACCTCTGACGGTTCAATGTACAACTATCTGGTCAACGACCCGG
>JBFHEM010000059.1:0-28244 GCA_041584215.1 Tichowtungia sp. | reverse complement strand
GCCGTGTTTCCGCGCACGGTGCGGTGCGAAACGGCCCGGAGGACCGTTCTGTGTAGCACGGTGCTCTGCGCCGTGTTTCCGCGCACGGTGCGGAGCAAACGGACCGGAGGACCGTTCTGTGTAGCACGGTGCTCTGCGCCGTGTTTCCGCGCACGGTGCGGAGCAAACGGCCCGGAGGACCGTTCTGCGGCGGGGATTTCTTATTCTGTGCGGAATGAGTCGATCAGGTTCATCGGCGGCGGGGTGCGCTGCACGGTGCGCGGATAGTCCACCGCGGGCGGGCCGAACGACATGCAGTAGCCGATCTCGTGATCTGCGGGCACCCCCAGCCTGGCTGTCAGCTCGGGGAAGTATTCGGTGAAGCAGCGCGTCAGGATTCCGTTCCACACCGTGCCGACTCCCAGGGTCGGGGCCAGCAGGTCCAGGGTGGCCAGCGCGATGATGCAGTCCGTCTTGGACTGGGGAGCCGTTCGGGGCGCACTGGCGATGAGGATATGCGGGGCGTTGCGCAGGATGCCGTCCGTCCCGTCCTTGCGGTAGGTGGCCAGGAACCGGCGCAGGTATTGGTGAAAAAAATCGTCCTTCTCGGGATCGCGCGCGGCCAGCATCAGTTCCACCCTGGCGTACAGCTCTTGGCGCAGGGCATCGATGGTTTCGAGATTCATGGTGGCGGTGAAGAGCACGCTCCGGGCGTTGACCGCGGTCGGCGCATACCACGCGGTTTCCAGCAGATGGCGGATCGTCTGCGCGTCCAGTGCCTGCGGTTTGAACTGACGGATGGACCGGCGGCCCTTGATCAGCAGGTCCATCGACCGGGCCGTCGGCAGCGAGGCCGCATTGAGCGGCAGGCTCTTATCCGGGTCGGCACCGAGGATAGAAAGGGCGGCGGTGGGGCACACGGCCAGGCAGTGCTGGCAGCGGATGCAGCTTTGCTCTTCCGGAATGACCGGGAAATCGCCGTCGTCCATCACGATGCAGGCGGCAGGACAGTCGGCGACGCACTGGCCGCACTGCGTGCAGCGTTCCTTATCAATTTTAAAATTCAGCATGATGATTTTCCTTCGGGTTATTTCGCCGCCATGACGTGGTATTTTCCGTCTGTGCGGACATAGAGAATGGTTTCCTGTGCAGACGATACCCGATGCACGGCGACGCCGTCCGAACGGATTCCACTGCCCGGCTCGAGTGTCTTGCCTTCTGCCGCCTGGTGTTTGAGCTGCCCCTTGACCACGACGGCACGAAAGGTGGAGCCCTGGCTGTCGATGGATCCGTCGAAGCCGGCCGGCAGCTTGATGAAGGTGCCGTTGAGCGCTCCCTCCTGCCACAGAAAGGCGGCCTGCGCGCCGGGCCGGTCCACCCAGGTGATGTCCGATGCATCCAGCCAGACGATGTTCGATTTGTCGACGTTGACCGGGCGCTCGCCGCTGTCAAAATGCTCCTCTGCCGGCAGAACGAGATAGGGACCTTGTTCAATCTCGATGTAGGCCAGAGAGTCCGCTCCTTCGGCGGCGGTGATGTGGATTTCGCCTTTGGGCTGCGTCCAGAACGATCCGGCCGGCATCCACATTTCTGCGGCATCCGGATCATCGTTGTGAATGACGCCCTGAATCACGACGCCGCGATAGGAAATATTGTGGATGTGCGGCGGCGACTCAAAATCGGTCGGCGGCTTGAGCAGGAATCCGGTCGATTCGGTGCCGTTGCGGTCGCCCCACAGAGTTCCTGCTTTCGGAGCCAGGTCGCCGCGCTTGGGGTTCAGGTGGGTCCACTCGACGTCGGACTTCAGAATGATGCTGATGTTCTGATTCTCCGGCTCAACGGTCTCGGGCAGGCGAGCTGCGGCCCAACCCGACCCCGTCATTGCCAACACGGCAATGGCTGATATTGCGTTTGCAGATTTCATGGTGCTCTCCAGTTTTTATGAAAGGAAGATAAACGGCCCGGAGGACCGTTCTGCGCGATGATTCTTCAGCCGATCTGGGTCATCTCATTCACGGTGAACTCCGCGACGGCGCCTTCGGTGGCGGCCACGTAGTGCTGGAAGTGTTCCGAGTCGATATGCTTTTGGAGCAGCTCTTTGGATTCCCAGTTTTCAAACACCAGGAAGTGCGCCGGGTTTGCGTTGTCCTGATGCAGGTCGTATCCGATGCAGCCCTCGTCTTTGGCGTGCGTTGCTTTTGCCAGCTTCTGCAGCTCGGTTTTTACCAGTTCCAGTTTGTCTTCTTTGGCTTTGATGTTCGCCGCAATTGTCAGTTTTTCCATCTTCAGTTCCTTTGGTTTATTTTCCGCCGCAAAAGAACGCATAGAACGCAAAAAAGCGATCGATAGCATCCTTGTGTTCTTTGCGATCTTTCGCGGTTGATCATTATGTTTGGTTAAACAAAGCGCAGGATGTCGTCGACGTCCATGCGCGGGGTGGGATTCGGCGTTTCGTCGGGGCGGCCGTAGACAATCAGGGCCGCCACCGTTCTCGTCTGTGTCTTCCGTGGTTCAACGATTCTGCATTTAGAGTGTCACTATGGCCTTGCCGACGGTGCGGCCGGACTCGATCTGCCGATGCGCGTCCGGCAGTTTTTCAAAGGGGAAGGTGACCGAGACGTGCGGCTTGAGCGAGCCGTCTTCCAGCATTCCTTTGAGCGTATTCATGTCGTCGCTGCCGGACTGAACCAGGAGGAATTCGACGTTGATGTTCCGCTCCTCCGCCTCTTTCTTAACGGCGTCGGAAAAGGCTGGCGCCGGAAGGGAAACCATCCCGCCGCCGTTCCGGATCACCTTCATGGATTTCTCAAGGGTATCGCCGCCCATGCCGTCGAGCACGAAATCGACGTCCGAGAGGACCTCGTCAAAGGACTGGGCGCGGTAGTCGATATGTTCATCGGCGCCGAGCGACATGCAGAACTCACGGTTCTTTGCCGAGGACGTGGTGATCACCGTCGCACCCATAATTTTGGCAATCTGGATGGCAAAGTGGCCGACGCCGCCGGAGCCGGCGTGGATCAGCACGCGTTCGCCTGCCTTGATGCGGCCGGTCAGCACCTGCAGGGCGGTAAGGGCCGCCAGTGTGGTGGCCGCCGCCTCTTCGAACGTTATGCCGTCCGGTATTTTCGCCAGGTGGGCGGCGGGGCAGGCCACAACTTCCGCGTACGCCTTGCCGTGGCCCGGAAAATTGACCATGCCGAACACCCTGTCGCCGACCGCGAAGTCCGTGACATCTGCGCCGACGCCGGTCACGACGCCGGAAAGATCCCAGCCGAGGATGACCGGTCGCTCTTCCGTCTGCAGAATCATGTTCAGCAGTTCCCTGTTTGACCGGACTTTCACGTCAACCGGATTGATGCTGATGGCTTTGGTTTCAACCAGCACTTCATCCGCGTTGATTTCCGGTTTTTCGATATCGTGCAGGGCGAGGTTTTCCACGCCGCCGGGTTCGTTTAATAGATATGCTTTCATGGTCGCTCCTTCATTCAGGTTGATCGGTTGTTTCAGTTGAGATGGGTGAAAATGTCATCTTCGGGAAGCCGCGATTTGGGCAGGTCGGCATTGGCGTCCGAGTCCGAGCGGTAGCCAAGCGATACGAGTGCCAGGGCGGAAAGCCCTTTCTCACGCAGGGCGAACTCTTCGTCGAGGGCGCGGGTATCGATGCCCTCCATCGGCACGGCATCGATGCCCAAAGCGCCGGCACCCAGCAGGACGGTGCCCAGGTTCAGGTACACCTGCTTTTCCATCCAGTGCCGGGCATCGTTCAGCTCCTTGCGGTGCAGATTTGCATAGCCTGCCCGCTTCTGATGCATGGTGTCCTTCACAGATTCGTCGGCATAGCGGCCGTCCTGATCCTCCTGAGCGGTCAGGCGCGTCAGGTGGTCGTCCCCGATATCGGTTTTGACGCAGAACAGGATCACATGCGAAGCATCCGTCACTTTGGATTCGTTGAAACGGAACACGCACTGCGTGCCTTTGCTCATCCGTTTGCGGGCCGCCGGCGTTTCGGCAATGAGGAAGTGCCAGGGCTGGGAATTGACGCTCGACGGGCTGTAGCGCAACAGATCCCTGATCTGCTCAAAGTCCTCCGCAGGTATTCTGCGTGCCGGATCAAACACCTTGGTCGAATACCGTTTTTTTGCAATCTCGCTTATGTTCATGGTTCTCCCTTTCGTCCACTGTTTATCGATGTAATAGACCGGTCGTCTAGCTGCGGGCGGAAAAAAGAATGCTACGCCGCCAGGCTGCTGATCCTTTCCTTGATGCGGTTTACGGCATGCCGCACCGGCTCTTCGCTGCGGTTGACGACGGCCCGTTTCACCGCCCCCGACCAGAAATCCTGAATGAACTGCGCTTCAGATGCGGTATCAAGCGTTTCCGGCAGCTGCTGTGCCGCAACCGCCTCGTCGAGCACCTGCTGGTAAATATCGATCCAGTCCTGAAAGCCGGTCGCAATCTCCCGGCACATCTCGGCGCTCAGTTCCGACAGCTCCGAGGCCAGCTTGAGCGCCAGACAGGGAAACCTGCCGGGCGTCTGCTGAACCCGGCCGATGCTGTTATCAAGGTAGGCGAACAGCCGTTTCAGCGGATCGGGTTCTGCTTCCGGGCATAGAAGCTTCTGCCGCTTCCAGACCGTAATTGCCCCGAGGTAGTGCTTTAGCATTTCGACGCCGAACTGCTCTTTGGACTTGAAATAATGATAGAACGAGCCCTTCGGCACCTTCACGGCGTCGAGGATCTGTTTGAGGCCGACCGAGTGAAAACCCCTTTCGAGCATCAGCTCTTCCGCCGCTTCCAGAATCCGTTCCTTGGTCGTTTGTTCCTTCATGATGCGGCGCATAATAGACCGGTCGTCTAGTTGCGCAAGAATAATTGTGAAAAATCTGAATGACGGGGAGGGCTCCGGCTGTTTCAGTCCCAAAAAGAACCACCGCGGCTGAAGATCATTTCGGCGATCCGTTTGCAAAACTCGCTGCACGGGTCCGGTCTGCGTTGGAACAAAGCAAAAAAAACAGCTGAAATAAACTTGATAGACAGCAAAACGAAATATAAAAGAAAACGCATAGACAGGTAAAACGAAGTTAAAACAAACCAACCGGCCGGCCTGCAGGAACGCATTGCCGCCGTGAAAGGGGAGATCGATGGGTGTATTTAGTTGGATGCTGCTGATTGTTGCCGCAGGAAGCCTTCTCGCGCTGAGTTATGCGGCCATTAAAACACGTTGGATATTTAAGCTGCCGGTCGAAAACCTGAAGCTCATAAAAATCGGGGGCTTCGTTGCCAACGGCGCAATGGCTTTCCTGACTCGTGAGTATAAGGTTTTGATTCCCTTTGTGCTGATTGTTTCCGCGTTCCTGGCGGTGGCCAACCAGGGCGCGCTGAAGTGCCAGGCGGTTGCATTTGTGGTTGGTGCCGCCGCTTCTGCGCTGGCGGGATTCATCGGAATGAAGGTGGCCACGGCCGCTAATACCCGAACCACCCACGCGGCCCAGGGAGGGCTGATTCCGGCGCTGAAGGTTGCGTTCACCGGCGGAAGCGTGATGGGCATGAGCGTTGTCGGCCTGTCCATGCTCGGCCTGGGTGTCCTCCTTTTTCTGGGAAGGCAGTTTTTCGGCTCCTCCCTTGACGTGCTCGCCGGCGAGGTGCTGCCGATTGTGACCGGCTTCAGCCTGGGCGCCAGCTCCATGGCGCTGTTTGCCCGGGTCGGCGGGGGCATCTTCACCAAGGCGGCCGACGTCGGCGCGGACCTGGTCGGAAAGGTCGAGGCGGGCATTCCCGAAGACGACCACCGCAACCCGGCGACAATCGCCGACAACGTGGGCGACAACGTCGGTGACGTGGCCGGCATGGGCGCCGACCTTTTCGAGTCCTACGTCGGGTCGATCATCGGAGCGATGGTGCTCGGCGCCAGCGTTGCCGGCAGCGATGCGTTTCGGATGAAGCTGGTGGTCTTTCCCATGCTGCTGGCGGTTGCCGGCATTGTCGCCGCCATGATCGGCGTGGGACTGGTGCGCGTCAAAGAGGGGCAGTCGCCGCAGGCGGCCCTGAACAAGGGCACCTTCGGCGCCGCCGGTATGGCCGCCGTATTTTCCTTTTTCCTCTGCCGCTTCTTCTTGGGCGGCGGCGAGGCCGTCGGCAGCCTGAGTGTGTTTTTCGCATCGGTGCTCGGCATGGTGGCCGGCACGCTGATCGGGATGATCACGGAGTATTATACCGGCACGGACACCCGGCCCGTGAACAAAATTGTGAAAGCCTGCGAGACCGGAGCGGCCACAACCCTCATCACCGGCATGGGCATCGGCATGGCATCGGCCTTTGTCCCGATCGTCATTATTGTGGCTGCCATCCTCTCCAGCCACGCTTTGGCCGGTCTTTACGGAATCGCGATTGCCGCTCTCGGCATGCTGATGACCCTGGGCGTCCAGCTGGCCGTCGATGCCTACGGGCCGATCGCCGACAACGCGGGCGGCCTGGCGGAGATGTCGGAATTTCCGCCGGAGGTGCGCGAGATCACCGACGAGCTGGACGCGGTGGGCAACACCACCGCCGCAATCGGCAAAGGCTTTGCCATCGGCTCGGCCGCGCTGACGGCCATCATCCTGTTCTCGGCGTTTCAGCAGCAGGTCGGCGTGGGCGTCATCAACCTGATGGATCCCAAGGTGGTTGCGGGCGTTCTGCTGGGCGCGGTGCTGCCCTATCTGTTTTCGTCCATGGCCATGAACGCGGTCGGCCAGGCCGCCTTTGCCATGATCAAGGAGGTCCGCCGTCAGTTCCGCGAAAAACCGGGGATCCTGAAGGAAACCGAACAGCCGGACTACACGAAGTGCGTCGATATTTCCACCGCCGCGGCGCTCAAGGGCATGATCGTCCCGGGCGTGGTGGCGGTGCTGACTCCGGTACTGGTCGGGTTTGTCGGCGGACCGGCCATGCTGGCCGGCACCCTGATCGGCGTGACCGCCTCGGGCGTGGTTCTCGCCATCTTTATGTCGAACGCCGGCGGCGCCTGGGACAACGCGAAGAAAATGATCGAAGGCGGCGCCAGCCAGGGCAAGGGCTCGGCGGCCCACAAAGCGGCCGTCGTCGGCGACACCGTGGGCGATCCCTTCAAGGATACGGCCGGTCCTTCGCTGAATATTCTGTTGAAATTAATGGCAATCATCTCTTTAGTGATTGCTCCGATGCTCAAAAACTACTGGGGGTTATGATATGAATTACGAAAACAGACTTTATATGGTGCTCTATCCGAACACGGCGCTGATTGCGTCGCAGCTCGAGCCCGCACAGTTTGCACAGCACTACACGACCGGCTCCAGCCGCCACTATTCCGGCAAACTCGTCTTTGCCGAAGTGGACGTGAACTACCGCAACGACTATTTCGACATCGACACCTTTCTCAAGGATCTGAAGCCGCATGAAGACGGGCGGCCCAAAGCAACCAAGTTCATTGCCTCCTACCGGGTGCTCGAGCATGTTGATCTCTCGGCGATCGGCAAGCTCTATCTCTCCACCGAAGAGGGTCACAGTATCGGCCTCGAACGCGGCGAGCACGATTTGACCCACGCCGAATCCATCCGCATCTATGCCGAAATTGCGCCCATGCACATGCTGGTGATGTCCAAACTCACCCCGCCGGAATTCGGCGCGCTGATCACCGACCCCGGCCACAGCAAGTCTGCTCCCAAACAGTTCTATACCCAGCTCAACATCGATATTCCGGACTTTCTGGAGGAGTTCGAGCACAATCCCTTCCAGCCCTCCCCGGTGTCGGCCCTGCATCCATCGACCATCCGGGACGCATTTCTGGAGCTGAAGTCCAGTCCGGCGAAGAACAGCAAGGGCCTCGCCCTCGACAGCAACCTCGACAATATATCCTATCGACTGCTGAAACACGGCTTCACCTTTGCCGCGCCGGGAGAAAGCATCTTCTATCCGCTGCCCAGCCACCGCGAAATCGAGGCCAAAAACCTCAAGTTCTGGCGCAACATGTAGCATGGCAGGCAACGCAGTCCGTGAATAGGATGGAGGCGAGTGATCCGTTTTCGATTCGCATGGATTCCTGAAATCCCGGACTGACCCTCCCTGCTGACCCTCGCTACTGACCCTCACTACGTTCAGGGTTTTGAAATGCATTGATTTCAAAAGATTATATTGGTAATTAATCGGATTATGAAGTTTCTGTTTTTTACGATTGTATTTTTTCTTTGGGTGGTTTTTTGGGGCCAGGCTGTTTCGGAAAATAGAGTGGTTGCGTGGGGTTTGAATAGTGATGGTCAATGCGATGTTCCTGCATCGGTCACAAATGTTTTAGCGATAGCAACTGGGACGGGTTCAGAGCACAGCATGGCTTTATTGTCGGATGGAAGCGTGGCCGCATGGGGGAGAGATGAGTACGGTCAATGTGATGTTCCTGCTTCTATTTCTACCAGTGCAGTAGCAATTGCAACTGGCGGTCGTCATGCTCTTGCTTTGGTCACGGATAGTGACGCCGATGGAATGTCCGATGGCTGGGAGGTTGCGTACGGATTAGATCCAATTGTCAATGATGCCTCACTTGACAAGGATGGTGATGGTTTAACCAATTTGCAGGAGTACAACGAAAGGACATTTCCCAATAATGCTGACACCGATAATGATGGGGTCAGTGATGGTGCTGAATGGATTGCCGGTACCATATTAACCGATGCAGCCAGCCGATTTGAACTGGAATGCAAATTGCAACCCGACGGATCTCGTTATCTGATTTGGGAGGGAGTTTCCGGACGGTATTACAGCTTTCAATATTGCGATTCGCTGACAGAGTCGTGGCAATCCTATCCCTTTGAAATTTCAGGCTCGGACTCGTTCATTACGTTATTGGACACATGCGGTGGCGGCAGTCGGTTTTATCGAGTGAAAGTGCGCAAGCCATAGGCTGGGGCCCTCGGGGTCGCCTAATTCAGTATCTGATTGTTTTTTGCGGGCTAAACCGCCCGGTCAGACGCCCGCTGCCCCGGGCCGCTTGCCTGGATTTTATTGGTGCCTGATTCCATGTCATCTTTGTGTTCCCTGCGCTCTTTTGCGGTTTCAAATTTTCCGGTCCCCTGGGGGAATGCGCCCTGAAGGATCGGGGTCATACGAGGCTCCCTGGGTTATAAAATGCTGCGAAGATCCAATAAATCTGGCGGCCCTGCGTTAGTATGATCAAAACAAAAGGAGATTCGCCGATGAAAACCATCCTGCTGACCGCCTTCACGGCCGCGGCGCTGCTCGTGTCCGCACAGGCCGCCCCTGCATACGACCCGCTCAAAATCGATGTGTCCTTTGCGCCCGCAACCCTTGATTTTGAAATTCAAGACGCCGGGCGCAGCCGCACCGTTCCCGTGCGCATCTATCTTCCTGCGGCAAAAATCAGCGCCCCCGTTGTCCTCTTCAGCCACGGACTGGGCGGCTCAAGAATGAACAGTCCCTATCTCGGAAACCACTGGGCGGCCCGCGGCTTCGTCGCGGTATTTGTCCAGCATCCCGGCAGTGATGAAGGCGTCTGGAAGAACGCCTCCCCGCGTGATCGCATGGGAGCCATGCAGGAGGCGGCGAACGGGAAAAACTTCCAGCTGCGTGTTCAGGATATTCCGGCCGTGATCGATCAGCTCGAACTGTGGAATAAACAGGATGGACATCCTTTAAAAGGCCGCATGGATCTCGCGCACATCGGCATGTCCGGCCACTCCTTCGGCGCGCGCACCACGCAGGCCGTCAGCGGAGAATCCTTTTTCGGGAAGCCGCGCTTTGCCGATCCGCGTATCGCCGCCGCGGTCGCCTTCAGTCCGAGCGCCCCGCGGCTGGGTTCCGCCGCCGCCTCCTTCGGCAAGGTCCGCATTCCGTGGATGCTGATGACCGGAACCAAAGACCTGGCGGTCATCGGTAATGCCGATCTCGAATCGCGCATGGCCGTTTACCCCGCGCTGCCGGCCGGCGACAAGTATGAACTGGTGCTTCACAGCGCCGAGCACTCCGCCTTTTCCGACCGGGCGCTGCCCGGCGATTCCGAACCGCGCAACCCGAACCATCATAAAGCGATCCTCGCCCTCTCCACCGCCTTCTGGGACGCATACCTGCGGAACGATCCCGCCGCCAAATCCTGGCTGCAAAGCCCCGCCGCCCGCTCCGTGCTCGAAGAAAAGGACCGCTGGCAGACCAAATAGAACGCGGTTCGCTTTGTTCATTCGGTACGTGCGAGGGGTTACTCAGCTTGCCTGAGTGTCCAGAACGCCGGTGGGAATCTGCATGGTCACGCAGTGCAGCGAACCGTGCTGCAGGATCAGGGCCGAGCAGTCGATGCCGATGATTTCGCGGTTCGGGAAGGCCTTTCCGACCGTTTCCAATGCCTGGCAATCGGCCGGGTCGCTGTAGGTCGGGACGAGCACGGCGCCGTTGATGACCAGATAGTTGGCGTAGGTCGCGGGCAGGCGTTCGCCGTCCGCGTCGAATTTCGCCGCCGGCCACGGCAGCGGCAGCAGGCGGTACGGACGGTTTTCCAGGGTTCGGAAATCCTGAAGCTCTTTTTCCAATGCCTGGAAAACCTCGAAATGCCCGTCGGCCGGATCGTCGCACTGCACGTAGAGAATGGTGCTGTCGGGGCAGAGGCGGGCGAGCGTGTCGATGTGCGCGTCGGTGTCGTCGCCGGCCAGCCATCCGCTTTCGAGCCATTTGATCGCGCCGCCGCCTTTGGGTGAAGGCGGATGGAGCTTCAGGCCGAATTCGCCGGCAAGAATCTCTTCGACCTGCGCTTTGCTGAGCTGCGCGTTGCGGTTGGGGTTGAGCAGGCACTCCGCCGTGGTGAGCAGGGTGCCTTCGCCGTCGCTTTCGATGCTTCCGCCTTCGAGGATCAGGTCGACTTTTCGCAGCGGCGCTGCGCCGAATGCGCCCTGTTTGTGGAGTTCGGCGGTGATCCGGTTGTCGAGCGCGGCTTCGAACTTGCCGCCCCAGCCGGTGAAGGTGAAGTCGAGCAGAACGGCGCGGCCTTTTTCATAAACGGTGATGGGCCCGAAGTCGCGCGCCCAGGTGTCGTTGGTGACTGTTTTATAAACCTGAACCCGGTCGAGGTGGTTCAGTTTTTCACGGACTGCATCCGGCTGCGGCGTGGCGACGATCAGCGTTTCAAAGCGGGTGACGGCTTCGGCGATCTTCAAAAACACCGCTTCGGCCTGCGCGAGATACGGCGCCCAGTCGGTGTCGGCATGCGGCCAGGCGATCAGCACCGCGTCCTGCGGCTCCCATTCGGCGGGCAGGCGGAGGGAGGAGGCGGCGGAGCGGTGGGGTATGGGAGTGTTGGGGTTGTTTGGCATATGTTCAGAACTCCGATACTCCGCTACTGCGTCACCCCGCCCAGCAGGGCGGCCGTTGTTTTCCAGTCGATGCAGGCGTCGGTGATGGACAGGCCGTAGGTGAGCCTGTCGCTGATCGGCTGGCTGCCTTCTTCGATGAAGCTTTCGAGCATCGCGCCGGTTACCGGGCAGTCGGGATGCCTGCGCTGTTCGAGCAGGTCGTTCCAGACATCGGCCTGGCGCGCCGGGACTTTGCCGGAGTTGGCGTGCGAGCAGTCGACCATCAGAATGGCGGGCAGCCCGGCCGCGCGCAGTTTTTCCGCCGCCGCGGCAATCTCGTCGGCGTGATAGTTGGTCTGTCCGCCGCCGCCGCGCAGCACGAGGTGCGTGTCGGGGTTGCCGGTGGTCTTGACGATGCTGCTGTGGCCGCCCTGGTCGATCCCGAGGAAGCTGTGCGGACTGCGGCTGGAGATGATGGCGTCGACCGCGCGCTGCACGCTGCCGTCGGTGGCGTTCTTCAGGCCGACGGGCATGGACAGCCCGCTGGTCATTTCGCGGTGGGTCTGCGATTCGATGGTGCGCGCGCCGATGGCGGCCCAGCTGACGAGGTCGGCGGTGTACTGCGGAATGATCGGATCGAGAAATTCGGTGGCGATCGGCAGGCCGAGCGCCAGGATGTCGAGCATCAGTTTGCGGGCGGCCTGCAGGCCGTACTGCATGTCGTAGGAGTCGTCGAGGTGCGGGTCGTTGATGAACCCCTTCCAGCCGACGGTCGTGCGCGGTTTTTCAAAGTAGACGCGCATCACAATCAGGAGGTGGTCCTGAACCGCACGGCTCAGCTCCGCCAGCCGGTTTGCGTAGTCGAGCGCGGCGGCCGGGTCGTGAATGGAGCAGGGGCCGGTGATGACCAGCAGACGCGGGTCGCGCCGCTCCAGCACCGCGCGGATGGCGGCGCGGCCGTCCATGACGGTTTTCTCGGCGGCCGCGCTCAGCGGCAGCTCTTTTTTCAGTTCCAGCGGGGTGGGAAGCCGGGTGATGCTCTCCACCCGCAGGTTTTCAGTTTTCTGCGGTTCGAAATTCATGGCGCGCAGTATAGCAGGAGTTTGGAGGAGTGGAATATTGGATGGATGGAAAGTTGGAGGGGCAGGCAAAGGTGGCGCGGCGCGCCGGACAGGCCTGAAATGCATCGGGTTTGCGCATTGCTTTTTGAACGGGGAATTTGCATAGCTGTTCGGATGAAGAAAACAACGATTAACCAGGCGCTGCTCGCGGAGCTCGAAAACGATCTGCGTCGTCTGCAGGCCGCGAATAAAGACGCCTCCGAGGGAGCGACCAGCAGCGAGACGCGTGCGGAGACCAAATGGGACACCTGCGGGCTGGAGGCGTCCTATCTGGCGCGCGGCCATGCGCTGCAGTTCAAGGCGCTGGCCGCAGCGGTTTGTGAGCTGCGCGCGTTTCATGCGCCGTCATTCACAGATGCGCCCATTGATGTCGGGGCGCTTGTCGAGGTGGAGCAGTCCGGCGAGACGATGCTTTTCTACCTGCTGCCGTGCGGCGGCGGAACGGAGCTGGCCGTTGAGGGCCGTGAGGTGACCGTCATTACGCCCGAGTCGCCGGTCGGCGCGGCCCTGCTCGGCAAGCGGCCCGGCGACACCTATTCGTTCCGCGCCGGCATGACCGGAAACGTGTTGAAGGTGGCGTGATGAAAAAACTGTTTTACCTGGTCCTGACCGGATTGTTTTGCGGATGCGCCTTGCTGAAACCGGAGGAGCCGTCGCTGGCTGAAAAAGCCGGACAGCTGCTGCTGGTCGGTTTCCGCGGAATGGCGGTCGATGAGGGCAGTCCGGTCGTGCGCGACATCCGCGAGCATCATCTGGGCGGCGTGATTCTGTTCGACGAGGATGTGGCGCTGGGCACGGCATCGCGCAACATGGAGTCGCCGCAGCAGCTTTCGCGGCTCACCTCGGCGCTCCAGTCGTTTGCCGAAACGCCGCTGCTGATTGCCGTCGACCAGGAGGGCGGGCGCGTGAACCGCCTCAAGCCGGAGTGCGGCTTCCCCGAAACCTCTTCGCACCAGGCACTGGGCAGGGCCGATGATTTGACGTTCACCTATGACGAGTCGCTGCGCCTGGCCGGGGCCCTAAAGGGGGCCGGCATCAACCTGAACCTGGCGCCGGTGGTCGATCTGGCCGTGTCGCCCCGCAATTTCATCGTGAAAAAGGATCGGACGTTCTCCGCGGATCCGGAAACCCTGGTTCGCCATGCGCAGCAGTTTCTCCGGGCGCACTGCAGTCAGAATGTCTTCTGCACGCTCAAGCACTTCCCGGGGCACGGCAGTTCCGCGGCCGACTCGCACCTGGGCCTGACCGATATCACCGACAGCTGGACCGCCGGCGAGCTGGAACCCTACCGCCGCCTGTGCGGCTTTGCCGATGCCGTGATGACCGCCCATGTGTTCAACCGCTCGCTCGATCCCGACTGGCCGGCAACGCTCTCGCGCCGGATCATCGCCGGACTGCTGCGCGGAGAGATCGGTTTCGACGGCGTGGTGATCAGCGACGACCTCGGCATGAAAGCCATTGCGGATCATTACGGGTTCGAAACCGCCCTGGAGCGCGCGCTGAATGCCGGCGTGGATATTCTGCTGATCGCCAACAATGCGGACTACGACCCCGATGCGGTTCCGAAGGCGGTCGGAACCATTGTGCGGCTTGTTGAAGAGGGGCGCGTCAGCGAGGCGCGCATCGATGAGGCCTTCCGGCGGGTGCAGCGCTTGAAGTCCCGCCTCTGACGTTTTCCGCCCCCTTGAAAAAATGAAGCCGGCCGGCAAGCAATGGCCTTGCGCCGAACAGCCGTTGCAGGTAGAACATGAGCCCTGATTATGAGTATTACACCGAACAAAGAAGTATTTTTGGAGAAAGCGAAGCAGGGGAACCTGATTCCGGTCTGGAAGGAAATTCTGGCCGATCAGGAGACGCCGGTTTCCGCTTATGAACGCGTCCGCAGCTTTCTGCGCGAAAAAGACCATGCCTCGCACACCTGGATGCTGGAGAGTGTGGAGGGCGGCGAGCATATCGGGCGCTATTCCTTTATCGGCGGCAACCCGCGCGCCATTATCCGCGCGTGCGGAACCTCCACGGTCATCACCGAAGGCGACCGCACCAGCGAGGTCAGCAACGCCGACCCGCTCGACGTGCTCAAGGAGTATATGGCCCGCTACAGGCCGGTGGAGGATCCGGCGCTGCCGCGCTTCATCGGCGGGGCGGTCGGGTTCATCGGCTACGACATGATCTCGGTGTTTGAGCCGCGCGTCCCGGTGGTTGCGAACGACAAAATCGGCAACCCGGACATGGTGCAGATGGTCACCAACGCCATTCTTATTTTCGACCGCGTCAACCAGACCATCAAGGTGGTGGCCAACGCCTATGTGGACGGGGACGCCGGCAAGGCCTATGAGGACGCGCTGGCGGAAATCGATGAACTGTGCAAGGCGCTGCAGCAGCCGGTTCGGCGGGTGCTGCTCGAAGCGCATCAGGATGTCGAGCAGGTGGTGCCCGAGTCGAACATGACCATCCCGGAATACCGCACCATGATTGAGCGCGCCAAGGAATATATTCGCGCCGGCGATATCATTCAGGTGGTGCTGTCGCAGCGCTTCGAGGTGGAGAACACCGCCGATTCGCTGGATGTCTACCGCGCGCTGCGCTCGATTAATCCGTCGCCGTATATGTTCTGCCTGGATCTGGGCGAAAGCGCGCTGGTCGGCTCGTCGCCGGAAGTGCACGTCCGCTGCGAGGACGGCCGGGTCGAGCTGCGGCCGATTGCCGGCACCCGCCCGCGCGGAAAAACGGAAAAAGAGGATCTGGTGCTGGAGCAGGACCTGCTGGCCGACCCCAAGGAGCTGGCCGAGCATGTCATGCTGGTCGATCTGGGCCGCAACGATGTCGGCCGCGTCTGCGAGTTCAATACCGTCAGTGTGCCCGAGCAGATGGTCATCGAGCGCTACAGCCATGTGATGCACATCGTCTCCGATGTCACCGGCACGCTGTCGCCGGGGCATGATGCCTATGATGTCATGCGGGCGACGTTCCCGGCCGGAACCGTCAGCGGCGCACCGAAAATCCGTGCCATGGAAATTATCGCCGAGCTGGAAAAAACCAAGCGCGGCCCCTATGCCGGCGCGGTCGGCTACTTCAGTTTTGACGGCAACCTCGACTGCTGCATCACGATCCGCACCGTGGTGCTCGACAGGGACAAAGCCTATGTGCAGGCCGGCGGCGGCATTGTCGCCGACTCGGTCCCGGACACGGAATATCAGGAAACCCGCAACAAAGCCGGCGCCGTCCTCAAGGCCCTCTCGCTGGCCAAGCACTATGCCGCCGCCAGAGAAGAAAATTCGAAATCCTAAACCCGAAATCCGAAACAAATCAGTAATTTTAAAATTGAAAAAGGAACCGCATGGCAACGTCTGGCACATTTGAAATTCGAGAATTCGGATTTGTTTCGTGCTTCGAGATTCGTCATTCGGATTTTTAAAACATGATTTTGGTCATCGATAACTACGATTCGTTCACCTACAACCTCGTGCAGTACCTCGGCGAGCTCGGCGCGGAAATGAAAATCTTCCGCAACGACAAGATCACGCTGCAGGAGGCCGTCGCGCTCAAGCCCGAAAAGGTGCTGGTCAGCCCCGGCCCGTGCACGCCGAAAGAGGCGGGCATTTCCTGCGACATCATCCGCGAATTCGGTCCGCGCGTGCCGCTGCTCGGCGTCTGCCTCGGACACCAGTCGATCGGCGAAGTTTACGGCGGCAGGGTCATCCGCGCCGGGCGCCTGATGCACGGCAAAACCTCGCCGATGCTTCACCGCGGCGAGAGCGTTTTCAAAGGGCTGCCCAGCCCGTTCGATGCCACCCGCTATCACTCGCTGATCGTTGAGCGCGAGAGCCTGCCGGCCTGCCTGAAGATCACGGCGGAAACCGCTGAGGGTGAGATCATGGGCCTCCAGCACACCGAGCATCCCGTCCACGGCGTGCAGTTCCATCCCGAATCGATCCTCACCCAGCACGGCAAGCAGCTCCTCCAGAATTTCCTGGATCTGTAACCGCCTGGGTCCTCCCGCAGGGTCCCGCAGCCGCTGCGGGATTCGGCCGCGAAGGTCTCCGACGGAGCCGACATTCATTCGCTGGTCATTCGGCTGTTGCTCTGTGTGCAGGATGATTTTTTACAAAATGATTTATACGAAATTGGCACAAGCGAGGCAGGCTGTACGGCCTGCTCCGGGCAGCGTCCCGTGTACCGCAGGCGTCCCGCCTGCTCCGCGCAATGTCTTATGTACCGCAGGCGTCCCGCCTGCTCCGCTGTACGGAGCTCTGCAGACGCACGCCCATCGTGCGCACCACATGGGTGCAGATCATCGCAGGTTCCACGTTCTTATACGAAATGATCCCAACCCGGCGGAGCCGGAGCTAAAACTCAACCGAAAAAGTATTTATCCACAGATTACGCAGATTTTCACAGATGCTAAGCTCCCGGAAACCTGTAAATCCTGTAAATCTGCGCCTGCAAAGCGCAGCGATAAATAATTTGGGATTTGAATAGAGAGGAACTGATGTTGATTCAGGTGTCGGCGACAGGAATGTCGCCGCTCCGGAGAGAGGGGCCATTCCTGTTCCTGTTTTTTAGATAGGTTCAATTTCAGTCAGGTTTACTTCGTATTATAGAAAGGCAAATGCCTCTGATTCATCAGATTTCTCTGAAGGAAAAAATCCTCAAATGGTTGCGGATCAATGTATTGTATGGCATCCATCCCTCAATACCTCACTATGCGAACTTCGCATAACTTTCGAAATTGGCTCTTGTTTTCCCTTTAAAAATAGATTTTAAAGCGAAGAAATTGACTTACAAGCTGCACGCAATTACATTCTCTATGCATTTAACCGCTTATTAATAAAGCTTGTTCACTCAACGTTCGGATAAATACATATGGAAGATATACTTATATTGATCCTGCGGGCAATCGTAACGATTATTGTTGCGATCCTGCTGATTCCGGTAATTTGGATTATTGCCACTCCATTTATTCTGGTGGGATCAGCGTTCTTTAAAAAACCGTATTTTAAAACCGTGGGAGAAGCCTACAGAAAAACAACCTACATTTGGTCTGATTGGGGCTTTTTGCTTTTATAGGCTGATAGAATGAAAAAATCCGAATCAAGTGAGCCTGCGTGATGACGCCCGTCGCCCAGATTAAGCACACTTCACGAGGCTATTTTCAGACTTTCGGAGCAAAAAAGATGACAAGTAGATCAAATATTTATAAACAGATGAACTCGGGAAATATTGTTTTTCCACATAAAATCGGTCGCCTTGAATATTTCATTCGAGGGTTAATTTTGGGAGTTCTTGTCGCCTTCCCATCATCGATCATTGACCACACAGAAAACCCGATTCTTTTGCTTATTTGTTCAGCGTCGGTGCTTTCAATTTTTATCGCTTCATTCTGGATCTATGTAATACCGCGAATGCGTGACCTTAAATGGAACACCAAGCTCGCATGGTTGATAATTGTTCCTGGAGTCAACATTATCATGGCAATTGGACTGCTTTTTATGCCACCAAAATAAACAATCCGAAAATCAAGTGACTTTACGTGATAACCCGCATCGATGAAGCTAGCGACCCATTAAAAAAATGAAAAAAATATTTTTTGTAATAATCATTATTTTTGTCGTCATTGCTGCGGCCTCTCTTGGGCCCTTATTTCGGCTTAGATCGATCTATAACGCCGTGATAGATGATGTTGCGCCACAACCATACTCGGTCGTTCAAATGGACGACGAAACCAAAGCTCTGTTGGCGGATGCCCAAGCGAACTGGTTTGAATTTATCAGCGAGGTAGACGGAGCGTATTCTGACGGGCTTGATGCGTTTGGGTTAAGTCCATCTGTTTCTAATGTCATTTCACTTTTAAACTATCGTCCCGAGCACTTTTTTCCAACCGAAGCAGATGTCGTTATGGGTATGGCTCAGGCATTACTTCTCCCCCCTAGCATTGACCAATCAATTCACTTGTCGGCTGATGGCCAAACTGCACTCATGCGACGTCAAACAAATGCAGTTGAAGTCCTAGAAAATGAAGATGGAAAACTTCGTGAATCTGTTTATATGAATATTAACTACAAAAAATCGAACCACCGCATTCATTCTGCCGCGGGCTCCGTCCGCTCAGAGTGATGCTGGTCGTTCGCCGATACTTGAATCAATATTAGTCAGGAAAATTTCGTATGATCTGTTATTACGAGATGAAGACGGTCCGCTGAGTTGCTGTTTCCAACCATTGGAAAAAGCGGTTGTTCGGAGGCCGGCGGTTTTCCAATGGTTGGAAAAGCAGAAGGGTGGAGGCTCTGCCTCCTGGCTGCTATGCCAGCTGATCGGTCTGGGCGGCCATGATGAAGTCGTTGATGTGCAGCCCGCGGATTTTATGCGTCCACCACTGCACGGTCGCTTTTCCCCACTCGGTCAGAATGGCCGGGTGGTGCCCGTGCTGCTCCGCCAGTTCGCCGACGCGGTTCGTGAACTCAAGTGCTTCGATGAAGTTGCTGAACTCAAAAACGCGTTCGAGCCGTTTCATGCCCTCCTGTTCAACGATGCTCCATTCGGGAATCTGCTGTATGTATTCGTCGGCGGCCTCGTCGCTGACAGACGGGGCGCCCGCCTGACACGCTGCGCATTTCATTTTGTTGAGCTGCATGATTCACCTCCCGGTTAACGGCGGCAGTCTACCATCCGTGCGCGTCTATGCAACAGGGTTCCAATGGTTGGAAAAGCCGCGGGGAGCCGGTTTTGCCGCCGAGGCGCCAGGTGCAGCAGGTCCTTGGCGGCTTTGCGGCTTGAGTGAGCCACGCGAACGGGCGGGAGAGCCTGTCAACGGCTGAAGACGAGGCGCTGGCCTTTGGATGGAGCGATCTTGCCGTTCTGCCAGGCGATCCGGCCCGAGACGATCGTGGTGTCGACGGATGAGCGGAAGGAGGTGCCTTCGAAGGGCGACCAGCCGCATTTGTAGAGAATGGTCTCTTTGCTGACGGTTGACGGGCGGTTGAGGTCGAGCAGTACGAGATCGGCCCAGCAGCCTTCGCGAATGAAGCCGCGATCCGCCACGTTGAAAATGCGCGCGGGGCTGTGCGCGGTTTTTTCGGCGATCAGTTCGAGGCTGAGGAGGTCGTCGTGGAAATGTTCGAGCACGGAGGGCAGGGCGGACTGGATGACCGGAATGCCGGAGGGCGCGGAGCGGTAGGGGCGGCTCTTTTCGTCCAGCGTGTGCGGGGCGTGGTCGGTGCCGATGGTGTCGAGCCGGCCGCTGACGAGCGCCTTGAGCAGGGCGCTGCGGTCGGCGGCGGTTTTGATGGACGGGTTGCATTTCACCCGTGCGCCGAGCCGGTCGTAGGCGGAGTCGTCAAAAAAGAGATGGTGGACGCAGGCCTCGCCGGTGATGTTGCGGCCCTGTTCTTCGGTGTAGCATTCGTTTTCGCGGGCGGTGCCGACGCGAACGACCGCCGAGTCGAACAGATCCAGTTCATCGGCGGTGCTGATGTGCAGGATGTGCAGCCGGGTTTCGTGTTTGCGCGCCAGCTCCACCGCCATTTTGGACGACTCATAGCAGGCCTCGCGGCTGCGGATGAGCGGGTGGGCGGAGAAGGGGATGGCGTCGCCGTACTGATCGGCGAACGTTTTTTCGTTCCCGGAGATGATGCGCGAGTTTTCGCAGTGCGCGGTCAGGTTGACCGGGCATTCGCGGAACAGATCCTCCAGGGTTTGGAGCCGGTCGACCAGCATGTCGCCGGTTGAGGAGCCCATGTAGACCTTGACGCCGCAGACATTCTGCGCATCAACGGCCTTGATCTCGTCGAGGTTGTTGAGCGATGCGCCGAGGTAGAACGAGTAGTTGGTGTGCATCCGCCCCGCGGCGAGTGCAAATTTTTCCTCGAGCCGTTCGCTGGTGACCGCCGGCGGATGGGTGTTGGGCATTTCCATGACGGAGGTGACACCGCCCGCAACGGCGGCGGCCGACTCGCTGGCCATGTCGCCTTTGTGCGTCAGGCCCGGTTCGCGGAAGTGCACGTGGCAGTCGATCATGCCCGGCAGCAGGGCTTTGCCGTCGGCGTCGATCACCACGTCGGCATCGGCGGAGATCTGCGCATCAATGCGGTCAATGCGTCCGCGGCGGATCAGCACGTCGCCGGAAAAGCTTCGGCCCTCATTCACGATGTTCGCGTTTTGAATCAGGATGGATGGATGGTCGGAGTGCTGACGCGCCGGAATGCTGGATGATGGTTTACTCATAGCGCACATAATAGCAGGTTGACGCGGGATTTTCCAAAATCATTTTCCAATGGTTGGACGTCCGGCCGTTGACCGAGCTTTTTGCGGGTTGCGTCCCTATGGGTGGCATTCGCTGGGCGGCCGGTTCCAGAAGCGTTTGAAGGTTTTTGAAAAGTGGAAGGCGTCGTAGAAGCCGAGGCGTGCGGCCGCAGCCTGAACGCTCATGCCGTTTTCGAGCAGCTGCCGGGCTTCCTCCATGCGCCGTTTCAAAATGTACTGTCGCGGCGTCTGTCCGAATTCCGTTGCAAAATGGTGCGCCACGAACGAGGCGGAGCGTCCGACTTCCGCGGCCAGCTGATCGGTTGTGATTTTCCCGTGCAGGTGCGTCTCGATGTAGCGTTCCAGTTTTTCCGCCCAGGGTTTGTTGCGGTAGCGGATCAGCTCGTTGTCGATGATCGATTCGCTGACGCATTTGAGCAGATGGCCGACATCGCGCGCTTTTTCAACGGTATAGACCGGCAGGTTTCCGTGTTTGGTTTTCAGGGAGGAGGGCCATTGTTCATTCGCGGCAGCGGTTGGGTCGCGCAGCTGGCCGAAAACGATGGCGCCGAGATAGATGTTGCGGCGGTCATACAGGGGAACCATGCCTTCGATGAGCCCCGCGTGGCAGTGATAGATGTGGACATCGCGCAGCCGCTTGGCTTCGGCCAGATGAAACCGGTCGCAGGCGGCGCACTGGTCGGCCATCTCTTTCTTCCTGCGCAGCGAGGAGCAGAACGCCGACATGGGTTTGACCTGGAAATATTCCAGTTCGTGCTCCTGCATGTCGAAAAAAGTGATGCGAATGCCGAACAGCCGGTGCAGACGGCCCATAATCCGGTCCATCTCCTCCGTGGCGATCGCATATTGTATAACCGGCGTTCTCATGTATTTGACCGTGCAGGATTATACATGAAAGAGTGTCTCTGTCCATTCCCGCGATGCGTGCGTTCTGGCAGACTCATCGGGTTCAGTTAACAAAAGGACTCTTATTATGCCGTATGCTTCAACTCAACAGCTGGTCGAGCGCGCCTGTGAAACAGGTGCTGTGATTCCGGCATTCAATATTCCGTACCTGCCGATGGTTGAACCCGTCATCAAGGCGCTGAAAGACACGAACAGCGTCGGGATGCTGGTGGTGGCCCGCCTGGAGTGGGTGAAGTTTGAATCCAAAAGCCTCGAAGCCGTCTGTGCGGAATACCAGAAATTCAAACTGCCCGGCCACACCCGCCTGCACCTCGACCACATTCCCGTGATCGACGAGGACGATTTGCGGGTGGATTTTGCGGACGATATCCGCCGGGCAATCGATGTCGGGTACGAGTCGGTCATGGTGGATGGCTCCCGCCTGCCGCTCGCCGAAAACATCGCCTGCACCAAAGAAATCGTCGATCTGGCGCATGCCGCCGGCATTCCGGTGGAGGCCGAGCTGGGCGCTGTGATGGGGCACGAATCCGGGCCGCTTCCGCCTTACGAGGAGCTCTTCGCCTCCGGAAAAGGGTTCACGGATCCGGCCGAAGCCAGACAGTTCGTGGAGCAGTCCGGTGCCGACTGGCTTTCCGTGGCCATCGGCAACATTCACGGGGCCATTTCCGCCGCCGCCAAGGGAAAACAGAAGGTGGCCGCGCGGCTCAATATCGAACACCTCGACCGCATCCACAAGGCCACGGGAATTCCGCTCGTGCTGCACGGCGGAACCGGTATCCGCAAGGAATACATCATGGATTCCATGAAGCACGGCATCGCCAAAATCAACGTGGCAACGGCCATCCGCCAGCCGTACGAAGCGATGATCGGGCAGGGCGTCGAAGCGGCGCAGCAGGCCGTTTACGATGCGATGCTGGTGGTGATCAATGAAGATCTTGAAGTGAACGGTTCGGCAGAAATTCTCAACCCGGAAGGCTAAGCATGAAACAGGAAATGACATTTGCTCTGTATTTTGGAAACCGCGGCTTTTTTCCCGAAAAACTGGTTTCCGACGCCCGCCGCGAAATGACCGCGGTCCTTAAAAAACTCGGCTATAACGCGCTGCTGATGGACGAGTCGCTCACCAAATTCGGCGCCGTTGAAGGGGTCGATGACGGCATCAAATACGCGCAGTTCCTGAAGCAGAACGAGGGCCGGTACGACGGCGTCATCCTCTGCCTGCCGAACTTCGGCGACGAAACCGGCGCCATTGCCGCGCTCGAGGAATGCGGCGTGCCGATCCTCGTGCAGGCCTATCCGGATGAATTCGGAAAAATGGGTTTCGCGGACCGCCGCGACGCGTTCTGCGGCAAGTTTTCCGTGATGGACGTGTTCTGCCAGTACGGCCTGCCGTTCACCACCTTCCAGCCGCATACCGTGGCGCCGGAGAGTGCAGCCTTTGAAAAGCACGTCACCCAGTTCGCCGCGGTCTGCCGCATCACAAACAAAATGAAAAAGATGACGGTCGGTGCCATCGGCGCCCGGACGACGGCATTCAAGACGGTCCGTTTCGACGAGCTGACCCTCCAGCGCTACGGCATCACCACCGAGGCGCTCGACCTGTCCGAAGTGTTCCTGCGCGTGCGCGACATCAAAACCACCGACGACCAGTTCATCGCCAAGGCCGAGCGGCTGAAAAACTACACCCACTGGGACGGCGTGCCGGCTGAAAAGTCTGAAATGCTGGCCAAAGTGGCGGTCGTTCTCGACAACATCATGGATGACTACCGGCTCGACTGCATGGCGCTGCGCTGCTGGATTGAAATCGAAAAAGAACTCGGCATTTCCCCGTGCGTGCTGCTCAGCGAAATGAACGACCGGGGCATTGTCTCCGCCTGCGAGCTCGATGTCTGCAACGCGGTTCCGATGTATGCGCTGCGCCTCGCTTCCCAGGTGCCCGCCACCTGCCTCGACTGGAACAACAACTACGGCGACGACCCGGATAAATGCATCCTGTTCCACTGCGGCCCGGTTCCGCAGGGACTGATGACCGCCAAGGGGCAGGTCATCGACCACCCGATGTTCGCCAAGGCGATGGGCGCCGGCTGCGGCTGGGGCTGCAACGTCGGTCGCATTGCCGCAACACCGATCACCTTTGCCAGCTCCAAAACCACCGACGGAAAACTCTGGTGCTACCTCGGCGAAGGCGAGTTCACGCCGGACGAAATTGAAGAAGGATTCTTCGGCTGTGGCGGTGTCGCGAAGATCGATAACCTGCAGGACGCGCTGGAGTACATCGGCCACCAGGGCTACCGCCATCACGTCGGCGTCACCGCGGGTCACGTCGCCCCGGCCGTCAGAGAAGCCTTCACCAAATATCTCGGGTACGAACTGAAGGATTTCACGAAGTAAAAGAGTCAAGCGTCGAAGGTCTTCAGGCCGAAAGTCGGGATGTTAGACTTTTGACCTTCAGGCCTTCGACTCAGGAGTTCTATGAGCCTGCTCGGAATTGATTTGGGAACCACCGGCTGCAAGGCCGGGGTGTTCGGCCTCGACGGGACCTGCACTGCGCAGGCCTATCGTGAGTATGACATGCTGCATCCGCAGCCCGGATGGTCCGAGCTGGATTCTTCCAATGTCTGGAAAAAAACCAAAGAGGTGATCGCGGAAGCGGTCGCGCAGGCCGCCGCCGATCCGGTCACGGCGCTTTGCGTCAGCTCGTTCGGGGAAGCGTTTGTGCCGGTTTCCAAAGATCGGAAACTGCTCGACAACACGATTCTCTGCGTCGACGACCGCGGGGCGGAGCACGTCGACCGCATGGTGGAGACCTTCGGACGCGACGGGCTGTACCGGATCAACCCGAATCTGCTCGGCCCGAACTATTCCATGCCCAAGCTGCTCTGGCTGCGCGATAACCGGCCGGAGATTTATCAGCGGGCCGATTATTTTCTGCTCTGGTCCGACCTGATCGCGTTCCTGCTCGGCTGCGGCCCGGTCACCAACAACTCGCACGCCAACCGGACCCTGCTGTTCGATCTGGAACAAAACGACTGGTCCGATGAGCTGCTCGCCTGGAGCGGCATCCCGCGCGAAAAACTCGGGCGGGTGGTGCCCGGCGGGACCGTGATCGGGACCGTGTCCGATGCGATGGCCCGCGAAGTCGGCCTGCCGCCCGGTGTGCAGGTGGTCGCGGGCGGGCACGACCAGTGCTGCAATGCGCTGGGCTGCGGAGGCATCTCCGCGGGCCGCGCCGTCTACGGCATGGGCTCGTTCGACTGCATCACCCCGATCTATGAAAAGCCGTCCGATCCGCTGCGCATGCTGAAGGAAAACCTGAATATTGAACATCACGTCCTGCCGGATCTTTATGTTTCCTTCCTCTATAACCAGTCCGGGCTGCTCGTGAAATGGTTCCGGGATACGTTTGCCTCAACAGACGTCTCGTATAAACAGCTGGATGCGGAAATGCCCGCAGATCCTTCCCGGCTGCTGGTGCTGCCGCATTTTGATGTGCCGCCGCATCATTCTCCGGACACCTCGGGGGTGATCGTCGGGCTGAAAACCAGCACCACCCGCGGGGAGATCCTCAAGGCCATCATTGAAGGCGCGACCTTCTATTTTGTGCAGGGCATGGATGCGCTGCGCAGCCTGGGCATCGATGCGACCGCTTTTATTGCCTCGGGCGGAGGCGCCAAATCCGATGCCGGCCTGCAGATCCGCGCGGATGTTTTCGGGATCCCGATTGTCCGTCCGCGCATCACCGAAGCCGGACTGCTGGGGTCGGCCATGCTGGCGGGAATTTCCACCGGCGTCTTCGCCGCTTCTTCCGAAGCGGCCGAGCTGTTTGTCCACGACGACCGGATCTTTGAACCGGATGCCGCGCGCCATGCGTTCTATCGCGACAAACATGCGCTCTATAAACAGCTTTATCCCTCGCTGAAACCTGTGTTAAAAAATCTGTAGGAGACTTATGAAAACATTTTTGGGAGTCGGGCTCGGTCCGATTCAAACCGGTATCTTTCTCGACGGCGCGTTCCGCGGCGGATTCGATCGGCTCGTCATCGCCGACGTCGACACCGCCCTGATTCAGGCGGTGCGCGACAACGGCGGCACGATTCAGATCAACATCGCATCGAACGATGCGGTCACCACGCAGACGATCCCCGGCGTGGAAATTTACAATCCGTCGGTGCCGGGCGATCTCGAAAAGCTGACAGAGGCCGCCGCGCAGGCCGATGAAGTCGCCACCGCGCTGCCGAGCATCGCCTTTTTCAAACATCTCGGCTGGGTGAAAGCCGGCTTTGCGCGGCAGCCGCAGCGCCGCCGGTTTGTCTATGCCGCCGAAAACCACAACCACGCGGCTGAAGAGCTGGAGAAAGCCGTCGGCCCGTTTCCGAAAACCCGCTTTCTCAACACCGTGGTCGGTAAAATGAGCTGCATTTTCCCGGCGGATGAATGCGCGCGCCGGGAGATTCCCCCGCTGACCCCGTCCGCCGACCGCGGCCATCTGGTTGAAGCCTTTAACAGAATCCTGATCCAGTCCTGCGACGGAATTGCTGAACGGCAGGTGCAGGGGCTCTATGATAAGGCCGATCTGCTTCCGTTTGAAGAGGCCAAGCTCTACGGGCATAACGCGGTTCACTTCTGGCTGGGAATTCATGCCCGGCGCAGTGGCGTGCAGCTGATGCATGAGCTTGCAGGCAGTCCTGAGCTGATTGCCAGGGCGCGAGTCGCGTTTGTGAACGAATCCGGCGCCGCGCTGTGCAAAAAATGGGCCGGCGTCGATGAGCTGTTTACCGCGGAGGGCTTCGCCGCCTATGCCGACGATCTGCTCGTGCGCATGGTGAATCCGTTTTTGACCGACCGCGTGGATCGCGTTTGCCGCGATCTCGAACGCAAGCTGAGCTGGGACGATCGCGTGATCGGAACCCTGCGCGTTGTGCTGGGTCAGGGACTGAGTCCCCGCGTTTTTGCCGAGGGGGCGGCGCTGGCGGCGCTGCAGCTGTTTGGCAGCGATGCGGACAAAATCCGGGGCGGACTCGAAGCGCTTTGGAACCATTGGGATGAAGAGGCAGCCCGCGTCTGGTTGCAGATCAAGGAGCGGCTGGTATGACCGAAAACGAACTGAAACCCTATGTGGGCTCGATGGATCAGCTGGCCCGGATTCGCACCTCGGTGCTGGATGACGGACGCGGGCGCGGCATCCGCATGGCCGATGTCGATAATGGAAGCGGCCTGCGCTTTACCGTGCTGCTCGACCGCGGCATGGATATCGGCGATGCCTCCTTTACCGGCGTTCCGTTTGCCTACCAGACTCCGGTCGGCCCGGTTCACCCTGCTCATTTCGAATCCGACGGATTTCGCTGGCTGCGCAGTTTCGGCGGCGGCCTGCTGGCCGGATGCGGCCTGCGCAGCGTCGGCAATCCCGAGGCCGAAGAGGGGATGCGCGTGGACGGTCCGCTCGGGCTGCACGGCCGCCTATCCAACACCCCGGCCGAAAATATCAGCATTTCCAAAGGCTGGAAAGACGGACAGTACGGCCTGAGCGTCAGCGGAACGGTCCGGGAAGTCAGCTTCTTCGGCGAGAATCTGGAGCTCCGCCGCACGATCTCGACCGCCATGGGCGACAACTCCATCACGATCCGTGATGAAGTCAAAAACTGCGGGATGCGGCCGGCCCCCCTGATGATTCTTTATCACATCAACGCCGGCTTCCCGCTGCTGGGCGAAACGTCCGTGGTGGAGGGCCGCGCCGTCGAAACCACGCCGAGAAACGATGTTGCGGCGGCCGGAATGGGCGAATGGAACCGCTGTCAGCCGCCGACCGCCGGCTATGCGGAACAGTGCTTTTTTCATGATGTTGAAGCCGACGCCGACGGGCTGGCCCGCATGACTCTGCGCAATCCGGATTCCGGACTGTCTATGGAAGTGGCTTACCGCAAGGCGGAGCTGCCTTACTTCACCCAGTGGAAAATGATGGGTGAACAGGAATACGTCATGGGCCTTGAGCCCGCCAACTGCCATCCGGAAGGCCAGACCGCTGAAAAAGAAAACGGTACGCTGAAGGTCCTGGCGCCGGGGGAATCGACGGCTTTCAGGGTGTCGATCAGCCTGCGAACCCGTTAAACCCGGCATGCGGCTGCCGGGGAACTTCAGCCGCGAGCCTGCTAAACAAAGGGCGCCAGGGCTGCCTCGATGGCGGCGCGTTTTTCGGCGAGCAGCGTTTCTTTGTCCGCTTCAATGAGCAGGCGGAGATACGGCTCGGTCTGGGAAACCCGCACGTTGAACCACCAGTCGGCGAACTCCATGCGCACCCCGTCAAAATCACAGACCGCAACGGGCGTTTCGTTCGCGGTCAGGGTTTCGACCAGCGCGGCGATTGCCGCTTCCTTTTGTTCAACATGATAATTCAGCTCGCCGGAGTTGGCGTAGCGCCGCAGCCCGTCGATGTCGCTTGAAAACGGCTTGCCCTCCGCCTTGAGCCGGGCGGCGATGCTCAGCACGATCAGCGCGGTCAGCATGCCGGAGTCGCAGTAGAAAAAATCGCGGAAGTAGTAATGGCCCGCCAGCTCGCCGCCGACGATGCAGTCGAGCTCGCGCATTTTCATTTTGGCGAACGAGTGGCCGACTTTCCACATGTGCGGCTCGCCGCCGAGCTCGCGGATCCGTTCGTCGACGGCCTTGGAGGTGCGGACGT
>JBFHEM010000058.1:0-29015 GCA_041584215.1 Tichowtungia sp. | reverse complement strand
CCGCTTTTCGTCCCAGCCTCTCCAGTACAGCGACGCATAGCCCAGTTGCGCACCGAAGAGGTTTTCATCGATTGCCAGCCCCGCCACCGTTTCCGGGAATTCGGCCCGGATCGGACCTCGCGACGCCCAGTCCGCGGGATAATGGGGAATATGATCTTCCCATCCGACATTGATGCCCGCGAAAAGGTATTCCCGCCCCTCGGCTTTCCATTGGTTCAACCGCGCCGTCAGGGGAACCAGTACCCCGTCGCGCAGCTGAGTGCGGGCGAATTCAACGAACGCCGGCGAACCGATCGCCGGGAATGCCGGCAGAGAGCACCAGGGACCCCAGCAAAACCACAGGCGCGGAATGTGCCCGGGCAGTTTGTCATCCTCGCCGGGAAACTCCCGCCACTCGCGCATTTCCGGATGCTTCCAGAATTTGACTGCCGGGGCATCCGCGGCGCTCGCCTCGGTTTCCGCGCCCCAGCCATAGATCGGATCAATGTGCAGCCACACGGGAATCCCCGTCTGCTCCGCGGCATCCAGCGCCTCGTCAACTCGCTTAGCAACCGCCGCCGTGGACCGGGAGAGAATCCGAATCTGCTGAACCCCGTAGCCAACCATGCGGGATGAAGACGGATCGGCCGGTCCGAATTTATCCAGCAGCGCGGTCATATTCTTTTTCATATTCGGGCCCGGCCCCTGATCCGGACCGCCCCCCTCAAAAACCATATATTCAATGTTTTGATCGCCGGATGCCGCAAGGCAACTGCCCGCAAAAAAAATGCTCAAAAGAAGCCCTGCTCTGACGATCCCGCGAGAAATCCAATTCCGGCCCCGTACATGTCGATCACAGTTCATCTTGCATCCTCTCTCTCAAACAACAAAATCACGCTAACTGCGTTACGCTAAAGCGCAATCAAAGACCTCCCGCTTTTCACCACCCGCTGCGCTAGAGGGACCTCCGAGGGGGTCAGAGGGTCAAGCAAAGTTAGAATAAACGTCAGCAATGGGGCAATGGGGTCAGCAATGGGGTCATCAGCAATGGGGTCAGTCCTCGCATTCTAATCAGCAATCGGGTCAGTCCTCGCATTCTGATATTTCTTCTTTCAACTTCAACAATTCCCCGGTTCGAACACGCTCCACTTCTCCCATGTGCCTTGAAATACTATTCGGATGCCCCATCTTTAAACGAGTTGAAATCCAGTCATTTTTTACACTCGTTCGTTTTCGAATCATCCATGCAACCACCTTCTTGCGATCATCTCCCTTTCGCAAATCACTCAGCTCATCTTCCGTTAATGAAAATACATGCAACCCTCTTTTCAGAATCTCTTCAGCACGTGTCTCATCGTGCAGCCTCCGGGATTCTCCTGAAAATGACTCAGGCTGTTTTCCCTTCATAACTTCATCAGCCAACCGCCTCACTCGTTCGCAAAAATGATCTGATCCTAAAACCCAGCCCCGACGAATCTTTTCCCACTGCTCATCCGCCTCCTTCGGATTTCCGCTGTGCTGAATTTCTAAAACACGCTTTTTCATCCGCTGGCGATAATCTGAACGGCCTGAACAGTCATCGTATTTCCCATAATTCCATAGAAGTCGCTCTACCGTCAAAAACCCGGGCCGCATTGAAGAGCGAAGATATCCCGGATAACTGCTCCACTTATAGTCCGAGAGCTTTCCGTTTTCCAAATCAAAACAGCCCGCCCGTGCAGGGTTCAAATGAATATAGTTTGCCACAGCGGAAAAGTATTCGCCATCATCGACCAGCAGTGCTTTATACCGCCCCTGAAACAAATGGCCACACTGTTTATGTCTGGAATTAAAGCGTTGTGTGTACGTGCTTTGAAACCATCTCATTCCGTCAACCAGATTGGCTTCCGGCGTTTCGATCAACAGATGATAATGATTGCCCATCAACACAAACGCATGGAGCTTCCACCCCATGCGTTCAACCACCTCGCCTAATGTATCCAGAAACTCTTCGTGGTCTTTATTATCCTTGAAAACAGGCTCCTGGTGATTCCCGCGACACATCACATGATAGGTCGCCCCCTCAAACTGCACTCTCGCTTTTCTCGCCATGAGCAATCACTTACGATGTCTGACAGACTCATGTCAACTCATTTTGTCAGAATGCGAGGACTGACCCTTTTTGCCAACTCATTTTGTCAGAATGCGAGGACTGACCCTTTTGCTGACCCTTTTGCCGAGGACTGACCCTTTTGCTGACCCTTTTGCTGATGTCTCCGTTTGCGTCGAGGTCGGCGGCGATCTGGTTGCTGATGGTCGAAAACTGCGGGAATCATCGCGCAGGTATTCGTCGGGATTGATTACGAGGTTTCAACAAGTTTTTGGGGTCGTATGAGCTAAGATTTGTCAGTTCCCTGTCAGCTGAATATTCCGCACGCTGATTTCACGACCGGGCCGGCGGCCGAAGTCGAAGCGGAAAAACGGCACGGCATGGTCGTAGTTCGGCTGCCCGCTGAAATCGAAGCTGAGCTTTTTCCAAACATTGGAAGGTTCGATCGGCGAGGTAACCACACTGTTTTCCTTACGGACATCGGGCCCGAAAAAGACCTGCAGTTCGTCGAGCCCGGTGGGGCTTTTATATTCGAATTCAATGCGGCACAGTTTTTGGGGGTCGAACGGCTGCGGGACCTTCGCCCAGGCATAGGCATCGCCGCCGGTTGTTTTGATCTGCGAGACCCCGCCGGGGAGTTCGGTGCGGATCAGCTGGTGGTCCAGGCCGCCGAAACGAAGCGCAATCGGACCGGCGGCTTTACCGCAATTCATCGACGGCAGTTCCAGCAGGCTGTCCGCAAAGGTCAGCTCCGTTTCAAACACCGCCGGTTTGCCGGGCGTTACGGCGAATTCGACCACCACATCGCTCTGCCCGGGCGGAACCGGCGGACAGTACTGGAAAAAGTTCTGATGGAATCCCTCCTGCCGGCCGAGCATCCGCTCCGCAAGCTTGTTGCCGAAAACAATTTCGCCGCCCCAAACGCCCATCATCGGCAAATCGTTTTTTGCGATGTCCATTTGGAGGAAGCCGACGGAATCCCTTTTATTCACGACCGGGAACGCAAAAAATCCCCGCTCGCCGGATTCCCCGAAATCCGCCTCGAGCGCCAGCGTTCCGGAAACGGGAACCGGCCTCCATTTATAGCCCTTGACCGAACGGGAATAGTTGATTTCGGGCACGTGGATGGCTATGCGCACGGCCTCTTCGTCCCGCTCGCGAACCGGACCGAGCACGTAGCAGGTACCGGTCAACGGATGTTTTTCGAGCTGCCCCCAGGAGACGTCCAGAATCTTCTGCCCCATTCGCGCTTTCATCTCTTTGAGCACCGAAGCCTGTTCGGGGTCGGCTGCCAGATTGGTCATCTCGTCGGGGTCTTTATGCACGTCGTAGAGCTCGTAATGATCGATATCCGAGAACCAGATCAGCTTGTGATCTTTTGTGCGCACGCAGGCGTTGCCGCGCAGGATCACGCGGCCCGGATCGGCGTCGAAGGCGCAGAAGATTTCCTCGCGCGGCGCGGGATCCACGCCGCGGTTTTTCAGCAGCGGAATCAGGCTCTTGCCGTCCATTTGCGTTACCGGTTTTACGCCGCACAGATCCAGCACGGTCGGCGCCACATCAATGGCGGAAACCAGATCGGAAGAAACGGTTCCCGGCGCGATCAGCCCCGGCAGGCGCATGATCATGGGGATGTGCAGCACATTGCGATAAGTGTAGTGCTTTTCGGTCAGGCCGTGGTCGCCGATGTGGTAGCCGTGATCGGACGAATAGATCACGAGCGTATTTTCTGCGATGCCGGCTGTTTCCAAGGCCTGGAAAACGGTGCCGACGGAATCGTCGATGGACTGCGCGGCGCGGTAATAGGACTTCACGTAGTTTTCCCAGCTTCCATACTTTGGAATGCCGTAGACCCATTCCGCCGCCTGGATGCAGCTGTTCTCCAGCCCGCGCTTGCCGGTCTCCCTGTAGTCTTCGTAAAACGTCGCGGGTCTGGGAATATCGATTCCGTCGAAGGCGTGCTCGAGCCGCTCGGGATAGGCATACGGCAGGTGCGGGGCTTTGAGCCCCAGATAAAGGAAGAACGGCTTCCTGTCGTCCGCATGCTGCTGAATATATTCGGCGGCCATGCGGGAGGTGTTGTCGTCGGTGAAGCCGGTCATCTGAACGGGCCGGCCGTTTTCGTAGATGGTATAGTTGAAGTCGTTGCCGACCCAGTCCCAGCTGGCCCAGTGGTCGAATCCGCGCTTCGGGTTTTTGCCGTCGCCCAGATGCCACTTGCCGATGAAGGCGGTGGTGTAGCCGCTGTCGTGCAGGTCTTCGGCGAAGACGCGGGAAAGCTCGAGGAAGCCGGCGGCTTCATCGACGATGCAGGGCGCGCCGGTCTTTTCCGGATGCAGGCCGGTCCAGAAGGAGGCGCGCGACGGCGTGCACAGCGGCGACGCGCAGAAGGCGTTCTGAAACACCGCGCCCTCCCCGGCCAGCCGGTCGAGGTTCGGGGTTTTGATATACGGGTTGCCCATGAAGCCCATCAGGTCGTGCCGGTGATCGTCCGAAAGGATAAACACCACATTCGGACGGGCAGGTTCCGCCGCTGCAAACAACCCAGCGGCGAAACATGCGCTGATTGCAACTATCCAGGCTCTGTATTCCATCCTCATTCGAAAATCGAACCGCTCCAGTCGTTAAAGGGATAAGGGCGCAGATCGCCTTCGGCCTTGTAATCGGGATTCCTGCGGGGCATGTAATGCCTGTCGACGTTGGCTTTCAGCCAGGTCTTCAATTCCCCCAGCATCCTGTTGCATTGTTCCGGCATCTGCTTTGAAAGGTCGTTTGATTCATACGGATCGGCAGCCATATCAAAGAGCAGCAGCCGGCCATGCCAATCCCAGATCAGCTTATAGTCGCCCATGCGGATTGCGGAATGCGGCGTAAGCGGCAGCGGCACATCGCAATCGGGATCCTTGACGATCAGGTTGAACGGATAGTGCCAAATAAAGGTGCGGGGGGCGGGATCTTTCAGGTTGGGCGTTTCCAACAGCGGAAGGATGCTTGTGCCATCGATTTCCTGCGGGATTTTGCTGCCCGTGATCTCGGCCAGTGTCGGCAGGAAATCGATGCAGTTGACCGGCGCATTGCACCATCTTCCGCCCTCGAAGCGTCCGGGCATCCACCAGATCTGCGGAACGCGGACGCCCCCCTCGTTCAGACACCCCTTGCCCCCGTTGAAGGGGAAGTTGTCGGTCGCTGGAGGATCGGTGTATTCCACGCCCCCGTTGTCGGAGGTGAACACCACCAGGGTGTTTTCGAGCAGCCCGGTCTCTTCCAGCGCGTCGACGAGGCGGCCGACGCTGTCGTCGAGATGCTTAACCATGGCGGCATAGAGGGCATTGCTGTGACCCAATGTGCCGAGCTGGGGCTTGGGCGCAAAATGGTCAATCGTCTCCCGGGGAGCTTCCAGCGGGGTATGCACGGCAAAGTGGCAAAAATAGAAAAAGAAGGGACGCGTCTCCTTCCCCGCCGCCTGCTCCTCGGCATAGGAATGCACGAAACGCACGGCACGACCGGCCAGGTCGTCGGTCAGATACCCGGCATGGGGCGCGGGGCCGGCACTGCCCAGGGAAAGCCCGTCCCTGGGGAAGGTGTCGTAGATTGGCGTCGTGCGGTTCCAGCCATACGGCCAGCTCTTATAGTCGGTTGCTCCGGTGTCGAAGTAGTGCGTGCCGGCGGCATCGAACCAGGCCAGGGTCTCGAAGCCATGATCCTGCGGCTGGAATCCTTTGGCGCCGTGCCCCCCCAGATGCCACTTCCCGAGGAAGACGGAGCGATAGCCTTCCAGCACCTTTGGCAGGGTCGTCAGCGAAGGATCGAGCGCGGTGCTGGAACTTCCGTTGATCCACGCCTGGGGTTCCTTGATATCGTCCTTGTGCTCCACCACATCGTGCGGATTGAAGCCGTCCGGCACAGGCAGGCCCTGGTTGTAGAACGTCGGCTCCACCACCGTCGCCGTGGTGATGCCGAAGCGGGAGGCATACCGCCCCGTCATGATCGCCGCGCGCGTTGGCGCGCAGAGCTGGTTGGCATACGCCTGGGAAAAAGAAATCCCATTGCCGACCAACCGGTCCAGATTCGGCGTTTCATAGAACAGCTCTTCGCTCTTCTTCCCCGTATAATGCGTCGCGAACGCGCTGATGTCGGTGATGCCGAGATCATCGGCGAGAATGAAGACGATGTTGGGTTTTTTGGCCGGCGCAGCGCCCGGGGCACCGTACGAGGCACCGGCCAACAGGATCGAAAGAATTAAAACACCCTTTGTTTTCAACATGCTGTCATCTCAATGTTCAGTGGCAAATCAGTCGGAAGCGCCCTTTTCAGCGGTCAGCTTTGCCATAAAGGCGTGGTTGATCGGGTATTTGCGCAGGATAAAGAACGAAAGAACCATCAGGACCGGACCGACAATAAAGGTCATCAGAGCCAGTTTGTTGACTGTTTCCATGGTCTGCGTTTCCGCGCCGGAGACATAGCCGACGCTTTTCAGGATGTAGCCGGTGACAAACAGACCGAGCGCACTGGCCGCCTTGAGGAAAAAGGAGAAGCCGGCGGCGTAGCGCCCTTCGGTCACCTCGCCGGTCTGCAAGCGCTTCACCAGCGACAGGTCGGCAATCATGGACGTGGCCAGCGGAACCAGGATGCCGCATCCGCCCCACCAGAGCATCTGCAGCAGACCAAACACCACGCTGGAAAGGTGGAAGGGCTGGCCGGCGACGTCGAACAACGGAACGGATTTCGGAGACATCAGCCCGCCGGTGAACACCGCGAGCAGCGCCAGGCATCCGAAGGAATTGACCATCATGGCGAGATAGCCGGTTTTCTTTTTATCCAGCCGCCGGACCATGCTTCCGAGCAGCAGTGAGCCGAGCATAAAGCCGACCATGCCGCCCGTATGCACAAAGGTTTTTTCGTAGGCGGTAAACTGCATGTACTCCACATAGGTGAACATCTGCACCTGGGAAACGACCATCATCGCAAACTGGGCGAGTCCGAAAAACCCGAACACAAGCCAGACCAGCTTATCGCTGTAAACGTCTTTGAGGTCGTGGACGAAGGCCGCCACATGGTCGGACATGGTTTCGCCCTCGGTCTTAACCAGTCCCTTTTCAGCAAACTTGTATGTGACGTACACACATAAAAAGATCAGGACCAGCGCACCGACGGCAAGAATGCAGCCCATGTTGAGGAAATTCGAATGAACCTTGGTGCCATCCAGCACCGCTCCATCCGCCGCCACCCGGTCCGGGAAAAACAGGATCCAGCCCAGCCCGCCGAAAATGATGTTGATGATCATATTGAAGCCGAAGCGAACGCCCTGCAGCCGCGCCCGGTCGTCATCGGTTTTGCACATTTCAAAGCCGAGGGCGGTATAGGGCACCACGAAGACCGTGAATGCGGTCTTCATGGCGATATTGATCGCGAGCAGATAGCCGAACAGCGCCTTTTCGCCGCGGAAGGATTCCGGCACGAACCACAGCGCCAGGAAGGTCAGGGCCAGCAGGATGCCGCCGACGAGCATGTAGGGATGCCGCCGCCCGTAGCGGGTCGCGGTGCGGTCGGAAATGGTTCCCATCAGCGGGTCGGTCACCGCATCCCAGACGGTTGCAATCGACAGAGCGATTCCGGCCATCTCGGGGCTCATGCCCATAATCTGCGTATAAAAGAGCATGCCGAAATTCGACACGCCGTTCATGGTAATCGAGCTTGCGCCCTCGCCGAAGGCGTAGCCCCACAGATCGCCTATTTTTAAATTTTTAAATCCGGGCGATGATTTATCGGTATCGTTCACTGTGAATCTCCTGATTATTTCCGGTCCGGGTGCCAGCCCCATTCCTGTCGTTTGTCTGCGTTAAAATCTGGGTTTAAAACCGGCAGCTCCGCGCCGGCATCCTTCTGCCATGCTTTGAGCAGGGCATAGAGTTCCTGCGCCTTTTGCGGATAAAGTGATTTCAGATCGGTCGATTCATTGAGGTCTGTGTGCAGGTTGTACAGCTGAAGGGAACCGTCCTGCTGATTTTCGATCAGCTTCCAGTCGCCCTTGCGCACGGCCCCGGCGGGCACATCGTGATGATAGACCGGATAGTGCCAGAAGAGCGGCCGGTCCGCATCAAACGGTTTGCTCTGCAGCGCCGGAAGAATCGATTTTCCGTCGAGCACCTGTCCGTCCGGCGGCGGCGCGCCGGCCAGCTCCAGGAAAGTCGGATAGAAATCCACGCTGCTGACCGGGGCGGTGCACACCGTTCCGCGGTCAATCTTCTGCGGCCAGCGGACGATCAGCGGCTCGCGGATTCCGCCCTCGTAGACCGTTCCCTTTTCGCTGCGCAGCGGGAGGTTGGATGTTGCAACATACTGGAGCGGACTGTCGGCGTAAACATCCAGACTGCGGTCGGCAATCAGCGGAACTTTGTCGAAACGGGAAATCAGTCCGCCGTTGTCGGAGAAGAAAAAGACGACCGTGTTTTCTTCGAGCCCGAGCCGTTTCAGTGTCTGCAGCACCCGGCCGACACTGCGGTCGACATGCTCGACCATGGCGGCGTAGACCGCGTTGCCGGGATAGCCGACCGGCTTTTCTTTTTGCTGATACTTTTCAATCAGGTCGCGGTCGCCGTCGAGCTGGACGTGCACGTCGTAATGGGCCAGAAACAGGAAGAAGGGTTCATCTTTAGACCGCTCCATGAAATCGACACTCAAGTCGGTGAGCACTTCGCTCAGCCGTCCTTTCGGCGCAGGATGTAGTTCGGGAATGAATTCCGGCATATAATAGTCGTAATTGCAAAACACATAGGACTCATCCGCGCCCTGAGCCGAGGGAAGGTGCTCCGGCTCGTATCCCAAATGCCACTTGCCGAAATAGCCGGTCCGGTAGCCGGCCTTTTTCAAAGACTCCTGCAGGGTCACCACGTCGTTGGGAAGAAACTGCGTCCGGTTTTTCGGAACGGTCACCTTTTCGAACGGACGCCAGTGGCCGGGGATAAAATCGGTGACGCCGACGCGGGCGGGATACTGGCCGGACAGGATGCTGGCGCGGGTCGGCGAGCAGACCGGGCAGGCGGCATAGGCATCGGAAAAGCGCATGCCCTCCTCCGCCAGGCGGCTCAGGTTCGGGGCTTCATTGAAGCGGTTTCCGTAACACGGAAGATCCGCCCAGCCCATATCGTCGGCCAGAATGAAAACAATATTGGGCGGACGCTCCGCCATTGCAGCAAACGCGAACACCCAGGAGATCAAGGCCATAAAAAAAATTTTCATATTCGTACAAGCTTTCCGTTACAACGCTTTTCTCATTAACAACTGAACCGGGGGTTTTGATCACGAATTTGCTTCGCATATCATCTTGTCACAGACAGCCCCGTGATGATCCGGGCGGTCTGTCCGCCCATTTCAACCGCCACCGGATTGCCGACGGCCTCAACACATTCCCCGGTCTCCGGATTCCACAGGTCTGTTTTTCCAATGCCTGGAAGACTCAGCGTTCCGCGAACCGGCTTTTCGGAAGGATTGGCCAGCAGCACGATGGTTTCCGCTCCGTCCTGTTTCACGAGCATGCGCACGGCATCATCCCCGGACCAGCTGACCTCGTCCTCGGCAAAATCCGCCGAAAACCTGGAGGCGAAACTGACCGTTTTCGACCGTTTTTTGATCAATTCTTTCACCTGTTTTTCAACCTTCGGCGAGGCCCCCAGTTCCGCATCCTGCCCCGGCAGGGTGCCGACAAAGCGAATCGTCCCGCCGGACGCGGCAAACTCTTCGAGCTTTTCGAGCACGCCCGGCGCGACAAAATGCATTTCGGGCAGGATCAGCGTCGAAAAGGACATCGGCCCGACCAGCAGTCGGCCGGCGCGGACCTCGGCCTGAACCAGCAGCTCCTCGCTGAGGCACTCGAACTGCTTTTGCGATGCGAGCAGCGCCTGGCAGGTTTTGCGGAACCCGTGATCGATTTTGGCGGCCTGCGGGTTGTCCTTGAAATAGCGCTCGAAGCCGCGGCCGCCCGGCGGGTTGTAGACGGCCCAGACGGATGCCTCCGGCGCAAGGACGGCAATCTCCGACACCGGCACACCGCGCCGGGCGAACAGCGCCAGCCGTCCGGCAAAGTCGGAATAGGCGGCATACTCTTTGGCGGAAAAATGATTCTGGATGGTGTAGGTGAACTGATGGGTGATGCCCTCGCTGAACTGCCAGGCCGTGCTGCCGTACACATCGCGCAGGGTGGCCTCTTCCGCCGTGGCAAAGCTTTCGGAAAACACTCCGGGTTTGTCCATCAGATGAGCGACCGACGACACCATTTTGCAGGAAAGATCCTCCTTAAAGGTTAGAGCCTTCGGCTCCCAGTGGAACGCCATGCTGCGATACGGCATTGCGCCCAGCAGATCCATGCCCGGCAGATCCTGGCGCGCCCAGTTTTTGAAGGCGCTGCCGCTGAACATCACGTGAAAGAGCAGCGACTCCTCGAGCAGCATGTGGCCGCTGGAGCGCGTTTCGTGTGCATGGCACCAGTCCTGAATCTGCCCGAAATAGTTTTCAGCCATCAGGTCGCTCTGCACATCGTAGAAATCGTAGCGGTATTTGGCCGTACTTTCTCCGACATCCATAAACAGGGCCGGCAGGGCGGTCAGCAGCGGATAGCCGGTTTTCTTTTCAAAGGCGGGCACCAGCTCGTCGGTCCACTGCACTGCCGGATCGGTTTCGATGCGGCCGGACCGGCCCCAGAATTCCGCGCTGCCGAACTGCGGCTCGTCGGTAAAGAAGGCATCGACCTGCTTCAGGACCGGGCCGAGCTGACGGGCATATTGATCGTGTGTTGTTTCGACGAAACAGCGGACGGCATCGCGGTCGAGCACATTCAGCAGGCGCCGGCTCATGTTGTGGCCTTTCCACGTGTCGGAAAAACCGATTTCAAACAGGCAGATTCGCCACGTGCCGGACTCGTCGAACACAAAACGACCCTCACGCGCCTCGTCGGTGAGATCCTCCGCCCGGCTCAGATCCAGCCCTTTGCTTTTTTGCTGCAGCGCCACGCAGGAAAAGACAGAAGCCCCCTCTTTCGGAATAATTTCCTCTCCGGGTTTGAAGAAGCGGCACGTAAGGACCCGGGCCGCGTGCTCGGGATGGGATTCCAGCACCAGCCCGCCCGCCGATCCGCTGGGGTAGGCATATTCATCGTAGATCCAGGCCAGCCGCCCGTCCGCTTTCAATTTACGGATCAATTGTTCCAGTTTGCGGAAATTTTCGGGGACCTGAAGGTAGGTCGGATTGATAAAGGTTTCGCCGTTGACCACATCATCGCCCGCCGGGGTTTTGTTGCCGCCCGCGTCCAGAACATAGCCGCCGCCGCGCCGCGCGCGCAGCCACGGCATCGCATCCGTCTTTCGAATCGCCCCCGAGTGCTGAATGATCAGCGGCCGGTATGCCGGCGGCGGGTTCAGGAACAGCTCGTCGGTCACCGGACCGGCGAGACCGCCCATTGCTGCGCCAAAAACAAATAATACATGAAGGGCTCGAACCACAAAAATCTCCTTACCTGTCAATTCACCGCACGGAATCTGCCGCCAGCTGGATTGCGCGCTTCAGCACCAGATTGCGCGACGAACGGCCGATCTCAATGTCAAACCGGCCCGGCTCCAGAATCCAATCGGATAGTTGGGGATCATAGTACGAAAAACTTTCGCGTGAAAGCTCGAAACGGACCGTACGGGTTTCCCCGGCCGCCAGCCGGATGCTCCGGAACTCCTTCAGCTCGCGGACCGGACGCGGCAGCCGGCTTTCCGGATCCGCCACATAGAGCTGAACCACCTCGATGCCGTCGCGACCGGACCCGTTCGACACATCCACCGAAACCCGGACCGGAAGCTGCGAATCATCCACGCTCAGATTGCTGTACTCGAATGCGGCGTACGACAGGCCGTGCCCGAACGGAATCAGCGGCTCGATGCCTTCGCGGTCAAACCAGCGGTAGCCGACGAAAATGCCTTCACTGTGCTCGATCACGTCGTACTTGTCGGCCGTCTGCCGGGAGGGATGCGCCGGGGAATCCTCGTATTTTTTCGGGAAGGTGATCGGCAGGCGCCCGCCGAAGTCGCGGTCGCCGGACAGCACGGAAGCCAGCGCATTGCCGTTTTCGATGCCGGGGAACCACGGCAGGACCACCGCCGGGACGGACTCGAACCAGGGATCCATGGCAATGGGCGTTCCGCAGTAGGCCACGACCACCGTGCGGGGATTGACGGCGCGGACCCGTTCGATCAGCTGGTCGTGATAGTCCGGCAGCCGCATGGTGTGACGGTCCATTCCCTCGGCTTCCGTGTTGTGGTCGAGCCCGACAAACACCAGCGCGACATCCGCGCCGGCGGCGGCCTGAACCGACTGCTCCAGGCTGTCGGCGACCTGCTGCTCGCGATCCGGCCGGATCCACGAAAAGCGGATGTGCGCGTCGATGTGCTTAAATATCTTATTGAAGGTCAGCTTGAACCCGTACTCGCGGCCGGCCTCCAGATTGATGGTGGCTTCCCGCTCGCTCTGCATCCATTCCTTATTGAGGACCAGCTCCCCGTCCAGGTACAGGTAGACCCGCTGGGTGCCGGTAATCCTGAATGTATAGGGACCGGATTGCGGAGGAACCAGCTGCCCGGTCCAGTCCGCGTCAAACCGCGCGGGAAAGAGTTTCTGCCGGTCCGGGCTGGCCATTTCCCAGTTGAATGCAATCGCGTCTTCGGAACGCGTCACGGCCGCCGGCTCCAGTGTGCCCGGATGGTTTCCGGAATAGCGGGCCTGGAATCCGGGGTGCCGTTGCCCATTCTCATCCAGATGACAGACAAACGGCGCGCGCAGCAGCTCATAGGCGCCGTCCATGGACAGCGGCACATAGGAGAGTCGGTCCTCGCCGAAGCGTTTTTTAAGCCCCTCCAGCGCGGAGATATCATACGGCACATAGTGCACGCCGGAACTGCCGCCGGTCTCGTCGCTGAACCGCTTGTCGGCCAGCGGCCCGATCACCGCGATGCGCCGGTCCCGGTCGCGAATCGGCAGGGCCTGCGCCTCATTTTTAACGAGGGTCATGCCGGCGACCGCGGCTTCGTACGCCTTTTGATGATGGTCCTCATAATCGACTTTCACCTCCGGGCGGGCCGAACTGCCTTTGAGCTTTCCGGCAAAATAACAGCCGCGCAGAACCCGGCGTATTTTATCATCCAGCGCCTGGTCGTCCAGCAGGCCGGCCTGATAGGCGCGCTGCAGTTTATCCAGACCGAACGCGCGGTTGGGCCTGCCCGGCATGGACAGATCCAGCCCGGCGTCGAACGCCTCCACGGTGGTCTGCGCGCTGTTCCAGTCCGTGTAGAGGAAGCCGGACCAGCCCCACTCGCGCTTGAGGATGTTGATCAGATACGGGTTGTCGGAGGCATGCGGACCGTTGACCCGGTTGGCGCCGGTCATGATGCTCAGCACGCCGGCGTCGCAGGCTGCCTTGAAGGCCGGCAGGTAGATTTCGCGCAGGGCGCGCTCGCCGACCACCGCATTCACCTCGTTGCGGTTGGTTTCCCGGTTGTTGGCCACCAGGTGCTTGGCGGTGGCCACCGCGCCCGCCCGCTGAATGCCGTGGACAAACGGGCCCGTCAGGCGGGCGTTCAGATACGGATCTTCGGTGAAGTACTCGAAATTGCGGCCGTTGAGCGGATCGCGAATGATGTTGATCGACGGGGCTTCGAGCACCTGCCAGCCGCTGGTGAGCAGCTCGCGGGCCACCGCGCCGGAAATCGTTTCGGCCAGCTCCGGACTGAACGAAGCGGCCTGCCCGACCCCGCACGGGAAGAGCGTTCCGCCCTTGCCGTGATTGCCGTACCCGCGCGGGCCGTTGTAGAAAATCATGGTGTCGATTCCGACGCGGTCGACATACGCCGAGCCGCGGGTCATCGGGCCGCGCCCGGTGATATCGCCGCTGAGCATGGTCAGCTTTTCATCGACCGTCATCTGAGCCAGCACCTTTTCGACGGCCCGCTCCATCTCCGGAGTGATGTATTCATCGAACGCAGGCTTCGGCTGATACACCGGCATGGGAACCGGCGGGTTGAGGGTTGTCGCGCGCCCGTCGCAGCGCAGCGGAAGGCCCACCGCACCCGGTTCGGAACGGACAAAGACCAGGTACATGGCGCCCGACGCCGGCCGCCCGTTCCCATTCAGCACCAGGTCGCCGGCCGCCACTTCTTTTTCAAACAGCTTGAACGGCGCGCACCTGGGAATCGTCAGGCGCTCTTTGCGCGCGGTCCACCCGTTCAGCCAGGCCGGACGGCCCGCGGCGCGGGCATCGTACGCGACGATCACGGTGGCCGGGGCGGACAGCCTGATCTTCAGCAGGGGCATGGAGGGATCCGATGTCTTGTCCTCCATCGCCGTCAGGAGCTGGGTGGATCCGGCCAGGCACTGCGGCACCGTCTCCAGCTGATAGGCGCGGTCCGTAAAAACCGCAGATCCCGCCGCCGGGCTGCAATCCGCCAGCCGGTAATCCATCGTTTTCTTCCAGGCCCACTCGTCGGCCTGTACAACACACGCAGCCGCCACGTAAAAAAAAGCCGCCGCCCAACTGATCCACCTGCTTCGTGTCATACCCTTCTCTTTCCTTTGATATTCATTTCAAACGTGCTGCGCCTCATCCGCCCTTTACTCCGCAGTCAACTGGATCGACTGTTTGAGAACCATTGCGCGCGACGAGCGGCCGATTTCGATGTCGAAGCGGCCCGGCTCCAGAATCCACCCGGGAGACTGGGGGTCATAATACGTAAAGCTTTCGCGCGGGAGTTCGAAACGGACCGTGCGGGTTTCGCCGGCCGCCAGCTCGACGCTGCGGAACTCCTTCAGCTCGCGGACGGGACGCGGCAGGCGGCTTTCCGGGTCCGCCACATAGAGCTGGACCACCTCGATGCCGGCGCGGCCGGCCACATTCGACACATCCACCGAAACCCTCACCGGAAGCTGCGAAGCATCCACGGTCAGATTGCTGTACTCGAATGCGGCGTACGAGAGGCCGTGTCCGAACGGGATCAGCGGCTCGATGCTCTTTTCGTCATACCAGCGGTAGCCGACGAAAATGCCTTCATTGTGCTCGATCACGTCGAATTTATCCGCCTTCTGCCGGGAGGGATGCGCCGGGGAATCCTCATATTTTTTTGGGAAGGTGATCGGCAGGCGCCCGCCGAAGTCGCGGTCGCCGGACAGCACGGAAGCCAGCGCATTGCCGTTTTCGATGCCGGGGAACCACGGCAGGACCACCGCCGGAACCGACTCGAACCAGGGATCCATGGCAATCGGTGTTCCGCAGTAGGCCACGACCACCGTGCGGGGATTGACGGCGCGAATCCGTTCGACCAACTGATCGTGATAATCCGGCAGCCGCATGGTATGGCGGTCCATCCCCTCGGCTTCAGTATTGTGATCGAGTCCGACAAATACCAGCGCGACATCCGCGTCGGCCGCAACCTGTACGGATTGTTCGAGGCAGTCCGCCACCAGATTCTGACGGTCCGGCCGGATCCAGGAGAAGCGGATCAACCCGTCTCTGAACTTAAACAGCTTTTTGAATACGAGTTTGAATTCGTGTTCCCGCGCCGCATCGAGATCAACCGAAGCTTCACGGTCCGACTGTCCCTGCCGCTTGTTCAGGACGAGCTCGCCATCCAGATACAGATAAGCCCGCTGCGTGCCGGAGATCCGGAATGTATACCGACCGGATTCCGGCAGCACCAGCTGCCCGGTCCACTCCGCAGTAAACCGGTTGGCAGCAAGCGCCTGCCGATCCGGGCTGGCCATCTCCCAGTTGAATTCGATCGCTTCCTCGGAACGCTCGACCACAGCAGGAGCCGCTGAGGCGGGGTCCTGCCCTTCGTAGCGGGCGAGAAATCCGGGGCACCGTTTCCCGTTCGCATCCAAATGATAAATCGACGGCGCGCACAGCAGTTCATAGGCGCCGTCCATGGAAAACGGCACAACCGCGAGCCGGTCTTCGCCGAAGCGTTTGCGGAGTCCCTCCAGCGCGGAAATATCATACGGCGTATTGTGCACGCCGGAGCTGCCGCCGGTCTCTTCGCTGAACCGCTTGCCGGCCAGCGGCCCGACCACCGCGATTCGCCGGTCCCGGTCGCGAATCGGCAATGCCTGCTGTTCGTTTTTGACCAGCGTCATGCCGGCCAGCGCTGCGTCCAATGCAGTTTGTTGATGCGCCTCAAAATCGACCTTTACCTCCGGCCGGTCCGGACTGCCCTTAAGCGTTCCGGCGAAATAACAGCCGCGCAGAACCCGGCGCACCTTGTCATCCAGTGCCTGATCATCCAGCCGGCCGGCCTTGCAGGCCTGCTGCAGTTTATCGAAACTGAACGCACTGGTCGGCCGGCCCGGCATGGACAGATCCAGCCCGGCGTCAAATGCCTCAACCGTGGTCTGGGCACAGTTCCAGTCTGTATAGAGGAATCCGGACCAGCCCCACTCGCGCTTGAGAATGTTGATCAGATACGGGTTGTCGGAGGCATGCGGACCATTGACCCGGTTGGCACCGGTCATGAGACTGAGTACGCCGGCGTCACAGGCGGCCTTGAAGCCGGGCAGGTAAATTTCGCGCAGGGCCCGCTCGCCGACCACCGCATTCACCTCGTTGCGGTTCGTTTCCTTGTTGTTGGCGACCAAATGCTTGGCGGTCGCCACCGCGCCCTCGCGCTGCACGCCGCGAACATACGGAGCCGTCAGGCGGGCGTTGAGATACGGGTCTTCGGTGAAATACTCGAAATTGCGGCCGTTGAGCGGGTCGCGGATGATGTTGATCGACGGGGCTTCGAGCACCTGCCAGCCGCCGGAGAGCAGCTCGCGGGCCACGCTGCCGGCAATGCGTTCGACCAGCTCGGGCCTGAACGAAGCGGCCTGTCCGACGCCGCACGGGAACAGCGTTCCGCCCTTGTCATGATTGCCGTACCCGCGCGGGCCGTTGTAGAAAATCATGGTATCGATTCCGACGCGGTCGACATACGCCGAGCCGCGGGTCATCGGGCCGCGCCCGGTGACATCGCCGCTGAGCATGATCAGCTTTTCATCGACCGTCATCTCGGCCAGCACCTTTTCGACGGTCCGCTCCATTTCCGGGGTGATGAATTCATCGAACGCCGGCTTCGGCTGGTAGACCGGCATGGGTACCGGCGGGTTGACGTATGCTGCCGGCCCGTCGCAGAGCAGCGGCTGGGCCATCGCCCCCGGCTCGGAACGAACAAAGACCAAATACATGGCCCCCGACGCCGGCCGCCCGTTCCCGTTCAGCACCAGGTCGCCGGCCGCCGCTTCTTTTTCAAACAGCTTGAAAGGCGCGCACTTGGGAACCATCAGGCGCTCTTTGCGCTCGGCCCACCCGTCCAGCCAGGACGGGTGCCCGGCGGCGCGGGCGTCGTACGCGATGAACACGGTGGCCGGGGCGGACAGCCGGAGCTTCAGCAGGGGCACGGCAGGATCCGACGTCTTGTCCTCCATCGCCGTCAGGAGCTGGGTGGATCCGGCCAGGCACTGCGGCACCGTCTCCAGCTGATAGCCGCGGTCCGTAAAGACCGCAGATCCCGCAGCCGGGCTGCGGTCCGCCAGCCGGTAATCCATCGTTTTTTTCCAGACCCACTCGTCCGCCTGAACAGTCCATGCAGCCGCCACGCCCAGAAAAGCCGCCGCCCGGCTGAATCGCTTCCTTCGTGTCATACCCTGCTCTTTCCTGTGATATTCATTTCAAACGAGCTGCGCCTCATCCGCCCTTTATTCCGATGTCAGCTCAATCGACTGTTTGAGAACCATTGCGCGCGACGAGCGGCCGATTTCGATATCGAAGCGGCCCGGCTCCAGAATCCACCCGGGAGACTGGGGGTCATAATACGAAAAGCTTTCGCGCGGGAGTTCGAACCGGACCGTGCGGGTTTCGCCGGCTGCCAGCTCGACGCTGCGGAACTCCTTGAGCTCGCGGACGGGACGCGGCAGGCGGCTTTCCGGGTCCGCCACATACAGCTGAACCACCTCGATGCCGTCGCGGCCGGACACATTCGACACATCCACCGAAACCTTCACCGGAAGCTGCGAAGCATCCACGGTCAGATTGCTGTACTCGAATGCGGCGTACGAGAGGCCGTGCCCGAACGGGATCAGCGGCTCGATGCCTTCGCGGTCAAACCAGCGGTAGCCGACAAAAATGCCCTCGTTGTGCTCGATCACATCGAATTTATCCCCCTTCTGCCGGGAGGGATGCGCCGGGGAATCCTCGTATTTTTTGGGGAAGGTGATCGGCAGGCGTCCGCCGAAGTCGCGGTCGCCGGACAGCACGGCCGCCAGCGCATTGCCGTTTTCGATGCCGGGGAACCACGGCAGGACTACCGCCGGGACCGAGTCGAACCACGGATCCATGGCAATCGGCGTTCCGCAGTAGGCCACGACCACTGTGCGGGGGTTGACGGCGCGAACCCGCTCGACGAGCTGGTCGTGATAGTCCGGCAGCCGCATGGTGTGGCGGTCCATCCCCTCCGACTCCGTGTTGTGGTCCAGCCCGACAAACACGAGGGCGACATCCGCTTCAGCGGCGGCCTGGACGGATCGTTCGAGGCAGTCGGTCACCTGCTGCTGCTGATCCGGGCGGATCCAGGAGAAGCGGATAAACCCGTCGCCGGGGCCGCGTTTTTCGAAGCGCAGGCGGAGCCTGTATTCCCGCCCGGCAGCCAGATCCATCGTGGCTTCGCGGGCGTTCTGAATGGAGTGCTTGTTGAGCACAATCTCGTCGTCCAGGGAGAGATAGACCCGCTGGGTTCCGGTGATTTTCAGCGTGTAGGGGCCGTCCTGCGGGGGGACCAGCAGGCCGGACCATTCGGCGGTAAATGCATCGGGAGAAAGAACGTCCCGGTCCGGCCCGGCCATTTCCCAGTTAAACTCGACGGCCTCTTCGGCCCGCTCGATAACCGTCGGCTTCAAGGTGTTTACATCCGTTCCGCTGTAGCGGGCGGCGAATCCCTCGCACCGTTTGCCGGATGCATCGAGATGGGTTATATACGGCGCGCGCAACAACCCATAGACATTATCCATAGAAAACGGAACATAAGACAGGCGGTCTTCGCCGAACCGTTTTTTGAGCCCTTCGATCGCGGATATATCGTACGGGGCGTTCCAGACCCCGGAGCTTCCGCCCGACTCGTCGGTAAAGCGCTTGCCGGCCAGCGGACCGATCACGGCAATTTTCTGATCCTCTTTCCGGATCGGAAGAGCCTGCTGCTCATTTTTAACCAGCGTCATGCAATCAACCGCCGTTTCATAGGCCTTTTTGTAGTGGTCGGGATAATCGACAACCACCGGCGGATGCCCGGGGCTGCCCTTGAGCTTGCCGGCAAACCAGCAGCCGCGCAGGACGCGGCGCACCTTGTCGTCCAGGGCCTGTTCATCCAGCAGTCCGGCCTGCCAGGCGCGCTGAAGATTTTCCAGGCAAAAGGCCCCGGACGGATTGCCCGGCATCGACAGATCGAGTCCGGCATCAAATGCCTCGACCGTGGTCTGAGCGCCGTTCCAGTCGGTGTAGAGAAACCCGGACCAGCCCCACTCGCGCTTGAGAATGTTGACCAGCGCCGGATTGTCGGAGGCGTGCGGGCCGTTGACGCGGTTGGCGCCGGTCATCAGGCTCAGCACCCCGGCATCGCAGGCGGCTTTGAAAGCCGGCAGGTAGATTTCGCGCAGCGTGCGCTCATCCATGACGGCGTTGACCTGGCCGCGATTGGTCTCCTTGTTGTTGGCAATCAGGTGCTTGGCCGTGGCCACGGCGCCGGCGCGCTGCACGCCATGCACAAACGGGGCGGTCAGGCGGGCGTTGAGATACGGATCCTCCGTAAAATACTCGAAATTGCGGCCGTTGAGCGGGTCGCGGATGATATTGATCGACGGGGCTTCGAGCACCTGCCAGCCGCAGGACAGCAGCTCGCGGGCCACGGTGCCGGCAATCAGCTCGGGCAGCTCCGGCTTAAACGAGGCGGCCTGGCCGACGCCGCACGGAAACTGCGTTCCGCCGCCGCCGCTGATGCCGTACCCGCGGGGGCCGTTGAAGAAAATCATGGTGTCGACGCCGACGCGGTCGACATAGGCGGAGCCCCGGCGCGCCGGGCCGCGGGCGGTCACATCGCCGCTGAGCATGGTCAGCTTTTCATCAACCGTCATCTGGGCGAGCACCTTTTCGACGCCCCGTTCCATCTCCGGAGTCATGTATTCGTTGAAGGACGGCTTCGCCTGATAAACCGGCATGGCAACGCGGGCGGTGCCGGGCCGGGGCCTGCCGCTGCAGCGAAGCAGCGATTCCAAGCCGAACTCATCCGAACGGATAAACACCACATACATGGCGCCGGCATTCGGCGCCCGGTTTCCGTTGAGGATCAGCTCTCCCGCCTCGACCTTTTTTTCGAAGAGCCGAAAGGCCGCACACTTCGGGACCACCATGCTTTGTCCTGTATCGGTCCATGCGTTCAGCCAATCCGGGCACTGGGCGGCACGCCGGTCGTATGCGATCAGGACGGTGGCCGGACGGGACAGCTTGAGCTTCAGCAAGGGGGCGGCGGCATCCGACGCCTTATCGGACATGCGGCTCATGATATAGTCCGCTCCGTCCAGGCACGCCGGCAGATCGCCAAAAACATACGGGCGGTCGGTGAATACTTTTGCCCCCGATTTCAGGCTGTTTTTCATCACCCGATAGTCCAGCGTCTTGGTCCAGGACCACTCATCCTCCTGAACCGGGGAAGCCAGAGCAACCCCTGAAACCGCCGCCATCACACAAATCAACCGTACCGCTTTCATCATACTCCCCGATTCTGATGCTTTAGTCCCTTACATCCACACGTCCTGCCATCCGGCATTTCGAAACAAACCATCCCTGACCTCTTCCTGTGCACATTTTTCAACAGAATGACTGGAACAGAATAATTCACGGCTACGTCAGCAAAGAACATGATCCTGCTTGGTATCTCCTGTTGCGAAGCCGTATTGAAATCCTACACTTCGCACAGGTCGGCCGGGTCAAACGAGCAGGTGCAGCCCCTGACAAACAGGTCGATCATTTCAGCAATCCGCTCCGGCTTGAGAATCAGATAGCGGTGCAGGCCATCCTCATCGGGTGCAAACTGCGGGTGGCCGCTTTCCTGAATGGTCACGGTGCCCGGCTCCGACAGATCAAACCAGCCCTGGTCGGGAAAGACGGCGTACAGCAGGGAGGTCAGATCCCACAGCGGACGATTGTGTTCGATGCCTCGGTACAGTTGATAAGCCGCTTTCAGGGGGTGGAACGCGCACCAGTTCATTGCATCCCGGACCGCCTCGTGCGGAAAGCGGATTTTCATACCGACCTCAAATCCGCTGAAAATCATCGGGACCGGACAGAGTCGGACCGCCTGCCGGGCGGAGGGAACATCCTGAATGATATTGAACTCCACGTTGTCCGGCTGCGGATTGCGCAGAACCTCGGGGTCGAAGTTTCCGGCCATCAGCGACACAAACCTCAGTTTGCGCGCCGCCAGTTCCAGCCCGTTCAGTTCGGACACATCATCCGGCCCGGAGGCCAGGAAGCGGGCCAGAATGGTGGAGAATCCAATCGAGACATAGACTCCGCTCTGATCCGGGATTGCGGCGAGGCGCCGGCGCAGCAGGGAAACGGCATCGGGCCACACCTTTTCATCGGGATTGTACGGAAGCAGACTGGCCCCCTGCTCCAGCACGGGCCTCAAAAACAGTCCCTCTTCGGGGGTCGGTCCGTCGGCACACCAGCCGACTTCGATATCATCGCGGCCGCAAAAGCGGTTGATCAAATCCACAAACGCGGGAGCCGGGCGGGTGCCCTTGTTGACCAGCATGGCGGTGATTTCGGCATCTCGGCTCAGGGCAAACGAATGCAACAGCACCTGCGCGAGCGCATCGTCCACATCATTGCCCATATCGGTATCAAAAATTATAGTCGGCACATTCATACCACTCAGTCCTTTTCTTGGGAGTTCTAAGGCCTTGAACTTACGGATCTCGGCTCACCCGTAGCATTTAACAACAAACACGCGAGATCCGACCATGGACAAAACGGGTCAAACCATGCAGTTTTTTGAAGATAAAAACATTCCGTTCTACAGAATGTTTGCCGAACCGGCCGATTTTGCGCCCGGGCCCGAAGAACCGGAAGCGTCCGTCCGGCAAATCAGGATGCAGACGGAAGACCGGACAAGAAATCCGTCGCTGTCGAGCGCCACGGGAATCGCCTCGCCATCCACCCGGATGCGGCCGAGCTGCTCGGAGGTCAGGCCGGTGTCGCCGGTTCCGAACCGGAGTTCATCGACGCCGAACTCGAAGCCGGCCAGGTTGAGCAGGTTGCCGGGTTCCCAGGTTTCGTTGCTGCTGTTCTGGAAGTACAGCGATTCAGCGGCGGCATCGCTGAAATCAATCGTCAGGGTTTTGTCCGTCTGGGTCGAACCCAGCGACAGCACGGATGTATTCTCGTTGCTGTACCCGTTCAGATCCAGGGTTCCATTGTTCGCGGCCAGGGAAATCGCTGCGGCAATCTGGTTGTTTGCGCCCAGCTCCGCCGACCCGCTGTTAAACGCCACCCGTTCCATCGAGCTGGCCACCGCCACCCCCGACGGGTTGGCAAAGCGGACCGTGCCCTCCCCGCTGGCGATCGTAATCCGCGTGCCCGACGCGGAGGATGAAATCGTGCTGTTGATCGAGATCCCCGCGGGCTGCGACGTCCAGAGCCAGAGTTCCTTGTTTGCATCCGCCGACATCCCCCCGTTCACCTCGATGCTCCCATCAGTTGAAGTGTGATGAAGCTGCAGGGAGGTGTTGGACCAGGAGAGAAGCTGATTGAACTGAACCGATCCGGTGTTGACCCGGAACCGATTGGCAACAGATCCGGCCTCGCTGCGGGTGGAAAGGACCGGCACATTAAAAACCGTGTCGCCGGTTGTGGTGAAATACATATCATTGGCAAAGCTGTCTGCTGCTGCCCGCTCGATCGTCAACGTTCCGGTGCCGCCAAACGTATAGCTTCCGGAACCGTTCACGAGAAAGGTTGTTCCGCTGGTTCTTCCGAGAACAATCGAACTGCTGATTTCAACGTTGTATTCCGCGGAATCGCCGAACACGACGCCATCGCCGCTTGCAAACGGAAACGACGCCGTATCCCATGCGCCGGCACTCTCCCAGATGCCGGTGGAACCGGTCCAGGTTGCCAGCACAGGATTCTTGATCATCAGGGCTCCGGTGATGTCCAGCCCCAGATCATCAACAACGGCTCCGTCGATCCGGATCCGGCTGAGCTGATCGGCAGTCAGGCCGCCGGTATCGGTTCCAAACCGGAGCACATCGGTCCCGAACTCAAACCCGACCAGGTTGAGCAGGTTGTCGGCAGCCCAGGTCTCGGAACTGCTGTCCGCGAAACACAGGGACTCACCGGCCGGGTCGCTGAAATCGATCGTCAGGGTTTTTTCCGTCGTTGTTGCAATCATCTTCAGCTCCGCGGCATTCAGATTGCTGTAGCCGTTCAGATCCAGGGTTCCGCCGTTGGCAACCAGCGCAATCACCGTGGCAATCTGATTGTTCCCGCCCAGCTCAATTGAACCGGTATTAAACCCGACCCGCGCGATCGAGCCGTCCACCGCCACGCCGGACGGATTCGCAAAGCGCACCGTCCCTTCTCCGTTTGCGACGGTAATATAGGTGTCTGACACAGAGGATGAAACGGTGCTGTTGATGGAGATCCCCGCGGGCTGCGAGGTCCAGAGCCAGAGTTCCTTGTTTACATCCGCCGACATTCCCCCGTTGACCTGTATGCTTCCGTCGGTCGAACCGTGATGCAGCTGAAGGGATGTATTGGACCACGAGAGGGGCTGATTGAACTGAACCGATCCGGCGTTCACCCGGAACCGGTTGGCAATGGTGCCGGCCGTGCTGCGGGTGGAAATCACCGGCACATTGAAAACCGTGTCGCCGGTTGTGGTGAAATACATGTCATTGGCAAAGACAGAGGTCGCGGTCCGCTCGATGATAATCGTCCCCGCGCCGCCGAAGGTATAGCTCCCGGTGCCGCTGACAGACAGCGAGCTGCTTGACGTTCTTCCCAGCACAACCGTACTTGCGATATGCACATTGTATTCAGACGAATCCCCGAACACGGCATACTCGCCCACGGCATTCGGGACATTGGCGGTATCCCAGGCGGCCGTGCTCAGCCAGTTGCTGGTGGCGCCGCTCCAGGTGGCGGCCCGCCCGAGACCGGCAACGGTTAACATTACGACAACGCTTAATCTCATTTTTCTCATTGACCTGCTCTTCCAACTTATCCGGTTTCCATCCTGGCCTTCAGGACGCACAGCAGTCCCGCCAGTACAGCAGATACATTATCGGGAATCATACAGCATCGGCAATGGACAAAACGGTTGAGCAAATGGATTTTTCCGGTTGATTCATTGCCGCCGGAGGCACAGAGGAAAAAAAACACAAAAAAGTCCATGCATTGAACCGATTTCTGCATGGATCGAAAAGTCGATCTGACGGATACTGAGCAAAGTTAACTGGAGCAGACTATGAAAAAAAGCAATTTGGGATTCATCGCAGTGGCCTCCGCGCTGCTGGGCGGCCCGGCGCTGCCGGCCGCGGCCAATACATTTGAAGATGTCACCGTTGAAACGGGACTGTCTGGTTTAACCAACCTGTACGACAAAGTCGTCACGTGGTGCGATGTCAACCTCGACGGCTGGGTCGACATCTACTGCGCCGGATCGCTGTGGACCAACCAGCAGGGGCAGGGCTTCGAAGAAATGAACAACCTGCCCACCCACATGTCCTCGGCGGTCCACGCCGGCACCTGGGGCGATTATGACAACGACGGCTACCCCGACTTTTTCAACTTCCGAAGCCGCCGACTGTTTCACAACAACAGCGGAACCGGGTTCAGCGATGTGACCACCTCCACGCTTCCGACCATCGACAGCAGAAGCAGCCTGGGCGCGGTCTGGGGGGACTTCAACGGCGACGGATTCCTGGACCTGTACATCGGGGGATATGAGGTTTGGGACGACAACATCACCTATCCGGACAGCATTCTGATGAACCGCAACGGGGAGTATTTCGAAGTGGTGTGGAGTGAAACACGGTACCGCGCCCGCGGCGTCGTCGCCTGCGATTTCGACCAGGACAACGACCTGGACATTTACGTCTCCAACTACCGGCTGCAGCCCAACATCCTGTGGGTCAACGACGGCGACGGATCGTTCGCGGACGGCGCGGCGGAATACAATACGGTCAGCACGGCAACCGGATATGCCGGCGGCCATTCGATCGGCGCCGCCTGGGGCGACCTGGACAACGACGGGCTGTTCGACCTCTTCTCCGGGAATTTCTCTCACTCCGGTCAGCCGCAATCCGATTTTCTCCGCAACCGGGGGCCGGACAACCATTATTATTTTGAGGATCGGGGCACCTGCGGCGTCGCCTGGCAGGAGTCGTTCGCCTCCCCCGCCCTCGGGGACTTCGACAACGACGGATATCTCGACCTGTATTTTTCAACCGTATACGGCGTGATCTACAATAATGATGCGAGCGTGCTCTACCGCAACAACGGAGACTGGACGTTTTCGAATATTACCTCCTCCTCCGGCATGGGGGCCATTATCGGAAAAACCTCAACCTACCAGGGCGCCTGGGGGGATTTCGACAACGACGGCCAGCTGGACCTGATTGCCGGCGGACGCCTCATGCGCAACACCGGAAACAGCAATGCCTGGCTCAAGGTCCGGCCGGTCGGCACCGGACCTATCAACCCGCTCGCTCTCGGCACCCAGGTCCGACTCTCGGACGGGACCTCGACCTATACACGGCAGGTGGAAAGCGCCACCGGCCAGGGCAACGGCAATGAACACCTGCTGCACTTCGGCCTCGGTGCCGATCCGGTCCTGCCGCTGCAGCTGACCATTCTCTGGCCCGATGGCACCGAAGAAAAATCCGTCGTCCGCGCAGTCAACCAAACCCTGGTGATCGAAAAATCCACGCAGGCGCCCGAGACCGCAACCGTGCTGTATGAAACATTCGAAGAGGCGCAGGGCATGAGCACAGGCGACCTGGCGGGCCAGAACGACTGGGGGACCATCGACGGCTCCAACGCCGTCGTGCAGACCGCCACCGTCTATGCCGGCAGCCAGGCGCTGCAGGTCGAAGAGTCGACCGCCGCCCGCTTCCGGGCGATGGACGGCGACGATGTCTGGATCCGGTTCCAGGCCCGCATTTCCGCCGCGCCGGCAACGCTACCCGCGGTCGCCACTCCGGAAGCCATGGTGATGCAGGTCGGCACCGACCGGAAACTCATCGTCTACAGCAATTCCGTTCCGGTGGAACTGGACGTGTCCATTCCGCTGAACCAGTGGATCCGGTTTGACATTTACGCCAACCGGCAGACCTGCCGGTGGGCGCTGGCCCTGAACGGAGATAACGTTGCCTCGAAACTGGTCAGCCCCTGGCTTGAAAACGCGGCCAACGGCATGGAATTCAAAAGCAGCAGCACCTCTCCGCTGTATATTGACCAGGTGGAGGTCTATGAGCAGGAACCGGCCGTCACCCCGGACAGCGACGAAGACGAACTTCCGGACTGGTGGGAACTGAAATATGCCGACTCAGTCACCGGCGCGGACCCCGCCACCCTCACCGACAGCGGGCTGACCTACCTGCAGGCCTATGTGATCGGAACGGCACCGGATGCCGCCCGGCCCCTGGAACTCCTGGCGCAGATTAGCGGTCAGCGGGTCGCCGTTTCGTGGCCTGCGCAGATCGGGCGGCTGTATGACATTGAATGGACCGACAACCTGCTTTCGGGCTTCACCAGCATTGCCACCAATATGTCCCTGCAGAGCCAGTTCATCGACTACAACAGCGACGCGACCGGTTTTTACCGGCTGAAAGTCCGCAATAAATAAAACTGCCGACCCCGCGGTCTAGACCGTTTTAAATGGCAATTTCGGCCAGCAAACAACCTTGCAGGACAGCCTTCCCGAAGGGAGGCTGTGTGCGGCTGCAGTTCAATTCAAAACGCTCTATTCGCGCGGCGCACCGAGGGCGACGCCTTCGTACCACGTGCGCTGGCTGCTGCCGCTCCCCTGCAGGTTGTCGATATATTCTCTCCAACCATTGGAAAAACGGCGCGGAGCACCGTTCTACCTTTTCCAATCCTCGGAAACTCAACACAATCCATACGCATCCGTTGCCCGTGCCTCTCGATTGCCTGGTTCGATTTTCATTTCATGTTCAGCTTTTTGACAGGATTACAGGATGGACAGGATTTTTCCCATCCCGTCGATCCTGTAATCCAGTCTGAAATTTTTCCCATTCCCGCATGATTTTGATTGTTAATATTCTTTTTTGGAGCGTCTGAAAGGACCCTCGTGCCTTGTGTTTCAACTTCATCGATGCGGGTCATCACGTAGGGTCACTTGATTTGGTTCTGCTTGATTAATCCTCTACGGCTATGACAACTCTGCGAGCGTTTGTTAATCCAAGAACGAGTCTTCCATCAGGAAGTCTTACATGATTACTGGCCGTTTCGTTACGACTAGTGGTTCCAATGCTTTCTAATTCATCTTGGGTAAGGTCAGAAGGTGGATCGTCGGGGTAGAGCTCAGAGCTGACAGAACCATCTGTCGTCGAGACCTGAAAGCTTCCACTGTATTCAACATAAATATTTGCCTCGGTGGGAGTGCTAAAAGTAGTCTTAACAAATGGGCTACAACTAGTTGTATTTGTAGTGACAACAACAGACTGCCAAAAATCTGGGGTTGAGTGGTTAGCATAAGAGAATGCGACTCCTTCATTCGTATTGTGGGCCACTCCTAGAATTCCGCTGGATGAAATTGAAAACTTTGGAAATGCCCAATAAAACCTCTCAATTACCCCAGTAATCTCGTGGCGAATCCACCCGCTGGAGTGGTCGCCCTTTATGAGAAGAATGACCTTTTGTGCAATCTCATCAGTGCAGACCAAATATAATGCAGATCCATAATGAACTATCGTTACATCTGAGAATCCGGAATTATCCCAATGGCTTCCACCATCGGTCGCGCCTGTTGACTCAATGAGTTCGGGAGACTGGAAGATTCCCGTATGGTCCGACTGACTCAAAAATAAAGTGTTGCTGTCGCGATTTTGGTAAACGAGAAATAGCTCGCTACCATTTGAGGTCAACTGCATGTCTCCAATCCAATCCCCAGAGTTGTCAACCGTCTGGAATGTCCAAGGAAGGCGTATCACTTTGTAGTATTCTTTAGGTGGTGTATAGGGATTTGAAAGGTCTAGCTGCCGAACCCAGTATCCTTCCTCGGTATACTCAAAAGGTGAGAGATAGTGTGATTCCCAGTCGGCCAAATCCTCAGATCGATCAATCACGTAGCGACGATTTGAGTTCGCGTCGAACCAAAGACGAACGTCCACAAAATTCTTGTTCCATTCTTCTGGCGATGTCTTAATTACCATGTTGCTCTGTGCATGTGCGACTAAAGGCAAATGGGCTAAAGTAAAATAGAGACTGATGTGTATGAGATGTTTCATAATATTTGCAACATTGGCGATATATGGAAAAAGTACATATATAAAGCTCTATATAATGGACCAATTTTCCATATATACCCGTATTAAGTATTAAATCTGGAAAAATAAGCGAATCACTTTCCACATATGACCTTACAATAACTTTTGTTCCATATATGAAGATAATAGCGGGATTTAAATGGAAAACAAGAAGAAGTTCAGACCCGGCCCAAGCCATAAACTGACAGAACAGATCCGCGAAACGTTGCGATACTATCACTACGCCTACCGCACCGAGCAAACCTACCTCAAATGGATTAAGCGTTATCTTGGCTTTTACCGGATGCAAAAACATCCGTCCCAAACGGGCGCGCCGGAAATCGAGGGG
>JBFHEM010000057.1:0-29342 GCA_041584215.1 Tichowtungia sp. | reverse complement strand
CCGGGAGTCATCCCGAGATCGATCTGCTGCTGTCCGCCGGAGTGCAGGCCCCGGCCCGGCCCTCCGCGTGCAGTGGACTCTGCAGGACCCGCCGCCTTGATCTTGTTGAGGTTCAGCGAGGAGGCCGTCTCGCGGAACACCACCGGGCCTTCCAGATTTTCCCCGTTAAAATACTCGATGGTGCACGGCCAGTGTTTTTCATAAACCGCACCGCTGTAGACGAAGCCGTCCACTCCTCCGGAATCGTGTTGGACCTGTATGCCGCGGGCTTTGAGGGCGTCTTTTACGGTCACACAGTAGCTGGGCGGAACCGTGCTGCTGCCGGCGTTGCCGATCATGGCATCCGCGTCATCGGCAAACGGGCCGATCAGCGCGACGGACCGGGTTTTCCGCAGCGGCAGCATCGAATTGTCGTTCTTGAGCAGCACCAGGGACTCTCCGCCGATTTTGCGGGCGGTTGCCTTGAACGCCTCCAGGTCGTACCCGGAGGGTTCGTCATCGGCCTGATAGGCAATCAGGCCGAGTTTGATGCGCAGCAGCTCCGCCACACGCTCATCGAGATCCGCCATCGTGATCTCACCGGCCTCCAGCGCGGCCTGAATGACGGGCAGGCCCCACTTCAGGTTGCCGGGCAGCTCCAGATTCTGCCCGGCATGGATGGCCTGGGCGGCGCTACCGAACTGAGCGCCCCAGTCGGAGACGAAAAAGCCTTTAAACCCCCATTCACGGCGCACCACATCCGTGAGCAGCCACTTGTCCGCGCTGCCCCAAACCCCGTTCAGCGAGTTGTAGCAGGTCATCAGGCCGAGCAAGTTCCCCTCCTCGACCGTCATTCGGAATCCCGGCATATAGAGTTCGCGCAGGGAGCGCATGGGCACTTCGACGTTGTGGCTCTGGCGGCCCGACTCCCAGTTATTGGCGATCAGGTGCTTGGCGACGGCGGCGACCCCGGCGGACTGAATTCCGCGGGTCATCGCCGCGCCGTAGCAGCCGGTCAGGTAAGGATCTTCACCCGCGTAGTCGGTGTTGCGGCCTGCGCGCGGATCCTTGATGATATTGATGCCCGGGCCGTACAGCGCATTCAGGCCGTACTCCTTGGTCAAAATCCCCCACTGCCGTCCCATCTGCTCCTGCAGCTGCGGATTCCACGACGACGCCAGGCAAAGGCCGGTCGGTCCGACCGGCCCTTCCCGACCGGAGGTTTTGCGGTTGGCGGGACGGTCTCCGTTGGGCCGGGGCCCGCGCGGGCCATCCGTGGCGCGGATCGGCATGATGCCCAGCCGTGTGTTCCAGATCTGCGAACAGGAACCGCGGGAGGGCTCCTTTTTCTGCGCAAATGTCCCGACGTTGATCTGCTCCACCTTCTCTTCGAGCGACATCTGCGAGACCAGCCAGTCGGCCTGCTGGGGCACGGTCATTTTTTTCCAGTTCGCCGGCCGCAGCGGCTCATCCTGCGCCTGAAGCTGCATTGCCGAAAACAACAGGACTGCCCACAACCGTTTTTTCATCATGACTGTTCTTTCATCTCTTTACACTGACAACAAGCCGCATTCCCATCAAACAAGGCCCGATCAATCGCCCTTTTGATGGTCATTGTAAGGCCAATGTTTATATACTCCGCCATTTATTCTTTCAAGACGGATGCCCACTATATGTCCTTAATCCCGGCATCCCGCCCTCCCTTTAGCGAACCCAAGGCCAACGTGTTTGTAACACAAATGAACGCTCAGATTGACCAAACAAACCAAATGCGGTATGTTTTCCGGATGAAAAATTCAAAGAAGACCATCTCCATCAAACCCTGCCTCGCCCAAACCCTTCTGATTGGCTTTGTATGCGCTGGTGCATTGAGCTTCCAGGCAGCGGCAGAAGTCAAAGCTCTCTTTATCGGAAACAGTTTCACGGCAGGTTCCGGAGGCACCCAAAGCGTCCCCGCAATCTTTGACGCGCTTGCCAATGCGGCCGGGCAGGAGGATCCCACCACCGTGATCCGCGCGGTCGGAGGGAAAGATTACCAGTATCATTACACGAACAGCCTGTCCTATGTTCAATCGGATCAATGGACCCATATGGTGATCCAGAATTATTCGACCGAGCCCACGCACATCGGCAGCGTCGCCGATCATATAACGTACGGGACCCTGCTTTATGGCGCGATTATCACCAACAACCCGAATACCCAGGTGCATCTTTACCAGACCTGGGCCCGCGCGGAGGCTCACTCTCTGATCACCGGCACCTCCACATCCGGCACCTTCGCCACGACAGATGAAATGCTCGGGGAGTTAGTTGCCAATTACCAGACACTGGCCGACTCGCTGACCCTGGCGAACCCCGACAAAACGCCCGTCATCGTCAATCCCGTGGGCGAAGCCTGGAACCATGCCGGGGGCAACCTGCCGGCCTCGGATCCCGATTATATCGACCTTTGGTCCAACGACAACTACCATGGGGACGACCGGGGATACTACCTGTCTGCCTGCGTGCATTATGCCTCGATCTATCAACAAAGCCCGGAAGGATTGTACACCGAACCGGCGGTCGCGGCCCTGTCCCTGACCGTCTCGGATGCCGACGCGGCCTTCCTGGAAACGATCGCCTGGCGCACCGTCCTCGACAAGGGATTGATCAATCAAACGCTGCGGGTGGACCTGGGGGCGGACAGCGCCACCACCCCGGACAGCGGAACCGCATGGAACAATCTCACCGCGACCCAGGGAAGCACAGAAACCGCCGTGCTTGAAACCCTGCAGGACATCGACGGCACCCCCACCGCCGTCGCCCTGTCCGTCCTCTCCCGCTTCAACAGCGCGTCCACCAACGGCACCACCGTCTCCACGATCCATCCGGTTGAAGCCACTTCCGACACGCTCTATGGAAACACGGGGCCAACCAACGGACTGGCGGCAGTGGCCCCCCAGCTAAAATTGTCCGGCCTCGACCCGGCCATGGCCTACAGCCTTTCCTTCTTTGCGTCCGAAACGAACACCGCAGACAACCTGCAGACCCGGTATACCGTGGTGGGCGACCGGACGCGGACCGTCGACCTTGATGCGGCAGGGAATGTAGATACCCTCGCGACCAGCCAGGCTCTTTATCCCGATACCGGCGGGGAAATCACGGTGTCCATGGCCCCCGGCCCCGACAACGACAGCCCCGCCCAGCTCACGCTGCTGGGTATCCTGGAGCTGACCGGACATCCAGAGCCCGCTCTCGCGTTCACCACCCAACCGCAATCCCAAACCGTGGAAGCAAACAGCCCCGTCACCTTCACGGCAGCGGTCGGCGCCAACCGCTTCACGTCTTTCCAATGGTACCGCAACAGCACCCCCATCCCGGAGGCCACGGACGACACCTACACCCTGGACGCCGCCCCCGCCGGATACGATGGCTCCGTTTATACCGTCAAAGCCTCCAACGGCATATTCGAAGTGGAGAGCGACCCCGCCACGCTCACCCTGCTGGCCGACACCACCGAACCGGACTTCCTGAGCCTGACCGATCTCGGCGGCAGCGTCCTGCAACTGCAATTCTCGGAAGCGATGGATCCCGCGACCGCGACCAATCCGGCAACTTACAGCGTTGCCAACCGCGGACAGCAGATTCAGGTCATCGGGGTCACCCTCTCACCGGATGGAACCACGGTCCAGTTGACCCTGGCCGCGAGTCCGACAGGGGACAGCATGGTGGAATGCTCCGGCGGCCTGACCGACACCTCCGGCAATCCCCTGCTGCCCGGCAACCAGGCGCTCAGCACTGCAGATCCGATATCCAGCACAACCCTGCTCCTCGATTTCGGCACCCGGATCTCCCTTGGGAGTCCGTCGAATACCTGGAACGAATTGGCGCTCACCGCGGCCATTCGCAACGCCGTCGGCAACGGCACCGGCACCCCGCACACGTTTTCCGACTCCCTGCTGGATTGGGAAGGAACCCCCAGCGGAATCGCCCTCACCATGACCGACACCATGAACTACATGAACGCCTCCGGCACCGCGAACGGCCCCTATCCTGCCGGCGCGACCCGGGATAGTTTCTTCGGTCACGCGGGAACCTGGGACGGATTCGAAGAGAATGGGCAAGGCGTTTTTGTCTTCTCAAACCTGGACGCAGGAAAAGTATATGACTTCACCTTTTTCGGCTCCCGAACCGGCGTCACAGACAACCGGGAAACCAGCTATGCTCTCCTGGGTGGCACGTCCGGTTCGGCGGTTCTGGACACCGCAAACAACGTATCCAACCGGGTCTCGATTACCGACATCACCCCGGATGCTTTCGGCGAAATCACCTTGACCATATCGGTCGGCCCGAACAACGACAACGCCGAAGGATTCTACTACCTGAACGTGCTGGAAATCGAAGTCCGGGACGCAACCGACATCCCCCTGCTGCTCGATTTCGGCACCCTGGTCGCCCTCGCGAGCCCGACCTACGCCTGGAACGAACTGACTCTCACCAAAACCATCCGTGACGACGTCGGCAATAACACCGGCACCCCGCACACGCTGTCCGACTCTCTGCTGGACATGGAAGGAACGCCCAGCGGAATCAGCCTCACCATGACAGACACCATGAACTATGTGAATACCGGCGGCACCTCGAGCGGGCCCTATCCTTCCGGTGCAACCCGAGACAGTTTTTTCGGAAATACGGGAACCTGGTCTGACTTCGTCGATAACGGGCAAGGCGTTTTTGTCTTCTCGAACCTGGACGCGGAGAAAATTTATGACTTCACCTTTTTCGGGTCCCGAACCGGGGTCACCGACAACCGTGAAACCCGCTATGCCCTCGCGGGGGGCAGCTCCGGTACTGCCGATCTCGATACCGCGAACAATGTTTCCAACCAGGTCTCGATTACAAACATTGTCCCGGACGCTTCCGGCGAAATCATCCTAACCGTCTCGCTGGGCCCGAACAACGACAACGCAAACGGGTTCTACTACCTGAACGTGCTGAAAATCGAAGCCAGGGACGCAGACACCAACCCTGAAATCTTCAAACCCGTCCTCTTCGAGTCGGGCGTCGTGGTGGATTGGACCGGAAGCGGAACCCTCTACAGCACCGAGGATCTAACCCATCCCTGGAGCGAAATCGATCCCGTCCCGACCCCGCCCTATCTGGCCCCTCTCCCCGCTGGATCCTCCAGCTTTTATAAGCTGGAATACTAAGCCAAAATCCATTTTGACGCGAAAGGTTTCCAATCAACGGCAACGCTCGGCCGCCGGGCCGGCGTTGCAATGACCCTGCACTCGCGTGGTGTCTCGCGTGGTGTCAGTCCTATTATTTAATCATTTCGCGCAGCCGATACAGCTCCCCCTCCCCGGCGGTGTCGGCCTCCCGAATGGAAGTTGAATAAGAGCAATCCGCTCCACGCACGGGGCAGGCGGGACGCCTGCGGTACTTTCCGAATCGCCGCCATGCGGGCGGCTACCGGATCCGCAGGAAACGGATGGCCCATGTTGCGGAAACCCACTGCGGGTTAGCATCCATCAATAGAATTCGTAAGGGGTAATCAGCGAGCCGTCCGGCGTCAGCAGCTTCACGTTGCGCAGCTCGACGATATCGCCGTCGTTCGACAGCACGAAGCGCAGCTCCTTAATACGGCTGGGGAAATCCATTTTCACGCGGAATTTTGTCCACTCATTGGAAATTTCACGGGCCGCATTGCGCTCCGGCACGCCGAAATCCGGCGCGGCGTGCGAGGTCCACTGCACACTGACGATTTTGCTGTTTGGCGAGCGCGCCTCGAACTCGATCCATGCGCTGCTGACCAGACTGGGGGTCACGCGGGTGCGGGCGTCGAACTGCGGCTGGGCGGCGCTCATCACCAGCGCGCCGTCCTTGGCGGACAGGCTGCCCTGCCCGGTGGCGGACCACACGCCGACGGTGCGGCCGTTGTAGTCTTTGTTCGCGTTGGGGGTGAGCGATCCGGTCGATGCATAGTAGTGGTCCATCTTCCCGGCCAGGGCCTGCACCGTTTCGGGATACTGCGCGGCAAGGTTGCGTGTTTCACCGATGTCGTCCTTGAGATTGTAGAGCTCGTAGCGATGGGTCTGCCCTGCGCCATCGAACCAGAAGCGAACCAGTTTCCAATCCCTGGAACGCAGGCAGGAGTTCGGGATGTTCATGGTGGCGGGGACAAAATGGTTGAAGTCCCACAGCGTCGGGCCGCGATCGAACGGCTCGCCCTTCAGCGCGGGCACATAGCTGACGCCGTCTTTGTGATGCTGCGGAAGCAGCTTTTGTCCGGTCATTTCGAGCATCGCCGGATAGTGGTCCACCGTCGAGACGACCGAGTGGTTGACCGAGCCGGGCGCGGTCTGTCCGGGCCAGCGGACGATGAGCGGGATCCGAATGCCGCCTTCGTAGCTGTTGCCCTTGCCGGAACGCAGCGGCGCGTTGTCGGTCGGCGTGGTGCCGTCGGCCACATCGTACATATTGCCGCCGTTGTCGGAGGTGAACACGACGATCGTATCGTCCGCGATGCCGTTGGCTTCCAGCGCGTCGAGCACGCGCCCGACATTGTCGTCCATCACCTCGATCATGGCGGCCATGGTCGGGCAGTGCTGCGGGTTGGCGGGGTCGGCGAGCTCTTTCCATTTTTCAACCAGCTCGGGTTTGGACTGGAACGGAGCGTGAACATCGTAGAGCCAGAAGCACATGAAAAAGGGCTCGTCCTTATGGTCGTTGATGTATTCCACGGCCCGGTCGCCGAGATAGTCGTCGATGTGCAGATCGGCCGGCGGGTTTTCGGGCAGGGTTTTCTTCCTGTCCCACGGCGGATAGAACTTTCTTTCCCCGTTGAGCCCGGGCGGCCCGGGGTGCTCGCGTCCGCCGACCACGAAGTCGAAGCCGCTGTTTTCGGGAATATACGGATCATGGCCCATATGCCATTTGCCGAGAAACGCGGTGGCGTACCCGCCGTCTTTGAAGGCTTCGCCGAGCGTGTAGAAGTCGAGCGGCAGGTGGTTGATTTCGGAAGAGCCCGCGGCGCGCACATCCGGCGGGGCGCTGAAGCGCTCTTCGTGCTTGAAATCGCCGGGGACGTGCCCCGAAGCGCCGGTGAAGCCGGTGCGTGCCGGATACTGCCCGCTCATGATGCTCGCGCGCGTCGCCGAGCACAGCGGAGCGGCGGAATAGGCGTCGGTGAAGCGCATGCCGGTTTCAGCCAGCCGGTCGACGTTGGGGGTTTTGTAAAAGGAACTGCCGTAACAGCCGGTATCCTTCCAGCCCAGGTCATCGACCACGATAAACAAAACATTAGGCTGCCGGGCAACAGCATGCCCACAAAAAACCATGCTCAACAACAGGACTTTAGTTAACCACGAAATACACGAACCACACAAAAGCAGAGGCTTGGTTCCCCTTTCGTGTATTTTGTGTATTTTGTGGTTCGATCTCTTTTCAAACTGATTCATTTCGTTCTCCGTTTCACACTGCGCGGGTCGCCGATATCGTCCTGCTCGTCCATCCAGCTTTTGAGCGTTTTATCCAGCCGCTTCATGACCGCCCCATACTCCGGATTGGCCGCCAGATTTTTGGTTTCGTACGGATCTTTTTCCAGATCGTAGAGCTCGAATTCCGGGCGAAACATGCTTTCTTTCAGAAGGTTGTAGGCCTCGGGAAATTCATCCCGGTGCAGAATGATCTCCTCGCAGGCGTTGTTCTGCCAGACATCACTCGGCAGGGCGTCCCACGGCATCCAGGCCGGGGAATGGGACGTTTTGCGGAAGGTCGGATCACTGACCATCGTCTCCAGCTCAAAATCGGGAACGTGCGTGTAGTTGATGTTCCATATGTAGCGGAAGCGGCCGTCGGTGATGCTGCGGGTGGGATAGTACTCCACCGGATTGCCGCCGTGAGCGTTGTGCTCGGAAACAATAAAATCGCGCCCGACATCTTTTTTGCGGCCTTCGAGAATCGGCCGCAGCGATTGGCCCTGCACGGTCTCCGGGATTTGGATTCCGGCGTAATCGAGGATGGTCGGCATGAGATCGACGTGCCCGACCAGCGCGTCGGACAGGACGCCGGATTGAATGCCCGGCCCGGTGACCGACAGCGGCACATGCACACCGGCATCGTAGGCGGTGGCTTTGGCGCGGTGATAGCAGAACCCCTGATCGGACGAATATATAATGATCGTGTTTTCGAGCACACCCGCTTTTTCCAAGGTTTGGAAAATTGCGCCGATCACCGCATCGGCATGCTGAACCGTGGTGAGATATTCCGCATAGTCCTGGCGCGTCTTCGGCGTTTCGGGCCAGTGCGGCGGAAGCTCGACGTCCGCCGGATTCACGCGCGGCAGATCTTTATTGATCTGGATGTGTTTCCGGTACGGGCGGTGCGTGTTGTCGACGTTGCACTGAATGAAGAACGGCTTTTCGCCGGCTTTTTGGATGAACTCGGCAACCGCCCCGGCGCTGCCGGACGGCTTCAGGTTGGCGGTGTTGCGGTAATGGAACGGAAACTTCCACGCCGGACTCAGATGCCACTTTTCGGTGATGCCGGTGCAGTAGCCGTTATCGTTGAGCACCTCGACCAGCGTCGGAATATCCTCGTGCACACCGACCGGATCCACTTTGGATGACTGCCGTGTGAAATCCTTGTCGGCATCGGCCAGGATCGGCCCGACCGTGTTGCGCCAGTGGCCGTTGGAAGACGGAAACATGCCCGTCAGGATCGATCCGCGGCACGGCGCGCAGGAGGCGGCCGATGAATAGGCCCTGGTGAAAAAGGTGCCCTGCTTTGCCAGCGCATCAATGTTCGGGGTTTTCAGCCCCGGCACCCCGAGCATTCCGAGGTGATAGGACTGATCGTCCGTCAGCAGCAGCACCACGTTTTTTTCAGCTGTCGCTGAAAAAAAACAGTTCATGATCAACGCAAAAAAAAGCCACTTTTTCATTCCATAATCCTATATCTGATGTTGTTTCGTCATTCGGCGGCACCGGCTGCCGCTTTGCGTTCGTCGAGCAGACGGCGGGTCTCTTCCGCTTTCCGGCGGGTGATCGGATAGAAGGCAAAAACCGCCATCGCGGCGATCAGCCCGACCACCTGACAGCCGATAATCAGTTTTTTCATCAGCAGCGCGACGCGCTTCTGTTCGGCAAACTCGACCATAAACCCCTTTTCAACCGAGGCGACATAGTCCGCGATCTCCGGCCGCTCGACCGGAAGCTCAGGAATCAGTTCGTTCAGCGCATCTTCAAAATCGTACCAGCGGAAAAAAGCCTTCTCGCCCTTCAGCAGCCGCCACAGCACCGTCCACTTGCTGCCGTCCATGCTCGACTGATCCTCCGAGATTTCAATGAACCGTTCGCCGGCGCGCGCGAATTCCGGCGTGGCGATCTGCAGTTCGTTCGCCGGCTCAATCACCTGGGCAATGGTGCGCGCTTCAAACTGATCGATCTCTTCGGCATCGAAGCCGGTCACGGTCAGCAAAACGCCGCCGATCATCGCGGTGGCGGAGAGCGCGGCTTTGAGCGCGAAGCCGTTGACCGCCCCGAACATGCCCTCGCGGCGCAGGCCGGTTTTGAGCTCATCCTCGTCGCAGACATCGGCCACCATGGACGACACCATCAGCCAGCAGCCCTGCAGCCCCATGCAGGCGATGACCGTGGTGATCAGCTGGGCCATCGGCCAGCGCGGATCCATCGCGAACCAGGCTCCGGCCACGCCGGCCAGCGCGAGGCTGAGCCCGAGCAGCATGCCGGTTTTTTTGCCGGTGCGAACCGACACGGCCGTCACCAGGAACATGCTCAGATAGGAAACCACTGCGCCGAGCGAGCCGGCGACGGCGACGAGCAGGCCGCCGAAATCCTTATTGCCGCCGCAGATGTAGTAGATGTTGACGAAGGCGCCGAGATTGCCGGCCGAAAAGAGCCCGACAATGATGATGATGTAGGCGACGAGCAGAATCATGAACGGCTTGTTGGTCATCGTTGCGCCCAGCGACTTGAAGAAGGGCGAGGTCTCCTGAGCCTGCGCGTCCTCGCGTTCGCGGCAGACCAGCGCGGGAATAATTCCGGTGACGATGATGATGAGCCCGAAGCCGACCGAAACCCAGAAGGCGCCGCTGCCCTCGTTGGCGAAGCGGTCATCCTGAGCGAGCTGATAAACCCACGGGACGGTCAGGCTGCCGAGCAGGCCGATGTACATGCGCCAAGCGAGCACGCGCGTTTTTTCGTCGTAGTCCGGCGTCAGCTCGTAGCCCAGCGCGGTGTAGGGAACCACGTACAGCGTGTAGGTGATCGCATAGACGGTTCCGAGCACGGTGGCGTAGATAAACGCGGCGTTCTGCCACCAGACCGCGGAGGTGGCATCGCCGATCGGCGTCCAGAACAGCGGCAGCAGAATGGCCGAGAGAACCGCACCGACAATAATGTACGGCCGGCGCCGGCCCCATCTGCTGCGGGTGTTGTCGGAGATGTTTCCGATCAGCGGGTCGGTGATGGCATCCATGAAGCGCGGAATTGCCAGCGCGGTTGCGGCGAGCATCGGCGGCATCTTGAAATACTGAACGTAGAGCACGAGGAAGATCATGTTCAGCACGTTCATGATGTAGTTGTCGGCCAGGCCGCCGAAGCCCCAGCCGACACGGGTGCCCATGGAGACATGATTTACCGGGTCGGTTTCATGTTTTTTTTTCATACTCTTCCTGCTCTTACTCTTAATCTCACTCTGACTCCTAACCTACTCCTCTGCTCCGGAAGATTATGATTAGGAGTAAGAGCAAGATTATGAACTAATATTGAATGTGTGCGTACCCGCTTCAACCTCATGAACTCCATCCGGCAAAATCACGCGGGCTGGCACCGGCGTTTCAACCGTCAGTTCAAATCCGGTTTCTGTTTTTTTCCAATGGTTGGAAATGCGGCCCTGCACCGAGTCGTAGGATGCTTTCACGAAATCGAGTTTGTCCGTAAAACAGGGTTCAACTTCCAAGGTTTGGAAACCGGGCGCGGCGGGCCGGATGCCGGCGAGTGATTCGAACATCCATTCGCAGACGGCGCCGAAGGCGTAGTGGTTGAACGAATTCATGGCCACATCGCCGAAGCCGTGTTCATGGGAATAGCTGTTCCAGCGTTCCCAGATGGTGGTCGCACCGTTGTTGACCTCGTAGAGCCACGATGGATAATCCTCGTTGAGCAGCAGCTGCACAGCCAGATCGCAGCGGCCCGCTTTGGTGAGCGCCGGGCAGAGATAGCCGGTGCCGACAAAGCCGGTGGTCAGATAGCCGCCGTTTTTTTCCAGACATTGGAAAAGGCACTGCGTTGCTTTCTCAAGGTCGTCACCGTCGAGCAGTTCCATGGCGATGGCCAGCGAACAGGCGGTCTGCGTTTCCACTGAAATGTCCGCCCCCCGGAAAAACTCGGCGCGGAAGAGCGCGCGGCTTTTTTCGGCTTCGACGGCGAAGCGTTTTTCGTCGGCGGCCTCGCCGAGCGCGGAGGCCATTTCGGCCATCAGGCGCGCGTCGTAGGCGCGGTAGGCCAGTCCGATCAGGCGGGTCGGCGTTTCGGAATTGAAGTGAAGCCAGTCGCCGTAGGACTGCGCGTTTGGGCCGTTGTGGCGGTTCTCGTCGGTGCAGATCAGATCCATGAACCGTTTCATCTGCGGCCACCACGGACGGATGAATTCCGTGTCGCCGTAGGCCCGCCACAAAACGTGCGGGCAGATGATGCCGGCGTCGGCCCAGGCGGCGCTGGCATACCCCATGCGGCCCATGAACGGGGCCATATCGGGGTAGCCGCCGTCGGCGTGCTGCGCGTCGTGCAGGTCGACCAGCCACTTTTTGAAGAAGGGCTGCACATCGGCCAGCCAGGTGGCCGAGCGGATGAACATCTGCGTGTCGCCGGTCCAGCCCAGACGCTCGTCGCGCTGCGGGCAGTCGGTCGGCACATCGAGATAGTTGCCGCGGAAGCCCCACTGAATATTGCTGAACAGCCGGTTCACCTTTTGGTTCGAACATTCAAATGTCGCCGTCTCTTTCAGGCCCGACATCCAAACCACGCCGGTTACGGTGTCGAGCGGCGGGTGACTCTCCAGTTTCAAATTTCCAGTTTCGAGTTTCCCCGGCAGTCCCTCGACCTGCACATAGCGGAAGCCGTGGAAGGTGAAGCGCGGCTGCCAGGTTTCCACGCCGCCGCCTCGGGCAATATAGCGGTCAATGGCTTTGGCTGAACGCAGGTTTTCCGTATAGACCGTTCCATCATCATTGAGCATCTCGCCATGCCGCAGCACAATTTGCGTTCCGGCGGGCACATTGACTTGCAGCCGGGCCACGCCGACCATGTTCTGCCCGAGATCAAAGACAAAAACACCGGGCACCGGCTCGCTGACTTCCAGCGCCGGAAGCTCGGCGACCGTGCGGATCGGCTCGCCGGGATACGACTCCATTTTTTCAGGCAGCTGCTCCTCCCCGGGCCGCAAAACCGTCACCGGCATCCAGCCGGACTCATCAAAGCCCGGCGCGTCCCAGCCGGGAAGATCCCGGCGCGCATCCACTGTTTCGCCCATGAGCAGATCGGCCTGAAGCACCGGACCGGCGGAGCCCTTCCAGGAAGAATCCGAGCGGATGGTTTCCGTTGTGCCGTCGTCATATTCCAGAATCAGCTCGCACGAAAACCAGGCATCATGGCCATAGTATCCTTTGTCGAAGAAGGGCCCGTAATACCCGGCAAACCAGCCGGGAGCAATCAACGCGCCGATTGCATTTTCCCCTTCAGCAATCTGATCCGACACATCAAAGGAGTGGATGTAGACCCGCTTGCGGTAGTCGGTCCAGCCCGGCGGCAAATGCAGCTCGCCGACCGGACTGCCGTTCAGATGCAGCTCAAAAACCCCCAGCGCGGTCGCCCGGACCGTCGCCCGGCGCACGGGGCGGCACACCTGAAAAGCGCGGCGCAGCAGCGGTGCCCCGTCATCCCATCCCAGCCGAATCCATTCGTTTTCCCATTCACTGGGCACCCTCTTTTTCAAATTCATAAACCCCTCTATTTCCGACAGCACTGTAAACAGTTGCATTTATACACCCCGCATGCGGCGGGTCAAGCAGGAAGATAGCTCAAAACGGCGAACTAAGCGCATAAAATAGCTTGTAAAATGATTGCCGCTTGTATTCAGCAACGAGGCATGCTTATTCTGCGAGTGAAAATGAAAAATTTACAGTAACCTTTTCACGAACGGACACCTTATGGCAGTTAAAGGCAAAAAGAGAAAGCGCACCAGCAACCGCGTCACGCTGGAGGATATTGCCCGCTTCTGCGATGTCAGCAAGGCCACGGTCTCGCGCGTGCTGAACGATCATCTGAATGAGTTTCCCGTCTCCGAGGAGATGATCGCGCGGGTCAAAAACGCCGCCGAGCAGCTCGGCTACCGCCCCAACCGGCTGGCCCGCGCCATTCGCAATCAGCGCACCAATCTGATCGGCCTCTCCTTTATTCACATCGACTACAACCAGCTCAGCGCCGACCAGATCGCCTACGAAAACCAGGTGATGGGGCAGTTCTCCAACATCCTCCTGTCCCACCCCGGGTTCAAGGATTACGACCTGGTGATCCACGACCGGATTGAATCGCCGGATCGTCCGCTGAAAGAGAGCGACTTTAAATTCGATCTGCTCGAAGGGCTGATCTACCTCACTCCGTCCAACAACCACCGTGAATTTCTGGAGATCGCCTCCAAAGAGTTCCCGATTGTTTTGCTGGGCCAGGTGGACGGGGCGGACAGCAAAGTGCCGTGCATCGACATCAACAACCGCAAAATGGCGCAGAAGGCGGTTGAGCACCTCATTGGAATCGGCCGCCGCAACATCCTGATGCTCATTCCGGAGAAACTTCAGCACATCAGCTGCATCCAGGACCGCATCCAGGGCTATGGCGACGCCCTGGCCGCCAACGGAATCGCACAGACCGAAGAGTTTGTGCGCACGGTCCGCAGCCTGGAACAAAATGTGAAGGTCTTTTTTGACCAGCTGCGCTGCCTGGACGAAATCGACGCCATCTTCTGTCCGTCTGACGAACTGGCGGCGCAGTGCATTGCGCCCCTGCAGGCGCTGGGCAAAAAAATCCCCGAAGACATTGCCCTGTGCGGATTCGACGACATGCCGGTTGCCCAGCACACCAGCCCGCCGATCACGACCGTGCGCCGCCCGGTCCCCGACCAGGCCCATGCCGCGATCGACCTGCTGCTGAAAATCCTAAAAAAAGAAATCCCGTACGAACCGGGCTTTCACGAGATTGAAACGGAGCTGATCATCCGCCAGTCAACGGTTCGCACTTAGCCCGCATTTTCCCGGGCATCCCCGGTGTTCAATGCGTACGGACCGACAAGTGGAAATACATGATGTATCCCGACATCAAGAATCAAACGGAGCTGTATAAAGGCCTGACGGTCATGGATGAGCTGTACGACCTCCAGAAAGATCAGAACGAACTGCACAATCTGGCCGAAAACCCGGAATACAGTTCAAAGCTTAAGGAAATGAAAAAAACAATGAATCGCCAGCTCACCGAAATCAATGCGCCGCCCATCACCATTCCAAGCGTGGCTCCCAGTTTCCAAATCCACTGTTAGACAAAACTGCAGCTTGGATCACGACACAAGCTCGCTTATTTTTTAGTGTCCAGCTATTCAACAGCGGTTCCAACGATCAGGATTTGACCGGCATAGAAAGACTGCCCTTCCGGCAAATGCTTCACAGTGAGAGTGATTTCATGGTCGCCGGGCTTCTGAGTCGGGATATACCAAAAGCGGGAAAACGCATAACTCATTTCCCGCTGGCGACGTTCTTCTGTAATTGTTTGTTTGCCGTCAATAAACACGTCAACCGTTGATATATCACCGTACGGAATATCACTGAAGCCGACGGTTGTTCCGTTCCAGCGAACGGTGATGGTTTCGCCTGATTGAGTGCATTTCACCGCATCGTGAAGCATCGCTTTGGTGCGGCCATAGTCGTCCCTGTAAACTTCATCGGATGCCGTATCCACCTCCGTCCAGCCGGAGCTGAGCTGTGCCTGACGAATTGGAAGAAGCTCGGCGGTTTCCCAGCAGTTTTCAACCAGCGGTTCAACCAGCGTATGATCCTTTTCTCCGGAAATGGCCTGCATCTTAAGCATGGAACGGGCGATCACTTTGCAGTAGATCTCATGCCCATCGTCCAGCGGATGACAGCCGTCGTTGGCAAATAATATTTTGCCGGGCTCGGGTTTAGTGCCTTTAAATGTGAGTTTGCCGTCCTGCTCCAGCTTTGCAATTTCGACACCGAGATCAATGCTCGGAATTCCGTATTGGTTGGCGACCCGTTCGAGAATTTCGCCGAACCCGACCAGTCGGCCCGCCTGAAGATCTTTCAGTTGCGGAGAGTGGATTGTATAGACAAAACAGATGTCAGTTTGCGGGTTGTCGCGCCAGATGTGTCGCACCACGCCTTCGACAGATTCCCGTTCGAAGCCGCCGCCGCCATTCACCCGGCATTCCAGAAAAACAAGATCAGGTTTCTGCGATAAAACATCTTCACCGAGCCGACAGGCGTGAAAATCCGATCCCGTCCCCGGGATGGCCACATTGATTTCCACAAACTTCGCCTGCGGATACTGTTGCCGAAACCACGCTATAGTTTTTGGACGCCAGCCGTTGGCCGCCGTAATACTCCCGCCCAAATAAGCAATCCGAACGGTCTTCCCGCGTTCGATCTTCTGAAAAAAATTCGGCAGGCCGCCTCGCTGGCGGAATTCCAGGGCAACCGCCGGGTCATTTTCTTCAGCTCTGTCCGCCACGTGTCCCGCAAGCAAACTCCCTGCACAAATCGACGTAAACATGAATACCTTTAGATACTGCCTCATCCTCGTTCCTTTCTGATCCTGAAATAAAATATGTACTGAGAAGCAACAGGCTATACATAAAAAAGCCTGCCATTCTTTATTCGCAGACAGGATTGCCTGCGAACGCCGCTTCCCGCAGCGCCGTCTCCAAACCGGCGGCTTTATCATAGGCCGCCTTCCGGTCTTTCGCAGTCCACGCGGCAATTTCAGGCGGATGGATATCAAATTGCGGCGGAGACGCGAAATGCGATCCTCCTTAGATGCAAACAAACATCAAAAGAGTCAGGGAAATAATACGTATAAACATCCTTGCTAATTAGGCATAAGCACGAATCTCGAAAACCCGGGCACAGCGAGAGTTGTTGTTCGAAAGAACAGTCAACCGCACCGCATCCGCACTCAGTGTCGGGAATGTGTGGCGGCGCAACCGCCGGTAATTGCCTTGTTCCGACGCAACCGTTTTCCATGCGCCGTCAACCCGGCATTCAATCCGGTAATCTCTCGCACACGACGCAGGCCTGGGTCCAGAATGCCAGGCATTGGGCTTCATGTTTGTATCAAAAACACATTGCACACTGCTGAGTTTATGAGGCGCGTCCCATTCAAGCATGATCCACTGCGGCACAGACTCTTCGGCGCTGGACACCCACCTGTTTTCCTGACCATCCAATGGCCGCGTCAGACCGTTGATCACATTCTGTGGCGCACAGCCCGGCTTATCAACACTGCTCGCAGTTACATCGGCAGACAGTGCAATATCCGCCTGATCCCGGTTTTTAACGCAGGGAACAAACTGGTCATCGCGCAGCAGATTCTGCTGAAGCTCCTCCATCCGGGAGCGGCAAAGATTCCGCGGAGACAATCCGTATTTCGCGCACAGGGCAGCACCGGTTCCCGCCGCCTGGCCGGTCACCGCACAGGTTCCCTGAATCCGCACCGAACCCAGAGCCAGACGGGACACACTGATATTTCGTCCAGCCATCAGCAGATTGTCGACATTCCGGGAGTAGAGCGAACGAAACGGAACCTGCGCACCAAAGGGAACGTGACAGGCGTCATTGCCGTTTCCAAGCCCTGGGAAAAACGGACCGCGCAGATCAAAAATCCCGTCAATGGCATGAATATCCATCGGCCAGCCGCAATGGCCGATTGCATCGGCAAACGCGACAGGTTTCTGCAGGTCGTTTTGATTGAGAACATAATCACCTTCCAACCGCCGGCTTTCCCGGCGGCCGTTGGTAAACGGAACATAGTCCAGCTCGTATTCGGCAGCCAAATGACGGTTCTTCCAGTCATTCTTCAGATAATTCCAGAAACTAAAATTGATTCGAATCAGCTCGTCGCGAGCCTCTTCGGGATCGTTGAAATCATCCACCGTGTTGCGATGTTCCACCCACCAGGTTCCGCCTTGAAGAGAACTTGTGAACTCTCCAAAATTCCCGCGAACACGCGTCCATTCACTGTCAAACGTGTAAACCCATGAGGGTTTCTTAAACGGGACGGCCCCGTCCCGTTTTATCGACTGATAAAAAACGGCCCGCGTATAATCTTTAACCGGCGCTCGCAGACAGCCGCTCATACTCAGATTATTAGCCTCTTCGGGAGCAAGAGACTCATTGAACTCGCTGCGCGCCTCATTGCCCTGCCGCCAGTCCGCACCCGCAAAATGCCCCAACCAGCCGTCACCCGTTGAATCGACAAAAACCAGCCCTTTGGCAACACGGCGGACCCCTTCCAGCACATCCAACAGCTCCACCGACTGAATCGACGATCCATTTTTCACGGCACCGACAACCCGTGAATTATTGATTACTTTCAGGTTCGGCTCCGCATCGGTCAATTCCTGAAAGACGCGCGACATCAGGTGCCACCAGCCGCGGGCATGACAAATCTGCACCGCTTCCTCAATAATCCCGCCCTCCCTGGAAAATTGGTCTTTGTGATGATCTGCGGCTCCGTTGATCGGCACACCGATTTCCTCGCTGGAGTTTCCGCCGAGCACCGGACGATCATTAACCAGCAGCGTGCGAGCACCGTTCCGCGCCGCCGCGATGGCCGCACAACAGCCCGCTGCCCCGGCACCGACAACAACGACATCGTAATCGCCGAGATCTTTCGGCTGTTTTGGCAATCCCATCAGCGCAAGCCGTTCTTTCTGAAATGCATCGGTTTTGGCCGCGGGTTTAAAATCCAGCTCGCGGGTCAGAATCAGCGAGGAACAGCGGCCGAAGAATCCGGTCTGATCCTGCAATGCCAGCATGCAATGCCCGGCAGGCAGATCGAATACTCCGCCGCTCTGCCATGACCACCCATCTTGCGACTGCGCGCCGAAAAGGATTTGGGAAGGCTTCCCGTTCACCGCGACCTTGAAGGTGCCCGGACTGTGTTCCGGAATCCAGTTTTTGCTGCGCACCCACAACCGGTAACGGCCCGGCGCTTTGAGATCACATGAGCTCACCGCGTCTTTCACCGGAGCGGACGTGCCGTGGGCAATTAAATAGGAAGAGCCCATAAAGGCGGCAAACTGCGTGTCCAATGCCCAGCCTCCGTAATCGGCAAAATCCGCGGCATCCCACCAGAGAAAACCCGGCACGACCTCCTTGATGTCACGAGGAGTGCGGCGTTTCCGGAACATACGGTCATGCGGCAGCCCGGCAGTCTTTATGTAACGATCATCCGACATAAACGAAAGCACCGGCCCGGCCGCTCCTGCCAATGTCACCGACAGCATACCCGATTTTATAAAGTTTCTTCTGATCATCCTGATCTCCTTTCTCTGTGCAAAACCCCTGTTTTTAAGCAACGGGAATGACTCAAATTCATTTTTTCAGCGTCCAAATCCGTCCGGCATGAGGCGGAATTTCCGGAAACAGCCGGCACGCTTCCGATACATGCCACAGTTCATTTGAGAAAACCTCCACATAGGCTCCCAAACGAACTTGCGCCGGAATTTCAACCGCCATTTCTTTGTCACTCAAATTAAACAGCGCAATCGAACGCTCTGCCTCATCACACATCATCAATAGCTCTTCATTCCGCATATCAACCATCCGAAAACGCGAAGATCCTGAACAAAATGATTTTCGAATCAGCTCCTGCTGCTTTACGGAAAGCTCATTCCACACCTCGGAAAGCATAAAAAATGTTCCCGTCGCATAAACCAGCCGTGCCCAGAATCCGGCCTCCTCTTCGGTTAAGCCAAATGCATCGGCCGGGATATTTCCGCCGGGATGATTTTCATCAAATTGCAAAACCTCATACCGGGTGGCTCTGCTACGCACAATAAGACAGTCCGGATCGTTCAGCCACCATTGACCATTCATCCATTGCTGATAGATCGACGAGTAAGCGGCCGGTTTGATCGAACAGTTTCCATGCGGCCAAAGTTCGGTCAGCATGGGAGCATGCCAGCGACTTCCGACGTCGAACCCGATGCGCATGGCATCGGCCACGCCGACCGCCGGGCCGAACGGACAGCCGCAACAGAGAATAAAACGATCATCGCCGGCGATTCTGCGAATCCGCTGCAGGGCGTTATGCAACGCCTCGGTCCGGGTCAGAGATAAATCATAGCGCGGACCTTCCGCCATCGCATGGTGCAGAAAGTCGAGCTTAACGTAGTCGAAACCCCATTCATTAAAAACACGCTCAAATGTTTCATCGATGAATTCAAGAACCCCGGGATGCGTCAGATCCAGCCCGCAAACCGGATTTACCCCCGTTTCAAGCAGTTTTTTTCCTTCCGGATTCAACATCCAACCGGAATGGACCAGGGCGAGTTCACTCGCGGCATCGACAGAAAACGGCGCCAGCCAGATTCCCGCCTTAAATTCAGAAGCATGGAGATCATCGGCGACCGCTTGCATACCGCGTGCAAATTTTGACCCGGGCATCCAGTCGCCCCAGTTGCGCGGAGCGTCTTCTTGCGTCCGATTCCAGCCGTCGTCGATTTGAATCACCGAGCCTTCAGGCAGAACCCCGTTTTCTTTCAGCTCGCGCGCATTGGCCAGAACATCCGCTTCGGTTTCATGCCCGTAATAGTGATACCAGCTGCACCAGCCAAATATCGTTTCCGACGAAGCACGTGCGTCCATCGACTCCCCGCTCATCTTTCCATACTGCTCAAAAAGATCAGAAAGGGAGCTGCCTTCCAGTACAACAACGTCCGGCAGCACCCTTTCTTCGCCAGGTGCGAGTTCAACCTGGTCCAGATCAAAGATGACCACCGGCTCCAATCCATCAACTTGCTGATTCAGCTCAATCCATGCAGTCACCCTGCGGAGATCGAGCACTGCAACCAACCGGGCAGGAGCGTCCTCCGTCGCAGGGAACCCGATGCATCCGTACGAGCGCAAGCCGTCCGCCGCCGGCTGAAACCCGACAATCCCGCACATGGTTTCGGCCTGCACCCAAGCCCTTGTATCCTTCCTGACCGAAACATCCTTCAGCGACAGAGAAACCAAACCAGCCGGTGCCGTTTTGAGAAAACTGTTTTTCAGCAAAACCTTCCGCACCGGCCCGGTGTTTTCAGCCTCAACAATCAACCCGCCGGCTTTACAACAATCTGCCGTTCCACTCACCAACATCACATCCATCCTCTAAAAATTTTCAAATCACCCTGTAAAAAATACAGGAGCTGCATCGGTTTGCAGCCTCCTGCACAGGAAAATCCGGATAATGAGTATTCATTCGACGCTGCAGAAGAAACATCATGATAATGCTCTATTCCACCACGACCCGGTAAAATGCCTGCGGAAGATCTGCACTGTTCGTCGCAAACATTTGACCGGACAGGCCGGTAATTCCTTCCACGACATTGCTCCATGTGCCGTCAACCAGATCTTCGGTAATCTGAAGAGCATAGGAGCCGTTTCCATTGCTTTCCCAGCAAACCACGGCATCCGATCCATCCAGAACCATCTGCATGTTTTCAACGGTTGGATCATCCGGCAGACTATAGGCGGTAACCGATGCCAAAGTATTGCCAAACCGGAACTCATCAAAATGCGCACCGTCGGTCAACGCACTGTCCGTAGAATGCTCCTGAATCACCAGTCTCTGCAGATCATTGGTTGTCGTCCAGGTTTCGACCGAAACACTGCTCACTGCCTGCGTAAAACTTGTATCATCAGCACAGGCAACCCATGCCGATAACGATTCCGCACCGGCGGCATTCACATCCAGCTGCAACACAATCTGGTATGTATTGGTCATGGTCGAAGAATCCAGGGCCAGCAGATCATAAGCATTCCCTCCGGCAAATGCCGCCAAATAGGCAATACCGCTTTCACGACGAAACCCAAGATGCATGCCCGTCGCAACAGAGGCCGTATTCGCCACCATATTGCTCGCAAGCCCCGCAGCAACATAGTCGCCATCCCTGAGACCAAGCAAGTCCCCCAAATAAACCAGAGCACTCATAAAATAGCTGTTGGAAGCAGCAGGAACCACTGCCAGTTTCCGGTTACTGTTGCGATCCAGGTTGGACTGGGACTTAATCTGCAATGATCCGGTCGACGCACCCCCGACAATACCGGAATGAGAAAGAGAGACGGAACCATCGATCATCATAGCGCCCGTTGCGTTCTGCCATTCAAAAGTAGAATTAAACCCAAGATTGCCGCTTACGACAGCACGATTATCAGTCAGAGCAATCGCCACTCCATCGGTGTAATCATCCGCGGAAGATGTCGTCTTAAACGACTCGGAAGCAACAAGCCCGGGAACGGGTTCCATTAGCGACGTAACATCAGCCAGTTCCGTCCCGAGATAAATTTCATCAAAATAAGTCGGCAATCCAGAATATGCACTGACCCCGCTGGTTTGCACCGTCAAACGTTTCAGATCGGTTACAGACCCCCATGTTTCCACAGAAACATCGGCAAACCCTTCCGTCAGCTGAGCGTCTCCGTCAGCCGCATACCATGCACTCAACATTTCGACGCCGGTATCGCTGACTTCCATCTTCAAGACAACCTGAACCGTCGTAGCAAATGCCGGTAGCTCGACAATGTGATATATATCCCCCCCCGCAAAAGCGGCCAGATAATAAACATCACCCTCATTGTGAACACCATAATGGACCCCGTCTGCAAAACTGACGTCCGTCCCACCAACAACTGAACCCATAAAACCGGCTGCGCGATATTCACCGGCTTTCAGACGGCCCGATGAGGTCAAATTCACCAACCCGCCCAGGTAATACGTATCGGACATAACCGGATCATCGGTTAGAGAACGACTGGAAGCACGTCCGCTCGAATAACCTCCCAATGCCGCCTGACCGGACTCCGCGCTTTTCACCAAGGCGGAATGTGCGAGCGCACCGCCGTCCGCACTCATCGCCCCCGTATTTCCATACCAAACATAAGTAGAATCGAAACCACTGTTTCCCACCGCAACATTCTGCCCTCCGAATGAAAGTGCGCTGTAATCATCTGCAGAATCGGTCGTCCGAAATCCTTCGTAAGCAATTTGTGCTGCCGAAGCAGATATCGTCAGACCCATACCCGCCAGAAACACGACTGATAATTTAACATATTTTGTCATTACTTCACTCCTTGTATTGCTGTGACACACCTCATGAGAATTTCATTGATCGCAGAACGCATTATGCGATGCCAACAACTGATTTCACAATAGTTCAAACATGCTGTTTATAGTCGATTTGTTTCATTATAAAAACTTGATCGGAATACAGCATCGCTATAGGATGACTTCATGATTGAACAGGACCTGAAACGAATTCTGACAATCAAACGGCGCAAGCCATCACCCTACCGGGGACATCCGCGGTTATTCTTTGGAATGACCTCTCTTCATGAAAAAACGGAGTATTACTGGAACGGACTGAACAGGAAACCCAGCCCGTTTCATCCGCAGGTAATTTTCCAATACACCCTCTCGGGATGGGGACTTTACAGCCGAAACCGTCAGGAATGGAAAATTGATAAAGAAAAGGCATTTATTACGATTGTGCCGTCCGATCACACGTACCATCTTCCGGCAAACTCCCCCGGATGGAGCTTCGTTTTCCTGACACTCCAGCATCCCTATATTGCTGAACGGATTTGTACCGCGCTAAAAAAACACGACGGCGTCATTTCACTAAACGAAAACAGCCCCCTTGTTATAAAAAGCATCAATTTGATCCGTTTGACCCAGAAAGGACTGTTCGCCAACGAATTTGAAGAAGAATCCCACCTGTTCGACTGGATGTGCTGTGCGGAGCGCGCTCTGAATGAAGAGCAAATGCCGCAACGTGTAAAAGACCTCTGGCTCAACAAAGTGCGCCATGTCATCGAAATGGATCCAGCCGCTCCTCCCTCCATCGAAGAACTCGCCCGGCGTTTCGACCTCAGCCGCTCACACTTCACCCGCCTTTTCAGCCAGAAAACCGGTCTCAGTCCCGCCGCGTTCATCACCACCCTGCGCCTGCACCACGTCGAGGAAGCCCTGCGCCTCTCGGACAAAAATCTCAACGAAATCGCTCTGGATTACGGATATGCGGATGCAAACCATCTCTGCAAAGCCTTCAAGCGCGAATACGGCATCACTCCCGGCGAATTGCGAAAACAACTCCGCAACAGGTAAAGACCACCCTCTCCCGCCTTGAAATGATCCCGACGCGATCTTCGGCCCAGTCTCATTGGGAGCGAACCGCCCCGGGCGGCATGCCGTAGAATTTCCGGAACACGGTGAGGAAGTAGCTGTAGCTGCTGAATCCGCACAGGTACTGAATCTCTTTGACCGGCTGATTGGTGCGCAGCAGCAGATCCATCGCGGTCTGCATCCGTTTTTCCTGGAGGTAGACGCCCGGGCTTTCGCCGAGGCTGTCTTTGAACATGCGGGCGAAATAATATTTCGACAACCCGACCCTGGCGGCCAGGCTTTCCAGCGAAAGAGTGCTGTCACCGAATTCGTGATCCATCAGCTCGAGCGCATGCGCGATCGGTTCGGGATAGTTTTTGCGATAGGAGAGCACCTCCGCTGCGAGTTCCATCAGGATGTCGTACAGCGCGGCGGAGAAGGAAAAAAGATTAGGCACCGCATGCGCCGAGGCCATGGCAAACAGACGGGCGGCCATCGGCACCAGACGGCTATGCTCCAGCCCTTCCAGGATATTTCCGTTTTTGGCAACCACTTCGTCAACCACGCCCATGGCGGTCGAACCGCAGAAGGTAATGAAAAACCATTGGGCATTCGAATCGAGAGGGTCGTAATAGGCGGTCTCCGAGGGCACGGCAAACAGGGCGGCCTGCCCGGAAGCGACAATCCGCTCTTTGCCGTGATCAATGAAGCGCATCTCGCCCCGCAGCACATACTGCAGCGCTCCCCAGCGCGGAACCTCCGGGCGGGGGCGAAGTGAATTATCCAGAAAATCGGGAACGATGTCCCCGAGGGAGGCGTCTTTATAGCCGATGTCCATCAGGCGAACCGGCTGTGTGCAGGCAAACTGCGGCGGCGCAAACGGCTTATAATACTCGAACGGAATACCGCCGGTCTCGATCATGCCGAGAAAGGCCTGATGTCTCTCCTGCAGGTTCATGGAATCCTCCGGCGTTGAGTTGTACCCGAAAACAGAGCGTCGGAGAACCTCAAACCCGTGCGATGATCAAACAAGCAGCCACAGCCGCCCGGCGTGCGGCGGAAGCGGCGGAAACTCCACCGTATCTCCTTTGCCCGCAAACCGCTCGCCGCTCCATTTTTCAGCAAAGGCCCACTCGCCGGCAGAAACGCCCAGTGTTTCGGGCGACAGCGAAAGCGTGACCGGCTCATCGGACAGGTTGAACAATCCAACGATTTTCTGCCCGGACACCGTCGCAAAAACACTCACGTCTTCATTGGAATAATGATCGACCCGTCGGACCGGCTGGCGGTTCAGCGGCCAGGCGGCGGCCAGATCATCCCACTGTTTTTTGCTCAGCAGGCTCATATCCTCTGAGACAATAAACATGCCGCCGCTGAGCCAGATCAGCCTCAGCCAGCCCAGTGTCTCTTCGGACGACAGCTCAAAATGTTCTTCTTTGAGCGGCTCGTCCTCCAGTGTGTTTTCGAAAAAGGTTTTCCATTCCACATCCATAAGCCGGTTGCGAAGGATCACGCAATCCGGATCGTTATGCCACCAGACGCCACTCATCCACTGCCGCCAGATCGTGCTGTTGGCGGCGGCTTTCAGGCAGCAGTTGCCGTAGCGCCACTCTTTCATATTCATGGGGGCGAACCAGCGCCCGCCGACATCCATGCCGATGCGCATGCCGTCGCACAGGCCGATGGACGCGGCTATCGGACTGCCGCAGTTCAGAATAAAATGATCTGAACCGGCCTCCTCCCGAATGATCTGCATGCCGACCCGAAAGGCTTCGATGCCGGTTTTGCTCCGGTCGAACCGGCGGCCCTCAATGGCGCCGTGCGCAAGGAAGTCGATTTTAATGTAATCGAATCCCCACTCCTGAAAGACCCGGCGGAAGGTCGTGCGAATAAAGTCCTGAACATCCGGCCGGGTCAGGTCGAGCCCGAACACGCCGCCCGGGGCCGCCAGCGGGCCGAGCGTTCCTTCATCGCCTGTGGCCTGCACCAGCCAGTCGGGATGTGCTTTGTAGAGCCGGCTGGCCTCGTCGACGGAAAACGGCGCGAGCCAGAGTCCGGCCTGAAAGCCGTCGGCGTGAATTTGATCCGCCAGCGCCTTCATTCCGTCGGGGAACTTATCCTCCGGCAGCCAGTCGCCCCAGTTGCGCGCGGAATCGCGGTCGCGGTTCCATCCGTCATCGATCTGGATCACCTGCAGCCTGCCGTTGACCGGCGATGCTTTGATGGCATCCATGTTCTGCCGGATGTCCCCCTCCGTATCGGTTCCGTAGTAATGGTACCAGCTGCACCATCCGGTCGGCGGGGCATTGAAGCGACGCACAGCAACCATTTGTTCCGCCGTGTCCTCGGCATACCGTTCCAAAAGCAGCGACATGGACGTTCCGGCATAAAAGCGAACCGGGGAGAGCCGGCGGGATGCCCCAGCTGCCAGCAGACTGTTTTCAAGCCGGCAAATCACCTGCAGGGACTCGTTCCCGGGAGCGCATTCGATCTGAAAATCATACCAGGCATCATCGGGCCGGATCGCGCCCGCGGCAAATGCACACTGCCCGGACGCATCCGTCATCCCGACGACCGAATTGGACACAACGGTTTCGTCCAGGGACACCCAACCCGTGTTGCTGCACATCGTCCGCCCATGGTAGTAACAGCCGGAAAAAGCCTGCGTCCAATCCGCATGCAGATCCAGCAGAACAAGGTCTCCGACCGACAGCGCTCGCGCCGACCGGTTCCGGATTTCCGCCCAGGCAGTAACGTCCCGGCGATTGCCGCGCACGGTCAGACTCAGCTCCAGTCCGCAGCCGTACATCCAAACCATCCGGCCGTCTTCAACACGAACAGACTCCGGCGCAAAAACAGCGCCGTCGACGGTTATCCTGCCGACTTCTCCGCGGCAATTACCGATATTTTCATGAAAGAGCCGAATTCCATCCTCAGAAACAGAGAAATCCCACCCTTTGTTTTTCAGCTTACTTTCCATATATCTTCTCTCATTCGACCGCAACACTCTATTCCCGCACCCGGCCGTTCAGACTCGCAGGAATCTCAAAAAAACCACACCCGGAAACTGTTAGAGAACTGCGAACCGGTATTTCAGATCTTGCGCCCCGCAGCCCGACAGTGCGTCTATTCCGAAACCGCAACGTCCCGGCACCAGGGGCCGACCCCCACGGAGCCTTTGGCGCCTGACGGAAGGCCTTCAACCACATTGCCGGAGACGGTCACATTTTCTCCGGCCACAACAACCAGCGCGTAGAGCGGCGATGCGGCATCCTGAAGCTGTTCCGCCGTCAGCGCCGGCGCATAGGTGCGCTCCAGCCGGTTGCCTTCCGCCAGATTGATCTGCGGATACAGCCACTCCTCCTGAAGCGGACGGACAATCCGGTTGTTCCGAATGACCGAATCTTTCAGGTTGGCGGCAAACAGCGCGATTCCCGGGCTGTCCTCAATGAGGTTGTTTTCAATCAGCAGCCCTTCAAAAAGATGCTCTGCGCCGACATGGAGATAGGCATTGATCGGCTTGGGCGCCACGGAGGCGAGCACCGTGACCGGGCTGAGACTGCTCCAGAGATTTCCCTGCGTGCGCAGCGAATAATAGCAGCATTCGCTGAACCGGTTGTTGCGGATCACCACACGGTCCGCAAAGTCCCCTTCAATCGGCCCCAGCTCCGCAGTCACGTACAGCGCCCCGAAAAATGTGTTTTCAAAAACCGAATCTTCAATCACGGCGTCCGGTGCCTTGATCAGCGCGCCGCGGTTGCATCCGTCGTGCATGTGGAGCCCCCGGATCTGCGCGCCGCGGCCGCAATATTCAGAAGAAACCGCCATGTCAAACGCCGCGGCATCGACCGGACGGTCGAAGGTGACCCGGCAGTATTCCATCCAGCGGCCCGACTCCCGGATTCCCAGTTCGTATTCGGATTTATACAGTGACACCGCCTGACTCATCAGGGGGCCGCCCCGCTCCGCGGCGACCGGCTCGAACGCGGTAACGACCGCCCGGCCGGCCGGCTTCATCACCGGTTTCTGATAAAAAGAAAGTTCCGTTCCGACCGCATAGTCGCGGCCGAACTGACTGCAGATAATCAGTTCCGTCGGACTGATTTTTTCCAGGATCACATTCATGAAGCCGTGGATATTGATGCCGTCGTCATAGGTTGCGGCGATTTCACAGTCGATCAGGGTCGGTCCCCGGTGCTGGTTGTAGGAATGGAATCCGTCCATGGTCGAGGTCGAGAGGCGCGAGCTTCCGGGCCTTGGAACTATCTTCAGCCGACGGTAGGTGTTGCCGCCGGGAGAGCGGATTCCGCTCTCCTTCACCAGGAACCCCGAGGCTGAATAGACGTTCACGTCGTTGAACTGCATGTTTTCGCACTCAAACACATCCAGCCCGGCGGCTCCGGCGACTGCGGCATGCATCGCGACACGGTCCCCGACCTCCATACGGGGCGCATGAGGATCAACCATGGAAGGAATGGTATGCCAGAGCCACTGGCCCGGTTTTTTCGGTGCCGCCCGGTCGACATCAACCCCTCTGGGACGATAATAGTATTTCCCGGTCCGGGCGCTCCGGCACAGGGTGCGCCCGATCTTTTCCTTTGCATCGGCCGGCATGGAGCCTTTTTCCAGGTTCAGCACAATGCGGTCTCCGCCGGCGGCTGCACCGCCGGGAACAATCTCGGAAACCACGCCCTGAATAAACGGATACTGAAGCCTGTCGATCGTCAGGTCTGCCACCACGCAATCGACGCAGTTGGAAAATTCCAGCTCCCCGTTCTCCATCGTCCAGAATGTGGCGCCCGACCCGCTGATCTGCATGCCCTGCAGCCGGTCGAAAACAAGCGGCTCGCGCAGCAGGTAGTCGTCTTTCGGAATTGTAAACTCCTTTGAACCGGACTCCACGGCCCGGCGCAGCGCCGCGCGCAGCGCACCGCTCTTCGCCAGGGCGGCCTGCCGGTCGGCCGAGGTCCAGGCGGCGATCTCCGGCGGCTGAATTCCAGCTTCAGCGCCGGCGCAAACGGTCAGGGCCGTCAGGAAACAGGCCATCGAAGCCGTCAACAGTCTGCAGGAGTTCCGGTGTGTATTTTTATCAGTCATATTCATCATTTGCATTTAGGGTTTTTTGGTGAAAGCGGTTACGGCGGATCGCAGTACCAGGCCGGGCGGGCAAGGTCCCGATTCCACCCGTTCCAGGCCCTGGAGAGCTCCGCCGCTTTTTCCGGATAATCGAGAATCAGATCGTTCTGCTCCGCCGGATCATTTGAAAGATTGTAGAGGCTCCAGTTCTGGAATCCGGGGCTTGCGCCGCCCAAATGGTGGTCGGTCACCAGCTTCCAGTTTCCTTCGCGAACAGCGCAAAGCTGGCGATTTTGTCCGGTCCGCCAGTAGCGCCAGAACAGGCGCTCGTGCGGTGCGCCGGGCCGCCCGCCGGCAACAAAAGGAAGCAGGTCGGTTCCGTCCAGCTTCCAGTCCGGCGGAATCCTGATCCCGGCAACCGTGAACAGGGTCGGGGCCAGGTCGAGGCTGCTGACCGGATTCTGATAGACCGCTCCGGCATCGATCTGCCCCGGCCATTTGATAAAGAACGGAACGCGAACGCCCCCTTCCGTCAGCAGCCCCTTCACGCCCCGGAACGGTGCATTTTCAGGGTGGCACTCATAATGGTGCCCGCTGCCCCGGGACAGCGCATTCGACCCGTTGTCGCTCAGGAAAATAATCATGGTATTGTCCTCCTGCCCGCTCTCTTTCACCGCATCCAGAATGCGGCCGACGCCGCGGTCCAGGGCGAGGATCATTGCGGCATAGGTGCGGCGAACGGGATGCCCGATGTGCTTCACCCGCTCCAGATCCTCCGGCAGCGCCTCCATCGGGGCGTGCGGAGCATTAAACGCGGCATACAGGAAAAACGGATGCCCGGAATGCTGTTGGATG
>JBFHEM010000056.1:0-29702 GCA_041584215.1 Tichowtungia sp. | reverse complement strand
GCGCGGTGAGCAGGATGACGGGGGTCGTGTTTTTCTGATCGCGCAGCCCGCGCAGGATGCTCAGCCCGTCGCGGCCCGGCAGCATGATGTCGAGCAGGATGACGTCATAGGTCTCCGCCGAGGCCAGGTCGTATCCCTCGTCGCCGTTGTGGCAGGCATCGACCACATAGCCCTGTTCCTTCAGCCCCTTTTTCACGAACGAGGCAATCTTGCGGTCGTCTTCAATAACCAGAATTTTCATGGTTTGTGGATATCACATCTTGCCGGACGTCACGACCGGTTTCTGATTACAAAACATTCATTTTTCCGCGCCGCAGATTGTCATGTTTCGCTGGTTCAATCATCTGCGTTATCAGAAACGAACCAACCGAAAGGTGATTGTTATGAAAATACAGATGACAGTGCTTCTCCTGCTCGCAGCAGGATTTGCCATGGCTCAAAACGACAACAGCGGTCGCAAACCGCCGACGGCCGCTGAGCTGATCAGCAAGCTCGACAAAGACGGCGACGGGAAGATTTCGGCAAGTGAGTTCGACGGCCCTTCCGAGCATTTTACCCGGTTCGATAAGAACGGCGACGGATATCTGAGCGAAGACGAGATTCCTTCCGGTCCTCCGCCGCGCGGAGACCGGTAGTCACCGGCCGCCCGGAGGGATGCCCTCCCCCCCCGTTGTTCCTCCGGGCGGCCACTTTACCGGCTTTAGTGTGGATGGTGTGAATTATGGCAATTGAACGAATAGATGGCTGCATCGGCTGCGGAACCTGCGTTTTGACCTGCCCGACCGATGTGATCCGCATCAATGAAAAAACAAAGAAAGCGGAGATCCGCTATCTGCAGGACTGTCAGGTTTGTTACCTGTGTCAGCAGTACTGTCCGGTGGATGCCATTACGGTCAACGACGAGAAGGTGATCCCGGCGATCACGGCCTGGGGATAAGATGATGAAAACACCACTTTTTCTGTTTCTGTTTACTGGATTGTTCTGTCTCTGGGGAGCCTCGCGGCGTACGTGAAAATATTTATTAAAAAGAAGAAAGGGGGAGCCTGTGAACCCGCTCAATTATAAGACCAGCCGCCGGGGCTTTCTCGGGGCAATCGGCGGCGGATCCTGCGCCATACTGGGCGCGACGGCATTTGCCGCGCGCGACGGCAGCCCGGAGTCGAATCGTCCGCCGCGGTTGCCCCTGGGGCGCGAAAAAACCAAAAAGAACGCGGCTGAAGGAACGATGAAAGAATGGACCACCGACGTGCTGGTGGTCGGCGGCGGGATGGCCGGGGTTTTTGCGGCGGTCAAGGCGCACGATGCCGGAGCCCGGGTGATGCTGGCCGATAAAGGCGCCGTCGGCCGTTCCGGCCAGACACCGTTTGCCCGCGGCATCTTCCGCTTCGACGAAAAAGACGGCATGAGTAAAAAGGAGTACCTGCGCCAGACCGCCGAAGCGGCGGAACAGATGAACAATCCGGCCTACACAGAGCTGCTGCTCGATCAATCCGCCGCTGTTGTTGACGAACTGGAGTCCTGGGGCTTCTTTGAGGAAGCCACCTATGCCAAAGCCCTGAACCGTCCGCTCAAGGAGCGGAAAATTCCGGTCTTCGAACGCGTCACCCTGACGAATCTGTTGAAAAACGGCGATCGGGTGGCCGGCGCCATGGGCCTGTTTCTCGACAAGAACGAATCGATCGTCATTCATGCAAAAAGCGTGATTCTCTGCACCGGGGCCAGCGGATTCAAGCCCACCGGCTGGCAGATCGGATCGCTCACCTCCGACGGCGACGCCATGGCCTATCGCATTGGTGCCGAGATCACCGGCAAGGAATGGGTGGACGGACATGGCGGAACCAATTTCGGTCTTGATGGAAAACCCAAAACGACCTCATCCGGCACCGAGGAGATTCGCGGTATGCTCGGTGTCGAGCAGAACATCGAGGTGGAAAAGAGCGGTCCGTCTTCCGGCGGCATGATGGGACCTCCGCGCGGCGGCGGTCCGGGCGGTGACCGGCGCGGTCCTCCGCCGGGCGGTGAAAAAATGGCAGGCGGTCCGGGAGGTCCTCCCGGCGGCGGCAAAGGCGGCCCGCCTCCCGGAGGCGGCGGAGGCAGGGGGCCTGTCATGATCGGCGGGGTGTCGGCCGGCATGTCGCAGCACAAGGCGGAGGGGGTTTTTCCGCAGGATGATAAATGCTCCTCCAACATTCCGGGACTCTACGCCGCGGGCGATGCGCTCGGCTCCATGCAGAACGGCGGAATCTACACGCAGGTCGGTTCCTCGCTGGCCGGTTCGGCTGTGCAGGGCGCGCTGGCCGGGAAAACCGCGGCCGAATACGCCGCCGGCGTTTCGCCGGGCAAGGTATCCGACAGCCGGCTCAAAGAGATCAACACCGAAATTTATGCGCCCTACCTGCGCACGCGCGGTTTTTCGCCGCAGTGGGTCACGCAGACCCTGCAGGGCATTATGATTCCAAACTTCATCCTCTACGTGAAAAGCGGGGAACGTCTCGAGGCCGCGCTGACCTACATTGAATACCTGCGCGACCACCAGGTTCCGCTGCTCATGGCCGACGACCTGCACGAGCTGCGGCAATGCCACGAGACCGCCAATATGGTCCTCAATGCCGAGATGAAACTGCGTGCGGCGCTCATGCGCACCGAGAGCCGCGGCAGCCATTACCGCGCGGACTATCCGGAGCGCGACGACACCAACTGGCTGTGCTGGATCAAAATCCGCCGCGCCGCCGACGGCTCCATGGAGCTGGCCAGGCACGCAATCTGATCCCCTGTTCCGGGGCGGGGTTCTGCCGAATGATGAAAAAAGCGTTCTGACCCGAATGGCACTTGGTTTGATCCTTGGTTGACCCTTCAGCAGACGGGAATGATTACAATTGATTCATGTTGCCGCGCGATTCGGTGTCATGCGGCGGTGATTTACTTCTTCACGTTGAATTGGAAAGGAGACCCTTATGAAGCATTCTTACGTTTTACTGGCTGCGGCAGGATTTACGGTTACAGGCTGCATGTCGCCGGCCGGACAGCCGGATTACACTGCGTCGGGCGCATTGGCCGGCGGTGCCGCGGGCGCCATCATCGGCAGCATGACCCGAAACCATGAGGCGGGTGCGCTGGTCGGCGGCGCCGTGGGCGCTGTCGTCGGCGGAATCATCGGCCATGGCATGGATCAGGCCCAGGAGGCGCGTCTGCGCGCGCAGGCTCCGCAGACGCTGCAGCGGATCGAGCAGGGTGTGCCGCTGACCGTGGCCGACGTCAAAGCGCTGGTCTGTGCGCAGGTCGGTGACGACCTGATCGTCAGCCAGATCCGCAACTCCCGCACCGTCTATCATCTGAGCACCGCGGACATTATTGATCTGAAGAATGCGGGCGCCAGTGACGTGGTCATCGATTATATGATCAACACGCCGACCCAGATTCGATCGGCGTATACGGCTGGAGAGGCCGGCGCCGTTCCGCCGGCGCCGCTGCAGGAACCTGTCGTCGCGTGCCCGGGACTGGGGTACGTCTGGGTGACGGGTTCGTGGCTCTGGCTGGGCGACCATTGGGGCTGGCGCAAGGGCTACTGGCACCGGCCCGAACCGCATCGCGGCCCGCGCCCTCCGCGCTGGTAGCGTGCGCGAATCGAATTAATATAGACGAATGCGGTAGAAGCGCCGGTTGTTCGGCGGCGGACCGGTTGCGCTGAGGTCGTCAATGAACTCCATGATGCCGGGCCGGCCGAAGGAGCCGGAATCGGTTTCGACGTTCAGGCTGCGAACCAGATCCTCAAATCCGCCGGGCTCCTCGTCGCTGTACTGCACCCGGTAGCGCCTGCCGCCGATGCTGGACCAGGCCACTTTGAAGCCGCCTTCCGGGACGGGCCGGGCGCAGACGATGAGGAAGAGCGACTGCGGGTCGGTCGGGTCCAGGCCGGCCAGGAATTGCCCGTAGTTTGAGATGCCTTTGCCGAGCGGGTCGGCAGCGGCGGCGGCTTCCGGGCAGTTTGTGCATCCGAAGTAGTGCAGCTGCCACTCCTCGAATGTCGACGGGATGCTGCTGTCATAAAAGGGAACCAGGCGGATGCGGTAATAACGCCGGCTGTTCGGAGGCGGACCGGTCGCGCTGTAGTCGTCGACGAATTCCATGGTTCCGGCCCGGCCGAGGGCGCCGGGGTCGGTTTCATCGTCGAGGCTGCGATCCAGGTCCGTAAATCCGCCGGGCCCGTCGTCGCTGTACTGCACCCGGTAGCGCCTGCCGCCGATGCTCGACCAGGTCAGCTGGAACCGGTCTTCCGGGGCGGGGCGGGCGTCGACAATGCGGAAGATGGATTGCGGGTTGGTGGGGTTCAGGCCGGCCAGAAACTGCTGGTAGTTGCCGATGCCTTTGCCGAGCGCGTCGGCGTCGGCGGCGGCCTCCGGACAGTCTGTGCAGCCAAAATACTGCAGCTGCCATGCTTCGAAGGTCGACGTGATGCCGATGTCGTGAAAGGGAATGGGCTGAAAGCCGGGAATGTCGAGGGCCGGTGAGTCGGGAAGGAACGTCAGGTCAGATCCGGCCAGATCCGTAAAGAGGGGGTTCTCGCCGTTCAGGTTGTTAGTCATTTCAGCATAGTAGCTGAATGCATTGTCGTATTCGACGTATGGCAGGGAATTGGACCAGCCCACATTGCGCGAAAACACGGTGCCGCCGGGATATTGGAAGTTTTGATTCGTGAGGGAAGCCCAGTCGTCCGGAATTTCGGCCAGCGCGGGATAGGCCTCAGACCAGGGAGGCTGACGGTAGTTGAGCGCCTGGATTTTTTCCAGCAGGTTCCATGAATCCCCCGGCAGGTTGGTGAGGTTCGCGTCTCCCCGTCCGTCGCTGAAATGGAAGCGCCCGCAGAGGGCGACCACATTGTTTTCCCAGATGTTGTCGCGTCCCCCGCAGTTGAGCAGGGCAAAGCGCTCGACCCGGCAGATCACATTGCCGAAGATGGTGGTGCCGCTGAAGCAGTCGTCGAGATAGATGGCATGGGCGCTGTCGGACAGATCGCTGTAGCAGTCATGGATGAAGTTGTAGCGAATCCGGTTGCCGCGATGGCTCCAGCTGCGGCCGGCGTAGATCGCACCGGAATCGCCGGAGTACTGAAGCACATGAAAGATCTCGTTGTACTCGATTGAATGGTCATTGCCCCTGAGATAGACGGCCATGTGTGCCGAGTCGTGGATGCGGCAGTGCTCCACCGAGTTGCCCATTCCGCCGGAGAGTTTGATGCCGCCCGTATAGGTGAGGGTCAGCCGCCCGAACCGCGCGATGTCGCATTGCCGCACGAAGTTGTCGCCGCGTACCAGTTCATTGGACGTGGCGATTCCTCCCGTCAGCCAGACGCCCGAGCCGCCGGCGTCGAGGATGTCGCAGCGCTCGATGCCATTGCGGAATCCGCTCACATCGGCGGCCGTGTCGCCGGCCCCGAGCAGGCGGCAGTTGTAAATCCGGCTGTCGGACCCGTCGTTGATCCGAACCAGCTCGCCGCGGGCACCTTCAAAGGTAATGTCCTCCACCGACACGCTGGACGCGCCGCTCATCGCCAGCAGCGGGGATTCCATGACGGACAGGGTGAGATCGGCCGCGGCGAGGTCTTCCGGCGGCCAGTAGTACAGCATGCCGGAGGAGCGGTCGATGGTGTACTCGCCCGGGGTGTCGAGTTCCTCGAGCAGATTGAACACATAGTAGGGCCGGTTGCTGGTGATCCCGAATGACCCCGGGGCGGAGGACAGCCAGATGGTTTTATTCGTCGTGTCGATGTGGTCGACGGCCCGCGCGAAATCGGCCCACAGCCACTGGAAAAAGCCGTGAATCCAGATGTCGGATGCCTGGCTCCAGCGCTCGGGCCTGGTGCCGGTGTAGGTGAAGTTGGTTTCACTCAGGGCGCTGCCGGTATAGGCGAATGTGCCGCTGTTGGGCCAGCGCGCGAGGGTCTCGGGGCGTCCGTTGAGCTGAAGTTCCATCGGCGCGGCGGTCACGGTGGCGTACCCGCGCGGCCTCAGCGTGCCGTAGTCTGTGAGGCCGGCGGAGGCCAGGTCGAGCTGGTAGACCTGCCCTGTTGCCGCGTCATCCAGCCGGTTCCATGACGGCGAATCCGTCGTGACCGGCGAGAAATCACCGCCGCTGAGGCGCTGCCCGCCGAGGAAGACCGGGGTTTGGCCGGGCCGCGCCCGATAGCGCGTATACGAATCCGCCGCAGTCAGCAAAAACGTGTTGGTCCGGATGTAATCGCCGCCGCCCAGCCACACCTCGTCGGGCGTATTGGTTCCGGATAAAACGCGATCGGCTCGAATCGCATCGCGGGCGCGTTCGGGTGTGGCGAAGGGCGCCGTTTGCGTGCCGGCCGCCGCGTCGCTGCCGCCCGGATCAACGAAATAATCCGCCGTTGCCTCGATCAGGCTTCCGGCCGCCAGCAGCAGGGCCAGTGTTCGTGCGTGAGTAAGGCGCGGCCCTCGCCGCTCAATGGAAGGCGGGCGTCCGGCAACCCGGTCGCTGGAGGATAGCCTTGGCATGGGCGGAACCTAGTCCCCGCTGCCGCGCCGTGTCAAGCGGGGAGATATGCGCATCCCGCATTCGGGCGGCCGCTTGATCAGTCCTCGTTGCCGCAACAGCGGGAAGGTCTTTGGCCGCGCTTCAGCGTTCGCGGTGCGCACCTGCAGAAGATGCTCCGTGTTCTCTGCGGCTCTGCGAGGAAGAATCTTCGACAGAAGGTTCTATTCCCACTCGATGGTGGAGGGCGGTTTGGAGGAGATGTCGTAGCAGACGCGGTTGACGCCCTTGACTTCGTTGATGATGCGGTTGGAGATGGAGTCCATCACGTCGTAGGGCAGTTTGTACCAGTCGGCAGTCATGCCGTCGCGGCTTTCGACGGCGCGCACGGCGACGACGTTTTCGTAGGTGCGGTCGTCGCCCATGACACCGACGGACTGGATGGGCAGCAGGACGGCGAAGTACTGCCAGACATCCAGATGGTTTTCCATCTTCATGATTTCTTCGCGGACGCGCAGGTCGGCCTGCTGAAGGACCTCGATGCGTTCGGGCGTGATGTCGCCGATGATGCGCACGGCGAGGCCGGGGCCGGGGAAGGGCTGGCGGTCGACGACATAGCTCGGCAGGCCGAGCTCGCGTCCCACTTCGCGGACTTCGTCCTTGAAGAGCTCGCGCAGCGGTTCGATGAGGTCGAACTGCAGGTCGTCGGGCAGGCCGCCGACATTATGGTGGCTTTTGATGGTGGCCGAGGGGCCGCCGATCGGGGAGACCGATTCGATGACGTCGGGGTAGAGGGTTCCCTGTGCGAGGTATTTCACTTTGCCCGCGAATCCGCGCGCTTTTTCGGCGAAAACATCGATGAAGATTCTGCCGATGATTTTGCGCTTTTTTTCAGGATCGGCGACGCCGGCGAGTTCTTTCAGGAAGAGCTCGCCTTCGCGGGCGACAGTCAGGTCGATGCCGAAGGCGCTGCCGAAGAGCTTTTCGATCTCCTCGGTTTCGCGGTGGCGCATGAGGCCGTTGTCGACATAGACGCAGTGGAGCTGGTCGCCGATGGCTTTGTGGAGCAGGGCGGCCACGACGGAGGAGTCGACGCCGCCGGACAGACCGAGCAGGACGTGGTCGCTGCCGACCTTGGCACGGATGGCGGCCACGTTTTCTTCGATGAATTTGCTCATCTCCCAGTCGCCGGCACATTTGCAGATTTTGAAGGCGAAGTTCCAGAGCATGTCTTTGCCCTGCGGGGTGTGGACGACTTCCGGGTGGAACTGCACGCCGAAGATGTTTTTATCGAGGTTCTGCATGGCGGCGAAGGGGCAGTTGTCGGATTCGGCAACCGCTTCGAAGCCCTCGGGCAGCGCTTCGACCTTGTCGCCGTGGCTCATCCAGACCTGCAGCTCCGGCTCCAGCCCCTGGAAAAGCGGGGAGTCGCCGGTGATCTGCATGGCCGCTTTGCCGTATTCGCGCTTGAGGCCGGGGTGCACTTTGCCGCCGAGCGTCTGGGCGGTGAGCTGCATGCCGTAGCAGATTCCAAGGACTGGAATGCCGAGTTCAAACAGGGCCGGGTCGCACTTGGGCGAGTCGGCGTCCGGCACACTGCACGGCCCGCCGGACAGGATGATTCCCTTCGGGGAGCGTTTGGCCAGCTCCTCAGCCGATGTGTCAAAGCGAATGATTTCGCAGTAGACTTTCTGTTCGCGGATGCGGCGGGCGATCAGCTGGGTGACCTGTGAGCCGTAATCTAAAATGGCAATCCATTCGGTGTGTTTCATTCGTCGTCTTTCTTCATCGTGTATTGAGCCGGTTCTTCCGCAACAGCCAATGTTTGGTTTTGCATGCTGGGGTGAACAATGAATTCCTGAACGTTCATTTGCTCCTTGGCGTGCTCGATCGTCATGCTAACCAATTTTCCTTCGGTATCGAATTCTACGAGCGTATTTTCATTTAAATCTTTTGTGTCAGCAATTGTGGCACTGCTGAACTCCAGCAGAAGGGTGTCGGTGTCTTGGAAATATTCAATTTTCATGGTCTGACTCCTTTGAATCTCCGGTCGTGAATACGTTGTGCACGGTTTCTCCGTCTTCCAGCAGTATGATCCTCAGATATTTGTTGTCAGCTTCCTCGATTTTCTTCCAGCGCCGGATTCTTCCATCGGCTTGAATTTGTTCGTGCTGCGGGTTGTTCAGTGTGTCCTGTATCCACTCAATCCGGATATCCTGTCGATCCGGCCTTTTGCGGGTGTTCAGAAAGTACTGAGTGAATTTCACAGTTAGCTTTGTTTCTCCTTTTCCATCAGCTCGATGAATTCCTCAAAGAGGTAGAAGGGGTCGTGCGGGCCGGGGCAGGCTTCGGGGTGATACTGCACGCAGAACAGCGGCAGGGTTTTGTGGCGCAGGCCCGCGACCGTGTTGTCGTTCAGATTGATATGGCTGATTTCGGCGACGGCCGGGTCGATGGAGTCGGCGTCGATGCAGAACCCGTGGTTGTGCGAGGCGATTTCCACCTTTTTGGTGCGCAGATCCTGAATCGGCTGGTTGCCGCCGCGGTGGCCGAACTTGAGTTTATAGGTGGTTCCGCCGAGGGCGAGGCCGAGCATCTGGTGGCCGAAACAGATTCCAAAGGTGGGAAGTCGCGCCTCCACCAGCGCCATGACCGTCTTTACGATATGCGGAACGCCGGCCGGGTCGCCCGGACCGTTGGAGATGAACAGGCCGTCGGGTTTGCTGGCGAGGATTTCGTCGGCGGTGGCGCTGTTCGGGAACACCCGGCACTCGCAGCCGAGTTCGTCAAAAATGCGCAGCTGGTTGAGCTTGATGCCGCAGTCGATCACGGCGACGCGGAATTGGGCGCCGGCTTTGCCGCCTTCGGGGTAGGTATAGGCCTCGGAGATGCTGACTTCGGTGGAGAGGTCGCGACCGATGAGGCCCTCGGAGGCGTTGGCTTTGGCGACCAGGCTTTCTTTATCGAGATCCTCGGTGGAGATCACGCACTTCATGGCGCCTTTGTCGCGGATATGGAGCGTGATGGCGCGGGTGTCGACCTGATCGACGCCGACGATGCCGGCCTGCTCGAGGTAGTCGGGCAGGGACATCGTTGAGCGCCAGTTGCTGGCGATGCGGCTGCATTCGCCGATCACCAGCCCTTTGGCGAAGACCGCGCGCGATTCGACATCCTCCGGGTTGACGCCGTAGTTGCCTATCAGCGGATAGGTCATCGTGATGATCTGGCCGTTGTAGGAGGGATCGGTCAGAATCTCCTGATAGCCGGTCATGGAGGTGTTAAACACCAGCTCGCCGTGGAATTCGCCGTTCCCGGCGAATGCCCGGCCTTCAAAACAGGTGCCGTCTTCGAGTGCAATAAGCGCTTTTTTCATGTCAATTGATTCCGAATAGTTGTCCCGTTTCCCCCAAAATTCCCGTCAGTCTCACAATCAAACCGCGTCCTTGCAACCCTTTTCGCCCCGGACCGGCGGATATTTTTACTGGGCTTGACGAGTGAAGGGTGTATGCATACACTGCATCTTTGTTTAGGGAAACCCCCTGTTTTAAGGAGTATTTTAATGAGTGAAGCCAAAACCGTAGACACCCCGCAGGCCGCTGACAAGAAGACGGCGCGCGAAGTGCTTTTTTTTGAACTCGAAACGTTTGCAACCACCGGCCGCGCGGCCATGTTTGAAGTGCTGAAAAAGGTGATGAAGTCCAAAGATCTGGACGTCACCCAGCCCCTGTTCGCCAAGTGCGGCCTGACCGCCCGCCCGGCCGCCGCCATTCAGGCGCTGATTGACAACTCCGGCCGCAACCTGAGCACCGGCGACCAGCTCGCGGAGCAGGCGGAAAACGCCATGAAAAAGTTCTTCGAAGACGAAGCGGAGCTCAATGCGGCTCTGCCGGCGCTGATTAAAAAGGCCCAGGGAATGAACATCGAAGTGGTTGCGCTTTCCCCGTGGGGCGAAAAGCAGGCTTCCGCTCTGATGAAAAAACTGGGGCTCGACGAGATGGGGGTCGATCTGGTCGCCCTCGACTGCCAGGACGCAATTTTCCCGCGCGCCGACCACTGGCTGCGGTTCCTCAAGCAGCGCGAACAGGACATGATTCCCGTCATCGCTCTGGTTTCCTCCTCGGCCTCCTGCCGCGGTGCGATGACCGCCGGCGCCACCTGTGTCGCCATTCCGGATGCCTACACGTCCTTTGAGGATTTCTCCGGCGCCAAGGTCATTCTGGACTCGCTTGATGAAATGAAGCCGGCCGAACTGCTCGAGCTGGTCAGCCGCCGCTAACCCGGCACATAGACCGCCGGTCGCAGGGGTTGAACGGTTTCGTTCAGCCCCTTTTCTTTTATAGAGAGGGGAACGGATATGAAACAACCGTCAATAGAACGCCTGCTGGATGTGACGCGCAGGCTGCGGGCGCCGGACGGCTGCCCGTGGGACCGCGAGCAGACGATTGAGTCGTTGCGCGGGAACCTGATTGAGGAAACCTATGAGGTGGTCGACGCGATGGACAGCGGCGACCGCACCGCGCTGTGCGAGGAGCTTGGCGACCTGCTGCTGCAGGTGGTCTTCCAGTCGCAGATCGCCGATGAGGAAGGCTCGTTCACCTTTGACGATGTTGCCAAAGGAATCGCCGACAAGCTGGTGCGGCGCCATCCGCATGTGTTCGGCGATGTGCAGGCCGATACATCCGACGAGGTGCTTCGCAACTGGGAGAAGATCAAAAAGACTGAAAAGGGCGGCGACACGCCGCGCTCGCTGGTCGACGGCATTCCGAAGCACCTGCCGGCGCTTTCCAAGGCGCATCTGGTGCAGAAGCGCGTCGCCAAGGTCGGCTTCGAATGGGATGAGATCAGCGGGGTGGTCGACAAGCTTGAAGAGGAGCTGGCCGAGGTCAAGGAGGCCATGCAGCAGCAGGATGCCGCCGCGGTCCGCGAGGAGCTGGGCGACCTGCTTTTTTCCACCGTCAACCTCAACCGCTACCTCGGTCACGACTCCGAAGAGCTTCTCAACGAAAATATCGCCAAGTTCATGCGCCGTTTCCAGTCCCTGGAAAACCGGCTGCATGCAGAACGCCGCGAACTGGAGAACTGCTCCCTCGATGAGCTCGAGGCGGTCTGGCAGTCCGTGAAAAAAGAGGAGCGCGCGCGGTGAATCCGTCCCTGCGCTGACCGCATCGCTGGAAGACCGTCTTGCCTGTCATCTGAAATTCGGGTAGATAATAATCACAAAACCGTGCTGAATAACGGTTTATGTGTTTATTATGACACACCTTTAAAGGTATGTCATTGCACCGGATCGCAATCTTCCCGATTGCCTTTGGATGTATGGAGGAAAGGATGGCCGGGGAGGGAAAGGGCGTGCAAAAAAGAAGGATCCGGTTCAGCCGGCCCAGTTTTCGAGCGCGAGGTTGGGGTTCACATCGTTCGGCGAGTTGAACGGCAGGCCCGCCTGCAGTTTGATGGCGGCGGCCCCGGCGATCATCGCGGCGTTGTCCGTGCACAGCCGCGGCGACGAGAGCTTGAGCTCAATGCCGGTTTTTTTGGAGAGGCGGCCCAGCTTTTCGCGCAGGGGCTTGTTGAGCGAAACCCCGCCCGCGCAGGCGAAGGCGGCACAGGGGTGTTTTTTCAGCGCGCGCTCCATCCTCCGGGTCAGCGCGTCGGCGACCGCCTCCTGATAGCTGGCGGTCACATCGCGCTTGATCGTTTGGTCCTGCAGGGCTTCGGGATGGTTTTGAAGGTGGTAGAGCAGCGAGGTCTTGAGTCCGCTGAAGCTGAAGCACAGGCGGCGGTCATACTGAAAGGTCCACTCGCCGCCGGCGTTGTCGAGCCCGCGCGGGAAGCGCACGGCGTTCGGGTTGCCGCCTTCGGCGAATTTCTGGATGGCCGGGCCGCCGGGATAGCCGAGCCCGAGCAGGGTGGCTCCTTTGTCGAGCGCTTCGCCGGCGGCGTCATCGATGGTCTGGCCGATCACCTCATAGTGTCCGGGCTGCTTCATGTAAACCAGGCGGGTGTCGCCGCCGGAAACCAGCAGGGTCAGCATCGGGAAGGCGCCGTCGAGCACCGGCGGCTCGTCGCCTAAAAAAACAGAATAGATGTGACCCTCGTGGTGGTTCATGCCCATCAGCGGCAGGCCGAGCCGCTGGCTCAGCGCGCGCGCGGCGGAGTAGCCGATCAGCAGCGAGCTGGCCAGGCCGGGGCCGTAGGTGACGGCGATGCCGTCGAGATCGCCGAAGGAGCAGCCGGCCGCGGCCAGCGCCTCTTCGATGATCCCCGGCATTTTTTTGACGTGGTCGCGCGAGGCGATTTCCGGCACCACCCCGCCGTAGGGCGCGTGTTTGGCAATCTGCGAGTAGATGGCGTTGGCCTTCACCGCGCCGTCGATCACCACCGCGGCGGCGGTTTCGTCGCATGAGCTTTCAATTCCAAGCAGAATCATTGGGTCCATTCCTGGGAGATGATCATCCCCTTGAGCGCGCCGACCGCCGCATCGAGCTGCAGGTCGCGGATTTCCGTCTTTTTGTCGAGCAGTTCGTCGGCTTCGCCGTTTTTCTGTGCCTGCTGCATGCGCAGCTGGAACAGATCCTCCGCGCGCATGCTGACCAAATGATCCGGCTCAATGCCGTGTTCGTGAATGACGCGCTCGCTGGGGGTGTAGTATTTGGCGGTGGTCAGTTTGATCGCCGAGCCGTCTTCGAGCATCCGGATGCTTTGCACGGAGCCCTTGCCGAATGTTTTTTCGCCGACGAGCATGGCGCGCTTGTGATCCTGCAGCGCGCCGGCGACAATTTCGGATGCGCTGGCGCTGCCGCCGTTGATCAGAATCACCAGCGGAAAGGCCTTGGCGGTGTAGTGGGTGAGGCCGCTCGATTTGAACTCCTGGCGGTCCTGGCGCGGATCGCGCCCTTTGGTGAAGACGATCAGCTCGCCGCGCGGCAGGAACAGCTCGGCGACTTCGGCCGCGGAGGAGAGCAGTCCGCCGGGGTTGCCGCGCAGGTCGAGGATCAGCCCCCTCAGCCCCTGTCTGACCAGCTCTTCCAGGGCGGCCTTGATGTTTTTGCCGGTCGGTTCGTTGAACTGGGTGATGCGGACATATCCGATGCCCTCCAGGATCATGTCGGCATCCTTGACGCTGGCGACATCGATTTCCTCGCGCACGATGGTCAGCTCCTGAACGTCGCGGGTCGCGGGGCGCAGGGTCTTGATTTTCACCTCGGTCCCCGGTTCGCCGCGCATCAGGCTGACCGATTCGGAAAGGCTCATTTCGCGGGTTTCCTTGCCGTCCACCTCCATAATGATGTCGCCGTGCAGAATGCCGGAGCGGAAGCCGGGCGTGTCCTCCATGGGAGACACCACGGTCAGCATGCCGTCTTTCATGCTGATGACAATTCCGATGCCGCCGAAGCTGCCGGCTGTGTCGTCTTGGATATCCTTGTATGCGTCGGTATCCAGGAACTGGCTGTAGGGATCGAGTTCCTGAAGCATCCCGGACAGCGCGTGATGGATCAGGGTGTTGTAGTCCGCCTCGTCGGCATCGACGTAGCCGCGGTGGACCTCTTCGAGCACCTTGGTGAACAGCGCGATCGCCTCATACGCATTGGTGAACGATTCGGCCGCGCGCGCGCCGCCGCCCAGTGCGATCAGCAGTGATAAGAACATGAACAGCTTTTTCTTCATAAAACTCCCGGGCCGCCCGTTGCGGCATCAATTTCCAAACATAGGAAGATTTCTACCGGAAAGTTCCACACCTTGGAAGAAAACTGTGTTCCGAGCCGGGCAGTTTTCCGCCGGATGCAAACGCGCATGCAATCGGCTTGAAGAGAGCGGAACGGTTTGCGATCGTTGAAGCATGAAATTATCCATCCACAGAGCCGGGTTGCTTTTGCTGTGCGCGGCCTTCTCCGGTGCGGCGCAGGATGTTTCTCCGGATTTCAACCGCCGCCTTTCGGGGAGCTTATCGCAGTGGGCTTTCGACCCGGCGGTGCTGTCGCAGCTCGGGTTCGATGTCGGCAAAATGGCGGAGATCCGCACGGCGCTTCTGACGGCGCTGAGTTCCGGGTCCATTGCGGACCTGGCGCCGCTGCGCCCGTATGCCGAGCAGGCGCTGGCCGTGGCCGACATGGTGCCGGAGTGGAGGCCCTATGCCGAGTGGCTCCGCCAGCGGCTCGACTATTTTCAGGTGGCCGATGAGGTCGTCCGCGGGCACGCTCCGGCGGCCGACCGGGCGGAATCCGACTACGAGATGTGGCTGGCCCGGGTCCGCCGCCGCGGTCCGCCGGAGCACGCGGTGCGCTTTGTGTCGGAACTCAAGCCGGTTTTTCGCGCGGAAGGGGTGCCGGAGGAGATGGTCTGGCTGGCGGAGGTTGAATCCTCCTTCAATCCCGCGGCGGAAAGCCCGGTCGGCGCGCGCGGGCTGTATCAGTTTATGCCGGCCACGGCCGGCCGGTTCGGGCTGGCGCTGGTCCCGGAGGATGAGCGGCTCGATCCGTACAAGAGCGCGGAGGCGGCGGCGAAATACCTGAAGATCCTGCACCGGCGGTTCGGCAGCTGGCCGCTGGCCCTGGCCGCTTATAACGCCGGCGAAGGGCGCGTCGGCAGGCTGTTGAAGAAAACCGGGGGCGTCACCTTTGATGACATCGCGGCGCATTTGCCATCGGAAACCCGCATGTATGTTCCCAAGATGCGGGCCGTGCTCAATGTGCGCGAGGGCGTGGATCTCAGCCTGCTCTGAGCCGTTTCGCGAAGGTGCGGCTCATCGAATGACCCTCTGGTCGGTGAAGCGGTCGGCCTCATCCATGGACGGCGTCGAGAATTCAAGATAGACGCAACCGTCTTTTCCACCCATGAAGGCGTGTTTGGTGTTTTTCGACAGCAGCACGTTCATGCCCCGGGTCATGTAGATCATGCGCCGGGTGGTGATGGCCTGCTCTTCGCGGATTTTTCCAACCATTGGAAGAAGTTCTTCCGGGATGACGTCCGGGTTGACGCCGGGCGGAGCGTAGATGACCTGTGCGGTGTCGGCAAAGAGGACGCCGTCGCCGTAGACGGCTTTGAAGGTTTCGGATTTTCCGGGGAAAATCTCAATGACCTCGTCGCCGGCCGGATATTCATCCAGGCCGTTGGCGGCCTGAACAATTTCAAATTCTGAATCGCGGTAGAGATAGACTGCGTTTCCGTCGGCATCGGCGGCGACGGAGGCATCGGAGTTGTATTTTTTGATGCCGGTGAACCCGTTGACCAGTCCGGAGAGTTTGACAAAGCCGGGGGCGATGACGGCGTCTTTCCTGAGCACGATGGTGTCGACGTGTCCGTGTTCGAGCAGCAGCTGCCCCGGCAGGTTGATGAGCACTTTGCCGGTGTGGCCCTGTCCGTCATCCGAGCGGAAGATGACGACCGTTTCGAGCCCGAGGCCGACCTGTTCGAATTCCTCCAGGGTTTCCGAGCAGTTGAAGGTGGCGATTTCAATGCGGGACGGTTCGATTCCTCCGCTTCCCGGCAGCGCTTTTTTGTAGAGGTCGGCGAAGCGTTCGGCGGCTTTTGCAGAGGCTTCTGCATTTAAATTTTTAATGTCTACACTCATGGCGTCTCCTTATTTGTTGGATTTATCGGACGGGCCGGTCCACAGGAAGGGGTGGGCGGGATCGGTGCCCCAGCCGGCTCCTTCCACGGTCAGCGGGTCGCGGGGAATGGTCCGGATGCGCTCCTGTACGCCGTCCCAGTCCGGCACGCCGCTGAGTGCATCGGGTTTTTCGACGCTGGCGCTGCCGGTGCAGGTGGCGGTGATGACGCAATCCAGCAGCGGAAGGTCGCGCAGGTAGGCGGAAAGGAATCCGGCGATGGAGGCATCGCCGGAGCCGGTGGCGTTGGGCGGCACCGGACAGTAAAAGGCCGGGTGCCAGATTTCGCGCTCCGCAAAATCATCCAGACTGCCGGGTTTGGCGCGGCCCATGGTTTCGAGCACGGATTTTTGCGGGGTGCGCACATAGTAACCGCGCGATCCGCTTTTGATGACAGCGATGCGGACGCCCAGGTCGAGCAGCTCGCCGGACAGCTCATTCATCAGGTCGCCGGTGAATGCATCCAGCAGGTCCATGTCGGAAGCATTGCGAAGCTGCATGTAGCGGTCGCGATGCAGCATGAACAGGGTCTCTTCGGCGCTGCCCATGTACAGATCGAGGTGCGGACAGAGTCCTCTGAAAATCTCGGGCCAGTGGGTTGTGTCCTTTTTGCAGTCCGGCAGGCACATGTCCAGCGAGGTGGTGACGCCCAGCTCATGAACGCGGCGGAATGTTTCGATCAGTTCTTTGCCGTCATCGGCGATCATTTGCTTCATCAGCGGCGGGTAGCCGAAGTGAAACAGGTCGCATTGCGCCACCTGCTCGTAATCAATATCCGCCGCGCGGAACGTGTCGTTGGCGCCGGGGTCGTGAACGAACATGCGGTCAAATCCTTTCGGGTTGATCACGACGGTGTAGCTGGTGGAGGCGGACTCATCGACAATCAGAGTGTTTTCAATACCCCACTCTTTTTTCAGGAGCAGCTGCGCCATATCGCCAAAGGCATCGCTGCCGACTTTGCCCATTAGAGAGGTCTCGATGCCCAGCTTGGTGAGGTTGAGGCCCGTGTTGCTGACCGGGCCGCCGGTGCTTAATTTGGCCGGTTTTGCAACCTTCAAGGCGCCGGGCGTGTAGAACTCGCCGGGCTTTTCCAAATGCATTTCGCTCAGGTCCGGGATCACATCCAGGCAGATGTGTCCGGCGACTACCACTTTTTTACTCATCATCATTCGCTTTCTGTAGGTCGGTTCATTGAATCAGTCCATTGAACGGCAGTTGACGGTTTAACGAAACCCAGTCTTGCGCTGTTATTTTCTCATATTGCGAAGAAATGCCGGGTGTGCTTACATGGGCTTATGGAACCATACCGAGTGGCTTTATTGATAGAAGAAAACCGGGAGATCGGACGCGGCCTGCTGCGCGGAATTTCCCAGTACTCTCAGACGCACGGCCCGTGGGTGTTTTATCGGGAGGCCCCGTTTTATGAACGGTTGACGCAGCGGGAGCGGCTTCAGCGCATCAAGGACTGGCGGCCCGACGGGATGATTATGCGGGAGCAGGGCGGGCTGGACTCGGCGCTGCTCGAACTGGGCGTGCCGGTTGTTTACAGCAGCCATCGGCGCGGGCCGGTTCCGGGCATTCCGAACATTCTGGGGGACGACCGGCAGATCGGGACCATGGCCGCCGAGTATCTCATCAGCAAAGGGTTTCGGCATTTCGGGTTTTGCGGATTCAAAAACATGTGGTGGTCTGCAGATCGCGGGCGTTTTTTTGCCGAGCGTCTGCTGTCCGCCGGATTCACCGCCGAATTTTATGAGCCGTCTTCCGGACGTGCGTCGCCGTCCTGGTCGGAGGAGCCGGAGCTGATGGCCGCCTGGATTCACACGCTCCCCAGGCCGTGCGCGGTGTTTGCCTGCACGGATGACCGATGCCGCCAGCTCGCGGCGGCCTGTAAGCGCGCGAACGTGAAGGTGCCTGAAGAGGTGGCGCTGCTGGGAGTGGATAATGACGAACTGGTCTGCGAGTTTGCTTCGCCGCCCCTGTCGAGCATTGTGCTGAACACGGCAAAAAGCGGATACGATGCGGCGGCGGTCCTTCATCGGCTGATGCAGGGAACGCCGCCCGGGGAACTGACGATTTCAATTCCGGCACCGCGGGTGGTGACCCGGCAGTCCACCGATATTGTGGCCATCAGTGATCCCGTCATCGCAACCGCCCTGAATTATATCCGAGAACACTACCGGAAAGGGATCACTGTGGTCGATGTGGCCCGCGTCTCCGGCGTTTCCCGGCGGGTGCTGGAGATCCGGTTCCGCAAGCTGATGAATCGCTCGGTTTATGAAGAGGTGCTGCGCCTGCGGATGAATCAGGCGAGCCTGCTGCTGACCGACACCAACCTCTCCGTCGCACAGGTTGCCGAAGCCTTGAATTATGATGAGATCAAATATTTCTCGCGGGCCTTCCGGCAGGTGACCGGAGTCAGCCCGCTGGCCTATCGCAAGCAGCACAGCATCCGGGAATAATCCGCCGGGAAATACCGAGTGAAACGAGTGCTTCAAAGAGATGACCCAAGGGGCTGGCAAAATTGTGTGCCCGAGCTTCCAACCATTGGAAAAAACCTGTAGAAATTCTTCCAATGTTTGGAAATATGACTCGATAACGTTCCAAGGGTTGGAAAATGCAAAGGAATCTATGCTGCGGTCGGGAGTATATCGTAAGGGGTTGAACGATGCGCAAGGCAGCGGGCATCGTCAGCGTTTGCGAGAACGATTCCGCGTATCCAGCCCCAATGCACTGGCCGATTATGAGCTTCTGGAGCTTTTGCTCACTTTCTCCATTCCCCGGAAGGATACAAAAGCACTTGCAAAAAAACTGATGAAAGAGTTTGGCTCGTTTGCCGCTGTTCTTGATCAGCCGCTAGATAAACTGACAGCCGTCGACGGGATGGGAAAGCAGTCCGCGACGCTTATTAAGGCGGTGCGTTCAGCGATGCATAAATACCTTGAAGAAGAGGTTGCAGGCAGGCCGACTATTTCTAAGCCGGAGGATATTGCCAGTTTCGTCCGCATTCATATCGGTTCCAATGACCGGGAATGCTTGATGCTTATTTGTCTGAACGATGCCCAAAAGCTTCTTCACCACGAGATAATCAGCGAAGGTTCGATCCGCAGAGCTCCGTTTTATCCGCGCGACATCTTAAAGTCGGCCATTCTTCACAACGCCACCGGGGTGATCATTGTTCACAACCATCCGAGCGGGGAGGCCATTCCTTCTGAAGCGGACCATGCTATGACTCGCAAGCTGGAGACACTTGCCGGTGAGCTGGACATTCGTGTGATTGATCATTTGATTACGACACCCAAACAGACATTCAGCCTGAAAACCGGGAGGCTCGTATGAGCAACTTTGAGTTTCTTCGGGATCAATGGCCTGAAATGGCGGTGCTGGGATCGCTGGCCGAAAAATATCTTTATCAGGACGCCAACACGGCATTGATAAAACTTCGGTTGCTGGCAGAGACTCAGACCAAATACCTGATCGCTTACGAGAAGCTGAACGAGCCCTTTGACGGGACTCAGATTAAGCGGCTCAACCTGTTGCAAAGCAGGGGCATCATTCCGGATACGCTTTGCCCGCTGTTTCATTCCATCCGCAAGGCCGGAAACCGTGCAACGCATGAGGGGTATGCGAGTGCGGATGCCGCCCGGACACAGCTTCAGATTGCCCACAGTTTGGCCGAATGGTTTGCAAAGACCTACGGTCCCTCCCATATCACCGTTCATAAGTTTTCCATGCCGGAACCTGCCGAAACCCGGGAAGAGCTGGAGTTTCTTGCGTCCGAGCTGATTCGAGTTAATGAGCAGTTAGAGGAAGAAAACTCCAAGCTGTTGAAAAAGCTGGAAGATGTTAAGGGGCAGGAGGTTTCGAAGGCACAACGTTCCGAACGTCGGAAATCTTCAGTACGTGTATCGAAGAAAATAAATCTTTCGGAGGCGGAAACCCGACAGCTCATCGACGATCAATTAAATGAGGCGGGCTGGACTGCTGACACCGTGAACCTCCGCTATGCCAAAGGCGGCAGACCGGAGAAGGGAAAAAGCAAGGCCATTGCGGAGTGGCCGACCTCTTCCGGTCCGGCGGACTACGCTCTTTTTGTCGGGATGGACCTGATTGGCTTCGTTGAAGCCAAGAAATGGGAAAGACAGGTGGTTTCTGATGTGGGGCAGGCCAAGCGTTATTCCCGGGATGTAGAAATCAAAGGCGAAGAGCAGTTTATCGGCGGGCCATGGGCAACGTATAAAGCCCCGTTCATGTTTGCGACCAATGGCCGGCCTTATCTGAAACAACTGGAAGACAAGTCCGGCATTTGGTTTTTGGATGGCCGGGATCCCACCAACCATCCAAGGCCATTACATGCGTGGTATTCTCCGGAAGGACTCAAGGAACTGCTCAAACAGGACATTGCTGCGGCAAATGAAAAGCTCAAACAGGAATCATTTGAGTATTTGGGGTTATGGGACTTTCAGGAAACCGCTGTGCGCAAGGTGGAGGAAGCTCTTCAAAAGAATCAGCAGAACGTTTTGTTGGCCATGGCGACCGGAACGGGCAAGACGCGAACGGCCATCGGATTGATTTACCGTCTGATCAAATCAGATCGTTTTAAGCGCGTCCTTTTTCTAGTGGATCGCAATGCCTTGGGTGAGCAGGCAGGCGACAAGTTTCATGATGTTCAAATTGAAGATTTCCTGAGCTTCTCTGAAACCTTCGGAGTGAAGGATATCACCAAGTCAGACGTGGAAACGGATACGCGGGTCGATGTCTCCACGGTTCAGAGCATGATGCGCCGCATCCTGTTCAATCATAACGATGCAAATATCCCCACGGTCGACCAGTACGATTGCATTGTGGTGGACGAAGCCCACCGCGGTTATACGCTGGATCGGGAGATGAGCGATACCGAACTCGAATACCGTGATCAAAATGATTACATCAGCAAATATCGCAAGGTCATCGAGTATTTCGATGCGGTAAAGATCGGGATGACAGCAACCCCTGCGCCGCATACGGCAGAGATTTTCGGCAAGCCGGTTTATGCCTACAGTTATCGTGAGGCCGTAATTGATGGCTGGTTGGTTGATCATGAACCACCGCATCAAATTACCACATCGTTATCCAAAAGCGGCATCAAGTGGAAGAAGGGTGACACGATCCCGGTCTTAGACACGAAAACGGGAGAAATCACCAATCTTGAAGACATCCCGGATGAGTTGACCATTGAGGTGGATGGATTCAACCAAAAGGTCCTTAGCGATGACTTCAACCGGGTGGTCATTAAAGAGCTGATTAAGGATCTAGACCCCAACGGCGACGAAAAAACGCTGATCTATGCCGCCACGGATGACCATGCCGACACCGTGGTCCGCATCCTCAAAGAGGAGTTTGAGGCAATGGGCTGCCCGGTCGATGACGATGCCATTCAAAAGATTACCGGATCGATCGACAAGCCCTCCCAGGCTATCCGCCATTTTAAGAATGAAAAGTTTCCGAATATAGCGGTCACGGTCGACCTGCTGACAACCGGCATCGATGTTCCGGCCATTTGCAACCTGGTTTTTATAAGGCGAGTCCGCTCAAGAATCCTTTATGAGCAAATGCTGGGTCGCGCCACCCGGCTGTGCCCTGAAATCAACAAAGACCACTTTAACATCTACGATGCAGTCCGCATGTATGAAGCACTGGAAGACGTGACCAATATGAAACCGGTTGCGCCCAATCCCAAAACAACCCTCGTCATGCTGATTGAAGAACTGCTCGACATGGACGACTCGGATCAGCAAAAGCTCCACATCGATCAGTTGGTCGCCAAGCTGCAACGCAAAGCGCGGGGTATTCCGGGCGACGTTGCCGAGCAATTCAAAACGCTGACGGGAGGCGTCACGCTTACAGAGTTTATCAAGGAGCTTCGCGAAGCAGAGCCGGAGAAAGTGCGGAACATCGTCCAGGCCAACCGCAGATATTTTGAATTTCTCGATGAAAACAACAGCCGGCCCCGGCGGGTTCTAATATCGACTCATGCGGATGAGCTGGAGTCGCATACACGCGGGTATGGCACGGCGCAGAAGCCGGAGGACTATCTGAATGAATTCAAGGCCTTCATTCTCGATAACATGAATAAGATCCCGGCACTGAGCATCATCTGCCAACGGCCAAGGGAGCTCACGCGGCAATCGTTGAAAGAGCTTAAACTCGAATTGGATTTGCAGGGATTTACGGAGAAAAATCTGCGCGTTGCCTGGCAGCAATGGACCAACGAGGATATTGCCGCCGATGTGATCTCCTTCATTCGCCGGCAGGCACTGGGCGATCCGCTGTTGAGTCATGAAGAGCGGATCAAAAATGCGATGCAGAAAATCCGCTCCATGAACGATTGGAATGCGATTCAGAAAAACTGGCTCACCCGGTTTGAGATGCAGCTTCTGAAGGAAACCATTATACAAAAAGACGACCTCAACGACGGGGTCTTTCAGGAAGAAGGCGGGTTCAGCCGCATAAACAAAGCATTTCAGGGCCGGTTAACAGAGGTCATTGATCAATTGAATGAAGCGCTCTACCCGGAGCAAAGGATGTATGGATGAGTACGGTGGAAATTGTTCAAAAACTGTGGAATTTATGCGATGTACTGCGCGATGACGGGATTACCTATCATCAGTATGTCACGGAGCTGACCTATCTGCTGTTCCTTAAAATGGCCAAGGAAACCGGCCAGGAAAAGAATATCCCCGCAGGGTATCGCTGGGACGACCTGACCAGGCTGCAGGGCGTCGAATTGAAACGATTCTACGAAGACCTGCTGCGCCATCTCGGCGGAGAACAATCCAAGGGACGCATCAAGGAAATTTATGCCAATGCCCGCAGCGATATTCAGCATCCGGCCAACCTCGCCAAGCTGATTTCCGAGCTCAACAAACTCGATTGGTATGAAGCCAAGAAGGAGGGCCTGGGTGACCTCTATGAAGGATTGCTCCAGAAAAACTCGGAAGAGAAAAAATCGGGAGCCGGGCAGTATTTCACACCGCGTCCCCTGATCGACTCCATGGTGCGGCTTACCCGGCCCGAGCTGGGCGAGCGCTGCTTTGACCCGGCAGCCGGAACCTTCGGGTTCATGATTGCTGCCAACCACTTCGTGGAATCCAAATCAAACAAATTTGAGTGGTCGACTGCAGAACGAAACTTTCAGCGGAAGAAAGCCTTCTCCGGTGTTGAGCTGGTGCAGGATGCGCATCGTCTGGCGCTCATGAATGCCATGCTTCACGACATTGAGGGAGAGCTGCTCCTTGGTGATTCGCTCTCCAGCAAGGGGGAGAAGCTCAAAGACTATGATGTCATTCTGACCAACCCTCCGTTCGGCACCAAAAAAGGCGGAGAACAGCCCACGCGCTCGGATCTGACGTTCCCTACAGCCAATAAGCAGCTCAATTTCATGCAGGTCATTTACCGGTCACTCAAAAAGGATGGAAAAGCGAGGGCCGCTGTTGTTGTGCCGGACAATGTGTTGTTTGAAGCCGGCATCGGCACAAAAATTCGACAGGACCTGATGGACAAGTGCAACCTGCACACCATCCTGCGCCTGCCGACCGGCATTTTCTATGCCCAGGGGGTGAAAACCAATGTGCTGTTTTTCACGCGCGGAAAAACCGAAAAGAACAATACGAAAAAGGTCTGGGTCTACGATCTGCGGTCCAACATGCCCAGCTTCGGAAAACGCACACCCTTTGGCGATGCCCACCTCAAACCCTTCGAAGCCGTCTACGGCAAAAAGGCCGACGGCACCTCCAAACGCACCGAAGGCGACTGGTCGTTCACATCCGAGGAATCTGTGAAATCTGTGGATGATAGTCGCTGGCGGTGTTTTTCCAGGGATTGGATCCGCGACACCAAGGGCGACTCGCTCGATATATCCTGGATCAAGGACAGCGACAGCGTAGACGCCGCCAACCTGCCCGAGCCCGACGTGCTGGCCGCCGAAGCCATGGGCGAGCTGACCGAAGCCCTGCGCGAACTCGACGGCCTCATGTCCGCCCTTGGTTGCGCCGATGAAGCCGATGCCCAAAAAGCCCTGCTCGCCGAAGTGCTGGGACTCGAACACGCGGAATTGTAAGGTGGGGCATGACGGAATCCAATCAACGCGAATACAAACAGCTCTGGAAAGATGAGTTTCTGAAAGTCATCTGCGCCTTTGCCAATGCGGAAGGCGGCATGCTGGAAATCGGCAGAAAAGACGACGGCACCGCTGCGGGCATCCGCAACGCGCAGAAACTGCTGGAAGACCTTCCCAATAAAATACGCGATATTCTCGGCATTGTACCGGATGTAAAGCTCGTCAGGGAAGGTGGGGTGGAGCTTGTCCGTATTGAGACCGAACCGCATCCCAATCCCATCAGCTATAAAGGCGAATATTATTATCGGTCCGGCAGTACGGTTCAGACGCTCAAAGGCGGAGCGCTGGAGCGCTTTCTGCTGCGCAAACGCGGGCGCCACTGGGACGGCATTCCGCTGCCCGGTTTCGGGCGCGACGACTGCAGCCCGACGGCGTTCGATCAGTTCCGCCGCCGAGCCCTGCAGAGCGGGCGGATGGATGAGGCCATCCTGCACGATTCCGACGACGCGCTGCTGGAAAACCTCCAGCTGGTGGAAGGCGACTATCTGCGGCAGGCCGGTGCCCTGTTGTTTGCCCGCGATCCCGACCGCTTTATTTCCGGTGCCTACGTCAAAATCGGTTTTTTTGTGACCGACGATGACCTGCGCTATCAGGATGAAGTGCATGGCAACCTGTTTGATCAGATCGACAAAACCATAGACCTGCTGACCACCAAATACATGAAAGCCTACATCCGCTACGAAGGGCTCCAGCGCGTTGAAGAATTTCTTTTCCCCATCGCCGCTCTGCGCGAAGCCCTGCTCAATGCGCTGGCGCACAAAGACTATGGCTCCGCCATTCCCATCCAAATCAGTGTATACGACGACCGGATCGTGCTGTGGAATCCCGGCGTGCTTCCCGAGCACTGGACGGTGGAGAGCCTGCTCGAAAAGCATCCCTCCCGTCCCTTCAACCCGCTCGTCGCCAACACGCTCTTCCGGGCCGGCCATATTGAATCGTGGGGGCGCGGCATCGAAAAAATTGCGGCCGAATGCAAAAAGCACGGCATTGAGCCGCCCGACTACAACTATAAGCTCTCCGGCCTCATGCTCACCTTCAAAGCCGCTCAGCCGCTCCCCGAAGAAAGTTCGGTGAAAACGCGGGTAGAAACGCCGGTGAAAACGCGGGTAAAAACGCCTGAACTCATTTTGGGAGTCTTAAAGCAGCGCCCCGATCTTACACAGGCTGAAGTTGCCAAGGCCATTGGAAAGTCAACAAGCGCGGTAGAACGGGCCTGTACCAAACTGATAAAGGCCGGTCGCTTGCGCCATCTCGGCCCAGCCAAGGGCGGCCATTGGGAGGTGCAGAAATGATTGGCTTCTCCGCAAAAAAGCGCATGGAATGCAAAAAAGTAGCACGAACGCCCCGCTCGTTTTTTCCTGCATCCGCTGCGCGAACACAAACCCTTGCCGGTTCAACCGCCGACGGTTCCAATGTTCGGAAAAATGGATCGCAAAACTTTCCAATCATTGGAAACGAGCGAGACGCTCGTTCTACCTTCAGTTCAACCGTTTCCAACCATTGGAAACCGCCAGCGGCGTGGCACAAAAAAATTTCCAGGCATTGGAAAAGCAACGTAGGACAGGCTTCCAGCCTGTCTATGCACGCTCGGCCGGAAGTTGAGGTGGGGAGATGAGTAACCGACATATGATTGATTTAACCGCGAAAGAGCGCAGAGAACGCAAAAATGTAGAACGAGCGTCTCGCTCGTTTATCCACGTTTGGCCGGAAGTAGAGGTGGGCGATGAGTGAACAATCGATTCCAAAAGATTGGCTTCTGACTTCGATTGATTCTGTGTCGGTTAAAGGCGAGCAACGCAAGCCCGCTGATTCAGATAAATTCATCTATGTCGACATAGGCAGTATTGATCGAGAGCGGAAGCAAATTGCTGAACCTCAGTTCTTGGACGGGCGTGATGCTCCGAGTCGGGCGCGAAAGGTGATCAATAAAGGGGATGTACTGGTTTCTTTAACACGTCCCAATTTGAATGCAGTTGCTCTTGTCGAAAACGAATTTGACGATCAAATTGCATCGACTGGGTTTGAGGTAATCAAACCAGTTGGTGTTGAGAGTAAATATCTTTTTGGTTTGGTTCGATCTCGAGATTTCATCGACAGCATTTCTGGTAAAGTTCAAGGCGCATTGTATCCAGCAGCAAAATCGGCGGACGTAAAAGGATACCCGATTCCTCTCCCCCCCATCGCGGAGCAGAAAGAGATAGCGGAGCGGCTGGATGAGTTGCTGGCGCAGGTGGACTCCGTAAAGACCCGCCTCGACGGCCTCCCCAACATCCTCAAACGCTTCCGCCAATCCACCCTCGCCGCCGCCACCTCCGGCAAACTCACCGAGGAGTGGAGGGGTGAGAATTCTTACAATGCGAAGACCCAGCTAGAGGAAATAAAAACCAATTACCCTTCAAAGAGTTCTAAAAACGACCTCGCTAAGTTTCACGAGTTACCCAGTTCATGGGAATGGGCTTTGGTGAAGGAAGTCGGCTCAGTTCAGCTTGGTCGTCAAAGAGCCCCCAAGTACCATTCAGGGGATAATATGCGACCATATTTGCGCGTCGCAAATGTGATGGAAGGTTACATTGATACATCGGATATAATGTCGATGGTTTTCGATGAAGATGATTACGAAAAGTACCATCTGAGTTCCGGTGATATTCTTCTGAATGAGGGGCAGAGTCATGAGTTGGTCGGACGACCTGCTGTATTTAAAGATGAGATAACTGAGGCTTGCTTTACAAATACTCTGGTTAGGTTTCGTCCATACCCTTCAGTCTCAGTTCAGTTCTCTTATTATTTGTTTTTGACCTATTTGAAAACCGGCCGATTTCAGGAAATTGCCTCACGCACTGTGAATATTTCACATTTGGGGGCTGGTCGTTTTGCAGATATGGAATTTCCATTTCCACCATTTGAAGAACAAACGGAAATCGTGCGCCGGGTGGAAGAGCTGCTTGCGTTTGCGGATCAGGTGGAGCAGCGGGTGAAGGAGGCGCAGGCGCACGTCAACCATCTGACGCAATCGATCCTCGCCAAAGCCTTCCGCGGCGAACTCACCGCCGACTGGAGAGCCGAACACCCCGACCTCATCACCGGCGAAAACTCCGCCGCCGCCCTCCTCGAACGCATCAAATCCGAACGCGAGAAGTTGACCCCGAAAAAGAAAACCCGGAAGAAAAAGGGGAGTAAATAATGCCTGCAGAATATAGTCCTGAAGATATGGTCTCTCCGACCGCGATGCTGAACTGGCCATCTACAGCCTCTCCTGCATCCTCAGCGATTTAAAATTAACGAATGAAAATAAACTACAGAAAGTAATTTCATGAACCAGAAATTGAAAAACCTGAGGCCGGTAGTACCCGAAAAAGTCATGGTTCTCGTGGATAAGGCTGGCGTTGATGTAAGCGATTGGGGGAATTTTGCGAAGGGACCAGCGCATGCTGCATCTAACCCCAAGTATTGTTATCAGTGGGCATTTGTTGAGCCAGGAAAAGTGGCTGTGCTCAATCTTTGGCACGAAAATATGGTGCAGAATGCGTCGGGCATACATAGCAAGTTCAATATCCGGAAACTTGGTGATGACTGCAAGCTTAAGGCTCCTCGAAAAGGGTGGCATGCTCGTGCTTACAAAATGGATGGCATCATCCAACAGGCGCTGAACCAAAACCTGCCAATTAGAGTTGTGGTGTGCGACGGTACGATGCGCGGGCTTGAGGATATTGAGCAGAAATCCTCATCGGTAAAGAATCGGTTACTGGATCCGGAACCCTGGAGCATTACCTATTATGATATGGATACTGGTGAATGTCATTTGACACGCGGTGGTTCGGTTCATGCTCTATACGGAGACCAGTTCGAAAATCCACCCAAGGGGACTGACTGTCCGGAACGGGTGCTGAAGGCTGGATCGGCATTCAAGCGGGATCCGGAAGTTCGGCGGTATGTTCTGAACCGCGCACAAGGCAAGTGCGAGTATTGCGGACAACCGGGTTTTAAAATGGCCGATGGCCGCCTGTTTCTTGAAACCCATCATATTATCCCGTTATCGGAAAAGGGACCGGATGAGGTCGACAATGTTATTGCCCTCTGCCCAAACCATCACCGGGAAGCGCATTACGGCAAGGATTTAATAGACATGCGGAAGAGTATGAACGGAGTTGGTAAGGCATGAGCGATATAAAGCTGTTTAAAATCAACGGAGCGGTCTCGGAGCTGGAGGGAAAGACGGTTGCCCTGGAAAAATCATTGCAGCAGCTTCTGGAGGATCAGCTGGAGGCATTTCTCGGGGTCCGTTTTCTCTCATCGGAGCACTCGACCGGCCAAACTCATCAAGGCCGGATAGATACGCTGGGAATTGATGAAAACGGCTGGTGTAATGGGGAAGGAAGCACGTCCAAATCGTCAAAGCATCCGTCTTCAAAATGGGGTTATACCGCGGTTGCTATTTTGTGACGATGAATACGCACAGGGGCAGGGCCCTGTTTGGCGCGATGTTGAACGGGAAGATGGTGTTGAATGAGGCGGGACGGATTGCGGAGGAGGAGTGGCGCAAAAGCGCAGTCATTCGCGAAGGGATCGAGTTGGATGAATGTGATTCTACCGAATCATGTGCATAGGATTGTGCGGTTGACGCGGGGCGTTCGGTTCTCGCCCCGGGTTCATAGGGGGCATTCATTGCGGGGTGCAAGGGTGCGGCGGGGCGGTGGATCAATATACAGCGCGGCAAGCCGGGGGCCGTTGTGTGGCATCGCAATTATTGGGATGTGATGAGATAATATGCTGTCGTACCGGGCAGAGCCCTAGCCGTATCGCCAGCGTTCCGCCGCGGTTCCAATGTCTGGAAAACTCTCTGCGTGCTCGGCGCCTTTGCGTGGAAGAGTTTCCAAGGGTTGGAAACGGCTGCGGCGGAGTACGGGCAGACTTTCCAATGGTTGGAAAAATCTGTTCCAGGGGTTGGAAAAGGCGGCGCCGCGAGGCGGTTCTCCGTTCATTCGCAAATTGAGAAAAAATATTCGCATGGGGAGGTTTTTGATTTTGCCGATCAGCCTTATACTGGCTTTTGCATGAAGTGGAATAAACGGCCCCCTTTCAAAGTGCGCAGGGGGTCATAAAGGAAGAATGTTTTATGGGAAAAGCAGCGGTTGCCGGACATATTTGTCTGGATGTGATCCCGGAGTTTGCGGCGGGCTCGTATGATTTGGGCACCCTGCTGACGCCCGGGTCGTTAACGGAGGTCGGCGAGGCGGTTGTGGCGACCGGCGGGGCGGTTTCCAACACAGGGCAGGCGCTGCACCGGCTGGGGGAGGAGGTCGTGCTGATGGCCAAGGTCGGTGACGATGAATTCGGCCGGACGGTTCAGCATATTCTGGATCAGGCCGGCGCCGGGCTGGCGGACGGGCTGATTGTGGATGCGGGTTCGAGCACATCCTACACGCTGGTGATCAATCCGCCGGGT
>JBFHEM010000055.1:0-29733 GCA_041584215.1 Tichowtungia sp. | reverse complement strand
GGTGACGATGAATTCGGCCGGACGGTTCAGCATATTCTGGATCAGGCCGGCGCCGGGCTGGCGGACGGGCTGATTGTGGATGCGGGTTCGAGCACATCCTACACGCTGGTGATCAATCCGCCGGGTATCGACCGGGTTTTTCTGCACTCGCCCGGGGCGAATCACACCTTCTGCGCGGAAGATATCGATGAATCAAAGCTGGAGGGATGCGATCTGTTTCATTTCGGCTACCCGCCGCTGATGAAGCGGATTTATGAGCGCAACGGCGCGGAGCTGAAAGCAATTTTTGACCGGATGAAAGGCCGGGGAATGGCCACTTCGCTGGATATGACGTTCGTCGATCCGGCCTCTGAATCCGGACGGATTGATTGGCTCGCATTCCTGAAAAACGTGCTGCCTTCGACGGATATTTTTCTGCCCAGTCTCGACGAGATTCTGTTCATGGTCGACCGCGAAAAATACAACCGGCTGACGGCACAGTTCGGCGGGCAGCTGATTGACGGGGTCGATGCGGATCTGGTGGAAAAGACGGCGCAGACGCTGATTGATCTGGGCGTGCCGGTGGTGGTGATCAAACTGGGGAAGGACGGCCTCTATTTGCGAACCGCCCCGGCGGTTCCGGGCAAAGATTCTTCATGGAGCAGTGTCAGCCGGTTTGAAGCGGCCTTTACCGTCAACAAGGCCGGGACCACCGGTGCCGGGGACTGTGCGATCGCCGGATTTCTCTCGGCCTATATCAACGGATTTTCAGCAGAAGATGCTGTTCGAATGGCCTCGGCTTCCGGGTCCGCCAGTGTTGAAGCGCTCGAAGCGGTGGGGGCCGTCCCGCATCGCGAGGCTCTGAAAAAGCGGATCGCTTCAGGCTGGGCAAGGGATGGCAGTAAGTACAGTGAACGGTTGAGCTGTTGAATTGTAACGCAGAGGTGTTTCGGAGTGAGGCAATAAACAAAAGGAGACGTCGGCGATGAAAAAAATGATCATGTTGCTTGGTGTAAGTGCGTTGGGGTGTATTGCAAACGGAAACACCAATCTGATTGTTAACGGGGGCTTCGAGGAGACGGGGGCCGCGACGGTTGTCATCCAAAACCCGCCGGTCGTGGACTACTCCATTCCGGGATGGCGCGTGTTCAATACAGACACCAATGCAATGATTGTTGAAGTGGTTTCCAATGCGACCGTTGCGACGGAAGGAAGCCATTATCTGAAAGTCACCACCGTGGCTTCGGTCGCCGGGAAAGATGCAGGAGTCGATACGGACAGCCGGGTTGTACTGAATGATGTTTTGGCGGGTGTCGACTATACCGCCTCCTTTGATCTGCAGCATGTTTCGGGGACGAACAGCGTGATCCTGGCCATTAAAACGCTGACCAATGGTGTTCAGGCCGATGTTATAAAGAATGTTGCACTGACATCTGCCACGGGCGTTTGGACTCACTACTCGTATAATTTTACACCGACCCAGGACGGGGATTTTCAAATTGCATTTCGCCCGAAGGTCGGGGCCGCGATGGTCGATCAGGTCATCCTGCTGGATAATGTAAGCCTGGTTGCTGAAGATATTGGAGATGCCGTCACCAACGCGACGTTCACGGCCGGCGGTTCTGCCGGGTTTGCGGGCGACTTGTTCCAGAACGCCACCATCACCGCGAGCACCCCGGCGCATCCAGTCAAAAATATTGCGGACTTGTTCTCCAAAGACAGCCCGGTCGTAGCTGAAGATATGATTTTTCCGGATCAGGATGGCGATCCCTTGGCCTATGTTGAGTTCAATACGGCGGATGCGATCATCCTGACGAACATAACCATCGGGCTTCAGGCTGATTATTTCGCAACGGAGTCTGACCTCCGGGCCGTAACGAAAGTGAAAGTCTATGGCAGCAGCTCGGCGGAAACGGTCATGGACCATCTGCTGGCGAGGATTGTTGTCAATCCCGAGTATAAGGATACCTATGGGAACACGGCCATTCGTATGTCCATTGACGGTTTGCCTACGAACCGGGTCCAGTATTTCCGGGCGGAATTCACCGAGGATCTTTCCCGTCTGGACCGCGGTGCGCGGGTCTTTGAGATTGACGGATTCGGCAGCATGGCTCCCGCGTTACCACCGGAAATCGCCACGATTTCTGATTGGTCCATTGTTTCCGATAGCGTCATGAGACTGGTGGTTGATGCGCCGAGTCTGGCGAGTAACTACTATCCGAAAATCACCACGGATCTGGTGATTGGGTCCTGGGAAAGTGTGCCGCATTCGGATGACGGGGTGAATGCATTTGTCGTGACCAATCTCGACTATTCCACGGCGGAAGGAACCAATGAAGTGATCTATGTGCGCGCCACGAATTCAGCCGCATTTTTTGGGATCGGCGGGAAATAATCGAATCGGTTGCAGGCGTCATCGAAAATGACGCCTGCTTTTGTTTTAATGAAAAGCGTTCCATGGTGAAAAACCGGATTTCAATCTGTCTTCGACAAGCCCTGATCGCGGCGGTGGCGGGAGGGGTTCACGTCTGCACTGCCCAGCTGGTTTACAACGGCAGTTTTGAAACGCAGCCGGTCGGCACAGAGGTGAGCATCGGAACCAATGTGGTGGTGGATTCAACGACGTTCAGCAGTTGGCGGGTGTTCAGTGTCGGAACGCCTCCGATGGAGTCGTTTCGCGCGGTCATCGTCACCAATGCCTCGGTCGGGAGCCGGGCGATGCGGCTCGACATGACCAACACCGGCGGCGGACCGGACGCGGGGCACGGTCTGGATCGGAACAGCAGCAGGCTGCCCGTAGTGCAGGGGAATGACTACATCCTTTCGTTCGATGCGGCGTGGATCAGCGGGTCCACCAATCTGCAGGTGACGGTGGCGGAATTTGATGTCGCCGGCGCCTTTCTCGGAAAGCAGCGGGTCTATTATTGTTCCGTTACGAATGCAGAGTATCGGTCTTTCGTTTTCGATTGGACTCCGTTGACTCAGGCGACCGTTGCGGTGAACATCGCGTTCCGTCAGCAGAATTCAGGTGCGGAAACCTCCTCTTCCATGCTGCTCGACAACGTTCAGTTTACGGATAACCGGACGGCCTGGTCTGCCGGCGGGTTTTATTCCTCCGCGGACTCGTTTGCCCGGACCGACCGGTTGGTCAGCACGAGTGTTTTCCATTGGTATACGTCGGGCGCGGGACAGCAGACCGGTCCGTGGCGCCCGCTGGAGGGCCGTCCGGCCTGGACGGGTGAGCCGGCCTGGTGGGAAGGGCAGGTCAAGCAGATGATGATGGCGAATATCGACATCCTGCATGTTCACCTCTATCCCGGCATGGAGCAGCAGCGGATCAATCTGTTTCAGGCGCTGAATCAGCTGCGCTATGACGGCTATGATGTGCCCAAGGTGGTTCCCTTTCTCGATCCGCAGATTACCTGGAATAATCAGCCGCTGGTCGATGTCGCAACCGAGGCGGGGAAGGACGAGTTTGCCAGTCATTACATTCGGTTTTTTAACCAGTACTACAGCGCCAATCAGGATCCGTATGCCGATGATTATCTCGCGCATTTTGACGGACGGACGGTTCTCGACACCTGGGTGGTGCGGAACACCGTAACGAACATCCCGTCGCTGACAAACCCGGACCTGACGAGTCGCCTGGCCGCTGCGTTTGGACCGGAGCATTCTGTTTTCGGAACCAATGTCTACATGGTCACCGGCGTGGCCGGGCCGACCTTGAGTTTTGCCGACGAAAAAATCGTCCAGTTTGAGAACAACAGCTATTATTACCCGTATACGTATAACGGCGTCACAACGGCCCAGCTGAAGGCCGGGTACTGGGATCAGAATATCCGGACTCCCGGAAGCTTTGTCGCCCGCGACGGCGGGGTGAATTTTTCCAATGCCTGGAGCCAGGTCGACCGCAATGTTCTCTCGCGTGTCTACATCGAGAGCTGGAATGAATACAACGAGGGCTCCGGCATTTATGCGGCCGACCCCGGAGCGCCGTATATCACGCCCGGCAGCAGCACCACCCATACGGATATCTGGTCGTCCGGCAGCGATCCGTATGAATATATCCGCACGGCCGCCGCCGGCGCGGCGGCGTTCAATGACCGGCCCGGCCGGGATGCAAAAATCCTGTGGCACAACTTTCCGACGCATATGGACGCGGGTTCAACGCAGACCGTGACGGTGGTGGTGCGCAACGAGGGCGATGCCTCGTGGACGGCGGCTGAAAACTATAAATTCGGCGAGCGCGAACAGATCGATCCGGTGCTGTTCGGACCGGCCCGTTATCTGCTGGATGATGCCGCGGACGAGATTCCGGTTTACGGCGGGATTTTTCGCGGGCGGCCTGTGACGTTTCATTTGATTGTAGAAGCGCCGCTGAATCCCGGAGTCTATGACACACATTGGGGAATGCTGCAGGAGGGGGTCGCCTGGTTCGGCGAGCAGATTGTTCAGACGATCGCTGTGACGCAGACGCTGTATCAGGCGTGGACGGCCGACTATTTCACGCCGGCCGAGCGGGCCGATGCGGCCATCAGCGGCGAAACCGCCGATCCGGACGGCGACGGATTCGGCAATCTGCAGGAATATATTGCCGGAACGAATCCCAGAGATTCGCAGTCTCAGTTTGTCGTGTCCTCAGGTCCCGGTGCTCAAAATCAGCATGTTCTTCAGTGGGACTCTGTTTCCGGTCGGGTATACAGCATTTGCAGTTCATCGAATCTGTTGATGCCGTTCGTGTTGCTGGAGGAAAACATACAATGGCCGCAGTCCAATTATATGGATCAGGCAGAATCAGAAAAATTTTATAAACTGAATGTGCAAGAAATGAACCCTTGAAATTTCGCCAAAAGGCGGAAGGGGCACGATGAGAACAGGAGAACGAGGAGATGACAATGAAGAGAATAGATCAGAAATACGTTGTTGCATTGCTCATGCTGGGTGGCCTTGCCGTACAGGCGACCGATTACACATGGACCGGAGGCGGTGGGGTTCCTAATGCGTGGTATGGAGTGAACAACTGGTCGCCGATTGGAACGGTGCCGACGAAAACAGACACCGCCATTTTTGACGCTTCCAGTACAAATTTTTTGACCATTGATCTTAACTCAGCCGTGAATTATGCGATTGCGGATATTTTGCTCACTTCTCCCGGTGACCATATTGTTCTGACAAACGGGAATAGCTCTCGTCTCGGGAATGTCGATATGTCTTTGGCGACGAAAGACCTGAGTGTGCTTACGACTGCAAACAACGGCCGGATCGGTCGGGGAACGGATGCGGATCTGACGCTGAATGTGGCTTCGGGCCGCACGCTCACGTATCTCGCCGGCGATAACGCAATGGTCGACAGGAAGATGACGTTGAACCTGGTCGGAGCCGGCACGGTGAATGCGCAGGTTTCTAATTTTGAGCTGGGGCGCGAGCAGACTCTCGCCGTTTCTCCGAACGCGGTGACGACGCTGAACATATCGGACGGCGAGCTTTCCGGGTTCACCAACCTCCGGATGTGGGGCATTACGAACATCATCAACCAGACCGGCGGCCTGGTTTCGATCGGCGACGGTGCCGGCAACGGGGCCCTTGTGATGGCACAGAGCAGCACCGCGAACGGGTATAACAACACCTATAACCTGCAGGGCGGAATCTTGCGGCTGGAAGATGGAGCTAAAATCACAACAGCCTCGAGTTCGGGCGGCATCAGCACCCTTGTTTTTGAAGGTGGAACGCTGCAGACAACGGCGGGAGTCGGTACCTTTATTGCAGGTGGCATTGTGGCCAACGGAATCGATGGCGTTCGGATTGGTGCGGCCGGCGCGAATCTGGACGTGAATAATACGTTTTCAATCTACCCTGAAATTACCGGCACCGGCGGGCTGACTAAAACCGGCTCGGGAGCCTTGTATCTTCAGGCAAACGACACCTATACAGGGGGTACGCTGGTTAATGAAGGTACTTTCGTGGTCGGTGCGAACGGTTCGATCGACTCCAGTGTGACGGTGGCCGATGGCGCGACGATGAATACTCAGCATGAGCTGGCATTGGACAGTCAGTCCGACCTGATCATCGGTTCCAGCGGGCAGGTCAATCTGATCTTCACCGGCACCAATGTGATTAACCGTCTCTCGCTGGACGGCGGGGCCACCTGGGTTGCCACCGGGATCTACGGGGCTGAGCAGTCCAATATCGGGAACACCGGTTTTCTCGAAGTGACAAGCACGCCACTGCCGGCATCGATTATGGGGTTTTCCAGTGCGTCCAATAATCTGATGAAAATCGTGGTCAGTGCGCCGGATGCGGCTCATACGTCCCCTAAGACCAAGACGGATCTGTTGTCCGACTCCTGGGCGGATGTCGCCCATTCAGATGATGGTGTCAATGCCTTGGTGATAACTAATCTGGGATACTCTACAGTAGAGGGAACCAATGTGGCCATTTATGTTGCCGCCACGAACTCGGCAGCCTTTTTCGGCATCGGCCCCGTTACGCCGTAGAACCAGGTAAGTGATTCTGGTAGAGTAGAGAGGTTCCCGCCCGATATGGACGGGAAGCCTCCCCCTCATCAAGCCGGGCGTGCGGGTTTTTTTTCCGCAGCGGAGTGGGGAGAAAAAAGAGACCTTGTGATAAGTAAAATAGGTGTTTTTATTGCAGGCGGACTCATTCTGCGGCATCGGCTCAAACATCACCAAGACATTGACCATCGAAGAAAAAAGGAGTGACGAATGAAGCGGAGAGAATTTATCGGAAAAGCAAGTATCGCAGGAGCTTTCGCCTTCACGCATAAGGCCATCGCGAAGACGAGTCAGCGGCCGAACCTGCTGTTTATTATGACGGATCAGCAGCGCTGGGATGCCATGAGCTGTGCGGGGAATTCTGTTTTGAAAACGCCGAATCTGGACCGGCTGGCGCAGGAGGGGGCTCGCTTTGAGTTGTGCCACTCCCAGTGTCCGGTCTGCGGTCCGGCCCGGACGTCGATGCTGACCGGTTGCTGCATCGAAACCACGCAGTGCCGAACCAATATGGACGCGCTTCTGAATCATGTCGAAGCGGTGCGGCCGTTAAAAACCTATGACGAAATCCTGATGGATGCCGGATACACCGCTGAGTACTACGGAAAGTGGCATGCGCCGAACGAACACTCCGTCCGATACAAAAACGGCAACCGGAAGGCATGGGAGCAGGACTATCGCAAATTTGTCCAGTCGAACTATCCGGCTCCGCCGGCGAAAAAGGGACAGCTGATTGACAAAAACTGGAGCCGCTATCCGTATACCCCGAATCCGCTGGATGCCCGCTATGCCCCGCCGGGGGAACCCGCGATTGAGCTGACCCGCCCGCTGGCCCAGCCCGACTGCCACGGGATTTCCGAAATACCGGCGGAAGCTTCGGCCACCGCTTTTCAGGGGCAGCAGACACTGGATGCACTGGACCGATTGAACGGAGCGCCGTTTTCGCTGACCTGTTCGTTCCACTTTCCGCATGCGCCCATGCTGCCGGTCCGTTCCTATGCGGAGATGTATGATCCGGAAAATATGCCGCTTCCGGCCAGTTTGAACGATCCGATGGACAACAATCCATATCGTTCAGCGAACGGCCGGCTGGGACTTCCCGAATACAGCGATCCCGAAAAAATAAAATATTTAATTTCAAACTACTATGCGCTGGTGAAGGAAATCGATGACTGGGTCGGGTTGATTCTGGATAAACTGGATGAACTGGGGCTGGCAGAAAATACAATGGTTGTTTTTACGTCCGATCACGGGGAGATGCTGGGCGCCCACGGCATGCGGGAAAAAAATGTCTTTCTGGAGGAGTCGGTGCGTGTCCCGCTGCTGATTCGTTTCCCGGGCCGCATCCAGCCCGGATCAGTTGTGGCCGCCCCGGTCTCGCACATTGATCTGTTCGCAACCATCAACGACTACATGGGCTCCGGAACGCATCGGTCGGATGGGGATTCCCTTCGGCGATATGTTGAAGGCACAGCTTCTGACGAGGACGCCTTTGCGGTATCCGAATGGCATTGGCCGAACCTGAATCCATCGAACCTGATGATCCGCACGGCGGAGTGGAAGTTGATGATGCCGTATGATCCCGCCTCGAAGTCACCGGCGGCGCTGTTCAATTTGAAGGATGATCCGCATGAAATGACCAATCTGATCGGGTCGAATCCGCAGCGAGCCCGCTATGCGCGGCGGGTTGAATCCCTGCGTGCTCAGCTGGTTTCCTGGTGTGAGCGGGTGAATCATCCCTATACAGATCAGGTGAAAAACCGGTCGCTGGTGTAAACAGAGCTTCAGAATAATATGTTTAGAAAAAGAGGGCCGCCCCCGGCGGGCCGGCGGGGAGTATGATGAATCGACGAGAGTTTGTTAAAAATACAACATGCGCTTTAGCGGCATCGCCTTTTTTAAGTGCGATGGCGAATCAGCAGTCATCCGGCGGCAGGCCGAACGTGGTGGTTATTTTATGTGATCAGTTGCGCAGTTTTGCGTTGGGCTGTTACGGGAATCAGGAGGTTCAAACGCCGAATATTGACCGGTTGGCTCAGGGCGGATTTCGCTTTGAACAGGCGGTGTCCAATACGCCGGTTTGCGTGCCCGCCCGGTCCAATCTGCTGTCGGGGCAGTACAGCAGGACCTGCGTGGGGGCGCGTCAGAATGAAATGAGCACCCTTCCGGCAGACGGTGTGTTCGGCCGCAACAACCGCGATAAATTTAAAGACCAGACGCTGGCCGAAGCATTTAAAGCCGCCGGTTACAAAACGGTGCAGATCGGAAAATGGCACGTCGATACGCGCCCCTCAAAACTGGGGTTCGACGAAAGCCTCGTGACTGGAAATCAGATTTTTACAAAAGGAAATTTTTCCAAAAACGAAGAGCGTGCCTATCCGGTTCCCGGGTTCACCACCGATCATGAAATCAGCCAGGCCCGGGAGTTTTTTCACTCAAGCAAAAATTCAAATCAGCCGTTTTTTCTTTATTACAATATCATCGCCCCGCACATGCCGATTCTGGATGTGCCGTACAAATATTCACACATGTATAATCCGGAAACGGTTTCGCTGCGGGATAATGTCTGGAAAAACGATGTGCTGGCCCGCAATGAGATCTGGTTCAACATTTACATGTGGCAGACGACCTACAACCCGAAGAATCGGCCGGTTACGGCCAAAATACCGCCGGAATTTACGCTGAAAAACCTGGCGGCGCTCTATAACGGTTCGGTGACCTGGGTGGATGATACCGTCGGAGAGATTGTGGCATCGCTGAAGGAGAACGGACTGGAAGAAGATACGCTGGTTGTGTTTGTTTCGGATCACGGCGATATGCTGGGAAGCCATCACCTTTGGAACAAGGAACGGCTCTATGAAGAGGCGATCCGCGTCCCCATGATCTACAGCTGGCCCGGAAGAATTAAGCCGGGAACCAGCACCCGTCAGGTCGCATCGCTGGTGGATGTGATGCCGAGTCTGCTGGATCTGTGCGGCGCGGAAATTCCTCCCAGCGTTCAGGGGCAAAGTCTGAAGCCTGTTCTGACCGGACAAACGGAACGTCTGGATCGTGATTATGCCATTATTGAGACCCCGTTCCGGGCCTTGGGAATCCGAACCCCGACTCATTTGTACGGTGTTCTGGTGAACAGGGACGATACCGCCATCGAAGATGACCGCTACGTTTTTTATAATTTGAAAGAGGATCCGTACCAGCTTCACAATCTGGCAAAAACGGGTCAGGAACGAGCCGTTGCCGAGGATCTGAAAGAAAAACTGATCCGTTGGGATCGTGAAACAAAAAGACTGACCGGAGTGGAATACACGGCCTGGTACCCCCAGGACTCCAACCCGTATGCGGAATAAAACCTTCTGTCGAAGGGTTATAATTTTCGCAGCCTGAGAGTTCAGAGATAAAAAAATTACCAGAGGAGAATAACGAGTATGCGAGTGGTTCAACAATGGTTCTTCCTGTTGTGCGGATTCTGTATGGGTTGCCTTCCGAGCCAGGGTCGGGAGAGTAGAGCCGGATCGGGCGCAGTGTTTGCTGAAGCCAAAACCATTTTCCAGACGGATCGTCCGTATCAGCCCCGGATGGGAATCGCAGTGGACGGCGTGATTGTTCATCTCCATAACGGGGGGATGTCCGCCGCGCGCGACGCGATCCATGTCTGGCAGGCGGAGGATTTTTGTGTTGGACGCATGTTCTTTGCCGACTCAGACGGGGCGAATGAATATTGGAATGGAAAATGGGATGGCGCAGACCACTCCGGTGATATTGAGCAGAAGGCCCATGGCGAACAGATCATTTGCGCCGGGGTCCGGCCCTATATGGTTCCCACCGCGGGCTGGATCCGCTATCTGCAGGAACTCACGGAGCAGTCGCTGCAGGCCGGTGCTGTGGCGATCCTGCCCGAAGAACCGCTGGCCCATGCATACGCGGGCTATTCAGAAAGCTTTAAACAGTTGTGGGCGCAGCATTATGGATTCCCCTGGCAGGCGCAGGACAGCTCCGCCTTGGCGCGGTTTTTAACCGCGCAGTTGAAGTCGAAGCTCTATTTTGATCTGGAAGAAAAACTGCTGCAAACGACCCGCGCTTATACCGGGAAAGCCGGAACGGATGCTTCGTTCATTATTCCGATCCACTCCATCTATGGGAACATCGCCGGGCAGCTGATTGCTCCGCTGGGCCATTCTGTATCGCTCGACGATGTGGATGGCTGCATCGGGCAAATCTGGACGGGGCCGGTGAACTGGGCCTTGAATCAATACAGTTCCGACGATAAATCATTCTTTGGATCGGCCTATGCGCTGTACGACTATTTCACCCAGCTCACGATCGGCACCGATAAAAAACTGTGGCTTCTGGTCGATCCGGTGGAGGACAATCCGAATCATACGTGGAGTGAGTTTTCCGAGTGGTATCAGCATTGCGTGGCGGCCATGCTGCTGATGCCGGAAGTGGATTCCTACGAAGTCATGCCCTGGCCGGATCGTATTTTTCTGCCCGGGTTCGACATGGGCGGCGGCACCCCCGCACCGCAAGATTTCCGCAAGACCGTCTTGGCGATTACGCAGGCTTTGCAGGAAATGCCGCTCGGCGGGCAATGGCGCCTGATGGCCTCCGAGGAGATCTCTTCGGGGATTGCCGTGGCCATTGCCGATACAGCCATGTGGCAAAACTGGACGCCAAACAAGTTGCAGGGAATCTACGGGCAGTTGATGCCGCTCATTGAGCGCGGCGTGCCCGTCAGCGCCTGTGTGCTGGAGCGCGCCGCCGACGAATCGTACATGAGCAGCCACAAGGTGATCGTTGTGAGCTATGAAGATTTCAAACCGGTGTCCGAAGAGATGAATACCGCGCTGGCGGCGTGGGTGCGGCGCGGCGGCGTGCTTGTTTTGCTGGGGAATTCCAATGATGATCTGGATCGGTCGGATACGTTCTGGTGGCAGCAGCTGGGTTTTGCATCACCGATGCACCACTTGGTGAACGAGCTGGGCGGGACAGGCCCGGGCAGCTGGAGAGTCGGCAGCGGATACGTAATGCGCGACGAAACATCTCCCTCAGCTTTTGCGGATACCAACACCGCATCGCAGGTGTATCTGCCCCTGATCGACTGGGCCGTTCAGCATTCGGCCGCCGGACACCGTCTGGCGACGCCCGGCTATTTCATGATGCGGCGCGGTCCGTTTGTGATTGCCAATGCGCGGCAGAAACCCGTCTCTGCCGGCGGAAAATTTATCGATATTTTCGATCCGGATCTGCCCGTGGTTGATGGCATTCATCTCGCCCAAGGCGCCAGCGGACTGTTTCGGGATGTCACAGACATTCTGGCCGGCGGAGGCCCCCCGGTGGTTTTGCACGCGACGCACCGGCTGATGTCGCAGCAGTCCGATGCGGCCTCGCTGCAGTTTGTCGTAAAAGGTCCGGCGGAGACCCCGGCCGTGGTCCGAATCTTTACCGGAGGACGGCAGATCGCCTCTATGACGGCCGTTGATTCATCCGGAAAAACTGTTGAGGTCACTTCGGCGGCAGACGGGGACACGATCCGGTTGGCGTTTCCAAACGATCCGGGCGGCGTGAAGGTCGCCATTAGGTGATCGTCCGCTGTGTTTTATTGATGCTGATCGGTTTCAACCAGCGGGAGTATCGTCCGCAGAACGGCGTTCGCAAATTGAGAAATAATATTCGCGTTCCACGGTTTGCCGATACATTTTTACAGCCCATAATCATCTGTTGTATGGACCAACATTGCACTCAATCTATAAAGAGGCTGTGGAAAGATAGAGGGATAAAGTAAAATGAGATTGAGTTCATTAAAAGGTCTGTTGCCGGCGGCGGGCGGTTTATATCCGATAACAAGGACATTCCTGGCCGCTTTGTTGGCTTTTGCGGTCTGTGACGCAAAGGATATGCATCCTTCAGTGCAACGGTCCGGCTCGGGCACCGAACCGCCGAATATTATCCTGATTGTCGCCGATGATTTGGGATATGGGGACCTTGGCTGCTACGGGAATCCGATTGTTCAGACGCCGAATCTGGATCAGCTTGCAAAGGATGGAATCCGTCTCACACAGTGTTATAGCGCTGCCCCTGTCTGCGGTCCCAGTCGGGTCTCACTGCTGACGGGGCGCTATCCGGAGCGTTCGGGGTACCGAATGGCCTTGCCGCCGAGATACCGGGATTCTTCTCTGGATGAACCCTGGATTATGCGGCAGCTGCAGGGAAACGGATATGTGACCGCGGCATTTGGCAAATGGCACATCGGCAGTATGACTCTTCGGGAGCGGGGATTCGATGAGTGGACGATCACGGCACCCGGTGGGTATGCCGAATATTACGATTACAAAATCTACAGCCATACGAATGAAAAGTCCCGTCCGTCGGGCGGTATCTATGCCACGGAGTTTCTGACGGATGAAGTTCTTCATTTCATCGATCGGCATGCCGGACGGGAAGAGGAGAAGCCCTTTTTCATTTATCTGGCTTATACAGCGCCCCACTGGCCGCTGCAGGCTCCCGATGAGGAGATTGAACTCTACCGGAACCGGGGCCTTCCAAAAGGAACAGAGATTATTTACGGCATGATCTCCAGTATGGACCGCAATATCGGACGTCTTTTAGATGCGCTGGAGGCAAAAGGGCTTCGTGACAATACGCTGATTGTTTTTACCAGTGACAACGGACCGGAAATGATTCCGCATGAAGGGCAGGATCGAAAACGAATGAACGGCGGGCTGTCCGGAGAAAAGGCCTTTGTCCTGGAGGGCGGGGTTCGTGTGCCGGGAATTGTTTCGTGGTCCTCGAAATTCCCCCGCAAAGGAGAGGAACTGGACGACTGGCTGCACGCAGTGGATTGGGGGCCGACTCTTCTGGATGCCGCGGGCATCAAACCTTCCGGGAAGCCGTTCGACGGAGCCAGCCGCCTGGGTCTCTTCACGGGGGGCACTGACAATCCTTCCCCGGCCCGGTTCTGGTGCTGCAACTACGCCTACTTTACCTCGCTGAGCAACGCGGCCATGCGGGATGGCGACTGGAAGCTGCACCGTCCGCGGATTGCAGCGTTAAACCGCTGGGGAGCCCGGGAACCCGACCCGCCGGTTCCGGAACCTAAACCCTGGCAGCTGTTCAACCTGGCAGAAGACCCGGGTGAAAAAGTCAATCTGGCTGGAAAATATCCGGAGCGCGTCGAGCGAATGGTTCGGCAGTTTGATCACTGGTGGGAAGACGTTCTGAGCGAGAACGAACGTGTCGGTGGGCCGGCCGGCCCGTACAATGAGTAAAGGAGCTGAATGAGAAAAAAAATTAAAGTTTGCGGCGGGGGATTGCTGGCCGGCGTCTTGCTGGGTTCTTCTGTATCTGCAGGTTCCACGCCAGTGTCTCAACCCGCTCCGGTTGTTGTTTTTGACGTTTGGAACTATTTTGAATCGGAAGGGATTTCCGATGCGCGCTATCAGGCGGATATACTTTATTTTCTCACCTCCCTGCAGGGGATTGTAAATCGGGAGAAGCCCCGGCTTTATCTGCTCGCCGCGCAGTCTTTGTTTGACCTGGAGTCCAAATACCGCGGAACGCCTGAGGAGAAAACCGCATCGGTCACCGAGCTGGATGTGTTCTGGCTGGAGTGGCTGCAGCAAAAGGGATGGGTTCATCCGGAGGCGATTGTGCGGCTGAATGCGCTCGAAGAGGTGCTCGCGCATTATCAGTCTGAAATCAAAGGGCTGGTGCAATGGGATGTGTCCGTGGGTGCCACGCTGAATGCCGCACTGATGGCCGCCGGTGCGGAGGATTGGCTGCCGGTGTCGGACCGGCTGGCAGACGGCGCCCTCCGGAGCTGGTTGAACGAAATGTTTCCTGCTCTTCAGGTAAAATTGGATTTGAGCGGCGTTTTCAAAGGGGGGACGACAGAGATCTCTCTGGACGGCATTGATTTCAAAAGCTGCGGCTCAGCAAAAAACGATGTGTATCATTTTGTCATTGAGCGGTTTCTGAAGCCGGAAAAATTGAATCCCGAGTGGATGTGGTACAACTGCGACGGGTTTATCTGGAGTACCCCGGGAGGTTGGGCGAAAGCCGCATATAGCAGAGAAATATATGCTCGCCTGGGTGTCCGGGCGCAGTTTCAGCACAACGGACTCTACAATGCGGATTACTGGGTCAGTAAACGGGCCGTGTTTCTGGACCTTTATCCGTGGGGGGATTCAACGCCGTCGGATGATCCGGACCAGCGTGCCGGCGAGGATCTGAAAACGTGGAATGACATTCTGGAGCTCTCCTATCAGCAGCGGGCCGGAACGTTCGGCGTCTGCGGCGGGTTTATTCCATGGTGGATCAAATATACCAAGGCCCAGGGCAATCCGCATGATGCGGTTCCCGGAGAGCATGAATTTATCGCACACATTTCATCCTATAATATGGTCAATGACGCGGATGCCGCCTTCGGGATCGCCAATGCTTCGTTTTTTCAGCACATGCCGAAAATTGCAAAGGCCGACTGTGACTGGAATTATCCGAAACCGTTGAAGCTGGAGAAGGGGGTCACCTATATTGCAATCATGATGATGGATTATGATGGGTCGGCCTGGCTGAATCAGGCCGCCGTCTCGATCTACCGCGACCCGGCGCGCGGGCAAATCCCCCTGAACTGGTGCGTCAATCCTGTCTTGAACGAGAGGGTGCCTCATGCATTCCGCTATATGGTTGAGAATCGGACCGACCTCGACTTTTTTGGAATTGAAAATGACGGGGCCGGTTATATTTCTCCCTATTTTCTGCAGGCAGGCACGAGAAATGGGCGCATTCAGCAAGACGGCTTCAGGGAGTTTGAGACGTTTTGCAGGGAACAGCGCAGCCGCTACCGCTATCAGTACAATGCCTTGTATATTACATCGCAGGCGGATGGTCCATGGCTGGAGATGTGCGCCCGGCTGAATCCGGAAGGGTTTGGCGTGCATACCCCGTCTTCGCCGGGCTCTGTGGACAACGCGCCTGTCATTCGGTTTAATTACTACGCCTCTGTTCCAGAGGTCCTCAACGGCGTTTTCCAGCAGAAGCTGGAAAAGGTCTATTCAAGAAGCGTGCAGGACAAGCCGGACAACCATTTTGAGGCGTGGCGCTGCATTCTTTTGACTCCCACCCAGATTACAACGGTCGTAAAGGCGATGGAGAAAAAGTATCCGGACGCCAACGTCAAAATTGTGGACTGGCCCAATTTTCTGAATCTTAAAAAGCAGTGGTTGGAACGATGATTTTTAAAGAAATAGTCCGGGCCGGTGTAATGGGGTTGCTTGCGTTCAGCGCGGGGCAGGGGATTTGTGCAGACGCCCGGTCGGCAGGCGCGCGCCCCAACTTTCTGATTATCATGGCGGATGATCTGGGCTACGGCGATTTGGGGTTGCATGGCGGAATCGCTCCGACGCCGCATCTGGATAGGCTGTTTAATTCAGGACTGGTTTTGGAAAATTTTATGGTGAACCCGCTTTGTTCGCCGACTCGTGCCAGCTTGCTGACCGGGTGCAATCCGCTGCGGGTGGATCAGGGGCCGTTCGTGGACGGGGTACTGGATCCGTCCATTCCAACGTTTGGGTCTGCCTTTCAGGAGCAGGGCTATCAAACCGGGATTTTTGGCAAATGGCACAACAGTGTTTCCCCTGTATTTGATCCGTCTATGCCGGATGTCAATGACTATGGATTTGATGAGTGGGTCGGGGGCTACGGGGGCGGATTTGATTATTTTACCAAGGTCTGGCCAAACACGACAACCACGCCCTGCTGGTATCATAACCGCACGCAGATTACCAATGACATGGATTATGTGACCGATGTGTTAACGGATCATGCGATTCAATTCATGGAGTCCAACCGGGACGGAAACTTTGTTTGCTATCTGCCCCATCTGGCAGTCCATAGTCCCTTCCATGCCAAGCGGGAAGATCTTCTGAAAGTGCCTGCGGAGCTGATTGACGCGGCGGGCGGGCTTCGCAAGTGGGAAGAGTATTACAAGCTGGAAAATTCTCATCGCTGGGGGGGCGCGCTGCAGGAGGCCTATGTCCGGCTGACGGGAGATCATTCCATGGACTCCATCGAGGGGACATTGACGGAGGCGGACCAGAAGGTGATTTATGCCGCGATGCTGATCAGTTTGGACGAGAGCGTCGGCCGGTTGCTGGCTTATCTGAAAGAAAGCGGGCTGGAAGAAAATACAGTCGTCTGGTTTTTCAGCGACAACGGCGGCGCGCAATATTCATGGGTACGCAATCAGCCGCTGCGCGGCCGAAAAGCAACCATCTGGGAAGGCGGCATCCATTCAAGGGCGGTTGTACGCTGGCCGGCGGCAGGATGGGATCAGTATCGGACATTCGACGGGCTGATGGGCAGTCAGGATGTGTATCCAACCTGTATGGCGATGGCTGGTTTGACCGCCCCGAATGCCGATGAAATGGATGGCAAGGCCTGTTGGGCCGCTATGAAAAATAATACAGCCTCTCCCGTGGATGCGGTTTACTATTTATGGGAAGACGGGGATATGATCCGCACGCCAACCCGGAAATTATTTCGGTATTTGAACCGAACCGAGCTGTACGACATCGAAAATGATCCCGGCGAAACAACGGAGATTTCTGAGCAACATCCGGAGACGGTCCGTGAGCTGACGGCGCAGCTGGATGAGTGGATGGCTGCGCATCAAATTAAAGGGGGGCATCTTCCCCGGCAGGCTGTGCAGCAGACGGCGGATCAGCCGCATCCCGCGCCGCTGAAGGTAGAATTCACTCAGCACGCCGCCGGAAAAACGGTGCGGCTTTTCGGTCTTGAGCCGTTTCGTGTGCAGACGGGCGACCAGTTGGAGTATGACATCCGGTTTGATCCGTCATCGAAGACGTCCGGCGGACACATAACAATGCACCGTGCGACCGGACGGCCCTTTTTGCTGAACCGATCGGTCGACCAGTTCGGAACCCCGTTTTCGGCAGACTATTCGTATGCGGATGCCTGCGGGAAATGGGCCCATCGCGTCGTTGGGATCGGACATGGATGCCCGGAAACCGCTCATCTCCTCGAATTTGTGCTGACCGGTTCGGAGCCCGGGACATACCGCTTTGAGCTGGACAACATCCGGGTTCAGCGGCGCGACGGCTCGACGCGGGTTCTTTGGGAGTCCGGCAGCCCGGTTTCCGGAGCGTCTGCTCCGCCGGGAATCTCCGGCTTCAAGGTCACGTCCGCCGCCAGTCGTTCGGACTGGTTTTCGTTTGCCGCAGACGGTGCGAAAGCAAAAATCACGACGGCGGAGATTGTGCCGGTACAGGTGAACGGCCCGGAGTGGAACGGGGCGGCGGTCGATCTGTTTCAGAATGCGGTGGTCACGGAGTCCAGCCCGGTCCACCCAATATCCTCTGTTGACGATCTGTTCAGCGGCACGCACCCGCGGGTGAAACCATATACGGTGTTCCGCGATGCGGAACCCGGTGCCGCCAGTTACGTTGAGTTCCACCTGCCGAAGGCAGTGGATCTGAACCGGGTGACGATGTCTTTTTCAGCCGATTCGAATGATGCAGTCCCCTGTAAGCGCTCCATTTCCCGACTGCGGTTTTTTGCCGCCGAATCTGAGGCGGCGCTGGCGGAGCATCTGATTGCGGATGTGCCGGTGAATCCGGAGTTTTCGAAGGCATATGGCAGTCCCGGTCTGACCGTTTCGCTGGATACCGGTCTGAGGGCGGTGCAGTTTTTCCGGATTGAATTTTTCAGCGGAAATGCCCCGGCCTTCAATGGCCCGCGGGTGGTCGAAATTGATGGATTTTGAGCGCGGTTAATATCAACCGTTACCACCGCCGTGAAAGTGGCCCGCGATGGTTGCAATGAAATATGTGTGAAGGAAAATATATGAATGGTTGGAGCCGGTTTTGTTTGGGGTGTGCGGTCATGGCGGTCATGGTCCCGGGTTTTAACGGCGCGATTGCCGCGCAGGGGACGGGTTCCCCTGTCTGTCGGAGCCGGTCCATCCGTGAGTTTGGTGTGCTTCCCGAAAATGGTGCGCAGGAAAACGCGAAGAATCTGCAAACGGCCATCGATTGGGCCGCCGCGCGCGGCGCGGCGCTTTTCGTTGAACCCTCGGATGAACCGTATCGGGTGGATGGGGGAATTGTCCTTCGGGGAAATGTGTCTCTGGTGGGGGTGCACGGTCCGGTGGGGCGCGGAACACGGCATCCAGACAAGCCCCAGCCGGTCGGCAGCGTTTTTTCCATCGAAGATGAGACGCAGCCCTTCCTAACCGTGGAGAACGCCACGCAAATCCGAGGCATCCAGTTCTGGTATCCCAAACAGACGCGGACGGAACCGTCGAAAATCATTGCCTATCCGCCCACTATTCAGGTTTCCCCGACCCGCGGCGCTCAAGGGGTGACGCTCTCCTGCCTGACTTTCTTCGGCGAATATCTGGCCATGGATTTCAACGCGCGGCCGCAGGCGGTTTGCGAGCAGATTCTGATCGAGCATTGCTACGGCTATCCGCTCGGCGGAACCTTTATTCAGATTGACTATTGCTACGACATTCCGCGGATTCTCCATTGCCATGTCAACCCGGCCACCCGGCGGTTGATCGACGGCCAGTACAGTCCGGCGGTGGTCGATGCGGTGATGGCCCGGCAAACGTTCTGCTATCGCATTGACCACACGGACAATGCCCAGCTGATCGATCTGTTTACCTTCGGCACGTGGGGCGGAATCCGGCTGGGGCCGGCCACCTATGGTCAGCTCACCAACTTTAATCTGGATTGCGTTGCGGTGGGGATCCACAAGCTGGGGGACAGCTCCTTCAACCGGAGCTGGCAGGTTAGTCAGGGATCCATCATTGCCAATGCCGGGGCGTCGGTGGCGGAAATCCACCCGATCATCGTCGAGGGGCAGGGGCATACGTCGCTGTCCAATGTGGAGGCTTTTTCCGGACCGAACATCGCTCTTTCGGTCGTCGGTCAGTCGCAGGATTTTATGCTGGTTCGGGGAAACAAGCACCTGACGGTCAGCCTGTCGGGGTGCCGCATGCGCAACTATGCGGCAGAGGCTCCGATCACCGTCGAAAATCCCAAGGCCGTGGTGCAGGCGGTCGTGTGCGTGGACAAGGCGGAAGAACCGTATAGCCGGAACCGGTAGTGCGATTTTTATGATGATTAAATCCTCGGTCTGTAATTGAAAAGGAAAAGAATGAATAAGCTGTTTTTTTGTGCAGGGATCCTGAGCGCGGTTTCGGCCGTATGGGCGGCGGACGGCCCCCCGAACATCGTGGTGATTCTCACCGATGATCAGGGCTATTCCGATGTCGGGTTCCACCCGGATCACGGCCCGGGCGTCATCACGCCCAATATCGACCGCATTGCACGCGACGGGGTGATCTGCCGCCAGGCGTATGTGACCGGGTCGATGTGCCTTCCTTCCCGCGCCGGGCTGCTCACGGGCCGTTATCAGCAGCGTTCCGGAATTCATTGGGCGGAACCCGCGACACAGTCGCAGCGCCTGATCGCCGATTATCTGCGCGGCGCGGGTTACAAATCCACCGCGCTGGGGAAGTGGCATGAACCGGTCAATATCGAAGGGGACGGCAATCCGGTTGAGCGCGGCTTCGACGAGTTCTACGGATTTAATCACGGCGGCCGCAACTATATGGATCTGTCGAATACAGCGTTTGATTTCGCCCCGCTCTATCGCGGAAAAAAACGGATCGAAGGCGAGAGGGGGTATCTGACGTTCCGGATCACGGACGAAGCGGTCGACTTTATCAAACGGAATAAAGACAATCCGTTTTTTCTGTATGTTCCCTACAATGCGCTGCACACCCCGCTTCAGGCGCATGTTGAGGATGTTGAACGAAACCATCAGTACACCGCGGATCCCGGGCGTAAAATTCTGCTGGCGATGCTGAAATATCTGGACGATGGAATCGGCAGGATTCTCGACACGCTTCAGGACGAAGGACTGTATGACAACACCCTCATTTTCTTTCTGAGCGACAACGGCGGCGCGGTGGTTGCCTCCCATGCGGAAAACAACGGGCTGCGCGGCTGGAAACTGCAGCATTTTGAAGGCGGGGTGCGCGTGCCGTTTGCGGTGTCCTGGCCCGCAAAAATCAAAGGCGGGCGGGTGTTTGACGAACCCGTTTCCAGCCTCGATATTCTGCCGACCTGCCTGGCCGCGGCCGGCCTGCCCGTGCCGGGAGCACCTCAACTGGATGGCTTCAACCTGCTTCCGATACTCGACGAAAAATCTTCTGTATCTATGCCGGAACGGGATCTGTTCTGGTGGTGGAAGAGCGGTCCGTCCGCCCATGCCGGCGGCTGGGCCATGCGCTCCGGCGACTGGAAACTCATTCAGCCCCCCGGTACGAATCCCGGCCCGCAGATGCTGTTTAATCTGGCCGAGGATCCCGGCGAAGAAAACGATCTGGCCGACCAGTCGCCGGAAGTCATGCGGGATCTCCGGAAGAAATTCGAGAAGTGGTCGGCCGCCGCCGATGCGGATGCGGCCGCGAGCCCGGTTCAGTCGTTCATTGATTCCGCTGCAGTCGGGGCGGACGGACTGATTTCCAACGGCGGGTTCGAACACGACGCGGTTGGAACGGCTAAAGGGCCGGGGTACGCCGGAGTCTCTGCCTCTGTGTTTAAAAACTGGCGCTACATCGATAACAACCGCGACGTTGAATTCAAGGCATCCGTTATTGCCGGCGGGTCGGAGGGCGATCAGGCCATGCAACTTGATCTGGCCAATCCCCGGCACAGCCCCGCGTTGAAATACGGCATCGACCGGGACAGCGCCCGATGCCCGGTAACAAGCGGTACTGCGTATGATATCTGTTTTGACGCGTCTTTGCTGGACGGAGCCGGGAAAATCATGCTGGTTGTGGCGGAGCATCGCGGCAATGAGTTCTTCGGTCAGACAACGTATGAGTTCATTCCTGAACACGGATATTCGGAATTCCGTGTCGACAACTGGTCTCCGGTCAATGCGGCCGCCACCGGCATGAATCTGATCTTCAGGCCGGTGACGGACAGCTCCGTTTCGATGGGGCTCGATCATGTGCGGGTTATGCCGCGCCCCTGACGGATCGGTGTGCTTGCTTGTGATTTGAGAGTGAAAGGCTGAGAGCATGAATTTTTTTAACGCAATCGATTATACGCTGATGGGGGTTTATGTGTTCGTGCTGGTAGGGCTGGGGCTCTATCTGCAAAAACGGGCCTCCGCGAGTCTGGAAGACTACATTCTTGGCGGACGCACCATCCCGTGGTGGGCCATCGGAATTTCGGGGATGGCCAGCTGGCTGGATTTGACCGGCACGGCCGTGATTGTTTCGTTTCTTTATATGATTGGGCCGCGCGGGCTGTTCATCGAATTCCGCGGCGGCGCGGTATTGATTTTGCCGTTCATGATGCTGTGGATGGGCAAGTGGCACCGGCGCTCGGGTTGTTTGACCGGTGGCGAATATAATATCTTCCGCTTTGGAGACACCTTCGGCGGCCGTTTTGCGCAGCTCATGGCGGTGGTTGGCGCGGTGGTCGGCACCGTTGGGATGCTGGCGTATATGATTATCGGCGTCGGCTCTTTTCTCGCCATGTTTTTGCCCTTTTCGCCGATGATGTGCTCGCTGATTCTGGTGGGCGTGGCGACGTTGTATACGATGGTTTCCGGTTTCTACGGGGTGATCTTTACGGACATTTTTCAGTCGGGCATCATTATTGCCGCCGTTATATATATGACGGTTGTGGCCTTCGGTGCGTTTCCGGACATGGAAACCCTGCAGGCAACCGCATTTTCTGTAACCGGCAATCCAAACTGGTGCGATGCCTTGCCATCCTGGGAAGTGACGATGCCCGCAGGCTATGAAGTGTACCGGCACATTATTTTCTTCGCCTGCTTCTATCTGCTGCGCAATGTGATCGGCGGGCTGGGGTCCGGCGCCGACCCGAAATATTTTGGCGCGCGCAGTGATCAGGAGTGCGGCAAACTCTCGGTGCTCTGGACCGTGCTGATGATGTTTCGCTGGCCGTTGATGATGGGGATTGCCGTGCTGGGGGTTCAGCTGGTCGGTGATTTGCTGCCGGATCAGCATAGCGTCCTGCTGGCCTCTCAGAAAATTCAGGAGTTTTTCCCGGAGATCCCGAAACAGGGCTGGGGGGCTTTGATCTCCGGTCTGATCAACAACCCGCAACTCTATCCGGTCGAACTCATCAGCAGTTTGCAGGAGATGCTGGGCGCGGATGCACTCCAGCAAAAGCTGCAGCTCATCGGGTTTGAGGGAGCCGTCAACCCGGAGAAAATTCTCCCGGCGGTCTTGCTGATGAAGATCGGGCAGGGCTTTCGCGGGTTGATGATCATTGCGCTGATTGCGGCCTCCATGTCCACCTTCGACACCACGGTGAATATGTCGGCGGGATTGATCACGAACGATCTCTACAAAAAATATATTCGTCCCCGGGCCAAAGACGGCGAGCTGATTTATGTCACCTGGGGCGTGATTATTCTGCTCGTCGGGCTCGGGTTCTGGTTTGCGTACAATGTGAAGAGCATCAATGATATCTGGGGCTGGATGATCATGTGCCTCACGTCCGGCGGACTTGCCGCCGGCGTCCTGCGCTATTATTGGTGGCGCTTTAACGGCATGGGATTTGCCGCTGGCTCGGTGGTCGGCATGGTTATGGCCGTCGTGATGCGCATTTTCTGGCCCGGCATGAATGAGGTGGCCATGTTTGTTTTGACGCTTATTATTCCGGCCCTGGGCTGTATTGCCGGCACCTATATGTCGCCGCCGGTCGCGGACGATGTCCTCAAGGAGTTTTATGTGAAGACCCGGCCGTTCGGGCTGTGGGGGCACCTGAAGTCGGCGCTGCCGGATGACCGGCGTCAGGCGGTGACCCGTGAGCATGTGCGCGATGTTTCCGCCTTGCCGTTTGCCCTCATCTGGCAGGTCTGCATGTTTATCGCCCCGATGATGTTTGTGGTGCATAACATGAAAGCCTTCTGGATTTCTCTGGTTTGTTCGGCCATCGGCCTTTTCGGTGTCTGGTTCCTCTGGATGCGGCACGGGTTCGGTACGGAATCAAACCAGGAGTTTACTCCGGATGGGGGCCGCTAGGTTGCCGTCAGGGATTCAATGTCGGGTGGTTGACCGCAAAGGCGCGAAGACGCAAAGAAAGGTCGAGTTTGGAAGTATGGTTTCCAATGGTTGGAACATTTTTTTCCAATGATTGGAAAACAGTTCTTTCCCTTGGCGTCTTTGCGCCTTGCGGTCAGAAAATATTTAGTCGGGGATGCGTGGAGAATTTATGAACAAGGATGAGACAATAGTGAAAAAGCGATCGGTTTATTACGTGTTGAGCACCCACTGGGACCGCGAGTGGTATCAGACATTTCAGAATTTCCGTTATCAGCTGGTGCAGCTGATCGACAAAACGATGGATGCCCTGAAATCCGGCGAGCTGTGCGGTCCGTTCTATGCGGATGGACAGGCCGGCATTGCCGATGACTACCTGGAGATCCGTCCGGAGAGGCGCGCGGAGTTTGAGCAGATGGTTCGATCCGGGAAAATCCGTCTGGGGCCGTGGTATGTGCAGCCGGACGAATTTCTGGTGTCGGGCGAATCGCTGATCCGCAACCTGCGGCTGGGCTCCCGGACAGCGGAGGCTTACGGCGGCGCACCGTCCCGGGCCGGGTTCGTGTGCGATATGTTCGGCCACAATTCGCAGCTGCCTCAGATCTTCAACGGGTTCGGCATCGAAAACGCATTCCTGTGGCGCGGTGTGAACATGCCCGGTAAACGGCAGTTTATCTGGAAAGGCGCCGACGGCTCCGGGCTGGCCGTTTACCGCTGCGGAGGAGAGGGGTATGTGGATTTTTGCCGCTGCGTGCGGGAAGCGAGCCTGAGAACCAAGCCGGTTGATGCGGGAGAAAAGCGCCGGCTGCTGGAGCAGTTTATTGAGGACGAAGCAGGCTGTTCCGAAGTGGATTCTGTTTTGCTGTTTGACGGCGGCGATCATTTGGAGTTCAACCCGGAAGTCTATGCGGTCGTACGCGAAAAAATCGAGTCCGGGGAAATCAAGCATGTGGATCTGGACGGGTATATGACCGTCCTGCAGGCGCAGCGCAGCCGGATTTCGGAGACTCGAACCGGGGAGCTGCGCGAGCCGGGAATCGAACAGGACGGCTGTTCCGACACGACCGAGCTGATTCATGGCGTGCTTTCGAGCCGGGTCTGGATTAAGCAGCGCAATGCCGCGTGCGAGACCCTGCTGACGCGCTGGGCCGAGCCGTTCAGCCTGTTTGCCGGCCGGATGCTGGGGACGGAATATCCGCAGGGTTTTTTGAATGCGGCCTGGAAGTGGCTGATTAAAAACCATTTCCATGACGCGATCTGCGGCTGTTCGATCGATGCGGTTCATCGCGACATGCAGTTCCGGTTCTCGCAGGCGGAGCAGATTGCCGAGCGCCTCACTGACGAGGCCGCCAAAAATATCTCGGCCCATATCGAAGGGAATTTGGGAGAGAAAGAGTTTCGGGTCACTGTGTTCAATCCCGCTGTGCAGCCGTTTAGCGGCACCACGGAACTGACGCTTCGCATCCCGCAGGACTGGCCGCAGTTTTCTGAATTTTTCGGGTATGAAATGAAGCCGTCATTCCGGATGGTCGGTGCAGATGGCGCGGAGATTGCCTATCAGCGCATCCAGCAGGCACCCGACCGGACGGCGAGGCGGTTGCGGCCGGAGCATTTCCCGGAAGCGTGGAAGGTCACGGACGTGACGGTTTCGCTGCCGCTGACCATTCCGGCCTGCGGGTATACGACGCTGAAAGTAGCTGCCGGGCAAAAGGAGCAGAACCAGGGCCGCCGGCTGGCGGAGCGCACGCGGCATCCGGAACACAGGGGGCTGCGGGTCGGCACGACGGCTATGCAGAATGAAAGTCTGCGCGTTGACATTCTGCCGAACGGCACCTTGAAGCTGACGGATCTTCACAGCGGGGAGGTTTATGAAAACCTGCTGATGGTTGAAGACACGGCGGATATCGGTGACGGCTGGTATCACGGGGCCGCCGTCAATGATCAGACCTTTCTTTCCACCGCTGGCGCTGCGGATGTGGCGCTGATTCACGATGGGCCGTATCTGACGACCTTCCGGGTCCGCGCATCAATGCGGGTGCCGGAGCAGTTCGATTTTTCGACGATGTGCCGTTCGGACTCCGTCCGGGAAATGAAAATTGACAGTTTTATTACACTGCGACCGGGCGCTCGCAGCGTGTTCGTATGCACCCGCATTGTAAACCCGGCTAAAGACCATCGGGTGCGCGTGCTGTTCCCCAGCGGCTGTGCGGATGCGACGACGTATCTGGCCGACAGTGCATTTGATGTGGTGGAGCGGCCGATCGCGTTGCGAGAAGACCGGCACCTTTTCAAGGAACTGGACGTGGAGACCCGGCCGCAAAAGAGCTGGACCGCTGTGTATACAAAAGGGCGGGGCCTGGCGGTGATCAGCAAAGGGCTTCAGGAATCGGCCGTCTGCGATTTGGAAGACCGCCCGCTGGCGCTCACGCTGTTCCGCGGCACGCGGCGAACCGTGATGACCGATGGTGAGCCGGAGGGGCAGCTGTTGGATCGGGAGCTGGTGTTCGATTATCGCATCCGGCCTCTTTCCGGAGATCCCGATCGGGCGGCACTGTTTGCAGAAAGCCACGGTTTGGCGGCCGGTCTGCGCAGCGTGCAGATGCATCCGGCCGATCTGGCGCTTCGGCGCACAACGGCGCAGCTGCCTCCGGAGGCCGGATTCCTGAACGTGGACGGCAAGGTGGTGGTCACCGCTATTCAGCAAACGGAAAGGGGCATCGAGGTGCGCCTGTTCAATCCTAATTTGGAGGAAGCGGCGGCGACGATCTGTTTGGGCGAACCGTGGCATTTATCCACGGCGCAGCCCGTAAATTTTGAGTCCGTTCCATGCGGCGAAGAGCAGCGGATTGATGGGCGGTCGGTTGATTGGATTGTGCAGCCGAAGCAGATTGTTACGCTCTGCTTTACATCGCAGATGATTCGAAAGAAACCTTGAGTCGGGCAGGGAAATATTCTGACTGAGAGAGAAAAATAATGGAAATAGTCAAGAAGTTGAAGTGCACAGAAAAGCTGGATCTTTCCGGTGGACCGGGAAAAAGATGCCGGGCTCTTGGTCTCGCAGTCGCCGGCCTTGTCGCAGTTTGTTGGCCGGGCCGGACGCAGGCGGCGGCTCCCCCCCAATGTGGTGCTGATTATGGCGGACGATCTGGGGGCGGAATGCCTCGGCTGTTTCGGCAGTGCGTCCTATAAAACGCCGGTACTCGATCAGCTGGCTGAAACCGGCGTGCTGTTCCGGAATTGTCATGCCCAGCCGTTGTGTACCCCCTCCCGGGTAAAGATTATGACCGGCAAATATAACTTCCGCAATTATACCGAATTCAGCTCTCTGCCGTCCGGGCAGAAAACCTTTGCCAACATGCTGCACGATGCCGGTTATGCAACCTGCATTGCGGGGAAATGGCAGCTGGGCGGCGACGAAAACAGCCTGGCCTCTTTCGGCTTCGATGAATATGATCTTTTTGAGAAAACACCGATGCTGCCGGGGCAGGATACCCCGGAGTCGGCGGAAGCCCGAAAATATCTCGAAACCATTTTGCACTCTGTTAATAGCGATCAACGAAAGCAGGAAAAACATGACGAGTAACAGGTACATGGTTGTTGCGGCTCTGTTGACCATCTGTATGGCGGGCTTGTGCGGCTGCGCCGGTGCTGATGTGGTGACCCATGCAGCGATTGCGCCATTCAGCGGGATCGCCTCTGTATATGGAGATTCGGGGGATGTGTTCCAGAATGCCACCGTCACGGCGGACAGCGGGACGCACTCGAGTACGGACATCCGGGATCTGTTTACGAAGGGGACTCCGGCCGATCAGGAGTTGGTTATTTTTTCAGATACCGATGCGGATCCCTTGTCGTATGTTGAATTCAACGTCACCAGGCCATATTTTTTCACAAAGATAACCATCGGATTGTCCAATGACATTAAAGTCGGCGCTCCCGATGTCCGATCCATTGAAAATGTGAAGATTTTCGCCCGCGCTTCTGCGGGCGTTTTCACGGCGCAGGACCTGATTGCCGATGTGGATGTCGATCCGGAATATACGGACGCTTATGGGCAGCGGTTTCTCTCGCTGAGCATTGATTTGCCATCGGTCGAGGCGCAGTACTTTCGCGTCGAATTTACGGAGCCCCTGGGGAGTGGGTACCTTGATCGCGGGGCCCGGGTTATTGAAATCGATGGCTTCACCGCCGCGGTTCCGGCCGCGAGTGCCGGTTTCGAATTCGCTCTTCGGACGGATACGACAAATCAGCAGAGGCCGAATATTCTTTTTATTCTGACGGATGATCAGGGCTTCCCGGATGTGGGGATCAACGGGCATCCCATTATGAAAACGCCCAGTATGGATCGCATTGCCACGGAAGGAATGCGGTTCACCCAGTTTCAGGCCTGCGCGGAATGTGCGCCGACCCGTGCCGGACTGATGACCGGTCGCAATCCATTCCGGGTCGGGGTCACCTGCACCTTTCTCGGGAAATATTATCTGTCAGAAGAACAGCGGACGCTGGCGGACCTGCTGGGCGATGCCGGCTACCAAACCGCCATCATCGGCAAGTGGCACCTCGGCGAGCATTATCCCTCCCGTCCGCAGGACAAGGGATTCGAATATTCATTTTTCCACCAGGGTGGCGCATTGGGTCCGTTCCAGAATGTGCCCTGGGGCCAGAGTTACTTTGATGCCGGTTTTGTCTGCAACGGCGAGCCGGTGCAGACAAAAGGATTTGCCACCGATGTGGAGATTGACACCGCCCTCGGCTGGCTGCAGCAGCGCGATCCCGACCGTCCGTTCTTCCTTTACCTGCCGACCTCGGCCCCGCACAGTCCGTACACGCCTCCTCCAGAGGATATGCAGCGCTTTCTGGACATGGGCTGGAATGCTCATGTCGCGGGATTCTACGGCTTGATTGAAAATCTGGACCGCAATCTCGGCCGGCTGCTTGATTATCTGGACCGCTCCGGGCTCAGCGAAAATACGCTGGTGGTTTTTATGGGCGACAACGGCACATCCATCTCCCATATGCCCAGCCAGGATGATCCGCAACCGCTCTGGAATGCCGGCCTGAAAGGGGGAAAGAGCTGGGGTGACGAGGGCGGAACCCGCGTGCCCTGTTTCATTCGCTGGCCCGGAAAAATCCAGCCCGGCCGCGTCAGCGATGAGCTCGCGGCCTACTACGATTTTCTGCCGACCTTTCTGGATGTGGCCGGAGCTCAGCAGCTCATTCCCTCGGAAGCAGAGGGAGTCAGTTTGAAGAGTCATCTGCTGGATTCTCAGAATTTGCTTCCCGACCGCATGATCTGCAATATCGGTCACCTGTTTATTCCGCCGACAAAGGATTTTAATAACGTGGATTATCTCAACCGGATCAGTGTCCGGTCGAAAAAGTTCCGCTACTTCAGAAAAAACAGCCTCTATGATGTGCAGGAGGATCCGGGCCAAACCGTAAATCTGGCAGCAACGTATCCGGAGATGCTGCGCGAGATGGAGAATGCCGCGGCCCGTTTCTGGCAGGAATCCCAGGCGGCCGCGCTGGCCCCGGTGCATATCCATTTGGGGTCGCCGAAAGAGCCGGTGGTGATGCTGACCTGCGTGGATTGGCGGCCGTTGACGTCGGGCCAAGGGGAGGCGGCCATTCAGCCGATTGCATTCTGGATGGGGCAGGGCATGTCGCAGCAAATCTTGACGTGGCAGAACCAGGGAGTCCGGCCCGCGGGGCTGGAGGATAAAAAAGAACATCTGAACGGATTTTGGAATGTGTATTTCACCCGGCCCGGAACCTATGAATTCCGCGCCACCCTGACCCCGCCGGAGGTGCGCGATCAGGTTCACCTCAAAGAGGGGACGGTTTGGCTGAAGGTGAACGGCGAGATCGTCTGTGAAGCGCCGGTGGCAGCCGGTTCGCAGGAGGCCATTCTCCGCTGGAACGTCGAACAGCCCTTCCGTGGAGAGATGCAGGTCGTCTGGAGCGGGCAGCTTCCGTTTGATGCGGAACTCGGGGCCTTTGTCTGCGATGTCGAGCGGGTCGGGAGCGTGGAGCTTTAACCCAAGTTTCTTATCTGGCATCGTAAGTTGTTGCGTTGCAACAGTCGGGTTTTCTGTGGCACTACAACGTCGTTAGAGTTGGAGTTCGGTTTTG
>JBFHEM010000054.1:0-29844 GCA_041584215.1 Tichowtungia sp. | reverse complement strand
GGATCCAGCAGCTGATTGATCACCGCGCCGACCACCATCGGGGCCGTTGCTGTCGGGGTCAGCACCAGCTCGATATCCCCGTCGTCCGACGCCGTATAATCCAGCGACAGCACAAATCCGTGTCCTATGCCGAACTCGTTGGGGGTAATGGTACTATTCGTCGAACTGCCGTTGATGCTCTCCAGCGGATCGCCGTTGACTGTCAGCGCCTGAGTGCGGCTGGTGGTCGAGATATCCCATCCGACCGAGATCAGGCTCATGCGGTAATGGGCGCCCGGAGCGAGTCCGCACAGCTTAATCGACGGAGAGGTCTCGTTTTTATAACTCAGCCGGCTGATCAGGTTGGTGGCATCGCCGGATACAAACCCCATCTCAATTTTCGTCGTTCCGGAAACAGAGGAGGACATTCCGCTGAACTCCCACCACGAACCGCGGTAAATCGTATAGGTATTGGTTTCGCCGCTGCTAGGGACCAGTACGTGGCTGTTGACGGTGAGGTCCCCCGCCGTCGGATCGAGATTGATCAGATGCGAGTAGATCCCTTCGGAATCCAGCGGCAAATCCGCATCAGATGTCCACTCCGCCGTCGTCACCGTCGACCCTTCAGCAATCCAGCTCGCGGCAAACAGAAGCAGGCTCCATCTGATCAGTTTTTTCATATATAATCTCAAACTTATTTTATGTGACCGTCCCGATATCCATCCGGCTACTCCATAATTCTATCATAATGCTCTATTTTCTCGCTCGTTTCCCTGCGGGCGCATTTTCGACAGAATCATTTGGCGACAGAATCATTTTCCCAATCAGGGTCTCCATAATTCTGTCGTTTAATGATTCTGTCACAACTCTCTCTTCTGTCCTGCCCGTTTCCCTGCGGGCGCATTTCGACAGAATCATTTGGCGACAGAATCATTTCCCATCCAGGTTCTCCATGATTCTGTCGTTCAATGATTCTGTCATAACTCTCTCTTCTGTCCCGCCCGTTTTCCTGCGGGCGCATTTCGACAGAATCATTTCCCATCCAGGTTCTCCATGATTCTGTCGCTCAATGATTCTGTCACAACTCTCTTTAAACCCGTCCATTTCCCTGCAGGCGCATTTTCGACAGAATCATTTGGCGACAGAATCATTTTCCCAATCAGGGTCTCCATAATTCTGTCGTTTAATGATTCTGTCATACCGCTCTTTGATCTGTCCGGCCCGGTTTTTACTGAAAAAAGCCGATCAGCCCCTTGACCGCCAGGAACGACATCACCAGCGAAAACGCAAACGCCACGATCATTCCGGCGTTGAGCACTTTCCCCGCCTTGTGTTCGCCCATCAGGTTTCGTTTGTTGGCCAGCACAAAAAAGACGGCAATCACCAGCGGCAGGATGAAGACCTGGGAGACCTGCGTGGCAATCTGCGCGGCAATCGGGTTGGCCCCCAGCACCGGAACGGTCAGCCCGATCAGGCAGGCGACGGCACACAGAATCCGGAACATCTTTGACTGGCCGTCAAACTCTCCTTTGCGGTAGTCGCTGATCAGCAGCGGAGCGACCATGCAAATCGGGAAAATGGAAGAGAGTCCGGCACTGAGCGTTCCCACCAAAAACACCGCCACGGCATATTTCCCGGCAACCGGCGTCAGCGTCTGCACCATATCGAGCACCTTGTTGACCTCCAGCCCGCGGCTGAACAGCGCACCTGCGGCACAGGCCATGACAGCACCGCTGACCACAAACATCAAAAACGCACCGGTGAAGGCATCGATGGACTGCTTGCGAAGATCGTTCGCGCCCCAGCCCTTGGCCTTCACCAGCAGCGGACGCACCACGAAGGTCGGTGCCGCCATGGTCGTCCCCACAAACGCAGCCACCATCAGCGTGGCGCCGGGGACGTTCGGGATGCGGGGAATGAATCCGCGCACCACGTCGCCGGCCGGCGGCAGAACAATGAACATGGAAACGATGAAGGAGATGCCGAGAATGGTGACGAAGAAGACGAGGATTTTCTCGAAAAACGAATAGCTGCCGTGCCAGAGCAGGACATACATGACCGCCATCAGTGTGGCGGCAATTCCCAGCACCGGCCAGTAGGTGTTTTCACTCAGCGAAGGGATGAACAGGCGCACCCCTTCGTACAATGCGCTGGAAGAAAGCCCGACCAGCCCGGACAGGCAGCACCACTGCCCCGTCACCACGCCAACCACCATCAGCACGGCCAGCCATTTGCCGCCCGGCAGATGTTTGCGGCACCCGTTGACCGCCGTGTCGCCGGTTACCAGCGCAAACCGGCCGGCGGCTTCCATCAGAACCCACGAAAAAAGACAGCTCAGCGCCAGCACCCACAGCAGCTTCATGCCGTACTGACTGCCCGCTTTGGTCATGGCCGTCACACTCCCCGTCCCGACCGTATACCCGATCGCAAAAATCCCCGGCCCGACACACAACAGCAGCTGAACCGCCTTTTCCAGTATTTTTTTCATTCCTATCTCTCCGTTTTCACAATGCTCCCGGCAGCACGCCCTGGCCCGGATATACATTATGCAAGTTTAAAACATACATTGTAAACAATTAGTAAAAGATCATTCAATAAAATAATCGGGTCATTTTAACGCGTCCGGAGGCCGCATTCCAGCAACAAACGCGCCCGGAGGTCGCGTTCCACCGATGCAATACGAAATTAAAAGGACAGATCGGGAAAAGAAGACTACCACTGATGGGTCGGCGGGCTCAGGTTGTCCTGCTGCGTGACATTGCTGACACCCGATTCGATGAGCACATCGGTGATCTGGCTGTTGCCGTTCGGATCGGTGGTTTTGCCGTTGAAAATATTGTATTTGATCAGCACATCGCGGGTGGTGCCGGCCAGGTGCACCATGGTGCGGATGGCGGTGTAGGGCTGATGAAACTCGCAGCCGACAATCTCCACATCGGAGCAGTCCTCCAGATAAAAGTCGGTGAACGCATTGGTCGCACTGGTGTAGGAGGCCGCGTTTTCAATGGTCACCCGGTCGGCGCGGTAGATTTCAAGATTGGTGTCGAGTGTGTTCACGTGAACCCCCAGCACGGCAACCGTGCACGTTTCCGCCGCCAGTGCGGTGATTTTCATGCCGGTATCATTATTCACCGGGTTGCAGCGGTTGAAAAGGATGTCGCCGCGGCTGTTGGTCAGCTCCCAGCCGGTGCTGTTCCCTTTTGAGTAGCAGTTCTCAAAGGTCGCCCCGTGGCCGTAGTTGATCCGGAAGCCGGACTGACTCGAATCCGTCATTCCGCGCGTTGTTACAAACACATCGATAAACACCGGCTTCATGAGATAGGTGGTGTAGATATGGCGGGTAAAGAAATCCGTTCCAATCGCCTCCGGCTCAAAGCCGACCCGCTCCATGTGCAGGCTGCAAATGCTGGTGTTCGAGGTCAGCGACGGATTGTTGATCTGAAGGGCCGTCCCGGCACTGCCGGAAGCGGCCGCGGTGAAGGTCAGATCAAAAACAGACAGCTGACTCGCGTCTCCCGAGTTTGAAAACCACCAGATGCCGGTCGAGTTGCGACAGCGCAGAACGGTGACTCCCTTTCCGCAGCCGACGAGCGACACGGATGCATTTTTCAGATCAATGGTCCGGCGCGCATCAAAGTCGTAGGTTCCCGGCGGAATGTTCACCGTTCCGCTTCCGTTGAGCGCCACGGCATCGAACGCGGCCTGAAACGCCGGGTGGTCGCTGAGCCCGTCACCGGCCACTGCGCCATAGTCGATCACATTCACGTCCAGCGGCGGCACGGAAATCACAAAAACGAAGGCGAACAGTCCGGCCACCGGCACGAACAGCACGCCGAATAAAACGAGGGCTCTGTACAAAGCAGATTTCATAATCACTGACTCAGAATATTGTCAGCGGCCGGGTCGATCTGCAGTGCCGCCGCGGAAGAACCGGACAAGGTGTTTCCTTTGATAATGATGTACGAGCCGTCCTCGTCGATCACCACGTTTTTGCGCCCGGCGGTCAATGCGCCGTGAAACGTGTTGCGCAGCACAAAGCCGAGGTGAACCCAGTCGAACTGAATATCGTTGAGCGCATGGTCCGGTGAACCCTGCCGAAAATCGCTGTCCGTGACATGGCAGATGCGGCGGCCTTTGACCCACACGCCGACGTCGCGCGCAGTAATGTCGCAGCCCGTGACCCAGAAGGTCGGCTCCACGCCAGCGTTATTTTGATGGAACTGGACTCCGATCCGGCAAAAATCGGCAGCGCTGTCCAGCACCGCACCGTCTTCGGGCTGCGAATTTTCCGACGTCGAATATTTATATGCGGTGTGCACCGCCCTGACGGTGCAGCCCTGAATGACCGGCGCGTAGCAGTCGCTGACATCCATGCCCGCCTCGGCCAGGAAATTAGACGAACTGTCGCTCATGTCCGGACCCGCCGTATACGAGACCGCACTGTTTTTAATGAGAGGGCGGTAGAGACCGGTCACCACCAGGCCGCGGTCGAAATACTGCGGACCGCCGACCTGCGACCGCACGATCACGTTTTCGATGGTGACCACCCGCTTGTCCTGCGATCCGCCGGGCGGCGAGGTGATTTCGACGGCCGTGCCGGCCCCTTCCACCAGCGCGATGAACGTCAGGTCAAAAATGTTCACCTGCTGGTGGCGGGTGTTGTAGGTGAACCGCAACACCCCGTTGGTGTTATTGCAGAAAAGCCGAACGCCCTCTTCTCCCTGAACGGTGATTTTGCGGGCGCCCGAGGTGTTGTTGCCGGTGATTTCGACGCGGGAATCAAAGACATAGCTCCCGGCCGGAACAAGCAGCTTGCCGCCGCCGGCATCGTACAGGTCGTCAAAGGCGGCCTGAAAAGCCGGGGCATCGTCCTCCGCCCCCGAGGGCGTCGCGCCGTAATCGGTCACATTGAGCGAAAGAAAATCCGCACACCCGGGCATCCAGGCGGCGAGCAGCAGCATCAGCAATATGAATTTCAAGCGCATTGAGTCCCTGTAAAAAAAAACGCCCGGACAGCCTACCTGTCCGGGCGCTTGCGGAGCGAGCGCTTAATCCTGTTCGATGAACACCTTCAGGAATTTTTCTGCCGCATCGGCAGACACCTGATTGGTGACGGTTTTGAAGCCGTCCACAGCGGCGGACTCGCCGACCAGAGAGATGCCGGCCGTCGTCCAGGACGCAGAGACCAGCGCCGGTGTCTGCTGAGCGGAGTAGCTGATGCCGCTGATGGAGCTGGTGCGTTCCACGTGAACGATCTGCAGCGTGCTGCCACTGATCGTGTAGGCGGGCAACGTGCCGGTTATTGCCGCGTTGGTCGGGTTGCCGCCGAAGCCGTATTCAGCCAGATTGGCGACACCGTCGCCGTCCGGGTCGGCATCGGCAGCGTCCTGACCGGTGGCGACACTGTAGTCATCCATCCATCCGGAGAAGCCGAGCGGCGCGCCGTCGGGCAGCAGCTCGCCGCCCTCCACCTTGGCGCCGGCCGCATAGCCGTCAAACGTAATCCCGGCCAGCTGGGATGCGCTGAAGGAACCGCCGTCGACATAGATGTGATCTGAACCACTGGTCCAGCCGGTGACGACCAGCGATCCCCAGGTCGCCGTTGAACTTTGGCCTTCTAGGTGCAGAACACCGCCGTCGCCCATCTCAACAACGCCGTAGAGTGTATCCCGCTCAAATATCAGAGTGCCAATGCTCTCTTCAAAGCCGGCGAGATCAAACAGTCCGCCATCAGTGACGGTATAGAACACGTTGACCGTATCTCCGATCTGCTCGTCATTCCCGAGGGTCAGCGTTCCGCCGCCGAGCTGGACATTCCCGGGCACAAAACCGGAGCTGTCGGTTGTGTCGCGCGCCAGCAGCAGCTCGGCACCCAAAGCAACCTGAACCGTGCCGGCACCCGTCCAGCTTCCGCCCCCGGTCAGTTTCATGATGCCGTCGCCGGCATCATCGTGCAGTTTCCAAAGCTTGGAAGATCCATCCACATTCCCGCGAACCTCCAGGTCACCGTCTTCCAGCCCGATCCCGATCCCGGCGGACGAGCTTCCCTGCGAAAGCGTTCCGGCAAACACAAGCGTTTCGGATCCCGAGGTTGTAATATGGCGTTGATTGGCATTGTCGTCCGAAACCAGCACCACATCGTTGGAGAAGGTCTGAGGATAGGATGAACTGCCGGTATCGATCAAAAGGGTTTGCCCGCAGATCGTTCCATCAATCGTCAGAGTCGCACCGGAAATGATGTAGGCCGCGCCCGGACTGTTCTGAAACTTCACAGCCGAAAGCGTCGTTGCCGAACTGAAAGACGGCGATGCCCAGGCTGGATTCGAAGCAATGTTGTCGCCGCGGAAAAAAGCGGCGTCATTGGTCCCGAGAGAATTCCACCAGTTGGCATCATTGTTTAAATCATTGTCGCCGGCATTTCCGGTATACACATTGTTTTGCTGCACAACCACCGTGAGCGAGGCCGGATAAAGCTCAACGCCCACCACCTGTGCTCCGGCGTCATAGCCGTCAAAGGTGATCGCCGCCAGCTGGTTGCTGGAAAAAGAGCCGCCATCGATATAGATGTGCTCTGAACCCTCGCTCCAGTTGGTAACGATCAGCGATCCCCAGGTCGCCGTGGAACTCTGGTTTTCAATATGCAAAGCCCCGCCATCGCCCAGATCCAAAACACCGTAAATACTGACGTTATCAAATACCAGGTTCCCGATACTCTCCGTATATCCATCGAGGTCAAACAGTCCGCCATCGGTGACCGTATAGTACACGGTGGAGGAATCTCCGATCTGCTCGTTATTCCCCAAGGTCAGTATTCCGCCCCCTATCTGAACACTGCTGGGAATAAAACCGGAACTGTCGGTCGTGTCGCGCGCCAGCAACAGCTCAGCACCCAAAGCAACCTGAACCGTTCCATAGTTGGACCAGGTACCGCTTCCGGTCAGTTTCATGATTCCGTCGCCGGCATCGTTGTGAAGTTTCCAAAGCTTGCTTGATGATCCATCCACATTCCCGCTGATTTCAAGATCCCCATAGCCGAGCCCGATTCCGATCCCCTGGGAAGCACTTCCCTGCGACAGGGTTCCGGAAAAAATCAGCGTTCCGGCTCCGATCGTCTTGATATGCCGGTTGTTGGCACTGTTGATCGAAACGAGCTCGACGCTGTTTGCAAAAGTCTGATCGTTGGTATTTGCAGCTTGCGATTCAATCAAGAGCACTCGTGGTGTAACCGTATCGCCATTTCCATCGATGGTCAGCTTTTCGCCGGAAAACGTGTAGCTTCCGGGATTGGTTCCCTGGAACACCACTCGAGCGACGGAGGCAGTCGCACTGAGATTCGGAAACGCCCAGGTTGGATTGGCGGCGAGATTGTCACCCCGAAAAAAGGCACTGTCCGTCGGATCCAGTGAATTCCACCAGTTGCCATCATCATTAAAGTCATTGTTCCCCGCCAGGCCATCATAGACATTATTTCCGGCCTGAACGCCCACCGCGCCCAGCAACAGCACAAACATACTAATCAGGTATTTCTTCATGATCCGTTTCCTTTTCGTTTGGTATCCTTCACCGTTCCACACGTACGGTTTATATTAATACGAATTCATATACCTCAAATATCAGTCATAGTCAAGCGCATCCCGGGTTATAAGATAAATTTTATGTGGATATTTTAACATAAGATACTCAAAGCTGTGCAGCATAAAAAAACGCGCACGACACAACCCGCTGCACAGCGGACAAACGGTCACTTCTTTAAACGGAGACCGCCTAAAGGCGGAGCTGCATCCCGCTGACACGGTTTCCAAACACTGGAAAAACCAGCGCACAAAGTTCCAATGTCCGGAACGTTGGGAGCGGCGACTTTCCAGTTGCCGTTTCTGCCGGCGACAGGAATGTCGCCGCTCCATTTGAACAACAAACCGGGCGTCTGTCCTTTTTATTTACGGCCGGTTTTTTCATGCCGGCGACAGGAATGTCGCCGCTCCATTAGGACAGCAAACCAGGCCTCCGCCTTCTTGATTCGCTGCTAATTTCTTCTGAAAATCATTCGGAGCTCATGGCTGTAAGTCTGCGGCTGGTCGTTGACGAAAGCCGTTCCGTCCGAATAGCCCGGTTTGTCATAGGCCCACCAGGCCATGCGGGCGGCCGGCACCGGGCCGGCCGGCGTCAGGCGCAGGTAGAGCTCTTTGCCTTTCTTGACCCGCGCCTCGAACATCAGCCGCTGAAGGCGCGTGTTTTCAATATCCTCTTTTTGGATAGTGACCGACTCCAGCACCCTGCCGTCCTGCAGCAGCTCGGCCTCCACATCGCACGGCCCCTCGCCGCGGCCCCAGGTCGGCATCATCAGCTCGCAGCAGGTCAGGAAGCCGGTCTCGGCCCTGAAGGTCTGCCCCAGTGATTCCACATTGGAAAACTGGACCGGGTTATCGGCCTTGGCGGTGCCGGTCTGCAGCACGAGGTACTCCTCCGGATATTCCTGGTAATCGGGATAGTTATCCGTCAGCTCGGCGCGCTGCACATCGCAGCGGGCCCGCAGGCGCTCCAGCGTTTCGCGCCGCTCGGGAGAAAGGGCCAGGTTGTTCAGCTCGTGCGGATCTTTTTCCAGATCGAACAGCTGCTCATAGGCCGGCGTTTCGCTGAAATAGCGCACATATTTCCACTTGCCGTCGCGGGTGCAGACCGACTTGGGAATCGTTCGCGTTCCGGACTCGGAATAGGAGTGCTCCGCAAACAGGTCCTGCCGCCACTCGGGATGCTGCCCCTGCAGCAGCGGAGTCAGGTCCTCCCCCTGCATCTGCTCCGGAACCGCCACCCCGGCCAGCGAAAGAATGGTAGTGGCAATGTCCACATTGAGAACCGTTTCGTCGCGGACCTGGCCGCGGTTCGCCGCCGGCAGGCGCGGGTCGTAAACGATCATCGGAACCCGCAGGCACTCTTCATACATCAGCCATTTGCCGATCAGCCCCTTTTCGTGAACCTGATAGCCGTTGTCCGAGGTGTAGATCAGAACCGTGTTCTCATCGAACCCGTATTTTTTGAGCGACTCGCGGATGCGGCCCACCGACGCATCCATCCCCTGAATGAGCGCATAATACTGCGCCATCAAACGCTGATGATGCTCGTCGGTCCCCTGCTTGAATTTGAAGTCGCGGGCGACAGACGCTTCGTGCGCGCCAATGCTGGTTTTGATGAAATCGGGCTGCGCGTCCCAGGCCTCTTTCGTAAACGTGGCCGGAACCGGCATCTGCTTCTGATCGATCGACTCAAAGATGTCCGGCTCGCACCCGTCCCACGGACCGTGCGGGGCCTTGAAGCTGATCGACAGGCAGAACGGCTTGCCGGACGTTTTGGCCTGCGCCAGGAAATCGTCGGCATCGTCACTCATGCGGACATTCTGATGGGTTCCGTCTTTCCCATCCCGCCAGTACAGATCCTGATCGACCTGCCCGCGCCAGAAATCGAATTCATCTTTGTATAGATCATAGTTGAACTTTTCGGCACCGACCCCCCACTTGCCGGTGAAACCGGTGAAATAGCCGTTTTTCCGCAGGACCGCCGGATAGGTTTTCGCCATCTGCTGCGGAGTGAACGGCCTGTTGAAATCGCGGATGCCGTGCGTGCGCATATACTGCCCGGTCAGAATGGACGCGCGCGACACGACGCAGATCGGCGTGGTGACGAATGCGTTCGAAAAATTCACCCCGTCGCGCGCCAGCGTATCAAGCTGCGGCGTCTGGATGATGGAATTTCCGTTGCAGCCCAGCGTATTCCACTGCTGATCATCCGCCAGCAGGAAAATGATATTCGGCTGTTGCGCCGCCTGCGCCAAAGAAAAGAAACAAGCCGCCGCCGCGACTCCTGCCACCTTAAAAAATGCATTCATGATATTTTCCCCGCCTGCTGCAACCGGCCGGACCAGCATCCGCCCGGCACAGAACATTTTCTCCGACCCAACACAAAAAGACTAAATGATAATTCACAATCAATACACTATTCTATTCATTTAGCAATGCGCCCGACCGGTTTTTTCGTTCCGCCGCCGGCACCTACCCGCGCATTTAGCATGGCTGCCGAAGGGTTCTTCTCCCAATTATCTGAATTCGACCCGGGCCTGACACTGCACATCGCGGCTCGAGTTGCCGACCAGCAGCGTGAACGATCCTTTTTCAGCCGTCCACTGATGCGTCTGAACATCCCAGAAGGCGAGGTCGTTCCAGGTGAGCGGAAGCTCCACGGTGCGGGTCTGCCCGGGTTCCAGATAAACCTTTTGAAACCCTTTGAGCTCGCGGTAAGGCCGCGCAACGCCCGCCTCGTCGTCATGCACATAAAGCTGAACCACCTCCGCCCCGGCGGTCTTTCCGGTATTGGTTACATCCACCCGAACGGTCACCGGCGAATCCTTTGCAATCTGATCCGAAGAAAGCTTCAGGTTATCCATGCGAAACGATGAATACGACAGGCCGAATCCGAAGGGGAAGTGCACCGGCTTGCTGTTGGCCTCGTACAAGCGGTATCCGACAAAGACCCCCTCTTCGTACGGAAGATCAAACCGGGCCGGCGCCCCTTTAAAGTGCCCGCCCCACTCCTCTTTCCCGTTCACCACGTTGTATCCGTATGCCGGAGAATCGCTGAAACTCTTCTCCATGGTGAAGGGAAGTTTTCCGGACGGGTTCACGGCACCGGAAAGCACATTGGCCAGCGCGGAACCAAAAGACTGCCCGAGAAAATAACTGTGCACCAGCCCTTCGACATCCTCCAGCCAGGGCATGCCGAAGGCGGTTCCGGTGCAGGCCACAACAATCACTTTCTTATTGTTCTCAGCCAGCATCTCGATTTGACGGGTGACCGACGGACTCAACTCAAACGGGCGGTCGTTTCCTTCGCGGTCGCGCATGGTGAAGAAAAAGAGCACGCAGTCGGCGGCCTGAACCTCCCCGGCGGTCGGAGTCTCCCTGTATGTGACCGCTTTGCCGTACAGGGCTTCCAGGCCGGCCAGGTAATCGACCTGATGATAGCCGTCGACTTTAACCGACCCGCCCCCGCTGGCGGCGCGTTTTACCGCGCCCTCTTCTCCGACCACCAGAATGGTCTCCCCCGCCTGAAGCGGCAGTACCCCGTCATTTTTCAGCAGGGTGATCCCCGACTCGGCAATCCGGCGGGCCAGCGCATCGTGCGCATCAAAATCCACCGGAATGCCTGAAGCCGGCGGGCGCTCCCAGACTCCGGTCTCGAGCAGAACGCGCACGACCGGAGCAATCATCGCGTCGAGTTTGGCCTCCGTCTCCTGCGGACGGGTAATCCGCTGCGTGCGCACAGCCTGCCCGAAGCGCTTCATCTGGGGCATGATGATATTCTGTCCCGAGGTCAACTGCGCGGCATAATCCTCCGTTGTGCCGCCCCAGTCGCTCATCACGAACCCTTTAAACCCGAGCTGCTTGCGCAGAATCTCATCCAGCAGGGCGGGGCTTTCTCCGCACTTCTCGCCGTTCATCCAGTTATAGGACGACATGACCGCCTTCACATCCGCCTCCTCAATGGCGGCGCGGAACGACGGCAGAAAGATCTCATTCAACGCGCGCTCGCCAACCAGCACATTGCTCTGGGTTCGCAGAAATTCATTATTGTTCACCGCAAAATGCTTAATGGTTGCAATCACCCCTTCGCCCTGAAGCCCCTTGATATTCATCACCGCCATGCGGGAACTCAGGAACGGGTCTTCAGAAAAATATTCAAAGTTGCGGCCGCACGTTGAGGTGCGGTGGATGTTAACGCCCGGGCCGAGCAGGATCGAAACCCCGTCGGCGCGGCACTCCTTTGCAATGGCAGCGCCCAGCTCGAACGCCAGCCCGGGATCCCAGGTTGCGGCGACCGCCGCCGGCAGCGGAAAGGCCGTGCTCTGTGTCAGGCTCTTATAGTCCCACGGCAGCGTCGGCTGAAACTTCAGTCCGGAGCTGGCGTTGGCCATCATGACCGGATGGAACCCGAACCGCTCAATGCCGGGAATAAAAAAGTAGTTCATTCCGGCGGTCAGGCGCAGTTTTTCGCGGAAATTCATGCGCCCGAGCAGATCGTTCACCCGGCTCTCAATCGGTGCGGCTTCATTTTTATAGAGAGCCGTTTCCGGAACGGCGGTAAATGAATACGGCAGCGAGCCGTTGATAAATAAATCGACAATCTGCACCCCGTCCATCTCCCCGGCGAGGGTGCGAATCCGGATCGCCCGGGCGGCAAACGGTTTCTGCAGCCGGTTGGAAACCCACGCGACCTTTCCATGGGCCGTAGCAGGATTCTTAAACTGATCGGCCCGGAACACCGTCTCCCAGCGCCGGCCGTCGGCGGTGGCCTGAATTTCATACTTGGAAGGATACTGCGTCCCCCACTCGATTTCCACCGAGCGCACCGTCCACGGCGCATCAAACCAGACGGTAAAGTCCTGTTCAGGATCCGCATCCGACCACCACATCGTCGTCTGGTCCCCGTCCAGCGCCGCACTCGGCGGCCCGACGGTCATCGGCAGCGTTCCCACCCCGAGAAACCGGGGCAGGCACTGCTGCGGGGGAACCGAGGGATCCGCATCGCGCGAGGACCCGGCCGCCGCCTGCGTGCCTTCAGCCGCCGGAACGTCCGCGTGCGCGGACCCGGCCGCCGCGCGGGCCTTCCCGGCAGAATCCGTTTCAATCAGACGGGCGGCGAAGCGCCGGCCCATCTCAACAATGCTCGCGGTGTCGTAATGCAGGTTGTCGTCATATTTGGCCAGGTCATCGCAATCAATGAAGGCGTATTTCTCAGCGCGGCAGCTCTCCTGGGCCCGGCGGACCCGATCGACAAACGGATACAGCGGGTTTACGCGCCCGGCGACAAAGCCCATCACAGGAGAATCAAAATCGCGCCGCGCAGCTTGGATCAACCGCTCCAGGTTCTCCCGGTACGCAGACGCCATGGACTCCTCCCGCGAATCGCGCTCGCCCTGCATCCAGATCATGCCCTTCAGCTGAATCGGCATCGACCGCCGGGCCGCTTCGACCCGGCGCCTGAGCTCCGCATACAGAGATTTTGGATCCTGCGGATTCCAATCGCGGGCCAGGCTGGTCCCGCCCTTGCTGTATTTGATGATTCCGATGGGCTTTCCGCCGGCCGCCTGCATCTGGACTGCAAATGAAATTTCCGGGCCGAACCCCTGCTCCGCCGGTTCCATCCGGCGCCAGTCGGCACCGTCAAAGACATAAATATTCTCCTGAACCGCCTGAAGCTCCGGCGGCAGCAGAGCTTTCTGCGACCGGGCGCCCTGCATATTGCTTTGCCCCGCGCAGATATACACCTCCAGCGGGCTCCCGCCCAGCGACTGCTTTAAAACGACGGCTGCAGGAACCGCCGCCGCCAGGCACTCCAATGAAAAATCATCCAGCAGAACCGTTCCGGATTTGTACCCGACCACCCCGAATCCATACGAGTTCAGATAAAGGCGGTCCGCCTGCTCCGAAGTGAGCTGTTCGGACAGCGTCAGCAACGCGCCGCTGACCGTATTGGAAACACCGGCCACCAGCCGCAAACCCTGCGGATCGTACTGAAGGGACAGCGTCAAATCATCCTGAGGCAGCGCTCCCCACGACTCGCTCAACCGGTTAACCGTTCCGCCGGTTTCCGCGTCGTACATCCGCAGCTGCAACTTTCCCTCATGCGGCCCGGCGGTGATCAGGCGAACGGACAGAATGTCCTGCTTCGAAACGGCAAACAGATCTGTCCCCGCATCATCTGTCATTGCCAGATAAATGCCGCCGTATGCGCCGGACAGATCACTTTGATTCAGGTTCACCCGGCATGACAGGGTGCGCACCCCCTCGATGCCCTCTTTCAGAAGAACCGCCTGCTGATTGTTTTTGGTGACCGCGACACAGCCGTCGCCCAAACCGGTTGAGTCGAACCGGTCGCGCCACACCCCGGCCCCGTCCGTGACCGATCGGCCCGCAAGGGCCTGCCCGACCCGAACGTCATCAAACGAATCATAGACCCTCACCTGCGCCGAACAACCCAGCGCAATCAGAACCGTCCATACACACCAAACTCTTTTCTTCATCGTTTTCTCCAACTGGAGGCGGAAGCCTCCATCCATCAATTTTTCCAACCGCTGGAAACCGGCCCGAAGATCGGGTTCCACCCATGACAATAACTCGTATTTATATTTTATGTTCGTCACGCCTCACTCTGAACCGCCGGCCTGTCCGCCACCGCTCGAAGAGCGACGGCGAAAGCCGACGCTAGAGTGCAACACGCTGGTTTTGCTAATTTCAAACGGTGACCCCATGGTCTTTAAATCGAAGTACACCTCTGCTCTTCACCTCTTTATCCTCTGAGTTCATTTCGATCAAAAGTGTCACCGTTTTTTTAGAGGGAGTTTGACCCAGATATTGTGCCTTTCTCCCCGGCATTCTCCAATTTGATCCATCGCTCTCCGGAACCGATATCGTATGCCATTCTTCCAAATGTTGGAATAAGAAGAATAAACAGAACAATGAGTGCAGAATGATCCATGCGGAACGGTCTAAATGATTCTGTAAACATCATTCTGTTAGAGTTTCTTTTTGCTAATTAGTGAATTGAGCTTTTTCACGGCGTTAGCGTGTTGAAATGCATCGTACACTTGGTCGTCTCTGATTTCTTTCGCTGATGGGCCATCTTTCTATATAGGACCGTATTCCATTTAACCCTGGCCAAAACCAAAGACTTACGGGGTGGAATTGAACGAAAAGCCTTTTACCGCGCCGGGAGAACCGGCTGCATTTTTCGGAAACATCGTCATTTCAAACCCGGCATAGCGCAGACCGCCGATTCCGGGATGCACCACCGTGTCTTCAACCAGCATCTTGCGGGTCGTCAGGTTTTCGGCACGGGCCGCGGCGCGGCCGGATTCAAAGTCGTATGAAACGCTCAGTCTGACTTCATCGCCCGGTTTCCAATCCCGGGAACTGTCAGCCGACCAGTCTTTGCCGACCTGTTTGCCGCCACTGAAGATCGACCACCAGATGCGGCCCTTGTTTTTACCGGCCGTAACGAAACGCGCGCAAACCGTGTCGGCATTCATGTTCTGGATGTATTTCTTATTTTCGCTGGAAATGCCGACGTTCCAGCTGATGCCGTGCGCCGCCGCCTCGGGGCTCTGCACAAACACCGCCGAGGCTTCGACGCGGCCGACGCCGAGCCCGGCTTCATCGACCTGCCGGGTCATGCTCAATCCGTTTTTGCTCATGTCGACGGTAACACCCGCAGCGGTTGCGAGGCCGGGGTGCCCGTTCGGAGAGTTCCAGGCATTGGAAATTTTTCCGCGGAACGTCTCTTCAAATTCGATCTTTCTTCCAACCTTTGGAAACTTCTGTTTCGCTTTTTTCGGCGGGACGGCCTTGCGGATGCCGTTGCGGATTTCCCACTCGATTTTCTGCTGCCCGACATGCTCCTTATAGGCCTGGGCGAAAGCGGGGTCGAGGAACGGATCTTTGGTTTCTTTGCGCCAATGATCGATCTGTTCGGACAGCTCTTCGAGCTGCTGTTCGCGCTCAGGATTGGCTGCAAGATTGTTCATCAGGAAGGGATCGGCCTGCATGTCGAACAGCTCCAGCTCGGGCGGATGAAGAACGGCATCGTAGACGGCGCGCAGCGGCGTGCCTTCGTATTCGGGCTTCATCACCTCGTGCATGGCATAGCAGTAGTTATGGTCCTCCAGCGGGTTTTCGCGCTCGGCGGATGCAAGATTTTCAACCAGCTGATAGCGGCCGTTCAGGATGGCGCAGCGCGGATAGTAGTGCCACGGCACGTGGGCGATAAACTCCGTGCCGAGCCATTTGCGCCACTCGGGCGAGCCGGCTTTCATCAGCGGCTGCAGCGCCCGGCCGGTCTGGCGCTCATCGGCAATCTTTCCGCCGGCGGCGGTCACAAAGGTCGGGAAGAGATCGATGGTGGAAACGAGGTCGTCGCGCACCAGGCCGGGTTTTGTGTGCCCGGGCCATTTGATCAGCATCGGAATGTGGGTGGCGGTGGCATAGACCGACATCTTGCCGCGTGTCATATCCGGGCCGTGGTCGCCGATAAACACAATCAGCGTATTGTCGAGCGCGTCCTTTTCGTCAAGCATGTCCAGGAGTTCGCCGACGCCGGTGTCGAGGCGCTGAATGCAGGCGTAATAGTCGGAGCTCTCCATGCGCACCTCCGGCGAATCGACACCGAGGAACGGCACCGGGACAATGTCTTCCGGCGGCAGCGGGTTCTCGGGCAGACCGAGACGAATGCGCGGGAATTTTTCGTTGCGGTTCGGCCCGTAGCGGCCGTCGCCGCCGCCGCGGTGCGGGTCGACATAGCTCATGCACAGCAGGAACGGCTTGTCCCGCGGCGACTCGTCCAGCCATTTTTCGGCCTGCGCATTCATCCAGCGCACGTCGCGGTCGAAAATCACTTTCTGCGCATTGACTTCCCGCAGATCCCACTCAAACAGCACTTCCGGCTCATAATGCGTTTTGCCGACGATGGCGGTGCGGTAGCCGAGCGCTTTCATGGCATTGGGCAGCTTGGGCACATCGTCGTGCATTTTGGCCCAGTCCTGCTGGGACAGCGAGTACATGCCGTGCTGATGCGGGTAGAGCCCGGTCATGATGCTGCCGCGCGACGGCGAGCAGCTGGCCGCCGTCACATGCGCCTGATTAAACCGCACCCCCTCTTCCGCCAGCCGGTCGATGTTCGGGCTCACCGAATTGGCATCCCCGTAGCAGCCGAGCTGCGGGCCGAGGTCGTCGGCAATAATCAAAAGAATGTTGGGTTGTTCTTTCGCCTGCGCAAACGAACAAACCGTGATCGCCGACGCGATCGCAGAAACACAAAAATTCTTCATATCGTATCCTCTCAGCGCTTACCTGGCTGCGACAGGCCAGGTGCCCTCCTTAGTTCAATCGGATGCTCACCGTCAACGGGCAAGATCACTCCAACAGAATGATAAATAAACATATGCGCGCCTATCCTATCGTACAAGAAAAAATCAACGAAAGCCGATCGAAACGGGGACGCGGGTTTGCGGAACAGGCGGATCAGCTCAACCGTCGTGCCTCCCGCCCCTGGAATTTCATGGGCAGGCTAGCGTGTGGAGATTTTCAGATCATCAATATAAATGGTTCCCGTTTGCGCGGTGTCGGTTGTCACGCGGATCAGGATTTCGAGCCGGTCAACCACCGGCGCGGGCAGCGCCTCTGCCCGGGGCAGTATTTTGGAAACGTCCTCCGGCAGCGATGCGTCATAGATCTGCCAGGAGGCATTCCCGATTGCCGCCGCCGGATACACCGGAAGCGCTTGACTGAACAGCTCGGAATAAAACTTCAGCACATACTGATTCTGCGGGTTTTTGGAACGCATGCGCACTTTTGTATGAACCGATCCGGCCCCCGTATCCGTTGCCGCCAGGAACTGATATTCCACCCCGGCGACCTGAACATCATTCAGTCGGGTCCACAGATGGATGCTGTGCGTCCCTTTTCCCGGCGTGCTGAACTGCACCGCCAGGCTTTCATTGCCGGAATAGACGGCGTCGCTCGTCAGCGCCACGCCCGTTGCCGCGCCACTGACCTGCCAGTTGCGAATGTCCGACCCCTCAAACCGGTCGATCATCTTTTCCTGAAAGACCGGCGGCCCGGCGGAGTCCCGCGCATGGCTTAGCGCTGCAACGGTCACGGGACTCAACGCGTGCGTTTTGACGAACGTTTGACTCAGGCCCTCGACCGAACCAATGCACTCCTCAGGGGAAAGGGACCGGTGGTCATTCCACAGCCGTTCGCCCAGAACACCGGCGCGGCTGCGCAGCAGCTCCACCTCCCTGTCCGCCGGAAGTTCCCACGCACAGATCTGCCCGCCCAGAATCCGGCTGGACGGCTTTACAGTCAGCCCGTCTTTCGCCGCCGACTTCGGCCACCAGTGTTCCCACCGGCAGGGATCCCAATCGTAGATAGCTGTCAGCTCCGGGTGCCGGCGATTGGTGATATACAGAGGAACCCAGGCGGTGTTAATGACATCGTGTCCCTTCTTAATATAGGCTCCGGGCATTTCATAGTGGCACTCATACGACATCATCGTGAGCTCCGGCGGCATAGGCGGGTTGCCCTCCGCGGCGACGCCCTCCCAGGCCATCGGGATTTTCCCGTGAGCTGAAATCAGCAGCGAAACCCGGCGCACAAAATAGCGATACAGCTCCTCGGCATCCGCCAGCCCGTTCTGCTGCATGAAGAGGTCATATCCCTCCACCTGCGGCCAGATCTCCTTTTCGCGCTTCACCTCATCCGCGCCCAGGTGAATGTACGGAGTGGATTCAAAAATTGCGCAGAGCTCCCCGATCAGATCATCGAGCACTTCATAGGTTCTGTCGCTCAGCACGTCCAGAACAGGACGTCCGCGCGCGGCGGTCCGGGTGCCCAGTTCCGGCATCAGGCGGATCAGCGCATAGCTGTGGCCCGGCACGTCAAACTCCGGAACAATGGTCACGCCCATTGCGCGGGCGAATGCCTCCAGCTCTTCGAGCTCGCGTTTGGTATAGGTGGTGTTTTCGGCGGACAGCGCGGGATATTTCTCCGACGGCAGCGTCCACAGCTGGGAATCGGTAAAGTGAATATGCAGATAACCGAGTTTATACCAGCGGCAGAGCTGAACCACATCGCGGATCACCCCGATCGGATGCGGCTGCCGGGCCACATCGATCATGATTCCGCGGTACGCCTGATCCGGCCGGTCGGCGAGGGTCATCTCCGGAAGCGGATCGCCGGGGCGGAGAGATCCCAGCAGCTGCTCCAGCGTCACCCCGGCCCAGGCAATCCCTTTCTCGTCGGCAGCCGACACAGCAATGCGGTTCCGGGAGACAGCCAGCCGGTATTCCTCGGGAGCCAGCCCGTCATCCTTCCGGAAGGTCAGCACAACGGCTGCGGCGCCGGGCTGATCAGCAACTGAAAAGCGCTGCTGACCCTGCTGAAGCCTCATGCGGATCATTTCCGCGGCGCGGCTGAACCCGGGGAACGCCGGCTCGTCGATCTGCAGCACATCGGATGCGGCCGGGATTGCAACGACCTGCGCCTGAACCGAAACGGCTTTCGGAACCGGAATCAGTTCCTTCAGGCGGCCTTCAAAGCCCGAGGCGGCAAACGCCGGCAGTGCCATCGCTGAACCGGCCAGCAGACCGCTTATCAATTTTCCGATATCTCTCATCACACTCATCGCTTATTTTTGAGGGTCTTCCGCCGAATCGTTTTACTCTTTCAACGCAACCGCATCGGCCTTGTTTGCACCGAAGGCGGGCAGAAGGTTCATGCGCGCCTCCATAATGGTGCCGATGCCCATGGTGGTGCATTGGTGCGGCACATTGCGTTCATCGCCGTCGGTTTTCTGCCGGGCGTTTAAATCGAAAACCCGAAACGTTCAGTTGTCCGCTGAATAATGAAAACAGAATAATCGATTCGGCCTTCTGCTGTTTTCTATTCATGAACAGCCGCTGCTCTCGCGGTCAATATTTCCCCAGCACCTGATCATTCTGCCACCATTATTCTGTTACCACCCCATCTGCCGGCGCAAAAGAAGAAGGGGGTTCGCCAACGCGATCCAGCAATTTATGGTTCCATTCCGGAAAAATATCGCGCTCGGTGGCGGTTTTGTCGTGCGCCGCGGGAGAGCGGTTCAGCGCGGGAAACTGATCCATCAGCTTCTGCAGGCGCTGATGGGCCGCGTTCTTTTCGGCCAGCGGCTTTTCTTCGAGCAGGTCGGACGGGACGTGATAAAACCGCCCGTCGGCATACAGCTTGTATTCGCGGTCGCGGACAAAGCGGCGGTTGACGGTTTTGCCGCCGAAATACGGGGTGTAAGTGCACTGCATCCAGTCGCGCCGGACCGCCTTTTCACCGCGCAGCACGGATGCAAAGCTGACTCCGTCCGCAAAGGCCTCACCGGAAATATCCACCCCGGCCAGTTTCGCGAAGGTGGCGTAGAAGTCCGTAAAATCGATCATCTCATCGGAAACCGCGCCGGGCTTCACCGTCCCGTTCCAGAGAACATAAAACGGAACGTGTGTGCCGAGCTCCGGGGTATCGCCCTTGCCGCCCTTTACAGACAGTGTCCCGCCTTTGTTTTTCACAATCGACTCAATGGCGCCGCTGGTCCCGTTATCCGCCGTGAACAGGATAATCGTCTTCTGCGCGATCCCGGTCTCCTCCACCGTGCGGACGATCTTGCCGACCATCTTATCCAGGTAGGCGACCATATCTGCGAAATACTGCTTCTGCTGGCGCGCCCACCCGTCCGGATCTGTTTTGCGGCTGATCACCTTTTCCTTTTTGCTGTCCGGCGTGCGCTTGAACGGGCTGTGCGGCAGCACGGTCGGGTAGTAGACAAAAAACGGCTCGTCCTTATTCCGGCGGATAAAATCGCAGACGAAGTCGGACATCAGGTCGGGACCGTATTTCCCCTTCAGGTTTTCAGGAGGAATCAGCTCGCCGTTGAGGGAGATGACCGGATCCCAGTAGCGGTTGCCGCGCTCGGTCACCTGCCACAGCATGAACTCGTCGAATCCGGCCTTGTGCGGCCGCAGCGGATCATCATAGCCCGGCAGCTCGTTGTGCGCGCCGTTCAGCTGCCATTTCCCGGCAATGGCCGTCTTGTAGCCGGCCTGCTGAAGCAGGTTGCCGAAGGTCTTGTCGGCCGGGTTCATGTACTCGAAGTGCGTGTAATTCCGGAAATTGTACTGCCCGGTCATGATTTTCACGCGCGACGGCGTGCACAGCGGCTGGGAATAACAGTGCTCAAACCGCATCCCGCGCTCACCCATGCGGTCAATATGCGGCGTGCTGTACTCGGTGCCGATATAGTCCTTAAATACATCGATCCCGACATCGTCCGCCAGAATCAAAATGATGTTCGGTTTCTGCTCCGCGACAGCGGACAAAACAGCGCCCGCCAGCACGATCCAAAAAAACTTGCGTAAATGAATCATGCAGCGAACTTACGCGACATAACGATAACAATAAAGATCAATTTGTTTCACATCATACAGCCGCGAAGCCGGATTGACGTGTTTGAAATAACAGAGAAACCGATGTTGAATGCAACGGGTTGGAAAAGAGGCCTGCCCGCCTTCAACCGCTTGCGGGATGCCGGTGATTTCGCATCACACAGATCCCGGTTCAGTTTATTCCGTAAACGAGACGGGCTTCACCAGCGAGGAGTAGGCCGGGCGGCTGCCGGCCGGAAGCGGCGGAATGACCGGCGCGGCCCGGTTGGTTTCCGTCACCGCGCTCAGATCCATCGCCAGGCCGGGCTCCGACATCACAGACGAGCCGACCGATTCGGCCGGCATCGGCCGCTGCATCAGATGCAGGCCGAGGAAAATCACAAACAGCGCGGCAATGCCGTAGCGCGGCTGCGCAAACATCCACCCCAGGCTTTTGTCCGGAAAATAATGGAGCGAGGGGCGTTTGTGCGCGGCACGCACCGCCTGCATCGTGCACTGGATGTTCTTTTCGATGCGTTCAGCGCCGGGACGCTCAAACGCTTTGAGCGCGAGCAGACCGGCGATATCGAGCCCGGAGGCCGGTGTGTCTTTTTTCTTCATCATTCAAACTCCGCCAGTTCCGCCTGCAGCCTTTTGCGGGCATAGAACAGCCTCGAGCGGGCGGTTCCTTCCGAGCAGCCCATGATTCCGGCGATCTCGGCGTGGGACAATCCCTGCACGTCGTGCATGATCACCACCGCTCTGTGTTTATCCGACAGAGTCAGCAGCGCATCGTTCATTTTTTTCTGGAACTCGCTCAGGTTCATCTTGCGCAGCACCGAGCCCTTGCTGGAGAACTCTTTGTAGGACTCGGCCTGTTTGATGTCGGGATCGAACTCCTCGAACTGAACGGTTTTGCGGCGGTTGCGCCGCTTGCGGAAATTGATGGCGCGGTTGATGGCGATGCGGTAGATCCAGGTGTAGAAGCTGGCCTGCTCGCGGAAGTGAGCGAGCGCTTTCCAGGCCTTTACAAAGACCTCCTGCGTCACATCCTCGGCGTCCTCCCGGCTGCTGAGCATGCCGTAGATCAGGCCGTAGATTTTACTGTAGTAGCGGCTGACCAGCTCCTCGTAGGCGGAGGTGTCTTCCAGGCGCGCACGGCGGATGAGATCAATCTCGCTCATCTGCGGCCGTTTTTCTGCTGCGGGTTTTTCTGACATGGCTCTGAAAACTCTCCGTCATGCGGCCCGCAGGCCCGGCACCCGGCGCGCCGGAGCCCCCGTTCCACACTTTGGTCCCATGTTCTAGCAGAGTTCCCAGCCCTTGGAAAAAGAAAAGCGCCCCGAAAACAGACGGGGCGCTTTCTTCAGAACCGCTGCCGGTTCGGGCCTCAGCCGTCAATGGCGGCCTGCGCGGCGGCCAGGCGGGCGATCGGCACACGGTACGGAGAACAGCTCACGTAGTTCAGCCCCGCTTTGCAGCAGAACTTCACGCTCTCGGGGTCGCCGCCGTGTTCGCCGCAGATGCCGCACTTGAGGTCCGGACGGGTCTGACGGCCCTTTTCCACGCCCATTTTGACGAGCTGGCCGACGCCGGACTGGTCGATGTGCTGGAAGGGATCGGACGGCAGGAGTTTTTCCCGCAGGTAATCCGGCAGGAAGGTTCCGATATCGTCGCGGCTGAACCCGAAGGTCATCTGCGTGAGATCGTTGGTTCCGAAACTGAAGAACTCGGCGGTTTCGGCGATCTCATCGGCCGTCAGCGCCGCGCGCGGAATTTCGATCATGGTTCCGATCATGTATTTCAGGCTGACGCCGGACTTCTTGATGATCTCCTCGGCGGTCGCGCGCGCGATCTGTTCGAGATAGTCGAGCTCGGCTTTGGTTCCGACGAGCGGAATCATGATTTCCGGAAGGACGCTGACCTTTTTCTTGGCCTTGGAGACTTTGCAGGCGGCCGAAATAATGGCCGTGGTCTGCATCACGCACAGCTCGGGATAGGTGACCGACAGGCGGCAGCCGCGGTGTCCGAGCATCGGGTTGAACTCGTGCAGCTGCTTGACGCGATCGGCCACCTTTTTGGCCGGCACGCCGAGGCGCCTGGCCATTTCCTTCTGGTCGGCAACCGTGTGCGGCACGAATTCGTGCAGCGGCGGGTCGAGCAGGCGAACCGTCACCGGCAGACCGTCCATCGCCTTGAAGATTCCTTCGAAGTCCTTCTGCTGGTGCTTCAGCAGCTTGGCCAGCGCCGCCTTGCGGCCCGCTTCGTCCTCTGCGAGAATGAACTCGCGGATCGCCCAGATGCGGTCGCCTTCGAAGAACATGTGCTCGGTCCGGCACAGGCCGATTCCCTCGGCGCCGAACGCGCGGGCGGCGGCGGCATCCTTCGGGGTGTCCGCATTGGTGCGCACGTTGATCTTGCGGTTGGAGTCCGACCACTGGGAAATCAGGTCGTACATTTTGAAGATCGGATCTTTCCGGGCGGCGGCGGTGCCGTCGATCACACCGGCCACAACGGGGCTGACCTGGGTGGCGATCTGCCCTTCATAGACCCTGCCGGTCGACCCGTTGAGGCTCAGCCAGTCCCCGGCCTTGAAGGTTTTCCTGCCGACCGAAATGGTTTTCTTTTTGTAGTCGATGCTCAGCGCGCCGGCGCCGCAGATGCAGCACTTGCCCCAGCCGCGGGCGACCACCGCCGCATGGGAGGTCATGCCGCCGGTCGAGGTGAGAACGCCCTGCGCCGCCCACATGCCGCCTACATCTTCGGGGCTGGTCTCGTGGCGCACCAGAACCACTTTGGCATTCGGGTCTTTGGCAACCGCGGCCTCCGCCTCTTTGGCTTCGAACACGATCTGACCGACCGCCGCCCCCGGACCGGCCGGCAGCGCGGTGGTGAGGAGCTTGGCTTTTTTCTCGGCCGCAATATCAAAGATCGGGAAGAGCAGCTGCTCGAGGTCTTCACCCGAAAGGGTCGCCAGCGCCTCTTTCTGGTTCAGCACTTTGGTGAGTTTTTCGCCGGTGTAGACATCCTCGCCGGTGGCCATTTCGACCGCCCAGCGGACGCCGGCCAGACCGGTGCGCTTGGCGTTGCGGGTCTGCAGCATCCACAGCTTGCCTTCCTGCACCGTGAACTCGACATCCTGCGGGTATTTGTAGTGCTTCTCGAGGCGGGCCATGATTTTCGTCAGATCAGTATGCGCTTTTTTCCAGACCTTGGAATTCTCGGCCGGCATGTCCTTGAGGTCTTTCGGGGTGCGGATGCCGGCCACGACATCTTCGCCCTGCGCGTTGATGAGGTATTCGCCCATCGGCTTGCTGTCGCCGGTTCCGCCGCAGCGGGTGAAGGCCACGCCGGTGCCGGACTCCTGCCCCATGTTGCCGAACACCATCGTGCAGACGTTGACCGCGGTACCGAGCAGGCCGGTGATCTTGTTGATCTGGCGGTATTTTTCGGCGCGCTCGGAGTTCCACGAGCCGAAGACGGCGCGGATGGAGAGGTCGAGCTGCTGCATGGGATCCTGCGGGAAAGGTTTTTTAACCTTTTTGAGGTAAACCTTTTTATAGATGTCGACGAGTTCCTTGAGCTGCTCGGCGGTCAGGTCGGTGTCGTCCTTGGCCTTGTATTTCTTTTTGAGCTTTTCGAGCTCCTCTTCAAAGTCCTCGTGGGTCAGGCCGGTGTAGGGGCCCATCACCACATTGCCGAACATGTCGACAAAACGGCGGTAGCAGTCCCATGCGGTCCGCTCGTTGCCGGTCTGTTTGATAAACCCGTGAACGGACTTGTCGGTGAGGCCGAGATTGAGAACCGTGTCCATCATCCCGGGCATGGAAACCGCGGCGCCGGACCGGACCGAAACGAGGAGCGGGTCGTTGGGGTCGCCCAGTTTTTTGCCCATGAGCTGTTCGAGCTTGCTCAGCGTCGTTTTGAGCTGGTCCTCCATTCCCTGGGGATAGCGGCCGCCGTTTTTGCTGTAGCAGGCGCACGCTTCGGTCGACACGGTGAATCCGGGAGGAACGGGAATGTTGGCGCTGGCCATTTCCGCGAGATTGGCCCCTTTGCCGCCGAGAACGGCTTTCATGGTGCTGTCGCCTTCGGTATTCTCTTTACCGAATCCATAGAAGTACACGTACTGTTTGTCATTCGCCATCAGGTTTCTCCTTGGTTTCCGCTCCTCAAATCGCTGTGAGCGCATATATGGATTTCTCTTCACAAAAAGACAGGCCATGCTACCAAAGCAGACCGGGGAGTCAAGCCGCCGCAAACGGCGCCCCCGCGCGCGCGTTCAGCGGCCGAAAATCCTGCGTTCGCCCGCCTCGACTCCGCCTTTACGCCGCAGAAAACATCGCGAATCTTACCGGGTTTCGCCCAGCAGCCTGGCGACGGTCGGCTCCATGGCTTCCGCCCAGAGCGAATAGCCTTTTTCTTTCGGATGCAGCAGGTCGGGCATGACCTCGCGGGTCAGCACGCCTTCGTCGTTCAGGAAGGCTTTGTTGATATCCAGAAAGAAGATCATTTTGCCGTCCGCCAGCCCGGATGCCAGCTGACTGGCTTTGTCGTTCTTGGCCCACTGCTCGTTACAGGTCGCGCCGTGCGCTTTGTCCTGGCGCTGAGCGGCATCGCCGCGCGGGAAGATTGCCAGGATCAGAACTTTGGTGTCGGGCAGTCCGGTGCGCAGCGTGCAGACAATCGCTTTGATCCCGTCGGCAATCTGTTCGGCCGTGTACTGGTCACCGCCGGAGTTGTTGGTGCCGATCATCAGCACCGCGAGTTTCGGGCTGATATGATCGATTTCGCCGTTTTGAAGACGCCAGAGGACGTGCTCGGTGCGGTCGCCGCTGAAGCCCATGTTCACAGCGTTGCGCGACGCATAATACTGATCCCAGACCGCCTTGCCGGCACCGTCCCAGCCGTGCGTGATGGAGTCGCCGATCATCAGCAAATCGACGCTGCCCTGAGCGACGCGTTCAAGAACGGCCTGATGCCGAGGCATCCACCAGTCCGGTTGCGAACGCGGAAGAGGAGTGACCGCAGCATGCGATCCGATCACGACATCACAGGCTTTGGACGGCCCCGGCCCCGCACATCCGTTCAGCAGCATTACAGAAACAAGCAGTACCGGCAGCAGAATCTTCTTGTTCACAGCAGTCCTTTCAATCAGTTAAACCTTGGAACCCTTATAAAAGGCTTACAATACAGCCGGCGAAACCGGATTGCAAGTTCCGGGTCAATCCACATCCAGCGGGCCGCCGGGCCTGTCCTGGATGATCGTGTGCACCGCGGGCTCTGTTTTGCCGGGCCAGTCCTGGTTGTAGTGCAGGCCGCGGCTCTCCCTGCGCTGCTGGGCGGAGCGGATGATCAGCTCGGCGACGGCGGCGAGGTTGCGCAGTTCGATCAGGTCGGCGGTCACCAGATATTCCTGATAGTAGTGGCGGATCTCTTCGCGAATGGTGTGGATGCGCCGGCGCGCGCGCTGCAGCCGGCCGTCGGAACGGACAATGCCGACATAGTCCCACATGACGGCGCGCACTTCGTTCCAGTCGTGCTCAACCACCACGGCCTCCTCACTCGAAACCGCCTCGCCGGGCGACCACGCCGGAATCTCAATGCCGGCGACCGAGTTGTTTTTCCAGACCCTGGAAACTTTTTCGGCGCAGCGGTGGCCGCAGACGGCCGCCTCGAGCAGGGAGTTGCTGGCCAGCCGGTTGGCGCCGTGCAGGCCGGTGGAGGCCACCTCGCCGACGGCGTACAGCCCGGGCATCGCGGTGCTGCCGTCCACGCCGGCCACCACGCCGCCGCAGGAATAGTGCGCGGCGGGCACCACGGGCACCGGCGCACGGGCCATGTCGAACCCGAACTGCAGGCAGGTTTTATAGAGCGTGGGAAACCGCTTCTGAATGAACGCCGCGTCCCGGTGGGAGATGTCGAGATACACAAAGGGGTCGCCGTGCTTTTTCATCACCGAGTCGATGGCGCGCGCGGTGATATCGCGCGGAGCGAGCGCGCCGCGCCCGTCGAAATCGTACACGAACTCGTGTCCGCGGCGGTCGATGAGCTTCGCGCCCTCGCCGCGCACCGCCTCGGAGATGAGGAACGATTTGGCGGCGGGGTGATACAGGCAGGTGGGATGAAACTGGACAAACTCCATGTCGCGGATCGGCAGCCCGGCGCGCCAGGCCATGGCGACCCCGTCGCCGGTGGCGACATCGGGGTTGGAGGTGTAGAGATAGACCTTGCCCAGCCCGCCGGACGCCAGAATGGTGGCCGCGGCCCGCACCGCCAGAATCTCGTTGCTGGATTTATCGAGAAAGTAGCAGCCGACGCAATGGTTCTCGCCGGCCAGGCCGATCCACTCGGTGGGCACCACGTCGATGGCCACCCAGTTTTCGACCAGCGTGATGTTTTCGTCGGCGCGGGCGCGGGCCAGCAGGCTCTCGATGAGCGCCGACCCGGTCACGTCGCCGGCGTGCAGCACGCGGCGGCGCGAGTGGCCGCCCTCCTGCCCGAGGTCGTATTCCTCCGGCCGGTCGGCACGGTGCTCGAACTGAACGCCGGCGGCCTCCAGCTCGGCGATGCGGGCCGGGCCGTCCTCCACAATCGCCCGCACGGCGGCCTCCTCGCTCAGCCCGTTGCCGGTCTGCAGCGTATCGGCGACGTGCTCGGCCATGGAGTCGGCCGGATCCACCACGCAGGAGATGCCGCCCTGCGCATAGCGGGTGCTGCCCTCGGCGGACTCCGCCTTGGAAACCACCAGCACACGGCCGTGGGCGCGCAGACCCAGCGCGGCCGTCAGCCCCGCCAGCCCGCTGCCGATAATCAGAAAATCTGTATCATGGGTTTTCATCGTCTGCGAGCTTTGGAGAAAACAGGGCAAAACACCAGCACTGATTTTCGTGAATAAAGGCTTTTCTTCCGTGGAGAGTCTGGCATTGTCCGGCGCTTTTACGAACCGATCGGAAGCTTCTAAGAAAGGACTGCATGATGATTAAAAAAGGCGGAACCTACGTTGTAATGGGCCTGCTCAACACCGACTCGATCGCCTATGCCACCGGCAAGCTGATTGAAGAACAGGGCGGCAAAGTGATTTATACGGTGCAGAACGAGCGCCTGAAAAAAATATTTTTTGACCGCGGCTGCTCCGACCTGCCGCAGGAGATCAAAGACGAAATGGACATCCGCTACTGCGATGTGACGGTCGAAAATGAAGTCCGCAATCTGTTCAAAGACATCGACAACCTCTACGGGGTGGTGCACTCGATCGGGTTTGCCAACCCGAAGACCTGCCTGGGCGACAACATCTACACCGATGCCATCGAAGACATCAAGCAGGGCTTCCACATCAGCTGCGCCTCGCTGGCGACGGTTTCCCAGTTCGCGCAGGAGCATATGCACAAAGGCGGGTCGATCGTCACGCTCTCGTTCTCCTCGCAGGTGGCCTTCCCGTTCTACAACTGGATGGGCGTCAACAAAGCGGCGCTCGAAGCGCTGGTGCGCGCACTGGCCCGCGAGTACGGGCGCGAACACGTGCGCGTCAACGCCGTCTCGGCCGGCCCGCTGGCGACCAAGGCCGCCAAGTCCATCCCGCACTTCGCCCACCTGGCGCGCGTCTGGAAGAAAATGAGCCCGCTGCCGTGGGATGTCATCAACGACAAGAAAGAAGTCGCCCACGCGGTGGTCTTCCTGCTGGGCGAAGGCGCCAAAAAGATCACCGGCCAGACCCTCTACGTGGATGGCGGCGCCTCGATGATGGGCGGCGAACTGCTGCCGCGGGAACGTCCGATCAAATCCATGCCGGCCAAGCGGAAAAAAGCCGCCAGGGAACGTCTCGAACGGATGCGGGAACTGCAGAGATCCCACCAGTAACAGGGACGTGAACGCCCGGAGCAAACCCGCTCCGGGCGCTGCGCCGCGCATCAGGCCGCCGGCGCTTCCTTTTTTTCGCCCTGCGGGGAACGGGTCTGAATGCGGGCCCATCTGCGGGCAGGGATGCGGCCGCGTCCTGTGCCGATTCGATGAAAAATACCGGCGGCAGACGAATCATTTGTTTGGCAACTGCGGTTTCTTCCCCTATTGTCCTCCGAATTTTGGAGGAATCGCCTCTGCGGGCTTTTGCCCCTCTGTGAGGAACCATTTGATTTAAGCTGTAGAGGAACAAACCATGCCGAAAAGAGAAGATATCCATCACATTCTGATCATTGGCTCCGGACCGATTGTCATCGGCCAGGCCTGCGAGTTTGACTATTCCGGAACCCAGGCGTGCAAGGCGCTGCGCGAAGAGGGGTACATCGTCTCGCTGATCAACTCCAACCCGGCGACGATCATGACCGACCCGTCCACGGCCGACCACACCTACATCGAGCCGATCACGCCCGAAGCGGTCGAAAAAATCATCATCAAGGAAAAGCCCGACGCCATCCTGCCGACCCTCGGCGGGCAGACCGCGCTCAACACCGCCATGAAGCTGGTCGAGCAGGGAATCCTCGAAAAGCACGGGGTGGAGATGATCGGCGCGACCTACGACGCCATTATGCGCGGCGAAGAGCGCGACCTGTTTAAACAGGCGATGGCCGAAGCGGGCATCGAAACGCTCAAAAGCTTCGAAGTGCATGATCTGGCTGAAGCCAAACGCGTCGCCACCGAAGAACTCGATTTCCCGATCATTGTGCGCCCGTCCTTCACCCTGGGCGGCACCGGCGGCGGCATCGCCGACAACATGGACGAGCTGATGGAGATTGCCGAAGGCGGGCTCAAAGCCAGCCTGACCACCGAAGTCCTGCTCGAAGAATCCGTCTTCGGCTGGAAGGAATTTGAGATGGAGGTGATGCGCGACAAGGCCGAGGACCGCCTCAAGTTCAAGGACGCGATGACCAAGATCGGTC
>JBFHEM010000053.1:0-30536 GCA_041584215.1 Tichowtungia sp. | reverse complement strand
GTGAGTGCCAGCAGCACGAACACCATGATGAGGTTTTTATGCTTCATTTTATTTGTTCTTTTCTAGGTTTAAATCATCAGGACGGGTGCATTTCGTGGTTCATCTCCGCTTCCAGGCTAATAGCTCAGCTTGCCGCCAAACTTCGATTTCTGCCGGTCGGCTTCCCACCATTCGTTGGGGCCTTCCGCCTCGATGTCCGCCCAGAGTTTGAGGAGGATTTTTTTCATCTCCTCCGTCTTTTCGGGGTTCACGGAGGCCAGATCCTTTTCTTCTTTCCCGTCCTTCGGAATATTGTAGAGCTGGAATTTGGTCAGCGTCTCATCGCCGACAATCTTCCAGTCGCCGATGCGCATGGCGACCCGCTCATCCGGCTTTGACACATGGGTCCGCCAGAACATGGGGATTTTACGCTCGACCGGCTTGCCTTTCAAAGCGGGGATCATGCTGATGCCGTCGATGGTGCGATCCGCCGGCAACGGCACACCGGCAATTTCGAGTGCCGTGGAAAACACATCGCTTCCAATGAGTGGAATATCACTGACGGTTCCGGGCTCGATGTGTCCCGGCCAGCGGGCCAGCCCCGGCACGCGGATGCCGCCTTCATATTCACTGCGCTTTTCGCCCCGCAGACCGCCCGTCACACCGCCATACGCGGGAACCGGACCATTGTCGGAGGTGAAGTATACCAGTGTGTTATCACTCACTCCGGCCTTGTCGAGCGCATCCAGAACCATGCCCAGGCCGTTATCCATCTGGGTGATATTTCCCATGTATTTGCTATTTTCATGCCCCTTGTAGAGCGATTGGAAGCGTGAATCCGTGGCAATCGGGGAATGCGGCTCATGAAACCATACGGTGAGGACAAACGGCTTATCCCGATTGTGAATATCCTGGAGCCAGTGAACGGCTTCTCCCGCAACAATCTGGGCGGAATAGCCGGTCAGCTCGCCGACCGGCTCTCCGTTGCGCACAAAGTTGACCGGGTTTTTGTGACTGGGCTCGGCGTTGTTATGGGTATACAGCCAGTAGTCATAGCCATGATCGCCCGGCTGTGGGAAATCCGGATTATTAAACTGATTTTTCATAAGCAGATGCCATTTGCCGACATGACACGTTTCGTAGCCGCTCTCTTTCAACAGCTCCGGATAGGTAATTTCGCTGGCCCGAAGATGAGCCGTTCCATTGCCGGAAAGGTGACGATAGACCCCGTTGCGGTACGGCGTGCGCCCCGTCAACATCGCGGATCGCGAAGGCGAGCATACCCCGCAGGCGGAATAGTTCCGGGTCAATTTTACGCCCTCTGCTGCCAGCCGATCCATGTTCGGCGTCTGGATCAGTTCATGGCCGAACGTGCCGGAATCGCCCCAGCCCATATCGTCAGCCACCACAACGACAATATTCGGCCGCGATGCGTTCGCCTGAGCCAACCCAACGGCCAGAAGAATTATCAATACCACAAACTGTTTTTTATAGAATGGTCTCATCGATTGCCCTTCATTGCTTGCGCATTTCGAACCAGTTTACGCAATTCATAAAATCTGCGTGTCCCTATTTTTGAGGACAGTTGCAGCCATAATCTCCGATTTCAACCGTTGCTGCATGAACCAGCAGGATATCATCGGATTTATCCTGACCGAATGCCGGCATCAATGCAGCCAAAGCGAAGACGGCAACCAGGGTTTTCAACATACAGAAGGCCTCATGACAACAGGTTTAAAGAAGACTATTTTTTCAACCGGATCACGATAGCACCTTCGCTGCTCTCGCGTCCATCAGCCCGCACGGCGGTGACTTTGAAGGTCATCTGGTCGACTTTTTCCAGATCGGAGGCTTTGTAGACGAAGACGGTGTCTTTGATCGCTGAGGCGATCAGCTCATAGTTCGGTTCGTTGCCCACTGCCCGGTACAGGTTGTATGCATCCGCGCTGCCGATCCAGGAGAGTGTGATCTGCCCCTTTATGTCCTTGTCGATTTTAAGGTTCGAAGGGGCTTCGACCGGCGTGCAGGCCGGGATGTCGGTGACCACGACGATCTGGCCTTGGGTGGTTTCGATGCTGATCTGGTCTGTGCCCTTGGCTGAAAAGTCTACCGTCTTGCCTTCCGCGGTTTTTATGACAGCTTTGGCGACGTTGGGGTATCTGATCTCCAAAGGGCCGCCCACCTTGGACAGCACCTCCAGTCGATTGGCCTGGCCGTTCGACCACTGTGCGGAAACCTCAAAGTTACCGCGCGCCAGCAGGCCGCGGTAGCTGCCGGCGGACCAGGCTGCGGGCAATGCGGGCAGCGGGGCCACGACGTGGTCCTGACTTTGCAGGAGCAATTCCGTAACACCGGCTGTTGCGCCGTAGTTTGCGTCGGCCTGGAACAGCGGGCCGCCGCGGTGGTCGTTAAACAGGTTGTGCAGGTAGTTTTCGCCCAGCAAATCCTGAAAGAAGAGATACGCTTCATCGCCGTCATGCACACGGGCCCAAAAGGCGATGCGCTCGGCGCGCGCCCAGCCGATATTGGAGCTGCGGGTGCGCAGGGTCAGGGTTGTTTTGACGGCATCGAGCCAGGCCGGGGTTGAGTCGTTGATCAACTGGCCCGGGTACGATCCAAGCAGCATGGAGGTGTGCCGGTGGTGGGGGTCGAGGGACTTGCCGGCGTCGCAGTAGAATTCTTCCTGACGGAACTCCTTAATCTGCCCCGATTTTCCGACATGGATCGGGTCCAGGAGCGGGAGCTGCTTTTCGTACAGCTCCAGCCGGCCATCTGTGCGGCCGAGGATTCTGGCGGCCGTTAATGTGTTGTGATGGTTTTCGTAGAACATCTGCTGGTCGAAGGTGGTGCCGATTGTCTCGCGCCTCTTTTTTCCTTCCAGGTATTGTTCCGGGGATGAGGAGGGCTTGGCTAACAGGGCGCCATCGATTTCCTGAACGAATCGGGAGACGAAGTTGGCCTGTTCGTACATCACGGGATAGACGGTTTCGGCCAGCAATGTCTCGTCGCGTGTGTAGTCGTAGTAGTCCCAGAACATTAGAGCAATCCAGGAGCCTGTGCCAAAGCCGGCGATGGTGGTTTTCCCGGGAACATTGTACGGGTTGGCCCAGAACGGACCGGACCAGCCGTTGTCGCCGCTGGGGTCGAGATTTGAGGGATTGTACTGCTTGAGGTACTGTGTGGCGTATTCCCGTTGACGATGGACGAAGACGTTGAAGAAGCCCGCATAGGACTCGAACAGTTCGGGCAGGTTGGCACAGAAGGCCGGCGCGTAGGCCATCTGCACGTTTGTGTCGTGAAGGTATTGCGACGACCACGGCGGCCGCGCATAGACGTTCCAGATTCCCTGCAGGTGGGGCGGGAGTGTGCCGGCCCGGGAGGAGCAGATCAGCATGTAGCGTCCGTACTGGAACGCAAGTTCCTCAAGATAGAGGCTCGAGGATCCAACAGGATACGCATCGACCAGCTTGTCGGTGGTGATTGTTGGTTCAGCCGCGCCAAGGTCGAGGCTCACGCGATCGTAGAGCTCGGTGTAATCGGCCAAATGATTTTCCAGCAATTCCTCATAGGATTTTTTTGAGGCAGCGGCGATGAAGCCGGTTACTTTGTCGTGGGGATGGGGGAACCCCTTGAGCTTATCTGTCGCCTCAGCGGTCATGAACACCTGGGGGTCAAACTTGTAGCTGGTTCCGACCGCGATCAGAATCACGGCACTGTCAGCATCCAAAACAGTGATGGCGCCATCGCTGCTGGATGCTTTCATTTTTCCACCTTGAGGGATGACCTTGAACTGGCCCTCAAACTTGATATTGAAGTAACTCATGACACCGGAGAGCGTAACCGTGTCGTCCTTTGCTGTGATGGATCCGGATTTGCCTTCGCCAATGAAGGGAATGGTCGGGCGCAGCGTAAACGACAACTTCTGCGCCTTCGATGCGTTCAGGCGGATTACCATTACTTTGTCGGGATAGCTGGTGAAGTACTCCCGCGAATACGTCACACCGCCCTGCTCATAGTTCACCGTCGAGATACCTTTATTAAGATTTAGCTCCCGGGTGTAGTTGCCAGGGTTGTTGTGATCAAAATCAATGTAGAGCTCGGCAAAGTTGTTCAGGCCCCTGCGCTTAAGTCCACGACCTTCCCCCCAGTCGTACAGGCTGTTCTCAGTGATCTGAATTCGATCGGTCGCCGTGCCGCCGAACACGTTGATACCCATGTAGCCATTGCCCATCGGGATCGAGGCGTTGACCCAGCCGGCATCGCTGTCCGGGGCAGGTTCGTTGTACCAAAGCCGCAGGGCCTTGCCCGGCCTGTCTGCGATCAATCCAGGGCTTTGCTCCACCGCCGAAACCATTCCGGCCAGCAACACCCCGGCACACACAATTCGTTTCAACATCTTCATTTCGACCCCTTCGATTTTTCAAATTAGTTTACTGATAGGCCAACGGAAAATTTGCATCTAATATGCGAGCTGCATTGCCGCTCCCCGCAAAAGCAACGCGACCATATTTTTTATATTTAAAACCAGTTTACACTATCCATAAACCCTGTGTATCCCCATTTTATAGGACTCCGCCCCGACCTGTTCTTCATCCCATAAAAAAAGCCCCGCCGGACAAACCGGAGGGGCTCTCGAAACGACAAAACTGGTTACTGAGGGTTCGCTGCTGCTGCTTCCGCCGCTGCCGCTTTCTTTCTCGCGGCTTTCGCTTTCGCTTTCGGGCTCACCAGCTCTGGGCCGCTCAGGAAGCCATCTTTATTTGCGTCTCTTTTTCCAAACGCTCTATTATAGCCCTTTGCGTTGAATTCCTTACCGGCGGCTTCAGCAGTCTTTTTAGCATCCGCAAGAAACTCCGCCTTACTGACTTTTCCGTCCAGGTCCGTATCCGCAGGATTCGGTTTTGGTTTCTTCGCGGAGGCATCCAACGCAACAAAACCCACCAAAATCATCATAGCAACTAACAACCGCTTCATAATTTTCTCCTTACATTTCGTTTTCCATCTCAAGAACAGACCCTGCCGTCTTGATTCCTTTCCCAATGGGATGCTGCATAATTACATTTTATTAAACCCTGCCAATCCCCATTTTTTAGGATGGCGGACTACCCCCTGTTTTTCCGAGGCTGGAACGCGAATGCGCCCGGCGGCGGCACCGGGCCTACAGCCGATCAAAATGTTCCAAAGGTTGGAAAATTTAATGAATTTGTCCACGGCCTGAACCGTTTGCCATGCAGGCAAGATACCTGCGGCACAATCCTTCAAACGAACGGCTGTCTCATCGTTATCGCCAGGTGATTTTGGCCTCTCGACGTTCGGTATCCACCCAAACGTCGGCATGCTCAAATTCCCGAGTGAACTCCCAGCCATCGGGAGTGGTTCGCTTGAAGGGGCCCTTCGGAGGGCCGAGCGGTTTATGAAACTCGGGATAGTCCACCAGCGCGCCGGAGGCCAGCTTCCACCCCCAGCTGTACATGAAATACGAATACGGTTGCGCGCCGATCAGATAGCAGGCCAAAGAAAACTCCACCTTTTCCTTCGCGAGGGCCGGCATATTCGGCTTTAAATTTCTTCGCCCTGTCCCCTCAACGCCGAGACGAAAAACAGAAATTTTTCCCGCCTGGGCATTCGTGAGCATGTCCCCCCACTCGGCCAGCAGGCTTTCCTTGCTGGATTTTGCGGACGCATAGTTTTCAAACATGACCGCGTCACTCACAGGAAAAACGGTTTTGGATTTATCTCCATACGCATTATTCGCGAGTAGGATTTTATCAGGTCCCAGCTCCTTCTTCAGCGCCCCCATCATCTCGCCCATGGCCTTTTCAATTTCCTTCGCCTTATTTTTTCGAAGGTCAACATTCCCGTGCATTTGATCAATAAAGGCACCATCACAGCCGGAGTCCCTGACGCCTGTCGCCACGGTTTTCACCCACCAGTCGCGAAAATCGGGGTTCAATACATCGTAGCAAAACGCGCCATAGCGATCCGCCAGCTTCCCCGTTCTGGGATGAGGAACCAGGAACTTCTTCAGGTTCGGATTTTTCTCTATCCCCTTCTTGGTAAACTCCTTGTTGTATGAGGTGTAGGGCCAGGCATAGGCAGCGTTGAAGTAGAACAGCACCTTGATATCGGGCTTAACCCTCTTAAAGGCCTTCGCCTCATGTTTCGCGCCCAATTCAGCGGCCCCGAGTCTGGCCATTCCATGCGACTTTTCAATACAAAGGAAATCTGTCCGCTCGGCAATAAATTCGACTTGATCCGGACGCAACAACCGGTTCTTGTCTCCAAACATAAAATAGAGCGGCGTGGTGTCCCAACTAAACCTGGGGAAACAGTCCTGAGGCACAAACTGGCTCCCGTCGCTGATGCGCAACGATTTCTGATCCAACGGGCGGGAGAACTTCTTTGCGGGCGCAAGCGATGACACCGCAACGACCAGCCATACGATGAATTGGAATGTACGGACTGATTTTCTGGTTTTCATATATTTATCGTTTATCTACGAGATCTGGAGGCCCCGGCCATCAGATCTTAATGCGATTGAGTGCTTTTCCAGAGAACAATATTCTCTAGATCATTTTTGGATTTTTTTCCTTCGACACTCGCACCGGCATTTACATATTCGGTCAATTGAGCCAGCAGTCTTTTTGCGACCTCGGGCTGCTCCGTGTAGAGGTTGTTCTGCTCCCCGGGATCTTTTTCCAGGTCGTAAAGCTGCGCGATCGGACTTCCGTTATTCGCTGCCGCTTTTTCATTTGGAGCGGACCACCCTCCGGATCCCTTCGCCAGCAACAGCTTCCACTTTCCTTCACGATAGGCGAAGTGTCCGCTCACGCTGTGTTGAATGATGCCTTTTCGTGAAAACTGAGTCTTCTCTCCCGAAAAGACCGGTAAAATACTTTCACTGTCTTCTCCGGCATTCTCAGGCAGCTCCTTCCCGAGAAGCCCGGCACAGGTTGCGATCAGATCGGTCTGACACGTCAGCTCATCGGACACGCTCCCTGCTTGAATCCCAGCAGGCCATTTAACGAGGAATGGCACACGGAGCCCTCCCTCCCAAATATCCGACTTCGATCCCCGATAGTGCGCACTCGCAAAGTGCCCGTGGCTCTCCAGATTCTTGAAATTTGCCGCTTTCGAACAGCCATTATCACTGGTGACAACAACCAGCGTATTCTCTGACAGCCCACGATCATCCAGCGCGTTGATGACTTGCCCGACCACATCATCGGTCTGCATCACATAATCTCCATAAGACCCAATCCCGCTTTTGCCCTGCCATGTTTTGGAGGGAACGATGGGGGTATGGGGAGACGGCAGCGGCATGTAGAGAAAGAAGGGCTTCTTCCGGTCAACCGCTGCGATGAATTCCACTGCTTCCGCGGTAAGCTTATCTAACACATCAATCGCTTCGAAATCTTCACTTGCCGGTCCGGGCCGACGGAAAGCTTTGACGTGCGTACCTTCTCCAACCCAATTCCTGTTCCGAACCCAGACATAGGGAGGAAAGTCTAACGACGCCGCGAGTCCAACCCATGAATCAAAGCCGAGATCGACAGGCCCACCTTCAATCGTTTTCTTCCAATCAATATTCGAGAGTTCAGCCGGAGGAAATACAGCTTTCTTTTTTAATTTTTGCTTAAGCCCAGCCGCAGGACGGGCCTTCTTTCCATCCGTCGTTGCGATACCGAGACCGAGATGCCACTTTCCAATCATCGCGGTTGTGTATCCATTTTCTTTCAGAAAAGCTGGAACCGTCATTCGATCCGCAGGAATGAGAGGCAGCCCGTATCCATCGAGAACATGCTCTTGAAGCTTCGTCCTCCAATTATAGCGCCCGGTCAGAATGCCGTAGCGGGTCGGTGTGCAAACAGAAGACGTCGTATGAGCATCCGTGAAGGTCATGCCATCTGCCGCAAGTTGATCCATATGGGGCGTGGCGATTTTCCCACGGCTCGGATTCAGGCACTGCACATCGCCATAACCCAGGTCATCCGCAAGGATATAGACGATGTTCGGTTTTGGAGCAGCTCGAGCACTCAGTGCAAGACCGCAGGCAAGTATAGGTAAAATAATTCGTTTCATGATCAGTTCCTTTATTGGACAGGTTTCAGAAAATGCGTCATCAGCACACTGCCTTATTTTTTAAATGTAAGCTCAATTTTATCGAGAATGGGTTTGGACGGGTTATCCGTTGGATCGGTGATTTTAACTTCAAACTGGAATCCATACCCTTCCGGAAGGCTTGACAGGTCCAGCTGAGCGGGCGTTTCAGCAACCTGTTTGGAAAAACCGGGGATGTAATCGTACTGCTCTTTCACCTCCTGCCAGTCGGTCCACTGATCGACGGTCCCATCATTGGAAACATCCACGCCGACGCGCACCTCCACGCCATCCACCCACGGACCGGGGCTTACGTAGTCGAATTTCGTCTGGGTGGCCAGATAGAATTTCCCTTCGGCAAACATGACATCCGGGTCGGGATGACCACTGCCAATGGTACCGCAGAAGGTGAACTGCTTGTTGATATCATCCGAGGTAAACCAGGCCACACTCATCGCGTTTTTATCGCTATGAGCCGTTGCTGGATCATAATCGGCAAACAGGTAATATTGCCCGCCGATACAGATCGATGCCCAGTCGCCGAACGCATTCTGCTCCGGCTCATGGATTTCATAGCGCCCGTACGCCCGGGTCTCCCCTTTCTTCACCCGGTGCTGCGGAACATTTTCAGTCGCCGTTTTGCCCGGATAATTTTCCGGGTCTTCCCTATGCCAGTGCGGATGTACATATTCGGCAAATTTGCCGGTGGGTGTAGTGCGTTCATCCACCGGAGACTGCGCCACAATGCTGAAATCTCCGATCCCATCCGCACTGACGGCATGGGTCGCCAGCGGGGAATCCCAGGCATGCGTACTCGCATCGATCGGGCTCCAGTCCTCAGCGATGACATGAAAGTTCCCGTCGAGATCGCGGATAAACGTGCAGTCGGAGCCGTGCGAAGGATCCTTAAAGGCCAACCCCATGTCTTCCCCCGGTTTCCCGTCGGTCAGATCCTCATCAATGTAGAGATGCGGATCCTGATCGTTCGGGAAGTCGTAGTAGAAGTAGGCCTTGCCGTCGGCATATTCCGCCGTGGTCATCCACTTTCCTTTTTGGGGCGTGATGGAGCCGTGGTGAACCCAGTTGACCATATCTTTGCTCTGCCAGGCATGATAGCCACCCTGCCTTTTTTTCAGTCCACCGGGGGCATCGTACTGGTTTTCAAACAGCGTGGTTTTCAGCGGAATATCGAACCCCTCAAGGGTTGCGTCTTCAGCAGCAAAGCCTTTTTTCTTACCCGCGCCGTAACGCCCGAACATCCAGTAGTTATCCGGACCGAGGCTCAGCATTACCGGTGCGTCGGACAGATTGGCCGGCCCGATGTTCGGAACCGGATCCCAGTTTTCCCAAACAGGGGATTGACTGATCTCAATGGAGCGGATCGACGTTTTCTGATCGAACCGCTTCAGCACACTGGAGAAGGCGGCCTCCTTTCCAACAGGGGACACCCTCCCATCCGCGATGTCCAGGCCGGTCTGCGCCCCGAGGTTTTCAGTCCACTCCGTCTGGCTGTCGATCACCCACGCAGAATCCGCATGGGCCAAAAGAGCCATCGCCACTCCCAGCAATACAACCGTCTTTTTCATACATCTTCCTGATTAAACTTATCGGTTCCGAACCTTGGAAGAGATTTTTACAGACCTTGGAAAAATCTGTTTCGATCAATTTTTCTTTTTGCGCTTTTTCCCGGCGGGTTTTCCCTCCGCATTCCCCTCCAGATCCACCGCCGTTGTTCCTTTCAGAGCCTCCGATGCATCCGTCACGATGACATGGGGATGATGCTGCTCTTCGGTGGTCACAATTTCAAACGACCAGGCATACTGGCTGGCGCCCAGATCGGACGGCGGCGTGATCTGCAATCCGGCAGGGGTCATGGTCCAGGCCACCTCGGCATCCGAGCCGAGCAGACGAACATCCAGAACCTGATCTGCACCCCAGCCGGCCGTTCTGGCAATGGTGAAGGGCGCTTCGGGTTTTTGCAGTTTGATCGCATAGAGCTTTGTGCCGTTCGTCGTGAAAACGAGGTGCTCATCCGCCTGATCGCACACTTTCCAATATCTGGAACCGTAGATCGCATCGCCGTTGATCTTGAGCCAGTCGCCCATCGCATGGAGACGTTCAACCTGCGGCTCCGGAATGGTGCCGTCCGCCTTGGGGCCAATGTTGACCAAAAAGTTTCCGTTGCGGCTGATCACTTCGATCATTTCATGGATGATGCTTTCGACGGACTTGTATTTGTCGCCCTCCAGATAACCAAAGGATGTTCCAAAGGTGGTGCAGCTCTGCCACTTGGGACCGATCACTTTGAGCTTCAGATTGTCTTTCTCCAGGCAGCCGACGCCATCGGGCCAGTTGCGGTTTTTGCCTTTGTTGTTAACGTATACCTCCGCCCCGCGTGCGGCACCGTCGTTCATAAAGCCGGTAATCATCAGACGGCACTGATCGTAGAAGTACTGCACTTCGGGTCTGGCTTTCCCCGCCGGCACGTTGTTCCCGTCCCGTGTCCAGATCGGGATGTCGTCGACCCACAGAAAATCCGGTTGATACTTGGTCTGGATTTCCTTCCAGCGCGCCACGTAGCCGTCGACAAACTCCCTGGTCGTGCCAAACGGCCCGTAAAGCGAAGCGGCTTCCGGCACACGCTTGATCTCTTCCGCGATATGGGCTTGCGGCACGGCATTGACCACATAGGTCTTTTTGGCAAAAAAGGTTTGGTGGCGCTCGCGGTGATAGGACGGCGCATACTTCAGCCCCTGCTTTTTCAAGGCTTTACCTAGATCGCCGACCAGGTCGCGATGCGGCCCCATGTCGACTGCATTCCACGGCGTGAGATCCGATTCCCAGTTGGCCCAGCCGTCATGATGCTCGGCCGTCATCACCACATAATGCGCGCCGACCTCTTTAAACAGCCTGGCCCAGGCATCCGGATCCCAGTTTTCGGCTTTGAACTCGGGAATGATGTCCTTGTAGCCGAACTCAGGCGGAGGGGCGCCCCAGCGCTTTTTCATGTAGGGATAATAATGGTTCGGATCGGAATAAAACATTTTCGGCACATGCTCGGAGTAGCCGCGCCCGCCTTTGCGATAGCCGACCACGCTGTAAGGTCCCCAATGGATAAAGATGCCGATCTTGCCGTCATCAAACCAGGCCGGCACCGGCATCTTCTGAAGAGACGCCCAGCTGCCGTCGTACGGCGCTTTTGCGGCCGCGCTGTCCGCGCTTAAAGCTGAAAGGCAGCATGCAAACGCAATAACTCCCGTCAGGGACATCAGATTTTTTTTCATATTATTCATCATAACCCTACTTCCAGTGAATCCGGGCATCCCCTGTTTCGAAATCGACAAAAACCGAGGCACGGGCGAACTCGCGCCTGTATTGCCAGCCATCGCGCTTCGCATCGCCTTTGGGCGGACCGAGCGGCCTGTCCAGTTCCGGATACCATACGAACGTGCCGGTGTCATCACCCTGACATCCCGTCAAAAAATCTGATCCTGAAAGGCCTCGTTTTGAAATCGGTATTTTCCCATCTCAACACATTGAAACATTTGCAAGGCAGGCATCCTGCCTGCGGAACATTTTTTCCAACCATTGGAAACGAAAAAACGCCGCCCGGTGAGGGGCGGCATTTGTGCGATTCAGCATGCGCTGAAGGTTATTCGCTGAGCCTGTAGAACAGTGAGGCTTCACTGCCAATGGCATTGGTAACCGGTGAAGATGCGCCAGAATTCAACGTACCCCATCCGCCCGAGTTCAGCAGATTGGCGTTGGTTTCCACATTGTATGTTCCGCCGCCTGCCCAGCTGAATACCAGGTCGCCGCCCGAACCCACTGCGAGGGAGATGTCAGCAACGCCGCCCGCCGCATCCAGCGTGATCTGGATATCGAAGTCGACATTACCAACGCCCCAATGGAACGGTCTGGTAGCGTCGGTGGCGGCCGTGTCATCCGCGGATACGTAGAGCGGTCCCTCACCAACATCCACACTGGCATCGAAGTCGGCATTCCACGCCCAACCCAACAATCCAGTGCCTTCGCCGAAGATCGTGTTATGGGAATTTCCATTATGGGTTTCTACCAACTGAACACCGTTGAAGCCTGTTGAAGCCGCAGTTCCGGATTTGGAACCATCGGTCAGGGATACGGCAAGGTTTTCAATAATGAATTCCAGGCTTTCACCATTCTCCATCTGAGTATTGCCACCCGCAGTAAAGCGGGCACCATCCGAAATATTAACAGCAGCGGGACTCGTACCTATCGTCGCGGATGCGGTGTTGGTACTTCCTGCAACTATAAGATCCAGCTCCGTTGTTCCATTGGTCCAGGCCTTGACCCGCACATCGAAGGTCAGCTCGTCGTTGGATGCATCCCCGTCAATATCCACGCCGGTGTAGCTCACCGAATAGACATAATCGAGGCCATTGGTAACGCCTGTAACGTCCGCCGCAATACCACCGGCCGTCAGCGTGTTGGCGTTCGTCGACGCATCGAGATTTATGAACGAAAGGCTAAACCCATTCGTCGAAACCTGAATCGATACGGTAGCTGCAGCACTGTCGTCCTCACCATCATTTGCGGTGTAGGTGAAGCTGTCCGCTCCGGTATAACCGTTGGTCGGTGTGTAGGTCAGATTCGGCTCCGTGCCGCCCAGTATGCCGTGGGCGGGCTGTGAAGCCACGCTATAGGTCAGATTGCTTCCCTCCGGATCGCTGCCGGTCAGCGTAATCGCAACGAGTGTATCCGGCTCGGTCAACGTGAATTTCGGATCCGCAACGGGAAGATTATTGAGCACAGTAATCGAAATGGTGCCCGGTGCACTGTCAGCCAGTCCGTCGTTGACGGTGAACGTAAAGCTGTCCGCTCCGATATACCCGCTGGTCGGGGTGTAGGTCAGAGCCGGAGCCGTGCCGGTCAGCGTACCGTTGGCCGGCTGCGTTTCCACGGTGTAGGTCAGGTTGCTTGGACCGGCATCCCCGTCAGTGGCGGCCAGCGGAATGATCACCGAATCGTCACGGTATACCTCTACGCTCTGTGCGCTTGCGATTGGTACTTCGTTCGTCACCATAATTGTAACGGTGGCAATATCACTGTTGGTCAACCCGTCGAATACCGAGAACGTAAAGCTGTCGGAGCCTTCATACCCCAGTCCCGGAGTGTAAATCAGATCCGGAAGTGCGCCATTCGTCGTCAGCGATCCATTGGACGGCTGTGACTCCACGGTATAGGTCAGGTTGCTGGGGCCGCTATCTGGATCGGTGCCGACCAGCGTGATGTCCTTCGGGGTGTCGGTCCATACGTATACACTTTGCGGGTCGGCAGCGGGAGTCTCGTTCGCAGCTCCCTCTCTAACAGTCAGCAGACCCGTACTTTCAGAAAATTCATAGAATTTCGATGCATCGATGATCTTGGTCCATGTGTTGCTGCCGGCATCCGTAAAATCAATAACCGAAAAGGTTGCACCGAAGGTTTCGGTCAGGGTGTTCGTGTCTACGATCATCCACGAATCATCAACCGCGGTGGTTGCATCCGTCAGATCGAATGTAAAGTCACCGTTAAGATTGACGATGCCGGATCCACTCAGACTGTTGTTGGTCGACGCACCATCAATATCAAACAGGAGTTGAGCATTATCCGACAGCGTAAGGGTTCCCGCGCTGACCGTGGTATTTCCTGTGTAGTCATTCTGCGCACTGCCGAGAATCAATTCACCCGAACCCGACTTTGCAATGTCATTGATGCCGGTGATACGCGCCTCCAAGGTAAGCGATCCGCTGCCATTATGGATGACATTCAATGAATTGCTCAGAACAATTGCATTCTGCTCTCCGGAGTCGGTATGAAACGTCCCTGTAATTTCAATATCTCCTTCTGCACCAGCTTGAACTTCCAGAGTTGAAGTCCCCGTATCTGACGACATGATCAAATATCGTTTAAAAGACGTACTCCTGTTGATACCAAAACCATAGGCAGCATCAATATCGTTACTAAATGTAATGCTTCTCTGAGTCATATCGACAAACGTACTTCCAGGATCATTACCCGCAGTTGTAAAAATCAAGTCAGAGTCATTCCCTTGCACAAGCGATGGCGTCCAGTTATCTGCGGTGCCCACACGCGTGTTGCTGCCAGCGCCATTCCATACATAGGTCGCCGCCTGCGCGGTCCCTGCCATCAAGGCAATGATTCCCAATAAACATAATATTTTCTTCATTTCTTCTCCTTCTGTTTCGGTTCATTTTCCATGCAGAAAAGGCGAGCCCTTTCCCGAATCCGTGCTTTTATTGTCTCACACAAAAAAAAACTGCATATCCTCATTTTTTAGGATGCCGCTCCAGCACCTCTATTCTTCGGTTAGATGTGCTGTAAATCCGAATTCCGAACGCCCCAATTCCTAAGGAATCCCTAATAAATAAAGGCCAAAGTTGAAACCAGAACGCGGAGCATACCTCCGCGCTACGGGACAGAGAAACCCACCCCGCCGTTCATGGTGATCCTTCACGGTGAACCGTTCCGGCACAAGTCCCCTCCACGGGTGGGGTGGCCGAAGGCCGGAGTGGGTTGTGGTGTATAAATCGTGATTTCCGCTAATTCTGCCGGATTTTGAGCTGGATGAACTTTACGGGATCATCGATCGGGTAGCGGTTGGTAACAGGCTCATAGCCGTCGACGGCCGAGCCGACGAGGATTTGATCCTGTGTATTGGTGGCGGGGGTTGGGCTGACCAGCTCCGCCGTATCGACCAGCAGATAGGACAACCCCTGCTCCACATAGTCCGCACGGCGGCCATGGACAACCTCGAACCAGTTTGTTCCGCCCTCGACCGTAATGCCGGCCGATTCCGCGGAGCCTGAATCCGAATTCGTCGGATTCATGCCGAGAGCATATTCCGCCAGATTGTCGTAGCCGTCACCGATTCCGCCGTTCTCTATATCGGCATCGTACAGCGCGTTGCTGCCGATCAAACCGTAGCCGGCTGCCCAAGCGGAATAGCTGCCGGGGGGAACCGCCGAAACATTCACGCCGAAGTCGATCTCCTTTACATTCCACCTCTCGGGATTGGCACTGGCCGTATCCCCCACATTGGCCGAGGTAATGGTTAGCGAATTGCCCCCTGTCAGCAGGCCGGTCAGTTCATAGGTTGCGGAATTGAACCGGGATGCAAACAAGCCGCCTGCCCCTTCCCCAACCACCACCTGATGGCCGTAGCTATTCCCCGTCTCTTGATAAGAGGCCCCGGTGAAATCGGATAACGACGCCGTATACAGGCCGCCTAGACTTGTGGAAACACTACTATTTTGAAGCGTGAACACCAAGGTCTCTCCAGCATTCATCACTCCGTCTCCAACCGCCCAGCCATTCTCATTAAGGGTCACGGCGGTCTCATTCGTACCGATGGTCGCCGTGCCATTATTGGCGTTTTTATCCGTATCCGAGTCAAGAAAGGTTGTGGCGGCGGCACTGCCGGACCAGGCCTCGACCAGAACGTCAAATGATAACGTGTCGTTGGTGCTGTCCCCGTCATAATCCTCACCGGTGTAGGTCACGGTATAGAGAACATCGTTACCGGAAGCAGACCCCGAAACGCTCAGGTTGCTTGAGCTGCCGCCGACCGCCAGTGTGTTACCGGATAATGCCGAATCGAGATCCGTAAAACTCAGCGTGGGCGGCACCACAGGCGGAATAACCGCCACCGAAACATCAATGCCGAAATCGATATCCTGCAGATTCCATCGTTCAGGGTTGGCACTGGCTGCACCGCCAGGATCGGCCGAGGTAACATAGAGAGGATTGCCCTCGGTCAGCAGGCCGCTTACATCATAGGGCTGATTGTTCCATCTGGACGCAAACAGACTGCCGCCGGTCCCTTCCCCGATAACAACCTGATGTCCGTACCCATTCCCCGTCTCCAGATATGAAGCCCCCGTGAACCGGCTTAGTGATGCAGCAGCCGTTGAGCCCTGGCTGGTGGTGACACTGAAGTTCCGAAGTGTGAATTCTAAGGTATCTCCGGCATTCATCACGCCGTTGCCGACAGCCCAGCCATTTGCATTGAGGGTTACAGCGGCATCCGTCGTGCCGATGACCGCCGTGCCGTTTGTGGCGTTCACATCCGTGTCGGTGCTCGTAAAGCTTGTGCTGGCCGTGCTGCCGGACCAGGCTTCCACCAGGATATCGAACGTCAGTGTATCGTTGGTGCTGTCCCCGTCAACATCCGCGCCGGTATAGGTCACCGAATAAAGATAGCCGCTTCCAGATTCAGCGCCCGAAACGCTCAGATTGTTTGTGCTGCCCCCGACCGTCAGTGTGTTATTGGTCAACGATACATTGAGATCCGCAAAGTCCAGCGAGGTCAGCATATCCACTGCAACCACCAATATTTCGAGGGTTCCCGTTGTAGCCAACCCAGAGGAATCCGCCACCTGGACAGTCCAGCTGTTGGCACCGATATCCATTTCGCCCGGCGTTCCGCTGAGCGCGCCGTCGGCAGCAAGTTCCAGCCAGGCCGGTCCGCCCACCATACTGTAACTTATGGGGTCGCCATCCACATCTGTCGCCCAGCCAGCTACAGAGCCATAATAGGCGCGGCCAGCAACCCCATGCCCTGCCGTAAGCGCACCGGTGCTTAATCTCGGAGCATCATTGGTTGCCGTCACCGTAATCAGCACGATGGCCATGAGGCTGTCCGACGTACCGTCATTCACGTTGAATGCAAAATAGTCCGAACCGGCATAGTCCGCATCCGGCGTATAGATTATGTCGGGTTCGGTTCCGCTCAGGGTTCCGTGCGAGGGGGCCGTTGCAATAAAACAGGTCAGCGGGTCGTCATCTGGATCCGAACCCGAAAGCGGAATCGCCAACGGGTTGTCTTCCATCACCTCCTGACGGCTTGAGTCGGCGCGGGGCCGGTGATCGTTGATGGTGAACGACCAAACCTCACCCGTAACAACTGAGCTGTCAACCAGCACGCTGTCGATGCGCCAGTAATAGGTCTGGTCATTCGTCCACGCGCCCGGGTTGAAAATGTTGTTCGTCTGGCTTCCCATGAAAGCCAGGCTGCTGGAAACCGTGCCCAGATGAATATTATAGGATGTACCACCCAATCCACCGAGCCACATCAAATCGCAATCGGTCAGGGCATTTGTTCTCCCGTCTGCCGGGATCGGCACGGATGCCTGCGGCAGCTTACGACCGGGAATCCAATACTCGGTGTCCCCATATTCATAGGCCCCGATATCGGGCGCTGCTCCATGGTATCCCGCTGTAACATCGATATCGTTTCCATTGACGGAACACGTAATATTTGTTCCCTGATCCACCAGCTCGACGGCATCCGCCTTCGGACGGAAGTCCCAGTGATCCGGATCGCGCAGCAGGTCCGTCATATTTGACGACCTGCTTTGGCCCACGTAGTTGCAGGAATTCGTTCCCGGCATCGGATTATCTAAAAGACTATCGGCCGCATTGTTGCGGGTGGTCGTATGGGCGTTCCCGCCTAACGCCACCGGAACCGCCAACTCTGATTGTCCTGCACTAACCCCTGTTTTACTAAAACTTACATTATTATAGACTTCATGATAATCGCCCTTGAGATAGTAGCCATCCCCCGTCCCCGCAATCCCCTTGATAAATGTTGCCATGGCAACGTTGCGATACAAATTGGCGCGTACACCCAGAACGACGGGCGTATTATTTCCATCCCACCGATAGTCCCGCTTGTTGCCGATAAACCAGTTGTAGCGACCGACGGACTCGACAACGTCCTCATGCGGCGAGTAAACAGATGACGTATCACTGCCCTCCATTTTTCCGCAGCCGGTATGAAAATTATACTCGCAGGTCCATGGCCGCCCTTCGGTGGAATCATAAAGACTCAGTATGATACCCTGGGCACTTCCTGCGGTATCAATCGTGTTGCGCCTGTAAATCAAATCCCTCGTCCACTTCATGGAAAGGGTTCCCTGGGCTTGTCCCTCATCGAGATCACCAATTTCATTATCGCTGAGATTCACGGTGGCATGGTCGATGTTATAAAAAAGGTTGTTTTCAATCAGCGCATCTTCCAGATTGACGCCCCACAACCCTGCGCCATCGGCATAGCTGAACGCACAATTGAATACCGTGATGTCCTCGCAAAAATCGGTCTCCACTCCTTCAAAGTGCGCAGTCTTCGGCACCTGGATACTGCCCAGCGCACGCTGCGAACAGACATAATAGTCAAAGTTGCAGTTTTGAATCGTGACGCGGTCGGATGATGCAAAGTGAAAGGTCGTCGCAAAAAAATCAATTCCGTCAATCACGACATCGTGCGTATTTGCATCGCCTGTCACTGCATAGACATTGGTGCCCTTGCCGAATATCTGACGGCCATTGGGATCCAGCCCGTCATCCGCCCAGAGGTACAATGTTCCCGAGGACTCGTCGTATGCCCATTCCTCGGCCGAGTCCAACAGAACACGTTCCGCATTATTCGATCCGCCTTCAAAGAAATATTCATTCGTCGTCTTATACCGTTGAACCGCGGCATAATTGAAGGTGTTGGAACCTGCGACATGGTTTTCCACGATTCGAGCCGCCGTGTGATGGTTGCCGCAATTGAGTATCGCGACGCAGTCGGTTAAAGAAAAACCGAGCCCAGCCAGCTCTTCATCGACCAAGGTGCCGTTGGTCGACCCGGCATCCCACTCAAGTCGAGCGGCCCCTTTAGACCAACACGCGTCCGAGAAAACCAGGGCATTGGGATAACGCGCCAACGTCATCATCCGGCCATCCACAAAAAGCTGGGTCACATCGTCCGCAACCGTGGTTTTGTAGACATTTCCCGCATCCAGCACCCAATTGCTGGTGATGGCCTCCGTGCCGTCCAGAACCACGGTTTCACCCTGATAAGCAACCAGGGTAATGGGACTATTGGAGGAACCAGCTGCGCCCGACAAGTCGACCACCTCGCGATACGTGCCGCCCCGGATATGGCAGGTGTCTCCGGGAGACATCACACCCACCGCATGCTGGATCGTGGCAAAGGGATCAGAGATGCTGCCTGAGTTGGTATCGCTGCCTATTGTCGCGACATAATAGTCCGTCTGAGCCGACGCGCTTGCCGCGACGACTCCAGCAACTATTAAAACAGTGAAACCCCTCTTCATAGCCATCCTCATTACCCCTCCTTTTGTGAGGGCTGAATATGCCACCTGAAGACAATTCGTCCATCCCATTTACTTCCGATGGCCAGAACCGCGCCCTCCTCCGCCATGTGGTCCAGATGCGGCATTTTTGCAGAAGCTACTGCCGTGCTTCCCCATGCCGCCACAGCCCCAGTCATCTGCAAAGATGAAAATGATACTGGGATTATCCGCGGCAGCAACCAGACCACTCCACAGTAACGCACATGTAACACTATAATTTCTTGTCCGCTCCCGCCTTCTCTTCATGTAGATCATTTTCTATCATAAAGCCTGCCCGAACGATGTAAACCAAGACAGCTCTGTCACAAAAAAACCGCCAAACAACGGGCGGTCTTTCCATCCGAAAAACAGACGTTTATACCCCAAACCTGCGGCGGTAAAACAGCAACCCAAATCCAGCTGCGAGAACCATGCCCAGCGTGGCTGGTTCCGGGATCACCGTATACTGCACGGTGAGGCCGGTGATGTTCCACCGGTTGTTGCTGGCGGTATTGTCAGGTGTCATGTACAGCGCCGTTTCCGGAGAACCGTAACTGGACAGGGCGGTCAGATCGATCGCCTCCGGGTTTAGGGTGAGTGAACCGAGGTTGTCAATATCGGTTGCGAAACCTGTGAAGGATATATCATAACCATCATTTGCATTATGACCCCAGGCCACCTCAACAGCGGTAAAGGTCAGGTTGGTGATGTCGCTGATTGTGAGTCCGCTCGCACCCGCGCTGAAATTGGCGAACGATAGACTGGTAAAGGAAATCCCCTCGCCGTCGTCACCCTCCAGCGTGTTTAAATGTGTGGCGATATCGCCATCAGATCCCACCCCCATCTCCCCGCCAGAAACATATACGAACGGGTTATTGCTGACCGAGATGGAACCGAGCGTATACTGGATATCGAATGTCGCGCCACTGGCGTCAGCCACAGAGGTCGTAACAACCGTTCCATTCACATTGGTACCGTCTCCCGGCAGGTCGAGATCCACGATCACCGCCGCCTGCGCGGCACCCGCCATCAAGGCAACGATTGCCAATAAACTTAGACTCTTTTTCATTTTTTTCACCTTCATTTTCTGTCCATTTCCCGCAAAGGAAACATGAGTTCTTTTGTTGAATTTGAGGTTTCATTGTCTCATTAATAAAAAAGCCGTCTATCCCCATTTTTTAGGATGCCGCGCCAGCACCTCTACCCTTCGGTTCGATGTGCTGTAAATCCGAATTCCGAAGCGCCCAATTCCTAAGGAATTCCTGATAAATAAAGGCCAAAATTTAAAACAGAACGCGGAGCAGACCTCCGCGCTAATCCTGCCGGATCTTGAGCTGGAGGAATTTGGCCGGATCATCGGTTAAATATCGGTTCGTCACCGGCTCGTAACCATCGACCGCAGGACCGACCCGGATCTGATCCTGTGTATTTGTGCTGGAGCTTGAATTGACTAAATTCGTTGTATCAACGAGCAGATAGGACAGGTCTTGCGCGACATAGTCCGTCCGGCGGCTATAAACCCACTCTAAATAATTCGTCCCGCCATCCGTCGCCATGCCGGCGGAATCCCGGGAACCGGCATCTGCCACGCCTGGATTCATGCCCAGCGCAAATTCCGCAAGACTGGCGTAGCCATCGAGATCGCTCGTATCGGAACCGGGTGCACCATCCGGGCCAAACAGTCCATGGTCATAGGCCCAGGTTGAATAGGTTTCGGGCCCCACAATCGAATACTGCACCTCGATGCTGTTCACCGACCATTTATTTTGAGTGTTGGTCGTACTTGTTCCAAGTGAGAAGTTCGTCACGGGAGAAACGACCTCGCGAAGTGCCTCAAGATTAACCGTCTGGATACTGCTGCCCAAATTGCTCAGATCATTGCTGATCGACCCCACTGTAAAATAAAGCGAATCACTGCCGCCGGTTTGAGCATCGGCAATGGTGACGGATTGGAAGGACATATCCCTGATATCATCGAGCGTGATGCGGCCACCGCCGTCATCAAAATTAACAACCTGAATATTTCCGATGCTCTCCACGAATTCGCCTTTATCACCATTGAAAATGTCCCAGTGGTTGCTGCTGGTCTCGTTCGTTGACAAGATTCCCCAGCTTTGAACCGTCGTGTGAGTGCTACTGTATCCACTGCGGATGGCTGTTCCGGCCCCTGGAACCACATCGACGGAAAACTGGAAGGTGGCTATCCCATCATGGGCAGTTATCACATCCGAAAGCATGGTGGCGGTGTTATCCGCTCCATAATTGGCGTTCGCGGCAGCCAGAATCGATGCGATGGTCACGGCCGGTTCAACGGTTAACACGAGAGTGCATGCTGTTGTATGGGTTCCATCACTCACACTTAACTCCAGCGTCTCTATGCCGGCATTCGCAGGTGACGGAACCCCTGTCAACTGCCACCAACCCGGAACCGTTGCGCTAAGGGAAATCCAGTCGGCTCCGCCGATTTTAGAAACGACCAGGTTGGTCGCTCCAACATCCTGAAATTCCCGTCCCTGAATCAACACATTCGTATAGGCCTCATAGACTGTTGCGTCCGAAATCTCCAGCGGATTAGCGGCCCACACCGGATACCCCGGAGGTCCCTCCAGAAATGGGAGTGCGGCATTCACGGTCAACTCAACCCAGCGATCGGTTCCGCCGGATGCGTCTTCCACCCGAAGCCTGAAATTATAATTCGTTGCGGAGGCCTCGGTCGGTATACCGATTAGACGCCAGGTTCCCGGATTTCCAGGCTCTTCCTCCACGGTCAGCCAGGAAGGCAGCCCATCACTTGCTGAGGCAAAGGTCACATGGGTTACTGCATCGCCTTCGGGATCATAGAATTCCACCCCTTCAACCAGTGTATGGTAATAGGCCTGGCCGATAGCGGCCTCCGGCAACGGTGTATCCGCCCGCACCCAACGCGGCGCTCCGGGAACTTCGTTCGTGCAGAGATGAGCATCCATCAGGGTGAGCTGGTCCATGCCCCAGTCCCGAATGAGCAGGTTTGCCCCGCTCCCGTTCGGCCAGTTCAGCGGAGCACCCCAGGAGATGGCTCCGCCGGCCTGCATGGCTTCCAGGTTCCAGAGCAGAAACTCGGCATCGGTTAGAGCCGGCGTGCTGCCGGCGTTCCACGCGGTGGTACTCATGGGCGGATAAAAATGGCCAGCCACCCGGTCATCCCAGGTCCAGTCGTGCGTCAGTTCGTCCTCATGCACATTGCCGCCGGTCTCGGTCATCTTTTGAATGTGTGCATAGTTTCGGTCGTAGAGCGGCGGATCCCCGATGGTATGACTGCCGAGATCATTCCCGCCGTTATAGGGATGCCCGAACATATAGTCTTCGGCATGTACCGCCTCCGAGAACGGATTCAGTTCCTCCGTATCCCGCTCGGGACTATTGTTAAACGAAACCGTTGCATTGGGGTTCCCCGCACGCGCCGCATCCGCAAAGGCCTGGTAAATCCGCTGATCCGCAGCGATGCCATTGGTGGCATTGTCACCGTTTCCGGACATATAACTGCCCGAGTCAAAAATGTAAGCATCGATCAGATCCCCGTAGCGCAATGAATATTCCTTCAGCACAAACTCCGCATAGCAGAACATGTAGGGGCGGTTCGTATCGACGCCGTTCGTGTGATAGGACTGGCTGGCAATAAATGCCTGCGCGGCCGTATTGGTGTCGCACCAGGTTTTCCAGCGTTCTGTAATGTCCGGGATGACTGCCGGGTTGGGAATATCCCCCCGTTGCAGCATCTGGGAACTGTTCACATAGACCTGAACCTTCAATCCGGCGGCCTTCGTGGCCGAAATCCACTCCCCGAGCGGATCGACTCCGGACGAGGCCCGCGGCACAATCAGATTGATGGGTATCCCTCCGGCGTCGGTGTCGCCCTGCCAAAAACTTTCCAGCAGATCGTGAGGACCCAGATGTACGGGGGAATAGATGTAGGACTTGCCCAAATTCAGCTGAATATAGTCGAGTGTTTTCAACCCGCTGATCTGATCCAGAAAAGCTTCGTAATCATCGACCAGCGTTTCACTGCGGCCGTTATACATGTCTTCCGGAGCCCAGCTGAGTCCCCACGCCCCCCGCATCCAGTCCGCGCGCCACGCAATGCCCACGTTCACGTCAACATGGTTGACCGACCATTTGTTTTCAGACTGATCGGCCGCGCCCGAACCCGCCGCCAGGGAAAAGTCAGACACCCCAGGCGATCCGGCCAGCGCTTCAAGATCGAACACGAATGGATTGGCAACCATTGTAGCGCCGCCTGCGGTGTTGGTCACCCCGTTGGCGATCACCCGGACGCGGTCATGGGTGGAATGACCATTGGCGATTTCGACCGACTTGAAGGACAGGGCAAAAAAGCTATCCAGAGATATTTTACCACCGTTGGCATTGAAGTTGGTGATCTGGAGGTTGTCCACCGACTCAATTTCATCAAAAGTATCACCATTAAACAGGGTATTGTCGGGTCCCACGCCCCAGCTATAGTTCGTAGAAGTTCCGGCTGTACCCGTAATTCCGCTGCGGATGCTGCGCCCTGCCGCAGGCGTGATATCAAAAACAACCTGATAGGTCGCAAGCCCATCCGGAGCCGTCAGCACATCGGAAACCATCGTTGCAACGGTATTGCTTCCATAGTCCGTGTTGGCGGTGGCAAGGATTTGCACATTCGTCACATCCGCCACTGCGCAGCTTACGATGGCACCCGCAAGCGCCATGATTGTCAGTCTGTTTTTAATCATCAGCGTTCCTCCAGGAGGGGGCCTCCGCAAGGCCGGTCAAGGCGGCAACGGCAAACAATCCGGTGCCAATGAGATGCTGATTTCACCTATTCGCCGTCCCAGTTATTGATTCGCACAAAATACCCGGCGGTCGGGTCCCCATCGTGACAGGCAAGAAACAGGCACTCGGGCTTCCCGTCCTTCCAAAGAATGCTCGGTCGTTCGCTGCGCGCCAGTTTGTGTCCAAAGTAGATCTCGTTGGTCTGATAACTGGCTTCATCGCATGCAAACAGATCCCCCACCAGCGTGTAAGGGCCTTCCGGCTGATCCGCCACCCAGTGCGCGATTTTGCTGTGCCTGATCCAGCTGCCCGTCTCGGGAATGATTGAATTGAAGATGTGCAGCTTTCCCTTTTCATCGTAGATCGGCGCCATGCCCCAGGTCCACGTGCCGTCCTCTGCAGGAAGAATATACACCCCCGGAACCTGAGCCTTACAAAAGGATGACACCTCGATGCCGAAAGCCCGGGCGCACCACACGCCCGCCAGAAAAAGAACGAGCAGAAATCGCAAGAGAGTTTTTATTGGTTTTCCTTTTATTTCAGGGGTGTTAAGTGAATGGCCTTGAGCTTGGCGGTTTCAATATTTCCTTCGAGGCAGGAAACAGCCACCTTGTATTTACCAGGCGTTGGAAAGTTAAGCCAGCCGATGGGAAATTCCTGATAGTTATGTGAGGCATTCTGCTGGTTCTGAATATGCTCCCCGCCAACAACATCAACCCCCCAGACCAGACGGCCCTCGCCGGCGTAGGTGAGGCTCGCATTATAGTCGCCCGGCACCAGCACATCGATATCCCAAACCGCTTTGCCCGCAGTCGTCCACTTGCCAACTGGATTCACAAGAACCCACTCACCGAATTTTTCCATCCAGCGGTCTTTCACGATGCTCGCGCCGGTAACGTCCGCGAACTGAGCGAGCAGTTCCGTTTCAACGTCCGGATCCATGCCGAAGGTCGGATCCACCTCCGGCGCGCCGTCCAGCTCGACTTCAATGACCGAAACCAGCGCTTCCGGCGAGCGGGCCGGCAGGTCAAGAATGGTCCACCCCTTGAAAACTTCGTGCGCGACCGGCTCGGATGCGCTGCCGTTGAGAAGTTTGGCCGACTGGATGCCGGTCTTCAGGCCGGGCAGGTAGAGCTTGCCGGATGCGGGCCAGTCAAAGACCGACAGAAACAACCGATTGCCTTTGACGGTGACATCTCCCCACGGCAGCGCGTGCTCCCAGGGGGAGGCGTCGGTGCCGTAGACCACCTGGGGATAGCGGTGGATCCATTCACCGGCTTCGCGCAGCGAACGGGCGGCGCGTTCAGGAACAGCACCTTGACCGTCCGGACCGATATTGAGCATATAGGTTCCGCCGCGCCCGACGCAGGCAATCAGGCGGCGCAGGATTTCCTTCGGCGTTTTCCAGTTTTCGTCGTACCAGGCATAGGCCCATGAATCGTTGGTGGTATCAACACTTTCCCACATTCCTTTAACGTTATGATGCGGCACTTCCATGTCGCCGAGGGTCTGATAGTCGCCTAGGTCATGCCCGGCGCGCCCGGAAACGAGGGCTTTGGGCTGGTTCTTACGCACAACATCCACCAGCTGCTGAACATATTTTTTTTCCATGCCTCCCGGTGTATCAAACCAGATCAGCTCAATGGGGCCGTATTCGGTGCAGAGTTCCTCGACCTGCGGCAGACATTTTTTAACGAAATAATCATCGAAGGTGGACGGGTTTCCGTTTTCATCCACCTCGGGCCCTTTTCGTCCTCCGGGAAACGTCCAGTCCTGGCTGTGGGAATAATAGAACCCGAAACCCAGTCCCGCTTCGCGGCAGGCCGCAGACAGTTCCTGCATGGGGTCGATTTCCCAGGGGGTGGCATCGACAATATTGAAATCGCAGGCTTTGGAACGGTACATCGCGAAGCCTTCGTGGTGCTTGGCGGTAATGACGATGTATTTCATCCCGGCATCTTTCGCCAGCTGCACAATGGCTTTGGCATCAAATGCCGTCGGATTGAAGGTGCCGGCCAGCTGCTTATACTCATCCACTGGAATTCCGGCCACCTTGGGATCCATGATCCACTCGCCGATGCCGTAATAGGTTTTACCATCCACCTTGTTGGCCAGTTGGGAATAGAGCCCCCAATGGATGAACATCGCGTAGTTTCCCTCGTCAAACAGTTCGCCGCGTTCAGCGTTTTCCGCGCGCAGCTTGACGGTGGTTTCGCCCCACATTTCGTCCATGTTCTCCGATTGAACACTTCCCGCGAGAAGCGCCGCAACCAAACTCCAAAATAATACTTTCATCTCAACTCTCATTTCTTTTTCTTCCGGGCCTTCGACAAGGCGTTTTCACTTGGATTCACCGGCAAGCTTTTCTTCCACACATCCAGTTGCTGTGACAAATTTTGAACGACCTCGGGATAGTCCGCCGACAGGTCCTTCTTTTCAGCCCAGTCATTTTCCAAATCATACAGTTCCATCTTCTGCGTCTCTTTATTGACCAACAGCTTCCACTTGCCGTCGCGAACACCCAGCGATGGCCAGGTATATTCCTCATTGTCCCCGCCTCTCCATTCCCAGAAGATCGGTTTGGTTCTCGTAAACTCTTCGCCCCTGAAAGCGGCCAACGCGCTCTGACCGTCCGGCTCATATCCTTCCGGCAATTCCACACCTGCAGCTTCAAGGAAGGTCGGCAGCAGATCAACCGCAGTAACAACAGAGGTCGTATCGGTTTTTCCCGGCGGAACCACCCCGGGCCAACGTACGACAAATGGCACGCGGATTCCCCCGGCGAAGAGAGATCGTTTCTCCCCTTTCAGCCCGCCGGTTTCCCCGACGGAATAGAATTTGCCCAGCCCCTGCCCTTTGTGACCTTTATCTTCCGTCGAGTGCTCCGGTCCGTTGTCGGTGGAAAAGACAACCAGAGTGCTGCGATCGAGATCCAGCTCCTTCAACAAAGAAAGAATACGCCCGACGGCATCATCGCCTTCAGCAATAATCGAGGCATAGACCTGTTCGGCTTCGCCGAGATCTTTGAATTTTTCCATAAACCGGTCCTGCGGCAAGTGCGGCGTATGCGCTTCATGCAGCCATAAATTCATGAAGAAAGGCTGGCCCTTGAATTCCCGGATAAACTTTTCCGCATGATCCACCGACTCTGAACCGCCTTTCGCGATCTCATTTTTTCCCGAACCATTGAAGGTTGCAAAACGGTCATAGCCATACGCATCCTCCGTGGGCGAGTCGCCAACGCTACCGAGGTGCCATTTTCCAAAGTGACCGGTTGTATAACCGGCCTCTTTCAGCATACGCGGAAGCTGCGGTGCCTGCGGGTCCAGCCAGTCGGCCATACCCCGTTTGATATGGGCTTTAATGCCCTGAAAGTGCTGGTGGATTGAGTGCCTCGCCGGGAACTGCCCGGTCATAACAGCCACCCGACTGGGGGAACAGACCGGACTGTTTACGGTAAAGTTCGAAAAATCGATTCCCTCTTCCGCCATACGATCCAGATTCGGGGTTTGGCAAAAGGTGCTGCCGTGCTTCCCCATGTCGCCGTAACCCCAATCATCCGCGAAGATGAAAATGATGTTTGGCTTGCCTGCCTCGGCGCAGCCCTCGGGCGAAGACAGGTCTGCACCAAATACGGACATCCCGGATGTGATCAAAAAAGATGCACAAAAGTATACAACGAGTCGAACGCTCCTTGGCATCAGGATTTTTCCAAGGATTGGAAAAATCCGACATTGCTTTTCCAATGGCTGGAAACCGGCAACGCCGACGGTTTTGAGAAGAGTCTGTTTCATCGTTCAATCCATCTTTTTGTGATCAATTTACAAACCCATCGTACGCAATCCTTTCAGCTTGAGTATCCCCATTTTTTAGGACTCCTCCTCAGTTCAGTCCTTCATTGATTCAACGGAATGCCAGATCGGAGTCCAGCGCTACGCCATGGACCCGCACTCCAATGTGGACTCCTTGTCCACTGAATGTTTCCAACCATTGGAAAAACGTTCATAAGAACGTCCAGACATTGGAAAATAACAAAAAACCTCCGGAGATTTATCCGGAGGCGTTCGCGCGATTCAGCAGAACCTTTTAGCCGCGAGGGGTTCTTCGAGACAGATGATGCCGCCCCGCAACCTCCCGGACGGGCCGGGAGGAAACGGCTCAGTGAGTGGAAATGCCAATCACCCGAACCTTGGGAGTAAAGCTCGCGGAATACGAGACCCCGATGCCGTTAACACTCCATCTGTCAGAACCGTTGGCACTGTCGTTCTCAATATACAAACCCGTTGCCGTAGCGTCATAATTCGCCAGAGCCGTCAGGTCTAAAGGATAGGGAGTATCACCGGAAATCCCCCCTGTTCCGGTTGAGTCCAGGGCATAATTCACTGAACTTGTTGAATAGTCCGTGAAAGAGACTGTGATGCCATCTCTGGCGTTACCCACATAGATCAGACTAAGTACGGTAAACCTCAGATCTGTGATATCACCTATTTCAACCCCGGAACCATTCGCATTAAAATTTGTGATCGAAAGGCCGGTGAAGGACATGCCGTCACCCGTGTCACCATCCATCGTGGTGTCTTGAGCATCGCTATCAGACCCGACTCCCATTGCGGATCCATCTGAGTAGATATACGGGTTCGTGCCACTGCCTGCCGCCTCGAGCGTATAAGCAATATCGAATGTAGCGCCATTGTACGATTGCGAGGTCAACACAACGGTTCCTGGATAGTAGCTTCCAGCGGCCGCAATGTTGAGGTTTGTCACGACCGTGTCCGCCTGAACGACGCCCGCCAGGAATGCAACCATTGCCAATATATACAGGTGTTTCTTCATCTTATTTTCCTTTAAATTCAGGCTTTCGACCTTTTGGATCAAAAAACGGCCAGTCATTAACCGTTCCCAAACTGCATCCAACTATACGCGATCCGTCCAATATGCCTATCCCCATTTATTAGGATGGCTTCCATTTTGATTTGAAACCCGGATGGCTCCGTGACACGGTGAGGTCGGATAGACAGCAAGGAATACATTTACATGGCAACGAAAGCCCATCAATCAAGGCGCGTGGTTCTTTTTGCATCCTGGTTGCTTGGGGGAGCCTGCATGGCGATGACGCCGCATGCCTCCCCCGGCGGCTTGCATAGCCAGCCGCTCTCCCGGCTGGAACAGCGCCGGATGGACATCGACAGCGAACTGGCCACGCTGGCCAACTACAGCCTGAGAAGCGGAACTGGAGCCATCGGATATCGATCAACCTATCATACAGACGAGGTTCACTCCGAATGGGTGGAAATCGATTTCGGATCCGAATTTCCTCTGGATGAAGTTGTGCTGGTTCCGGTAATCCGGCGCGACGCCCAAACCGAGTTTCAGGCCGACGGTTTCCCCAAGCGGTTCCGCCTGATCGCCGGCACTGCTGATGACCGGGAAGGTACGGTCATTGCCGAGTACGCCGACGATCAGAACATTCTTCCGCGAAGTGCTCCGTTTGTGATTCCCTGTAACGCCCATTCCGCGTCATGGATACGAATTGAGACCACCCATCTTTCAATCAGGGCTTTTGATGAACGATATGTATTCCAGCTATCCGAAATTATGGCCTTCAGCGGGCAGGAAAACGTGGCGTTGCATAAAAACGTCCAATCCAAATCGAACCGACGTGACGGCTTCGCGTGGGACAAGAACTTTATTGCAGATGGGTTTGTACCGTATCTAATGGATGCGGCCACGGGGAAAAAGAGCGTGGCGTTTATGAGTCGGATCAATACGAATACGCTCCCCTCGTTAACCATTGATCTCGGAGAGAGCCACCCCGTCTCCGGCCTGCACCTCCACGCCGTCGATCCCAGCGATGTCCTGCCCCAGGCCCTGCCCAGCGATTTCGGCATCCCAAAAAAAATGACTCTTGAAGGCGCAAAGCAAGCGGATTTTTCAGATGCCGAACTCCTGCTGAACCTGCAACTCGATTCGATCTATGATATGGCCCCCGTGATGATGTGGCCCTTCGCGGAAAATACCAACCGCTATTTCCGGCTGAGCATCAACGCCCCCTCCTCAGACCCGCGCAGCCTCGACACCCCGCGCTTCGGGTTCGCGGAAATCGAACTGTTGTCCAGTGGAGAAAATATCGCACGTGGCAAACCGATATCGGCCACGGATGCGCTCATCAATCCGCAGCGCCCCTTATCCCTCCTCACAGACGGTCGCAATATGTACGGAACCATCCTGCCGATCCGCAACTGGATGGAGCAGCTGGCCCGGCGCCATGACCTCGAAACCGAACGCCCCCTCGTTGAACAGGAACTGAAGATGCGCTACGAACGCCAGCAAACCAACCTGCACCGGCTGGGCTGGCTCTCCACCGTGCTCGCCGCCGGCATTGTCCTCATCCTCCTTATCGACCGCCTGCTGCGCATGCGCGAAATCCGCGGAATCGAACAGCGCATTGCCGCGGACCTGCACGACGAACTCGGCGCCAATCTCCATACCATCGGCCTGCTGAGCGAC
>JBFHEM010000052.1:0-30586 GCA_041584215.1 Tichowtungia sp. | reverse complement strand
CGCCGTTTGCTCCGCCGTGCCGTAGTACTCTCGAACCCGCGCGATATAGAAAGGCAGGTCGGCAACGTCGAATTGAGCGCGCATGTCGTCGATGAAATTCCGCAGATTGGTTTCATACGTTTCGGCATGGCCTTCATTGGCGTCGCTCTCCCCCTGCAGCCAAAGCATGGCGGAAATCTCATAATCGACTCCGCGGGCATCCAGATCGGCCAGCGCCGCAAGGGCGGTGTTCATGAACCCGGTGTATTGGGGGCCGGAGGACGGCGCCCAGTCGTTGTAAAGCGCGGTGCCGTTGACCGCATATTTGATGAGAAAGATCCGGTCGGACGGCAGAGCCTGCCGGACGGTATAACCGAACGTGACCTCGGGGCCGAACTGGCTGGTTGTGTTTCCGAACCCCGGGGCGAGATCCGCCCAGTCGCCGTCATGCCAGAACGCCACATTCGTCTGGGCGGAATCATAAGGCGCCGTGAGTTCCGAGCTGGTGCCCTGGCCGTTCATGTTCGATTGCCCGGCGAGCAGAAATACCCTGGTGCGCCCCGGGGATGAGTCGGCGATCCCGGCCGTGCTGAAGGTCAGCGCCAGAATGAATTCTAAACCGGCTAATGCGGCAACGGTTCGCTTGGACAATCTGCCGACTGAACATGGTTTTCTCATCATTTCTTTTTCCCTTGTATTAAACAGCAACCGGCCCCTCGCCTGAATAGGGCCTCAATTCGCCCGGTTCAACGTCAGTATTCCTACCAGATGGCATCGAAGAAAACGACGCAGAATCACGGGTGCGATATCTGGAGGAATTTTTGACAGCCCGCAACGTGCGGCCTCCTCGTGCAGGCGAACATGCTGATGGATGATTCGTTTAACGGAGGAGTGATTTAAAGCTCCTGCTGATTTCTGTGTCGATAAACCAGCGGCGTGGCATCGAACTGCGCACGGAAATCGCGGATAAAGTGAGATACATTCTGATAGCCGACATGCGCCGCAACCGTTGAAACAGGCTGTGTCTCCGTCTGCAGCAGCCGGGCCGTCCGGTTCAGCCGGACTTCCTTCAGGAACTGGTGCGGAGCGACTCCCATCTGCTGCTTGAAGATTCGCCGCAGCTGGCTGGCGCTGACAAAACAGACATGCTGCGCCAGCCATTCCACCGTCAGCTGACTGCCGTAATGAGCCCGGATATAGGAGGTGACCCGCCCCACCGGATCGATTTTGCCCGCGAACTGTTTCTGGACGGACAGCATGCGGTACCAGCCGGCCTCCAGATGCTGGTGGGTCGCCTCGCGCGCAACCCAGTCGTCATCGGAAAGCCAGGCCTCCAGCAGCAGGACATGCTCCCGGTGAAGCGACATCAGGTGGGGCCAGCAGGTTTCCTGGACATTTGAAACCCAGTCGTTGAGCTCCTCGACCACCCGCTCCCAGCTCGCCAGCAGAACCGGCAGATTGGCCGAGTCAATCAGCGTGCGGTGAAACTGATTATCCATTTCGTGGAAGGCTCGATAATCTTTTTTCATCGCATCCTGCCGCAGCTTTTCAACGGCATCCTGCAGCGGAGCCTCTGCAGCCGCCCGGTCCGCCAGCTTTCGCCACCGGTCCAGGGCAAACACCTCCAGCGTCGAACGGAACCGGCACAGCTCATGCAGCTTTTCAACCCTCTCTTCCGTCAGATGATTCATTTTTTAAAGTCCCTTCTATGTAGACAGCTCGCGATCCACTTCAAAAAAATAACACATTTCGCGCATCGTTGTAGTCTAAAACAATCAAAACCCGGCAGGCATGCGGTTTCCGGTTGAGCTGAACTAAAGGTTGACATACAACCACCATCATAAACCAAAAAGGAGGCACTCTCATGATGACAAAAGGAACCAGATACTGTGCGTTGCTGAGCACCGCCCTGCTGCTCGCATCTTCAGCTATCGGAAATCTGTTTTATGAAGAAAGTTTCAATATCGCGGATTTGAGTCCGGCCAACGACCTCGCGCTGGGCAGCGTAAACTGGAAGGCAAACTACAGCACCAACGGCACGGCATTCCCGGGCAATGGCGGAAACAACACCTATCTGCTGGAACCGGTTTGCAGTGCGGGCAATTATGCCATCTACGATCTTCGGAATGCATATGATCCCGACCCGTCTATCCTCCTGTGGACGGATGCCGAATCCTCTTATGGAGAGATTGGTTCAATCGCTACCGTTTCAGCCAGTTTCAAGAACAGCTCGACCAGCGCTGATCTGCGCGTTGCGCTGAAAGTGAATGGAAACTGGTATGTTTCTGATGAATTATTTAATTCCGCCGTAAACACATGGGTTGTTAATGAGTTGCAGATTCACAACGCATCCTGGAAATCGCTTTCCTTTGCGTCCGGAAGCAGTCTGGTAGTCGGGGCCGCCACGACTCTGCCGGGTTCCGGAACCGTCACGGCGGTCGGGCTCTATGATGAAGTGACCGACTCCCGCACGCGCATTGCTGATTTTCAAGTCAGTTCCGTATTTTATGAAGAAAGTTTCGACATTTCGGATCTAAGCCCGGCAACGGACATCGCGCTGAGCAATGTAAGCTGGCAGGCCAACTACGGAACCAACGGCACGGCCTTCCCCGGCAACGGCGGAAACAACACCTTCCTGCAGGAACCGGTCTGCAGCGCGGCTAATTATGCCATCTACGATCTTCAGGCGGCATACGATCCCGACCCGTCTGTCCTGGTGTGGACAGACCATCAGCAGTTCTATGGAACGATCGGCTTGATGGGGCGCGTTTCGGTCGGACTGCAGAACAGTTCGCCCGATGCCGATTTGCGCCTTGTGATGAAAGTGGACGGCAGTTGGTACATTTCCGACGAAACACTCAATGGAACCACCTTTGCCGCCATCAACAGTATTCAAATTCCGGACGCAACCTGGAAGTCGTTTTCCTTTGTGCCCGGGAGCAGCATGGGGATCGGGGAGGCCGCAACGCTCCCGGACGGCGGGGTGGTAACTGCCATCGGGCTGTATGACGAAGTCAGCGATGCCCGCGTGCGAATCAAGGAATTCAAAATAAACTCCCAGACGATCTACCAGAAGGATTTTAACAACTCAACAGGCACCGACGCGGCCTTGAGTGACCTGGACTGGCAGGCAAACTACGGCACAGACGGCACCGCATTCCCCGGAAACGGAGGCACCGGCACCTTTACGAACGAGCCGGTGGTCAGCACAGGCGACTATGTGATCTACAGTCTTCAGAACACCTATGAGCCCGACCCGGCACCTGTTTTTTGCTGGACGGATTCTGAAACATCATACGGATCGATCGGGTCGGCAGGCACCGTTTCGATGTATATAAGAAATAGCACCACCAATGCCGACCTGCGTGTTGCGCTGAAGATTGACGACAACTGGTATGTCGCCGGGCAGCGGTTTAACAGCAGCGGTGCGGGAGTTTGGACGTATGCTGCACTGGGCATTCACAATATATCCTGGGAATCGCTGACCTTTACTCCCGGCAGCAGTCTGGCGATTGGCGGCGCGACCTCACTTCCCGTGTCCGGAACCATAACCGCCTTCGGCGTGTATGATGACGTTGCCGACGGCACGGTGCGGTTCGCATACTTCCACATTGACGGAGCTTCCAACCCGTACACTGCCTGGGCCGAGATGTACGCGCTGGCCGGCACTGAAACCGATGACGACGACGGCGACGGACAGTCCAATCTGTCCGAATACGCGCTGGGCGGCAACCCGACGAATGCCCTGGTCACCGGCACGCTGACCTTCAAGTCGGCCGGAAGCTCCATGGAACTGATTCATGCTCGGCGCACAGACGATCCCGGACTGCTCTATCTGCTCGAAACAACGGATAATCTGGTTTCCGGCACCTGGACCAGCACGGGCTTTTCGGTTTCCGGCACCAACGTGACCGGCGGCACGTTTAATGTGGTCACCAACACGGTCCCGATGGTTGAGGATAAAACCTTTGTGCGGCTGACCATCGGTCTGGATTAGTCTTCATATTGTTTTAAAAAAACAAACAACAACGAAAGATAATGCATATGCCTGCTTTTTTATTACTGGCCCTGTTTGTATCCCTGAGTTTTTCAGCCCTGGCCGAGCCTGATGTGTCCCGGTTTGAAACCATGACGCCGGCCGAGGCCCGCACCTATGAGCTGGATGTGAAGAGGCGGATCGCCGACCTGGCGCTGATCCCCCCGGAAATCAACACCTCCCCGCTTCCGGAGTTCGACTACGACAAACTGGACTATGCCATGAATAACGGCATCGCGCGCACGCCGGGCGGCCGGTTGTGGGCCAGCTGGGTTGCCGGAGAAGACGGCCCCAAGGCCTTTTTTGTGCTGAACCGCAGCGATGATGACGGCGAAACCTGGTCGCAGCCCTGTGTGGTCATCAATGCGCACGCCCCGGATCGGATTCCGATGCCGCGCAGCACGCTGGTCGGCAATCTGTGGACCGATCCCGCCGGGAGGCTGCATCTGATCTTCAGCCAGTCGATGTCGAACTACGATGGCCGGGCCGGCACCTGGGAAACGGTTTGTGAAAACCCGGATGCGCCCGAACCCGTTTGGTCGGCTCCGCACCGCATCTGGCATGGATACGTTCTGAACAAGCCGACCGTTCTCTCCAGCGGGGAATGGCTGATGCCGCTTGAATTCCCCAATTTCCCCAACGCCGGAGGGTGGTTCAAAGAGGTTTTCCGGGATCTGGAACCGCTGCGCGGGGCCAATGTGTTTGTTTCGACCGACCAGGGAAAAAGCTGGGCGCGGCGCGGGAACCTTCGGTACCCGAAGCCGAACTGGTCAGAGCATATGTTTGTTGAGCTCAAGGACGGACGCATCTGGATGCTGGCACGCACCGGGGACGGTCCCATGCAGAGCTTTTCGTCCGATCAGGGGCGCACCTGGTCGGAGCCTTCGTTCCCGACCTTTAAGCACCCCGCCGCCCGGTTCCATATCCGCCGGCTCGCATCCGGCCGCATTCTGCTGATCAAGCACGGGGAGACCATCGATACGCATGAAGGCCGCAGCATGCTCACCGCCTGGCTGTCGGATGATGAGGGCCAAACCTGGCAGGGCGGACTGATGCTCGATGAGCGCAAGGTGGTTTCTTATCCCGACGGATTCCAGGCACCCGATGGAACCATCTATGTCTCCTACGACCACAACCGCGGCTCCGACGCTGAAATCTTCATGGCCCGCTTTAGCGAGGCGGATGTTCTCGCCGGCAAGCCGGTCGAGCCGAACTCAAAACTCAAGATGCTGATCAGCCGCGCGCTTAAAAATTACAAGGCGGAGCTGGTTACAGAGCCGCAGGCGGAGATGAAGGCCCCGGGCGGCGAAATCCATGAACTGAAGAAGGGGGCTCCGATTTACAGCAACCGTCCCTATACATGGCACAATCCGCCCGCCCCGCTGATCGGGAAACGCTTTGTGTTTTCGACGCTGGAAAAAACAGAGGCAACCTGCACCCAGGCCGGAGTGGTTTATGTCGTTTGCGCGACAGCGGAGAACAACCCGAAGGACAATCCCGTCGATGAATTGAGCGCCCAGGGGTTTGTCCGGACCAAGGTTCCGGAATTTGTTTATACCTTGGTTCAGGGGCAGGCGAGGAAACAGGAAACCTGTGCGGTTTACCAGAAAATGATGAAGCCGGACGAACCCGTCCGTTTCGGGCGCTGGGGCGTGGTGGTCTTCTAGAAGGCTCCTCGTGGAATTTTGTTATGAAGGGAACCAAACAAGAGAGCTATGGCCACGAGAAACCCTGCGTGGTACAGCCGCAACCAAAAAAAGGTGCCGTAATGAGAGAAAAACTGTTTTTAACACATTTGCTGGCGGGGGTTCTGCTTTTTGCCGCCGCAGTGCCGGGCCGTGCGGCCCCGGCAGGAATTCAGTTCGCCGGTGACGGGGAGCTCGCTGTTCTGAAACCGGGCGTCAAGCTCTTCAGCAACCGGCCCCATGCCCTGGCGGAATGTCCGGACAGCCTGCTCGGCAAAAACTTTTTGCGAAACAGCATCGATGAACCCGAGAGCTGGGTTGTGAGCACCCCGGGAATTCTGACGGTTCTGACCCCCCAGACCATTCCGAAAGCCACCAGCCAGGTGAATGCACTGAAAAGCCAGGGCTTTGTGCGTGCGCAGTCTCCTGCTGCTTTCCAGTCGTTCGGCGCCAAGCCGCTGGATCAGGTCTGGACGTTTCAGAAACAGGTGAAGAAGGGGGAGAGGTTCCAGCTGGGCAAGTGGGTCATTGCCGTCGATTTGGCCGAAGCGGTCCAGCTCGTGGACAAGCCGTGGAGCGAAAATGCCGGCGAGCGTCTCTACAACGGGATTCAGCTGCCGGAAATCTGGCCATCGGCCAAGGTGGACATGACCACCGATGACCCGATCCCGGTCCCCTATCTGGAGCATCCGCCGGAAGTGATTTCCATCGATGTCGGCCGCCAGCTCTTTGTGGACGAATTTCTGATTGAAGAGACGGATCTGCTGCACATGTATCATTTGCCTGAAAAGTACACCAACAACCCGGTGCTGCAGTGTGAGACCGCGCTGGAGCGCCAGACCGGCATCGTCGGCGGCACCTGCCGTCCGTGCATCTGGTGGAACCCGGAAAAGCAGCAGTTCTATCTCTGGTATCAGGCGGGCACGTACTATCAGGGAACCATCGCGTTAGCGACGGGAACCGACGGGCTGCACTGGACCCGCCCGGCGCTGGACGTGCTCCCCGGCTCGAACCAGGCGCTTCCGGTCGGCTTCCAGCCGGATTCCTACGGGATCGTCGCCGACTGGGAGGCCGCCGACCCGCAGCAGCGATTCAAGCTGTTCTCAACCAATCCCGGCGGAGCGAAAAAGCCCGCTTTCAGTTTTGTTTCCGCGGATGGAATTCACTGGACGAACCAAACCTCGACCGGTGGCACCGGTGATCGAAGTTCCATGTTCTACAATCCGTTCCGAAAAAAGTGGGTCTACAGCATCCGAACCGCCTATCCCGGGCGCGGACGCTCGCGCGACTACCGCGAATGCGATGATTTTCTCGCCGGGGCTTCCTGGACCGGTGCCGACATCGTGCCCTGGCTTTCGGCCGACCGCCTCGACGCGCCCGAACCCGGCTATAAACACAAAACCCAGCTCTACAACTTCGATGCGGTGGCGTACGAGAGCGTGATGCTCGGTTTCTTTGAACTGCATCGCGGGCCGGACAATGGGCGCTGTGCGAAAATGGGGCTGCCGAAGCTCAATGAAATCTCCTTCGGCTACAGCCGCGACGGGTTCCATTTTGATCGGCCCGACCGCCGCGCGCAGATCCCCGCCAGCCGCAAAGACACCTGGGACCGGGGGTTTGTCGAGAGCGGCGGAAATATCTGCGCCGTCGTGGGCGACAAACTCTACTTCTACCACTCGGGCTGCCGCGGCGATATGGGTGGCGGATCTCAGCCGGAAGGATCGATCCGCGGGGGGATGTACGACCCGAATGCGATCGGGGTGTCGGTGCTGCGCCGCGACGGATTTGCCTCTCTCAATGCCGGCGCGTCGAAGGGCCATATTACGACGCGGCCCGTCCGCTTCAGTGGAAAGCGTCTGTTTGTGAATGCCGACTGCCCGCAGGGCGCGCTGCGCGCCGAGATTCTCGATGAGTCCGGGCAGGTGATCGAACCCTTTACGCTGGCCAACGCCATCCCGCTGTCCGCCGACTCCACGCTCGCGCCCCTGACGTGGAAGAACGGGGCGGACTTAGCGTCCCTGGCCGGCCGGCCGGTCCGGTTCCGTTTCGAGCTGCAGCGCGGCGCGCTCTACGCTTTTTGGGTCAGTCGCGACGAAACCGGACGCAGTGACGGATATGTCGCGGGCGGCGGCCCGGGATATCTCGGCGCAACGGACACCGTCGGGCTGAATGCTTTGCTTACCAATACGGAGAAACGCTGAAATGAATAAGATGCTGTCGTGGTTTACGAATCTATATGCGGTTTGGGTGATCGGGGCGTCTGTTCTGGCGTTCATGGTGCCCGGCAGCTTTTCGTGGTTTGACGGCCCCTGGATCCGCTGGGCGCTTTCGCTGGTCATGCTGGGTATGGGGCTGACGCTGCACGTGTCCGATTTCAAGGGCGTGGTCGAAAAACCGCTGGCGGTCGCCGTGGGGGTTGCCGCCCAGTATATTATTATGCCGCTCACGGCGTGGGGAATTGCCAGGCTGCTGGGCCTGCGTCCTGAATTTGCGGTCGGGCTGATTCTGGTGGGATGCTGTCCCGGCGGAACGGCCTCCAACGTCGTGGCCTTCCTGGCGCGCGCCAACGTCGCGCTGTCCGTCGTGCTGACCATGGTCTCGACCCTGCTTGCGGCGGTGATGACGCCGCTGCTGACGGATCTTCTCGCCGGGCAGTATGTGCCGGTCGATGTGCTGGGTATTTTCAAGTCAACGGTGATGGTGGTGCTGATTCCGGTGCTGCTGGGGATCTACATCAACTACAGGTTTCCGAAGATCTCCTCGAAGGCCAACAAGATCGGCCCGGCGGTGGCCGTGCTGGCCATCGTCATGATTGCCGGCAGCATCGTCGCCCGCAATGTGGACACGATCCGCGGAGAGTGGAAAATCCTGGCGGTCGGAGGACTGATGCTGCACTCCTTCGGATTCGCCCTGGGCTACTGGGTCATGCGCCTGCTCAAACAGTCGCAGTGGTTTTCCCGCACCGTTTCCATCGAGGTCGGCATGCAGAACTCCGGCCTGGCCATGGTGCTTGCGCAGCAGCACTTTTCCGCCGCGACCGCTTCGCCGGCCGTGTTTTCCAGCGTGTTCCACACGCTGGTGGGCAGCCTCTGCGCGGCCTACTGGCGGCTTAAGCCGACCCGTGACCACTCCGACTCACCCGCGCAAGGAAACTGACACGTGAAGACATCTCTCTCTGCCCCGCACCCCCGTGCGGGAATCTACTACTGGAAATGTGACCGCCCGGCCGCCTTCCACGGAACCGCCGCGGCCCGCAGCGCGGAATCGTGCCAGTCTGTGCTGCATGAAGTCCTGTCGGACCGCTTCCCGGATGGTGCCGTCAGGCTGGAACCCGCCGGCGGGCAGGGCAATCACATCACCTTCATTGCCTCCCTCAACGGCATCGACTGTTTCGTCCGCGTCGAAGACGGGCCGGAACACGACGACTACATTGAAGTTGAGTCACACATCCTCAACCGGGTGCGCACCTGCGGACTGCCGACCCCGCGGGTGATCGGCGTGGATGCCTCCCGCGAAAAAGCCTCGTTTGCGTGGCAGGTTCTTGAAAAAATCGGCGCGCCGGATCTCAACCAGATCCTTAAAAAAGGACAGCTGGATCTGAAATACGCCGCCGGAGAAATCGGGCGCGCCGTCGCCAAATGGCAAACCATTCAGCCCGCCGGATTCGGGCCGTTCGATCCGGATGTCCTCCGCCGCGAAAAACAGCTCTCCGGATTTCACGCGAGCTACGCGGATTATTTTAATCTCCACCTCGACCGGCACATCCGCCTGCTGGTGAACCGCGCGTTTATCGATCGGGCCATGGCCGATGAACTTCTGGCGACTCTGCAGGCCCGCCGCGACCTGCTCGACCTGCAGCAGGGGGTTCTGGTGCACAAAGACCTCGCGCTGTGGAATATTCTGGGGACGCCGGACAGCATTTGCGCCTACATCGACTGGGACGACGCCATTTCCGGCGACCCCATGGACGACCTCTCGCTGCTGGGCTGCTTTTACGACGGACCCGTCCTGGCCCGCGCCCTGAACGGATATGCCTCCGTGCGTCCCCTGCCGGAAAATTTCAAACAAAGGTTCTGGCTGCACCTGCTGCGCAATATGATCGTCAAATCCGTCATCCGTGTCGAATCCGGCTACTTCGAGCGGGCGGACAACTTTTTTCTGATCGACTCGGGAGCCAGCGGCAGCGACCTGAAAACCTCAACACTCAAACGTCTGACAGCCGCCCTGAGCGGACTTAAAAACAACCAGGAGATTGAAACATTATGAATGCCGACCTGCTCACCCGACTGAGGAAACCCATCGAACATACAGGGACCTGGCTCTCCGGCGGCTCGCCGGTCATCACCGAACTCGCCGCCGAATGCGGCTTCGACTGGCTGCTGATCGATATGGAACACGGTTTCGGCTCCGAAGAGAGCCTCTTTGCCCAGCTGCTCGCCGTGAAAAACACCGGCACCGCCGCCATCGTGCGCGTCGGCGCGCCGCACCCGGATCTGATCCTGCGCGTGCTCGACCGCGGCGCGGCCGGCATCATGGTGCCGCACATCGAAAGCGCGGAAGAGGCCGAAGCGCTCGTTCAGGCCGCGCACTATCCGCCGCGCGGCAAACGCGGGTATTCGCGCTCCACCCGCTCGCATCTCTACGGGCTGGATATCGAACCCGCGCCGCCGCCGCTGATCATTGCACAGATCGAAACCATTCAGGGCGTTCTCCATGCCGAGGAAATAGCGGCCGTGGATGGAATTGATATCCTGTTTGTAGGCCCGGCCGACCTGGGCTTTGACCTGCGCGTCCGCCCCGGACAGTGCGATCTCGATTATTTCCAATGTTTGGAAAAAACAGTTTCCGCCGCCCGCACGCACGGCAAACAGTGCGGCATTCTGGTGCGCGATAAAAACGACATTCCCTCGCTGCGGGAGCAGGGGTTCACCCTGCTCGCCATCGACTCCGATATGGGCATTCTGCGCAGCAGCTACAAACAGCTGATCTCCGAGTATAAATCATAAAGGAACCTCCGATGAAAAACCACTTTCGTACGCTTGCGGGCGTGTTTCTGCTGATGCAAAGCTCCATCGCTCTGGAACTCCAGGTTCAGGAGGGAACTCTTAAGCCCTTTACCCAGGGGGCCGTTCTTTTTTCGGACCGAAACTTCACCGTGCTGCAGGTGCCGGACGCACTCGCCGGGCTGCAGTTCCTCAAAACCCCGATCGCTCACAACCAGCTCATCGGCTGTTCGCTCCCCGGAACACTTTACGCGATTACGCCTGAAAAACATCCGACCAACAGTCTGAAGCAGCAGCTGATGGCCGCCGGCTTCACCCGGCTCGACATTCCCGCCTTCCAGCTGTTTGGCAAAGCGCCCGAGGACTGTGCGGAGGTCTTCAAAAAGGAGTTCGCCGCCGGGGAAACCATTCGCGCCAAAAAATGGGTCGTGTTCCTGGCCGGCGCCGACGCACGGGCGGCGGTCGGCTCGGCAGCGGAGTCCAACTGGGCCGACAATGACGGCGAGGTCCTGTACAACGGCATTGTGCTGCCGAAAACCTGGCCGCCTCACACCATGAATCCGGCGTCCAATGAGCCGATGCCGGTTCCCTACCTGGAGTCTCCGCCGAAAACGATCAACATCTCCAAAGGCCGCCAGCTGTTTGTGGACGATTTCCTGGTCGAGAAAACCGATCTGACCCGCACCTTCTATCAGGCGGAAAAATATTCCGGCAATCCGGTCTTCAAGGCGGAAACAGAGGTCGAACGAAAATACGGGGTCTGCTATCTGGGGCATGGCGGCGTCTTTTACGACCCGGCGGAGGAACTGATCAAAATGTGGTACAGCGCGGGCGAGCTCGACGGCGCGCTGGCGTTTGCGACGAGTCCCGACGGGATCAACTGGACCCGTCCCGACCTGGGACTTCCCGCCGGCGGCAACCTGCTGCTGCCGCGCGGCGGACGGCAGCGCGGCGATCATGCCGGGGGCGACAACTGCGTCTGGCTCGATACGCTCACGGATGATCCGTCGCAGCGAATCAAGTTCCTGACCGAACGTCTGAGCAGCGATCCGCACTGGCTGGCGGCCTCGGCCGACGGGCGGGTGTGGTCGGAGCCGGTTCCGGCCGGTGAAGCCGGTGATTATTGTTCATTTTTCCACAACCCGTTCCGGGATGTCTGGGTCTACAGCATCAAGCGCGGCAATTCGTTCGGACGCGCTCGCCACTATGCGGAGGCACCTGAATTTCTTTCGCCCCATGCCTTTGACCGCTCCGTTTACTGGTGCGGGGCCGACACACTGGATAAACCCGACGACTGGATTCAGGATCGACCGCAGCTCTACAGCCTCGGTGCCGTGGCGTATGAATCGCTGATGGTCGGCGCGTTTTACATTCATCTGGGACCCGACAATAAAATCTGCTCACAGGGCAAGTTTCCCAAGATTACCGAAATCAAACTCGGCTTCAGCCGCGACGGCTTCCATTGGGAGCGCCCCGACCGCCGGGCCTTCATCCCCGCGTCGCGGGTCGAAGGGACCTGGGACCGCGCCTATGTCCACAGCACCGGCGGCGTTTTCTATCTCGACAAGAATGACCGGCTGGTCTTTCCGTATTGCTCATTTTCAGGGGTTGCACCCGATGGAAGCCGCGGCATTTACTCCGGCGCATCCGTCGGTCTGGCCACCCTGCGGCGCGACGGGTTCGCCTCGATGGATGCCGGCGATTCAACCGGAACGCTCACCACCCGCCCGCTGCAGTTCGATGGATCACGCCTGTTCGTCAACGCCGACTGCCCGGACGGCGAACTGCGCGCGGAACTGCTGGACGAGGCCGGCCGGGTCATTGGGCCTTACACGCTTGAAAACTGCCAGCCGATCCGATCCAACACCAATCTAGCCCAGTTGAAATGGAACGGCGCATCCGCTGTGCATCCCAACGGAGGGAAGCCGGTTCGGGTGCGCTTTTCCCTGCGTAACGGCCGCCTCTATTCCTTCTGGTTCAGCGACAGTCCGTCCGGCGCCAGCAACGGCTTTCTCGCCGCCGGAAAAATCGGGGCCCCATCCATCATTGATCAGTAACGGAGTTTGAAATGAAAAAAAGTACAATTGTTATCCCGTTGATTCTGGCCGGCATCGTTTCGGCCCAACCCGGCCCGGAACAAAAATTTGCCGGAATGAGTCCGGAGGAGGCGCGGGCGCACGAGCTGGACGTTCTTCAGCAGGTGGCCGACCTGTCGCTGCTGCCGCCGCACATCAACACCGTTCCCTTGCCGGAATATGACTATGACCAGCTCGATTACGGCATGGTGATCGGTTCGGCGCGCACCCCCAAGGGCCGGCTCTGGTCGTGCTGGGTCGCCGGCGACGACGGCCCCCGAGCCTTTATGGTTGCCGCCTGCAGCGACGATGACGGCGAGACCTGGTCGAAGCCGAAGCTGGTCATCGACTCGCAGGCACCGCATCTGCCGATTCCCCGGAGCGTGATTGTCGGCAACTTCTGGACGGCTCCCGACGGGCGGCTCTGGTGGTTTTTCGATCAGACCATGAATCACGCTGATGGACGGCACGGCCTGTGGGTTTCAATTTGTGACGATCCAGATGCCGAGCAAACGGTCTGGTCGGAACCGAAACGGATTTGGCACGGTGCCGTATTGAACAAGCCGACAGTCCTTTCAAACGGCGAATGGCTGCTTCCTGTGGAGTTTCCGAACTTTAACGGGGTCGGCCCCATGAAATTTGCCAATACAGAATTGGCGCCGTTGCGCGGTGCAAATGTTTTTGTTTCGCAGGATGAGGGGGAAACATGGCAGCGGCGCGGGAATCTTCGGTTTCCGAAGCCGAGCTGGCCGGAGCACATGTTTGTGGAGCTCAAGGATGGCCGCATCTGGATGGTGGCCCGGACCGGCGACGGTGCCATGCAGAGTTTCTCGTCCGATGGTGGACGAACCTGGGATGAGCCGTCATTTCCGACCTTTAAACAGCCGGCAGCCCGCTTTTATCTTTCCCGCCTCGACTCCGGGCGCATCCTGCTTGTCAAACACGGGGACCGGATTGATGCGCACAGCGGCCGGGTGCAATTGAGCGCCTGGCTCTCTGAAGACGAAGGCTGGACGTGGAAGGGCGGGTTGGTGCTCGATGAACGACCCGGCGTTTCCTATCCCGACGGGTTTCAGGCCCCGGACGGAATGATCTATGTGACCTACGACCGCAACCGCAAAGCCGACGGTGAAATTCTGATGGCCCGCTTCACCGAAGAGGACGTACTGGCACGTGAATGCAAAGGTTCGCGATCTAAACAGAAAATGCTGGTCAGCCGCCCGCTGAAGGGAAAAGTTCAATAACGTTAGAATCCGGCCGCCCGCCGGGCATTTCTAATGGCTGGCAACCAGGCGACGGCAGGAGTCAGCCGCGTATTATTCTTCCTTGAGAAGTTTTGTTTCGATGATGCGCGCCTGTTCCATGATGAGCGGGGCGGCCTGGAGCGCGTCTTCCGCCGTGTGGCGAAGGGTCGGAAACTGCATGACGAGCGAGGCGATCGGACGGTTGTGAATCAGGATGGGTGCCGCGAGGGCCATCACTTCCTCCTCGAATTCTCCGGGGTTGAAGGCGAATCCGTTTGCGCGGGTTTCTTCGAGTATTTTCCTCAGGGTGGTTTCGTCGGGGACAGTTTTGCTTGTTACTTTTTCAAAGGTCGCTTTTTTGATGTAGGCGTTGATTTCTTTTTCCGTTAGGAAGGCGAGGATTGCGCGTCCGGCGGCAGTGACATGGAGGGGGATGTCGGGTTTTTTTTCGAAGTTGACTCCGATGACCTGAGTGGATCGGATATGCTTAATGAACATGATCAGATTGTCTTTTCGGAATCCCAGCAGGATATTTTCATTAAAATGCCGATGCAGAATCTTCATGGATTCGTCTGCGCATGGACCCAGCTGGTGGATCAAACTTTTTCCGGCATGCTGAAACAGGTCGATCGCTTTGGGGGAGATGTAAAATTTGCGGTTGAGCGGGTCGCGGATTACGCTTCCGGATTTAATCAGCGTGTTGAGGTACAGGGTCATATTGGAAGTAGGGGTTCCCAGTTCCTGCGAAATTTCAGAGAGTTTCATGCCGTTCGGCTGGTTGGCAATGCTCTGAAGGATCTGAACGCCTTTCAGAACGGATGGCAGGATGCGTGCTTGTTTCACTTGGAACCTCTCTTGATTTGAAACCGATTTTTTAGCGTTAAAAAAGTACAATGTACACCATCATTTATTCGAAACCGCCTTATCGTGGAATCATTCTTGAGATGGTGTTTGATGGGTACGTTGAATATACGGTGCTGATTTTTGCTCGCTATGCAACGCCGCCGGGGCAGTCGTCGCGGTGTTTAAACCGGTTTTGACTTGTCGAGATACTTTCTACATTGTACATATCAAACTGTACAATAAGTATAAGATCTGGAGCTGTGGATGTAAGGAATATTTATGAAGCGATTTGTAATTTACTTTGTTTTTTTCAGTTTGATAGCTGTGTTGCACTCCTCGGCGACATTGCTTGATAAAGTTCAGGTAGAGACCCGTTTGCCGGCCTACATCAATATGGATGAAGCCACGCTGGTTTTTGTCCGAAAGGATGCCACGCAAGACGTCTCGGTGGTGATCTCTTTTTCGGAGCAGAATACCGGCGCGGTGCCGGCGGCTTCTTTGGAGCTGACGCTTACAGGACAAAGCCTGAGATGGGAGGTGCCGGTTGATATCATCTCCTGGGCGGACGGCGACTATAAGGTTTTTATTGCTGAAAAAGGATGTCCGGATGCGCCGCTGGTGCGCGGAATCCGAAAACAAACCTCTGTGCCTCCTCAGGCCCCCGCAGGTCCTTTTTCCGTCGATGGCAGCAAAATGTTTTTTGTCGATGACTGGTACTTCGAGAGCGCGAGCGGTCTGGAGCGGACGCTCCACCCGGCAGAGCTGATTCCTGTGGAACCCTGGAAAACCGATCCGGCTTGTAAGGCACCCCGCAACTCGATTCAGGATTTCTGGGTGGATCGCAACGGGGATTATAATGTGAATATTCTTCCGGGAAGTGCTTCGAGAAAGATGGGCGAACCCTACTGGGTGAAGAGCCGTAATTTGAAGGACTGGGAGTTTATTTCCGCCCCGGCACCGAAGCATTTGGACTGTTCTCTTGTGAATCTGCGCCAATCCGCCGGAAGTTCCAGTACGAATTACCGCCGCTATGATCCTGCGCGTGACGGGGACGTTGATTTGTCTCAGGTTCGCGTTCGCTGGTCGGGAACGAAACGAAATCTGAAGTGGGGAGATATTCCGATTCCGTATCGCAGCCGGACGGCTGTTTGGGAAAAGCCGAACGGAGAGGTTCTTGTGCTGGGCGATCCCATCACCATTGATAAGAGTGTTTTTGAAGATGACGAGATCGGAACCTGGGCGGATTCGAATGATAATTTCGGTGATGTGCGCCTGAGCCCGGACGGAAAGACGCTGAGCTGTTATCAGGCCCGCCTGATTCCGCGGCATGATCCGTTTCGTGTGCATTACGACAACAATCTGTCGGATCGGATTCTCGTGACCTGGAGCACGACCAACGGAGTCAACTGGACTCCGAGTTTCTTTGATGCGCCGACGCTCGATGATCCCTGGGCCACGCAGCACTACGGGGTCGATATGTGGTCTGAAGAAGATGATCGCCTGGAATTTGCTTATCACAAGATTTTTGATGTGCAGTACCAGAAGGTTTATACCGAGCTGGCATACAGTCGTGACGGCGTGGTCTGGAACCGGATCAAGGGCGGCAAGCCGTTCCTGGATAACGGGGCGCCCGGAGAGTTTAATTACGGATATTCCATCACGACCGGCAACCGGACCCGGATGAGCTGGGATGGATATTATTACGAGCCGATGCAGTGCATCAATGTGCTCCACTTCATGTTTATGGCGTCGTACAGCAAGGATGATCGGTCCGGAATCACACCCGAGTTCTATGCGCAACGGTTTGATGGACGGATGGTCGGCGAATACGGGGTGGAACATTCTCCAATCATGAATTGGCATGCGTCCTGGGAGGAGATTTGTGAGATGTCTAAGCGGCAAATGTTCACGCCGACCTTTATGCGTTATCGAGTGGATGGATGGATCGGCGCATCGCCGGCAAAGCGCCGGGCGGAGATTGTTACAAAGGTTCTGCACGCAGCGGGTGATTTGCGGATTAATGCGGACACACAGCCGGGCGGCTTTATTTCTGTTGAGGTGCTGGACCCTTACGGGAATGATCTGCCGGGCTACTGCCGTCGAAATGCCGCAGTGTTTACGGGAGATCAAGTGAATGCTCCGCTGGCCTGGTCGAACGGAAGCGTTACGAATCTGCCTGCCGAGCCCTTTAAACTCAGAATTACACTGGAAAAATCCGAGATATTTACACTGGAATTTTAAGGAGGGGGAGAGGTTAAGGTCGAAATTGTAGGGCGAGTCATGGTTGAGGTACGAGACCTGCTCACCGACGGGACAGGCAGATTTAAACGCGGGGCAATTGCGGCTGGAAGGCATCGTTCCTCAGCCGTTCCAGCCCTACAATAAACGGAGAGAACGCTTAACCTCCCATTCATTAGGGGCTGAGAGCACCGACAGATTGTGTGTCGATTCGGGCACGGTCTTTACGAAGGTTATTTATGAACGAAAATTCAAAGTGGATCTGGGCGGAACGCGATTCGTTCAATACGTATAACGACACGATTATTGCGATCCGCCGTTTTCGGGCTGATGCGCCGAAAACCGCTCAGATAAAAATAACAGCGGACAGCTGTTATCGTCTGTTCGTCAACGGGGTCTGGGTTTCGGGCGGGCCGGCGCGGGCCTGGCCGGAGAGTTATAATTACGATGTGTTCGATATTGCGCATCTGATTCAGGACGGGGAAAACGAGGTCCAGGTGGTCGCACGGTACTTTGGCTGCGGCACCTTCCACGCCATCGTTCAGCAGGCTGGATTGCTGGCTCAGATCGAGATCGGCCGGCGTGATGGCTCGTTGGACGTGATTTGCACCGATAAGACCTGGCTGGTTTCAGACGGGGCCCCGTGGGTCCGCAACACCCCAAAGATCTCTATTCAGATGGAGCCGGCAGAACTTTATGATGCCACGCGGGAGTCCGCGCTTGAATTCCGGAATGCGGTGGAAATCTGCCGGAGTTTTGAGGGGCCGTGGAAAAAACTGAAAGAACGCCCGGTTGAGTATCTGACTCTTCAGGAGCGTCCGTTTCAACGTTTTGTAAAAGCCTCACGGGTTTCTGATCCGCCGCTCTCATTCAGCCTCGCGCATACGAGGCTGATGAACCCGGGGCTGATTGAAGCCAACGGGCGGGTGTTCAGTCCGTTCGGCATGGCAACGGTTTTAGTGATGCATTCGGCGGGAGAGGTGTCTTTTGAATCGAGTCCGTTTGATCGGGGATATTTTAAGATTGCGGTTGACGGCAAGCTGCTGGATGAGGGCCGTCCAATCGTTCTGGAAGAGGGTCCGCATTTCATTCTGGGGTTTGCTCGGAACATTTTAAATAACGACAAGACCATTTCTCTTTCGCTGAGCGGTTCCGATCGGTTTGTTTTGCAAAATCCGCTCGCTGCGGATCACGCGAACCCCTGGACGTATCTTCCTCTGAGGAAATATGCATTTGTTCAGGATGATATGGTATGGCGCTGGTTTGCCGAGCCGCTTTCCGAAGGAAAGGATCGGGCGTATGAACAGGATTCGGACGAGCTGCTGGCGACGATTCAGCGGGTCGAGGATTTTGAGGAACGGTTTGCCGGGATTGCTGAAAATCTTCCGTTCGATGAAATGTTTGTGGTGGACAGCTATCTCGATTTCTTTGGTCGTGACGAGCTGGAGGATCTCAGCGGGCGGATTGATGCGCCGGAGGCGCTGCTGCGCGATGATGAGTCGTGGACGACCGTTCTGCCGTGCGGCGGACCTGTCGAACTGATTTACGATTTGGGAGAACAGAATTGCGGTTATACCGGTTTCGACCTGGCGTGCGATGGCGGGGTTGTGGTTGATGTTTTTGCAGTTGAGTATATTCATCCGAACGGGATGGTTCAGTTTACGTCCAACAACCGGAACGGCTTTCGCTATGTCGCCCGTCAGGGTGCCAACTGCTACACGTCAATGAAGCGTCGCTCGGGACGCTATGTGTTCATCACCTTGCGGAATGCGCAGAACGCAGTCCGCATCCGGAATGTAAAACTGATTGAATCGACCTATCCGGTCGCTGAAAGCTGCATCTTTTCCTGCAGTGATGAGCGACTGAATAGAATCACAGAGATTTCCGCCCGCACGCTCAAGTTGTGCATGGAGGATGTTTACACAGATTGTCCGTTGTATGAGCAGACGCTGTGGGTGGGAGATTTGCGCAATGAGGCTCTGTACGGCTATTACGCTTTCGGCGCAACGGACATTGCCAAAAATTCGCTTCTTCTCGCCGCGCAGTCTTCCTCTCGATATGACATGATCGGCTCTCAGGTTCCCTCCTGCTGGGATATGATTTTGCCGGCCTGGAGTTTCCTGTGGGGAATCGCTGCATGGGAATATTTCTGGTACACGGGCGATCAGGCGTTTTTAGAAGTTCTGTATCCGCATGTTGTGAAGAACATTTTATCAGCCGAAAAGCTGATGACGGATCAGGGCCTGTTCAGTGCGCCGTACTGGAACCTTTTCGACTGGGCAAAAATCGATCAGGAGCATCAGACCGTTTTTCATAACAACATGCTTTTGGTCGGGGCGCTGCACGCGGCGATCCTGTGCGCAAAGCAGTTGAATGATTCGGAAAATGAGGCCCGTTTCCGGACGCTGGCGCAGCGGTTAACCGATTCCATTAATCAATTCTGGGATGAGGACCGGAAAACGTATCCGGACAGTCTGGATGCAAAGGGCCGCGTCAGCCCGTCCTCCTCGCAGCACACCAGCTTTCTGGCTCTTCTTTACGATGTGGTCGAACCGGAGCACGTCGAGGATGCGCTCGAAAACATTTTGCATCCGCCGGATGAAATGATCCGGGTGGGGTCTCCGTTTGCGATTATGTATCTTTATGAGGCGTTGGAAAAATGCGGCCATCCGGAGTGCCTGATGAAGTCCATCATGGAGGCATATGGCCCGATGCTGGACGCCGGGGCCACCACCGTCTGGGAAAGTTATCCTCAGGGCAGTCTGGCGTATGATGAGTTTCCAACCCGGAGCCATTGTCATGGATGGTCGGCCTCTCCGATGTATTTTTTCCAGCGAATTATCCTCGGGGTGCGGCAGACGGGGCCGGGATGTGTTTCCTTTGAGATTAGCCCCCGGTTGTGCGGCCTGAGTCAGGCCTCCGGAACGATTAAGACCCCGCAGGGAGACCTTGAGGTTTCCTGGGCTTTGGATCGGGATGCGCTGTCTGTTTTATGGGCGGCTCCCCCGGGGGTGAATGTGTCCTTTAAAAAGAACGGTTCGCTGGAATCCTGTCGAATCACGCTGTCACATGGATGGAGAAATAACGATGAAGCTGAATCTGATTGTGTTGTCGAGTCTGTTGTTGCCGGTCAGCGTTTTTCCAGACGCATTGACGGATAAAATAAACGTGGAATCCCGCTTGCCGGCCTATTTAAATATGGATGCGGCAATGATGGTGTTTGAGAGAGAGGATGCTTCAGAAGAGATACAGGTTGTGATGTCTTTTCAGGAGCAGAACACACTGCGGGTTCCGGCAGCTCCGCAGACGGTGATTCTTTCCGGGCCGAGCCTGCGGAGTGAACAGACCGTGGATATCAGCAGTTGGCCGGACGGGGAATATATGGTTTTCATTTCCGAGGCGGACTCCGCCGATGCCCCGCTGGTGCGCGGTATCCGCAAACAAACCACCGTTCCGCCAGTGGCTCCTGCCGGGCCGTTCTCCGTGGACGGCGATAAGATGTACTTTGTGGACGACTGGTACTTTGAAACAACCAGCGGGCTGAAGCGGGAGGTTCACCCGGCGGATCTGGTTCCCGTCGAGCCGTGGAAGACTCGGCCGGAACTCAAGTGTGTGCGCAATGCGATTCAGGATTTTTGGGTGGATGAGAGCGGCAGATTCAATGTGAATATTCTGGCGAAGACATCTTCGAGGCAGACTGTGACGAACTACTGGGCGCGGAGTTCTGACTTGGAGAACTGGGAACTTATTGCCGGCCCGGGCCCGATGCACAAAGACTGCCGGCTCGCCGATTTGTCAGCGGTTTCGTCTGCCCCGCCTGCCAATCCAGTTTACAAACAGTACGACCCGGCTGTTGACGGGGTCGTTGATTTGTCGCAGGTGCGGGTTCGTTATTCGGGGTTTGAGAAAAACCAGACGTGGGGCGATATTCCGATTCCCCGGCGAAGCCGGATCGCTGTTTGGGAAAAGCCGACTGGCGAGGTTTTTGTGCTGGGAGATCCCGTTACGGTTGATAAAGGGATTTTTGAAGACGATGAGATCGGCACGTGGAGGGACTCGAACGACAACTTCGGCGATGTGCGGTTCAGTCCGGACGGGAAGACGCTCAGCTGCTATCAGGCCCGCCGGATTCCGCGGCATGATCCGTATCGGGTGTACTACGATAATAATCTGGCAGATCGGATTCTTGTCACCTGGAGCACAACCAACGGGGTCGATTGGTCTCCAAGCTTCTTTGATGCCCCGACACTCGAAGATCCGTGGTCTACGCAGCATTATGGCGTGGACATGTGGTTCGAGGAAGACCGCCGTCTGGAGTTTGCCTATCATAAAATCTACGACGTGCAGCATCAGAAGGTTTATACGGAAGTGGTAACCAGTCGGGACGGAGTGTTTTGGAATCGGATGAAGACCGGGAAGCCGTTTCTGGATAACGGGGCGCCCGGAGAGTTTAATTACGGCTATTCCATTACAACCCCCAACCGGACCCGGATGAGCTGGGACGGGCATTATTATGAGCCGGCACAGTGCATCAATGTGCTGCACTTTATGTTTATTCAGGTCGACGGGAAAGATGATCGCTCTTTTATAACACCGGAATTTTTTGCTACGCGGTTTGACGGGCGCATGGTCGGGGAGCATGGCGTCGAAAATTCGCCCGTCATGAACTGGCACGAGTCCTGGGAGGAGATTTGTGAGGTTGCCAAAACGCAGATGTTTACTCCGACGTTCATGCGCTACCGGGCGGACGGGTGGATCGGCGCTTCGCCGGAAAAACGCCGGGCGGAAATCATCACGAAGCCTCTGCTGTCTAGCGGAGGATTGGCGTTGAATGCAAAAGCCGAGCCGGACGGTTTTGTGATGATCGAGGTGCTGGATCAATACGGGAATGAGTTGGAAGAGTACTGTGGAAGAAAGGCAGCTGTGTTTAAGGGAGATGAACCAGATGCTCCTCTGTCCTGGTCTGGCGGCAGTGTCACGCAGTTGCCGTCAGAACCGTTCAAGCTTCGAATCTCGCTCGAAAAATCTGAAATATTTACGCTGAAGTTTGAAAATACGGGAAGCGACAGTTTTAACCGGGAAGACACATCATTTTCATCGGGTACTGAGAATATAGGAGAGGACTGGACGACAGAAGCTCCGGTCAGCTGGGCTCTTCAAAACGAAATGCTTGCGGCGGATTATAACGTTGCCGGAGAATATGTCTTGGTGCATACCGCGCACGAAACGATTAGTGGCGGTGGAAAAGAGTTTCAAGTGTGTGGAGATGTCGCCGGGATGTTCACCCACGCATGGGGCGGCCTCGTTTTTGATAATTTGTCAGTGACTGTGCGCTGATGAGCACCAATCGAAAGCTGTCAAGTTGAGATGAAAGACGGTTGAACACCGGTTAAAAGTATACAGTGTACGGGCAAATAAATATAATGTTGAAAATGTGTTGTTTTTTACCGCGAAACAATTACGATGCATCCGTATAGGGAGCCGGGATGGTTCGGGATCAAAAAGCGGTTTCGGGCTGAAATGGGAAAAAGTAAAAGGAGCGACGATGAACAGGTCAAAAATAATAAAAATAGCGGTCAGTTTGTTTTTTTTAGTATGCAGTTCGAATCAGGCGATGGGCATTACGTTCACAGATACCTTTGACGGAACAACCAGCTTCTCAACCAATGCCGCCGAAGCCGTCGGAGAAGGCTGGGTGAACCCTTATGAGACAACAAGCGCCTTCAGAGTTGCTAACAAAGACGGTGAATTGAGTTTTGATGCTCCGTCGGGTATCGACATGAACTATATGATTTACAACACCGGCATAACAATGACTGCCGGAACTGCAGCAGGGGACGGGACGAATTGGACTTTCTCGGCGGATGTTCGGACGAAAATCACCGGAACGTATGCCGGGGTCGCCTTTAACATTCAGGATGAAGATAACTTTTATGCGCTTCGCATTAAAACCGGGACAACTCAGGCGCAGGTTGTGAAGGTGGTGAGCGGGAGTATCTCCAGCGTGGAATCCGGCAGCACCAGCATGGTTTCGAACACGGTGGCTGGTCAAATGTACACCTTTACCATTTCCTGTGATGAGGCGGGGACGTTCAATTATACGATCACAGAACAAGGAAGCACTACGGTGCTGAATCAGATTACCACCTCCACGTCCACAGTTGTATTTGATGGCGGTTACGTCGGGCTGTATCTCTGGCACGGAGAAGCGGCGGGGAATTCTCCCGAAGCGGTTTACGACAACCTCAGTATTCAGGCGGTTGCGCCCGTCGATTACTCCCTGGGGACTGAATTATACGATCCCTTTGATGGAACGACCGCTTATTCAACCAATGCCGCCGATGCAGTCGGGGCTGACTGGGTGAACCCTTACGAGACAGAAAACACCTTTCGAGTTGCTAAAAAGGCCGATGAGTTGAGTTTTGACGCTCCGGCATATGTCGACATGAACTATATGATTTACAACACCGGGCTGGCAATGACTGCCGGAACTGCTGCAGGCGATGGCACCAGCTGGACGTTCTCGGCGGATGTTCGGACGAAAATATCCGGAACGTACGCCGGGGTGGCTTTTAACATTCAGGATGAAAACAATTTTTATGCACTTCGCATTAAAACCGGAACCACTCAGGCGCAGGTTGTGAAGGTGGTAAACGGAGCCATTTCCAATGTGGAGGCCGGCAGCGCCAGTATGGTATCGAACACGGTGGAAGGACAGATCTACACCTTCACTGTTTCCTGTGATCAGGCAGGAACCTTCGAGTATACGATCTCGGAAAAAGGAAGCAGTACGGTGTTGAACCAGATTACCTTTTCCTCGTCTACGGTTGTTTTTGATGGCGGTTATGGCGGGCTTTATCTTTGGCACGGAGAAGCGGCGGGTAATTCTCCCGAGGCGGTTTTTGATAATTTCAGGCTGCAGGTGCTGCCTGCGATTGATACTCAGTCTTATTCTGCATGGATTGACCTTTATCCGACACTTGGCTCATCAACCAACTATGCTGATGACCCCGATTTTGACAGCATGGACAATCTGCTGGAATATGCCTTGGGCGGCAACCCGACCAATTCGGATGCCTCTGCAGTTCTTCCATTGGGTTCTCTGGTCGATGACGGAGAGACGCTGGAATATGTTTATCTCCGTCGTCTGGATGCCGCTGAACGCGGCTTAACTTATCAAGTGAAGAAAAACGGCAGTCTGCTGGAAAACGGTTCATGGAATACGAACGATATAACAGAAGCCAGCGCGGCAGTGAATGCAGAGTTTGAATCTGTAACCAATCGGATTTCTACTGATGTTGCAGATATTCAGTTTATGAAGCTGAACGTGGAAATTCAGTAAGAGCCGACGAATCCAATTGAAAGGGGGACAGGAATGTCCTCCCTCCGGAGCGGGGGCTTTTCCATGGTTTGGAAACGCTTGATCAAAGTCCGTCGCTGCACCGTGGCTCCGCATTCCGATGCGGAGTCTTTTCCAATGCTTGGAAAAAATGGCGGAAAAATTTCCAATCATTGGAAACTCCGACTGAAACCCGGTACTGCCGGTTCCAACCTTTGGAAAACCCCTCTGAAGGGAATAAGCAAAACAGGAGCGGCGACATTCCTGTCGCCGAACATATCGGTCCCCGATCTGAACCCCGGTTTCCCGCATTCTATTTCCGGCGGTGATTCGGTTTTGTCCGGTCATTCTTCTTTTAGGAGTTTCGTTTCGATGATTCGCGCCTGTTCCATGATCAGCGGGGCCGCCTGGAGCGCGTTTTCCGCCGTGTGGCGCAGGGTCGGAAACTGCATGACCAGCGAGGCGATCGGACGGTTTTTGATCAGGATGGGTGCCGCGAGGGCCATCACTTCCTCCTCGAATTCACCGGGATTGAAGGCGAAGCCGTTTTCCCTCGTTTCGCGCAGCAGTTCACGCAGTTGTTTTTCGTTCGCTACCGTTTTGGCTGTGATCTGTTCGAATTCGGCCTTTCGAATGTAGGTATCGATTTCCTTTTCCGAAAGAAACGCCAGCAGGGCGCGCCCGGCGGCGGTCACATGCAGCGGGAAGTCCGGTTCCGGCTCGATCTTTATGCTCATGACATGGCTGGAGATGATATGCCGGATGAAGAAAACAGAGCTGTCTTTGCGGAATCCGAGCAGAACATTTTCATTGAGCTGCTGATGCAGGTGCTGCATCGGTTCGTCGGCGCTCGGAACCAGTCGGTGAATCAAACTTTCGCCGGCATCCTGAAACAGGTCCACCGCCATCGGGGAAATGAAAAACTTCCGGTTGATCGGGTCGCGGATGACCATGCCGGCACCGAGCAGGGTGTTTAAATACAGGGTGACATTGGATGTGGGAAGCCCCAGTTCCTGCGCAATATCCGTCAGTCGCGTTCCCTGCGAATGGCTGGCAATATCCTGCAGGATGCGGAGTCCTTTCAAAAACGACGGGAGTATTCGTGCTTTTTTCATAAATTTTCTGTCCGATTATCTTGAATCGTAATTATCAGATGGTGTAAATTTTGTATACGATGAAGATGCATATTGTATAGCATTCTTTTCGGAGGGTTGACGGGAATAACTGAGATAAAGGAGAAGGACAGATGAATATGAGAGCAGGATTACTGCTGACTGCGGCGGCATGGTTGGCCGCCGGCCTGGGACCGGCATTGGCTGAAACGATCGTTTTGGATCCAGAGGATTACATTGCAGGGGACGCCATGCATACTTTGCCGGGACAGTCGTTTTCGGTGACGAATTTCGGCGGAATCTACGGCCTCAACGCGGAGGTCAGCCTCGTTGAATTCACCAACGCCCAGAAAGTGGTGCAGACGTCCGGGTCAGATGGATTTTTCACCCGCCTGTATGGAACGGGGACCGGATCCGGGACGCTGACGGCGGTCGGGCTGCAAATTGATTTCACCACGACCGGCGACGAGGTGGTGCAGGCCGTCCAGGTAATTGGTGACAGCACCATCAATACGAATATCTCCGTCAGCCTGAGTTGCGCGCAGGAGGGCATCACCTGCACCGGACTGTCGACCAACGCGAGCGTTATTGCCGGGAGCGGCACAGCCAATGTGACGGTGACGGGGGCTGAGGACGGCACGGAGTATGTGCTTGAAACGGCCGGCGGCTCGCTTCTGAATCCCATCCAGACGGTGGATTTCCGCTGTTTCTCCGATCCGCGCCCGGATGTGAATATCACCCATACATGGGTGATTAAAGTGACCACCGTGCAGCGAACCAGAACCGTCGTTCTTGATCCGATGGATTACATCGGCATCGCTGCGATGAGTTCCCTGCCGGGACAGGCGTTTTCGGTGACCAATTTCGCCGGCATTCCCGGTCTGATTGTGGATGTCAGCCAGGTTGAGTTCACCAATGCCGAAAAGGTGGTGCAGTCGGCGGCCTCGAGCGGATTTTTCTGCCGCCTGTATGGAACAAACTCGGTTCCCGATGGCGGGTCGCTGGCGGCCGTCTCGCTGCAGTTTGATTTCACCGCGATGGATGCCGACGTGGTGAGTTCCCTGCGGGTGGAAAGTGTTGACCAGCTCACCGATTTTGAGGCCATCAGCCTGACCGCTTCGCAGCCGGGCATTACCTGCACGGGCACGTCGACGAACGGAGCGGTGTTCTCCGGCGACGGAACGTCCGCCATCGAGGTGGTCGGAGATGCCGACGACGCCGATTACCTGATCGGAACGCTTGGCGGCGGTGTGACCAATCCGCTCGAAACCGTCACGCTGCGCTATTTTACCGACCCGCGCCCGGCGGCAAATCCTGTGCATCAGTGGAAGGTCACCATCAGCACCGTTTCCGAATACATCAATATCGATCCGCAGAATTATATCGGGCAGTCGACCATTAACAACCTGTCGAACCAAACCTTTGCGGTGTCGAATTTCGTCGGCATTGCCGACCTGGACATGGAGGTCAGCCTTGTTGAATTCATCAACAGCGAGAAGGTGATGCAGTCGGGAGCGACCGACGGCTTCTTCTGTCGCCTGTACGGAACGGACACGGTTCCCGGCGGCGATCCGGCTGCGATGACCCTGCGGTTCGACTTCAGCACGGACGGCGCGCAAAAGGTGGAATCGGTCCGGGTGCACAATGTGGATAATTCCGGCCTGTATTCTCTTATGAGCTATGAAAACATGAGTCTGAGTTCTTCGCAGTCGGGCATCACCTGCTCCGGTACGGACTATTTTGGAGCGGTCATCTCCGGCAGCGGAACCGCCAGCGTGACCGCCCAGGGCGATGCCGATGGTGCGGGATACGTGCTCGAAACGGTCGGGGGATCGTTCGCGAATCCGATCGATGTCGTGGATCTGCGCTATTTTTCCGATACGCGCCCGACCAATAATATTGCCCACCAGTGGGCGGTGCTCATAAAAACCACTGACGGCACGGAAACGCCGGCCATCCTGAGCCTGAAATGGGTTGCCCCGGGGGTGCTGGAAATGGAGATCAATGCGGCGTCCCCGGCGGCCGGCCGGCTGCGCGGCAGTGTCGATCTGACCTCCGGTTCGTGGGCCGATGCGCCCCATGCCGACAACGTCAACGGCCCGTTCGTCGTGACCAACCTGTCCCATTCAGCCGCCTCGGGAACGAATGTGCTCATCTATGTCGAGGCCGACCAGGATGCGGAGTTCTTCAGCGTGAATTAGTACTAAGGCAGCCGCCGGTCGGCGGAGCCTCGTGACGGTGACGAGGCGGGGCGCGGAGCCCCGCCCCGGCTCCTTGCAGAGGCTGCGCTTTTGTATGGTCGGGGTGCGGCGGTCACTGTATGGATGGGATGCGGTGTTCGGCACACGGGATGAAATTTATGACGGCAGGAAACGAACAGTATTAAAACGCCGGACGGCGGAGAAAGAAGTGGATGAAAAAAAACAGAGGTTGGGTTTTCGCATTGGCCTGGATGCCGGTTCTTGCATTCGTTCTGCCGGCCCCTTCGGGCGGGGCTGAGGAGGCGGTTTATCCCTCGCGCGGGCAGTGGCCGCACATGCCGTATGTGAACATGGATCCCGGGCCGCAGTATGCGGATTCGGAACGCATGTTCCAGGGCATCCCTTCGATCGCGGCGGCGCCGGGCGGGCGGCTGTGGGCCACCTGGTACGGCGGCGGACTCGGAGAGAGCTCGGAAAACTATGTGATGCTGGCCACCAGCGGGGATGGCGGCGAGACCTGGTCGCCGCCGGTGCTGGTGGTCGATCCGCCGTTCCGGGCGTCGGAGCCGGCCCTGTGGCTGGACCCGACCGGCAAGCTCTGGTTTATGTTCAACCTCTATCCGATCCGTATGTCCGCATTGAACCGCAGCCTGTACAAGGAGCAGTTCGGTGATGTGGCGGCCTACAACGATTTTATCGGGAGCTTCAATCAGGCGGCCTGCCAGCTCTGGGTGATGACGGCAGACAACCCGGATGCGGAAAAGCCGGCTTGGTCGGCCCCGCGGCTGATTGCCATGGAAACGCACAACATGAACAAGCCGATCGTGCTGTCCAATGGCGACTGGCTCTGGCCGTCGGCACCGCTGCCTTCGGGACGGCCGTTTTTCCCCTCGCCGCTCTATTCCGAGGATAACGGCACGACGTTTTCCTATCGCGGGGACGTTCCGATTCGGCGCGAGGACCTTTCGGCTTCCGAATATCAGGTGGTGGAGCGCAAAGACGGCTCGCTGTGGCTTCTGAACCGTGTCGCGGGCGGCATCGGCGAGAGCATTTCGCGCGACGGGGGCCGAACCTGGACGATGACGGAAAACTCGCCCATCGTCCACACGGTGTCGCGGTTCTTCATCACGCGGCTGCAGTCCGGCAGTCTGTTGCTGGTCAAGCACGGGGCGATCGACCGGGATGCCGGCCGGTCGCAGCTGATGGCCTTTGTTTCGGATGACGACGGGCAGAGCTGGACAGGGGGCCTGATGCTCGATGAGCGGCAGGGCATCTCCTATCCGGACGGCGTTCAGTCCGATGACGGCATGATCCGCATCATTTACGATTATTCGCGCCACGTGGAAAAAGAGATTCTCGTTGCGCAGTTTACAGAGGAGGATGTGCGCGCCGGAGAGGCGGTTTCCGGAAAAGCCCGTTTCCGGATGCTGGTCAACCGGGCGACAGGCATCAATCCTCGCCATGAAGCCGCCGGGGACCCGGGCATCGATCTGGGCGCCAATCAGGACGGCGAGCCGCTGCTGAGCGGACGCGCGGCCGTCATGGACTGGGAGGATTCCGTGCAAACGGAATCGCTGCAGCCCGGCGCGCTGGTTTTTTCCGACCGGGGCTATCAGGTTCGCGACGTCCCGGCGGCGGTCGCCGGCAAAACCCTGGTGCGGGCACCGCTTGCCCGGACGAAAGGGGTCTGCCGCGAAGCGGGCATCGTCTATGTGCTGACGCCGTCCGCCGGGCGGGGGCCGCACAGCCGGCACGAGTCCCTGACGGCTCAGGGATTCGCCCTTTCCGATGTTCCCGAATTCCATCTCTTCAATGCCAAGGAGCAGGATGTCTGTTCGCTGTATCAGAAAGAGATGGCGGCGGGCGAGGTTCTCGAATTCGGGGCCTGGGGCGTTCCGGTTCTTCCCTGAACGCGTCCATGGAGAAGAGATGACGGGATTTGTTGATAAAATGAGTGTATGTATGAAAAATAAAATAAAATCAGGTCTTCTGTTTCTGGGGCTCGGGGTCTTTTGTGCGGGCGTGTTTGCCGGCGGTTCGTCCGTGGGCTATCGTGAACTGTTCCCGAACGACAAGGGGGTTGACTGGCCCCTGGAGGAAACCGGCTGGCGGGTTCATGTCGGAAACACCGCGCTGCCGCTGCAGTCTGACGCGGTTCGTGTCTCGTGGGTGAACGGCAGGCCCGGGAATCTGGAGGCCGTCGAATCGTTTCCCGCGAACCAAGAGACGCTCCGCGGATTTCTGTTTATTCACAATCTCGGCCGGTCGCAGCTGATCTGGACGGATGAAGTCGATCTGGAAATTCCGGCGGACCGCAGGATGGAATTCAGCTGGTATCAGAGCACGGACGGGGCGGATGCGGCACAGCCGGCTGTCTGCATTGACGGCACCTGGTATGTTTCTTCCCGCAAATTCGGAGACGGCCGGGGGTTTTCAAAAATGACCGTCCGCTTTTCCGACGGCGCCTGGCAGAAACTCGATTTCGCCGAAAACCGGGTGCTGGCGCCCGGAGCGGCTGCCGGGCTGACGGGAAACCGGCTCGAAGCCGTCGGCTTTTATGTTCCGAACCTGACCGCGAAAATTCGAATCGACACGGTTGAAGTTCGACTCGGGGAATTGACGCCGGAAATGGCGGCCGCCGAGGAGCTGCTGCAGGGGTTTGTCCTGCCGCCGGTCAACTTCAGTCCGGGCGCTGAATACGGCCCTGCCGTCCGGAACTATCAGGGCATTCCCGGCATCGAGTCGGCGCCGGGCGGCCGGCTGTGGGCGACGTGGTATGCCGGGCCGGTCTGGGAGGACCGCTTCAATTATATGCTGGTGGCCACCAGCGG
>JBFHEM010000051.1:0-30758 GCA_041584215.1 Tichowtungia sp. | reverse complement strand
CGCAATCCGCACAGCACATGCGCAAGGTTTTCCCGCCGTCGGCTGGAAGGCATCGTCCCTCAGCCGTTCCACGGTCTATAACGACCGCTAAGCTACAAACAAAGAGGAATAGGGCTTAACCTCCCACCCATTACCCCCCCCTGGACGTTCAGTTTTTATGATTCTGTCTGAACCCGTTCTTTCTGCGGAGCGGCGTTGATGAAGCGCCGGGGATCGCTCCCTGCATCCGGCAGCCGAGCCGGGCGCAGCCTGCGGAAAAAAGGAGGGGGCGCCACCGCGGAGGCGGTGACGCCCCGGAGGGGTGATGAGAAAACCTGCACGTTGCCGTGCAACAGGATAAAAAGCAGGTCTCGTGCCCAAAGCGGAAAAACACTGCCGGCCCGCGGCAGGCAGCGCATCAAAGAGGCTTCCACAAAGCATTTTATGATTAAAAAATAATCCGCCGCCACTTCCGATGCTTCAGAAGAACTCTCACAATTAAAAAAATTCTCAATCCTGAAAGCCGAAAGGCGGCTTCGCGGCACCTTTTCCAGACAGACAAAAGCCGCCCCGGAGACCGGAGCGGCTTTCAGATTCAAAGAATCGGGGGCGGTTAGCCGACGATGACTTTGATGAGGTCGAGCACTTTGCAGGAGTAACCCCACTCGTTGTCGTACCAGGAAACCACCTTCACGAAGGTGTCGTCGAGCTGGATGCCGGCTTTGGCATCGAAGACCGAGGTGCACTCTTCGTCACGGAAGTCGGTGGAGACAACCATTTCTTCGGTGTAGCCGAGGATCCCTTTGAGGGAACCTTCGGAAGCTTCTTTCATGGCTGCGCAAACCGCTTCGTAGGAAGCGCCGTTTTTGAGGCAGACGGTGAGATCCACAACGGACACGTCGGAGGTCGGCACGCGGAAGGCCATGCCGGTGAGCTTGCCGTTGAGTTCCGGAATCACTTTACCAACCGCTTTGGCAGCGCCGGTGGAGGACGGGATGATGTTCTCGAGGATCCCGCGGCCGCCGCGCCAGTCCTTCATGGACGGACCGTCAACGGTTTTCTGGGTGGCGGTAGCAGCATGAACGGTGGTCATCAGACCTTTTTCGATGCCGAATTTATCGTTGAGGACTTTGGCAACCGGCGCCAGGCAGTTGGTGGTGCAGGATGCGTTGGAAACGATGTCCTGGCCGGCATAGCTGTCGGTGTTGACGCCGCAGACGAACATCGGAGTCGCGTCTTTGGACGGAGCGGACAGAACCACTTTCTTTGCACCGGCTTCGATGTGTTTGCGGGCGGTTTCGTCGGTCAGGAAGAATCCGGTGGATTCCACAACCACTTCCGCGCCGATGTCGGCCCAGGCCAGGTTGGCCGGGTCGCGTTCCGCGGTGATGCGGATTGTTTTGCCGTTGACGACGAGTGAACCGTCTTTCACTTCAACCGTGCCGGCGAATTTGCCGTGTACGGAGTCATGCTTGAGCATGTATGCGAGGTAGTCGACGTCGAGCAGGTCGTTAATCCCCACCACTTCGATGTCTTCACGAGCAGCGGCGGCACGGAACACCATGCGGCCGATACGGCCGAAACCGTTAATACCAATCTTTGTAGCCATTGTTCTCTCCCTTTGTACGCCCCGGGCAGGGGCTGTTTTTTATAAAATTCCGCGAACCCTACCGAAACGGCTCCACCCCGTCAATCCATTGCGAGGCCAAACTTGAGGGGCCCGCAACCGACCGATTGCGGCCGGACCACAGGATCCAGGGCTTGGAATGCGGAGACAGGCTCGATCCCAAAAGAAGTCCCGCCCCCCTTGCCGACGGCCGGCGGACCGTTTTCCCGGGCATCAAAAGCAACATGTTTAAAGCGGGTTGTTTGCGCGCCGCGGTCTGCCGCAAAAACTGCCCGAATTTGTAACTTCCCTTCAACGCCCGGGCCGCTACACTGACAGGAAATGGAATATTGGAATGCAGGATCACTGGATTGTTTGTAAAAAAACGCCTCCATTTATCCGCTCATGCGTTCATCCCCAATTCAAGGATAATTTTATGATCAAACGTTCGTACAACCTGACTCGTGTAATGGGAATCCCGATCCGGGTTCACCTGACGCTGGTGATCCTGCTGCTGTTCGTCGCCTTCACACGCGGGCTGACCGGCAGTCTGCTCGCGGTCGGCGTCTTCGCCAGCGTGGCCCTGCACGAACTGGGCCACTCGTGGGTCGCCATCCGCAAGGGGTGCCAGGTGCGCGAAATCATGCTGCTGCCGATCGGCGGGGTGGCGAAGATGAGCCATATCCCGGCGCGGCCGATGGATGAATTCCTGATGGCGGCGGCCGGCCCGCTCGTCAGTTTTCTGCTGGCGGTGCTGTTCTGGCTGCTGCTGATCGCGACGGGCTCCTACCTGTTCCGCAACCTCTTTGCCATCAACCTGATGCTGTGCCTGTTCAACCTGCTGCCGTCGTTCCCGATGGACGGCGGGCGCATCTTCCGGGCCTTCATGAGCCCGCGGATCGGGCGGCTGAAAGCCACGGCGCTGGCCGCACGCATCGGCCGGATCATGGCGGTGCTGTTCGGCATCTACGGGCTGTTCAACGGGCAGTTCCTGCTGATTCTGATCGCGATTTTCATCTACAATGCGGCCGGGGCGGAATACCGGGCGGTGTATGCGCAGCACATGCAGCAGGAGTGGTTCACGGTGGAGCCGCAGGCCGACATCCACGTCAGCCCGCCGCCCTACGCGCGCAAAGCGCCGCCGTTCTGGAAGGAATGGACGAAAAAGACCAACGATTTTTTCAGCGATCTGTTTAAAAACTGGGAATGAACCGGCTGCCGCCGGCTCAGGAACCGGATCGAGGCTGCCGGAAAACCGCATGCCGGGAACCCGGCACTGCGCGCTTTTAATCCATGTCCACTTCGTAAGCATTCGGATCGTTCAAATAATCCGTGGGCGGCGGATAGCGGAAGAAGCGGTCCCAGATGACCAGGGCGACCAGGATCAGGATCAGGGCCGTCAGGGTGATGGTCCAGAATTTCCGGCTGAACTCCGGCTTCTTCATCAGGTGGCGGAAACGACGGGCCCCGCTGTTTTTGCGGCGGCGGTTGTGCGTTTTGGAAAGATCCTTCTCTCCGGTCTCGTCGAAGCTCTTGCTCCGGCGGCGGCGACGGGTGACCGGGGGATTTTTTTTCGCTTCCCACGGCGGCTCTTTCATATGATAGATGTCTGATGACGACATAACGGCTTCCTGATTAAAGGAAGAAAGCCTACACCAACTGCGGACCGGGCAACAATTACAAACCGCGCGCAAAAGCGGCCGCCGCCGCGAACAGCAGCTCGCGGCTGCGGGCGATCGACTCCTCCAGCCCCATTCCCTTCGGCTGAAGCGCCGCCGTCCATTCAATGCCGGCGGCGCGCCAGTCCGGCTCGCCGAGCTGCACGCTGCCGGCAATCACCCCGGTTTTGGCGCCGGCGGCCTTCGCCAGCCGCTGCACGCCGTCGACCACCTTGCCCTGCAGCGACTGCGAATCGAAGCGGCCCTCGCCGGTCAGCACCCAGTCCGCGCCCTGCAGTGCGGCGGCCAGCCCGACCGTCTCCATCACCGTATCAATGCCCGGCACCAGCCGGCCGTTCATAAAGGCCACCGCGCCGAACGCCAGCCCGCCGGCGGCCCCGGCGCCGGGCAGGTCGCGGATATTTTTTTGGTGCTCCCCGCGGGGTCGCTTCTTTTGGGGAATACCAAAAGCACTTTCGGAAGACCTCGATTCCAGGCATTGGAAAACCTGCTCCGAAAGTTTCCAAAGCCTGGAATCGAGCTCTTCGACCATCTCCGGCGTCGCACCCTTCTGCGGCCCGTAGACCCGGGCCGCGCCGTTCGGGCCGCACAGCGGATTGGTCACATCGCACAGCACATCGATTTCCGGCAGGATCAAACCTGCAGGCGGGATCATTTTTCCAGACATTGGAAAAACCCAGCCGAGCGCCTCGGCGGCGCCGACGCCGCCGTCGACGGTTGCGCTGCCGCCGACGGTGAGCAGGATTTTTTGAGCGCCTTTTTTGACGGCGGCCATGATCAGCTCGCCGGTGCCGTATGTGGTGGCGGTCAGCGGGCTGCGCTCTTCGGGCTTGAGCAGCGGAAGGCCGCTGGCGGCGGCCATTTCGACCACGGCGGTTTTGCTGTCGGGCAGCCAGGCGTATCCGGCCTCGACGCGCATGTGCGGCAGCGGCCCGGTCACCGTGAGCGGAATCCACTCGCCGCCGAGCGCGGACATCATCGCCGCGGCGGTGCCCTCGCCGCCGTCGGCCATCGGCAAAATCACCGTTTCCGCGGCAGGGAGAACCGAGCGGATGCCCTTCTCCGCGATTTCGCACACCTCGCGAGCGGATAAATTTCCCTTGAACGAATCAAATGCCAGAACCATTTTCATACAGAACCTCTCCCTATGTATCGAGCGGACTTTGGGGCCGTGTGCCGCAATGCATTGCAGACATGCTGCCTTCCGCTAATTTTGCATATACGCAGACGAGGCTTCCAGCCTCATCTGCATGAGAGCAGCGTGTCGCCTTGCCGAACGAGGCTGGAAACCTCGTCTAAAAGTGCTCCAGATCATTCTGCCGGTCATCATTCTGCAAAACTTCTTTGGTGCCGGTCCGGCCTGATCCTTTTTGGAGGCTGTCGCGTTCAGCAATCCACTCTTAACCTCATCTATCTGCGTGACTTCGTTTAAAAACAGCTTACGGTATCGCCATTCAGGACGGAGACCGGAACGACCGGGCCTTTTGGTGCAATTCCTGACCGGCCCGCTGCTTATGGAGAAGGATTATGTTTCGTATACGTAAAATTTATGACGGCACCTGTGCCGCCAACCGGAGCGCGATCGCTCAGGTGCAGGCGATTATCCGGAAACAGTTTCCCTCTGCGCGCACCGAAGATCTGGAAAAGATTCCGCTTCAGCTCCGCAATCCGGTGAAATATCAATACCGATCGATCCTGTTTGTGGCAGACAACAATGCGGGACAGGTGAAAGGGTTTGCCGTCCTGCTGCACCTGGCCGATATCGGGGTCACCTATCTGGAGCTGATTTCGGCAGCGCCCCGGATTACGGGCGGAGGGATCGGGGGCGTCCTGTACGAACACCTCCGCGAGGAGTCGATCAAACTGAAAGCCAAGGGACTTTTCTTTGAGTGCAGTATCGACGATCCGGAGCGGATCAGCGATCCCGCCACCCTGAAACAGAACAAACTCCGAATGCTTTTCTACGAGCGCTACGGGGTCTATCCGATCCTCAACAACGCGTACGCCACCCCCGTCAAACCGGGTGACGAGGACCTATACTATCTGATGTACGACCCGCTGGACACCGGCGCCCCCCTGCCGCTGAGTCTGACCCGCAAGGTGGTGCACGCCATTCTCGACCGGAAATACCGCGATATCATTTCACCGGCGCAAATCGAGGAGGTGGTTCAATCCTTCCAGGACGACCCCGCCATCCTGCGGGCCCCCCGCTACAAAACAAAACCCATCGAGATCAACACGCATTCAACGGCATCGATCGGACTGGTCGTGAATGAAAAACACGCCATCCACCACGTGGCAGATAAAGGCTACCTCGAATCCCCCATCCGGCTCCCGCAAATCCTGAAGGAAATCGAACAGACCGGCCTGTTCCACCGAGTCGAGCCGCGCAAGACGCCGATGTCCCTGCTGCGCCGCATCCACGACCCGGAATATCTCGCCTTCCTCAAGGAAGTCTGCCGCCAGCTTCCTGCCGACAAATCAATCTACCCGTCGGTCTTTCCGGGACGCAACCGCTTCCGCAGCTCGCGGGACATCGAAGTCCAGCTCGGCTGCTTCTGCACGGACACCATGACGCCGCTCAACGGCAATGCCTATCTTGCGGCAACCGGCGCGGTCGACTGCGCCGTGACCGCCGCCGAGCTGCTGCTGGAAGACTACGACCTCACCTACGCCCTCGTCCGCCCGCCGGGCCACCACGCGGAGTGGAGCAAGTTCGGCGGATTCTGCTACTTCAACTCCACGGCGGCGGCCGCCGAATACCTCTCGGATTACGGGAAAGTTGCCATTCTGGACATCGACTTCCACCACGGCAACGGCACGCAGGACATCTTCTACGAACGGGCGGATGTGCTGACCCTCTCCATCCATGGCGATCCCGCCTACGCCTACCCCTTCTTCTCGGGATTCGGAAATGAAACCGGAAAAGGCGAAGGGAAAGGATTCAACGTCAACCTGCCGCTTCCCGAGCACTGCACGGTCGAGGAATATCAGCAGGCTCTGGCCAAAATGCTGAAGCGCGTTCAGGCCTTCAAGCCCGACTATCTGATCATCGCCCTCGGCCTCGACACCGCCAAAGCCGATCCGACCGGCACATGGACGCTGGTCGCCAAAGATTTTGAGACCAACGGACGCATGATCGGCGCCCTCGGCATGCCCATGCTGATTGTGCAGGAGGGCGGGTATCGCACCCGAACCCTCGGCACCAATGCCCGCCACTTTTTTGAAGGACTCTACGCGGCACGATCAGCCCCGAAACCGAATGCCAAGGTTTAATGCGCACCGCGGCGGAGGCGTTCACGGGGAATCACGATGAACTGCAGCCAGAAAAAATTGCACATGATGAACGGCAGAATGATGCGGAGCGCTTTAAGCAGATGACCTCCGCTTCACCGCCGTCGGTGAAGCATTCGCTTTGCTCGCGCGCGCCAGTCTCACTTCGTGTCTGCTGTCCATCATTCTGCGAGAACAGCCACTGGAAGGCCGCGTTTTGAGATGAGATCCCGCGTATGTTTACCGCGCCAAAAGCGCGGCCGGTCCGTGGCGGTCACCGGCTTTGACGACATCGCCGCCGCCCGCTGGTTTATTCCCGCCATCAGTACCATCCGCCAGCCGATCGCCGCCATGGCCGCCGCGGCCGTCGAAGCCGTCGTCCAGAAAAAATCCCCGGCCGAACTTTCCTTCGAGCCCCTGCCCATCGAGCAAAAATCCGCGTAAACCTATCGCAAATCGATCAGGCTTCGGTACGCGGGCTTGGGCTGGAAGTCGCGGTCAAACAGCAGAGGATAGGCAGTGCGACCGCGGACGGGGTGGTTGTTTTTCCACGAATCTCGATCTGAAACTCCCCAGAATGTAACACGCTCAACATCGCGGCGGTGTTCCAGCAGCACCTCAAAAACCTGACGGTATTTTTGGGCCTGCTCTTCGAGAACCTCAGCCGGAACACGCTCTTTATAGGGGTTGAGCTTTTCCTGCAGTTCGATGCGCCTGTTAACATCCGCGCCCTGATAACCGTCCGCCAGCGGCAATACGCCGACATCGAGCTCGGTAATGCTTATATGCACTCCCGCATCCGACAGCGTTTTAATGGCATATTCGATTTCCGCCGGCCTCGGATACTCAAGGTGCCAATGCGCCTGCATCCCGACCCCGTGGATGGCAATGCCTTTTTCCTTCAGCCGTTTGACGATGTTTTCAGCGACAAAATCGACCTTGGATTTATGCGTCATCGAGTAGTCGTTATAGACCAGCTCCGCCTCCGGATCGGCTTCGTGGGCAAACTGAAAGGCCAGCTCAATGAACTCCGGCCCGATAATCTCCAGCCATTTTGATTTACGGAAAAACGCCTCCTGCGCAATGCCGTTCACCTCGCGCGTATCAACAGCCTCGTTGACAACATCCCAATATTTAATGCGTCCCTTATAACTTCCGACAATGGTGTGAATATGCTCACGCAGACGCTCAATCAAAGCCTGGCGCGAAATGGTTTCTCCATTTTCATCCTGAAAGAACCACTCCGGGGTTTGCGCGTGCCAGACCAGTACATGACCGACCACCTCCAAGCCGTATTGTTCAGCGAGATCTACGAATTCATCGGCCTGCTCAAAGTTGAATTCTCCGGGCGCGGGCCGCATGTATTGCGGCTTCATCAGGTTTTCCGCCGTCACCACATTAAACTCGCGCTCCATCACGGCCAGCTCCCGCGGCTCTTTTGCCACCGGAAAAACATGATCCGGCGCGCCGAGCTTTTCCGCACTGCGCAAGGCGCAGCCGATCATAAAGTCGTTTTTATAGACGTCCTTTAACGACATCTGCTTCGGAGCGGGTGCAGCGACTGCGGCCCGATGCTCCCACAGCAGTTTTTTCATCTGCTGAACAATGCGTTTGTTTTCCGGGTTTTCCGACACGTTAACGTTTTCGTCCGGATCGGTTTTATGGTCGTAAAGCATACGCGCTCCATCGCTCCATTCCGTGTATGAATAACGATCGGTCATCACGGATTCGCCAGTGTGATAGCGGCTGAACGCCGCCTTTTTCCAAGATTTGGAAACATCGTTCAGCAGCGGCACCATGCTTTTTCCCAACAGGTGCTGCGGCGCATCAAGCCCCGCCAGTTCGCACAGCGTGGGATACAGGTCGACAAACTCGACCAGCGCATCGGTGCGCTGCCCGGCCTTACACCCGGGCGCACTGATCATCAGCGGCGCAATGGTGGATGTATTGAACAGCGCGTGCTTGCACCACAGCGAATGTTCGCCCAGCTGCCAGCCGTGGTCGCCGATCAGCACGACAATCGTGTCGTCGCGCATGTTGAGACGATCCAGCTCGTCGAGCAGTTTGCCGATCTGCGCGTCGGTATAGGAAACGCAGGCAAGATAGCCGTGAATCAGTGTGCGGGCCAGTTCATCGGGCAGCGGGCCCTCTTTCGGCATCCCTCCGTAGTGATCGCGCAACTCGTTCCACTGATGCAGCGCGTTGCCCGGTGCGCCCTGCGGTGCGAACGGGTTGTCAGCCAGATCAATTTTCGAGCGGTCATACATGTCCCAGTATTTTTTCGGCGCATTGAACGGCAGATGCGGCTTGGTGAAACCGGCGGTAATGAAAAACGGTGCGCCCTCTTCTTTGGCGCGGCGCAGATCGCCGATCACCTTGTCGGCCAGCGCGCCGCCGGGATAAGCATTGTCCTCCACATCGGCGTCTTCATAGGCCGCCATTTCGGCCCACTCTTTGCCCTGATTTTCCGGCTTCAGGTAGACGCGAAAATCCTTGGGGCGGTGCAGTTCGTTCCACGAGTTCGTGTTGTCGTCGGCATGATGATAAATCTTGCCGTTGGAAATCGTTGTGTAGCCGTTATTCATAAAAAGCGTCGGAATGTCGGCGATGCCCGGCGCATCTTCCTGAGCCTTGGTGTAGTACGTCACAAACCGCCCGGACGTCGGATAGAGCCCCGTCAGCAGGCTGGCGCGCGACGCCCCGCAGACCGGCACCTGGCAAACGGCGCGCTCAAACAGCGTGCCTTCGGATGCCAGCCGGTCGATGTTCGGCGAAATAACCCCGTCGACTCCGTAGCAGCCGAGCTGCGGACGAAGGTCGTCGACAATAATAAACAGCACATTGGGTCTGGGAGCGGCGGCCGCAAAAGCCGCAGCCAACAGGCCGGCTAGAAATACACGTTTCATCTTCTTTCCTTAGTGGTTCAGTGCAGCATCCAGTTTCGCGCGCAGGGTGTCCAGTATGCCGGAAAATTCGGGATTGGTCACTTCATTCACCCACTCGTTGGGATCGTTTTTGTGGTCATACAATTCCTCTTCGCCGTTGCGGCAGCGGATGTAGCGGTAGCGCTCCGTGCGCAGGCTGAAGTGCTGGTCGGAGATCGGCGCAGGCAGGTCTTTGACAACCGGCACCTTGGACGCCGTCGCCGCCAGCGAAAAGTCCGGACCGCTCCACTGCCCCGCCGCAGGACTTTCGAGCAGCGGCTTCATTGAGTGGCCGTCGAGCTTATGCTGCGGCGCAACATCCGCCATGTCCGTAAAGGTCGGATAGAGATCCACCAGCGAGACCGGCGCAGTGCATTCTTTGTTTTCAGCCACACCCGGCCCTGCAATCACCAGCGGCACGCGCACGCTCTCCTCCCACGGCGAAAACTTGAACAGATATTCCTTTTCGCCCATGTGATAGCCGTGGTCGCTCGTAAACACCACCAGCGTATTATCCGCATAGGGACTCGCCTCCAGCGCATCGAGCACCTCGCCGACCTGATCGTCCACAAACGCCACACAGGCGAGATAGGCCTGCGTCCATTTGCGCAACTGCTCTTCGCCGCCGTTTTCCATAATCTTTTTATATTTCAACCAGCCCCACGGCTGGGAAATGTCGTGCTGCTCCGTCAGAATTTTTGAGCAATCCTCGGTATCGCCCGTCAGAATCGGCGTGAGTTCCACATCGTCCAGCAAAAACAGATCGAAATATTCCTGCGGCGCATACCACGGCGAGTGCGGGCGGGTGAACCCGACCGTTGCAATGAACGGTTTTTCGTGCGACTTGCCGAGAAAATCGACCATTTCTGCCGCATGAATCTCGTCGGGCATTGGATCGCGATCAACCCCGTTGCGGAACTCCCACGGTGTACCGCTGTGGAACATGGTCCAACTGTATTCACTGCCGTATTTTGTCAGATCCTGGATCGGGCCGAAGCCGTCGCCCCACCCGCCTTCTTCACGCAGTTTTTCCTGCACCCACGGCGGAAGCACTCCCTGCCGCTTGTTTTCCGGCTTTCCGTCATTGGGAATCGGCCCGAAATTCGGAAGGCTTCCAAACCCTGGAAAACCGTCTTCGTTTTCAAAAATCGACAGCACCTCGTGGCCGTTGTGGTGAATTTTACCGGTGGCATAGTTGCGGTAGCCGTTACGAACAAACAGCTCGAACAGCGAAACCGACTGCTCGATGACCGGGTTGTCGTGCCAGCGGTTGTTCTGCTGATCAGCACCGTAATATCCGGTCGTGGTCGGATGCAGGCCGCTCCAGAGGCTGGCGCGCGACGGACCGCACAGCGGCACGTTGGCCGCCGCATTGGTAAAGCGCACGCCGCGCTTGATCAGCCGATCGATGTTCGGCGTTTTCGCCTGCGGATGCCCGCCCATGCCCTCAATCGAATCGTTCAGGTCGTCGCAAATAATCGTCAGAATGTTCAGGCTGCCCGGCCCCTTCTTCACCACCGGCGACACAACGGGCAATGTAACCGAAACCTCTTTGGGCTCCGGCTTCGGAGCGGACAAGGCCGCAACGCCGGGCTCCGCGAGCACCGTGAACTGCCGCACGCCGAAATTCACGCCGGTGTTGGACGCGCCGGACTCCGGCCCTTTTGCAAACAGAGCAACACCGATAAACTGCACATCGGAAAAAGACGGAGACGCCGGAGCCCCAACCTGAGAAACCCCGGCGGCACTGCTGACCGGATCATAGGCAAACCATTTGGCCTGCAGCACGTTGATGGAAAAGGCGTCTTTATGATTGCCATTGCCGCCCTGCACGAATTCAGGAGATGCTTCAGAAATATAAAATGAACCGCCGTCCTGAATCACAAAACGGATCGACGCCGAGGCCAACCGCTGAACCTGAGAAATGAAAATAGAGTCCGCTGAAATCAAATCGCTGCCGTCCGCAAACTGGACGCCGCCGGTTTTAAACAAAAACAGTCCATTCACCTCGCCGCCGAAGGAATCATGCAGCCGCACCCGCAACCCGGACGCCCCTTCATCGCCCACATTAAGAATTCCCTTGCCCCGCCGGTTCATGGCCACATACACATCCGGACCGGAATAGCCGGACAAATTCGCAGACGTAAACTGCGGAGCGGAAACATCCAGCGCCACATTTGATATTTTACTCGGGCTGACCTGCGATACATGCCGGCGCGCATTAAATTCAACCACGGTTGCAGCCTGTGTTGCCAGAGCACAACCAACCATCCAAACAAAAAACTTCGTTTTCATGCTGGCATCATAGCGGATACCGCAGGAACGCCAACCGTCAGTATCGAAGCAAAAATCCGAAAATATGAAACCACATCATCTCGCTCGTTCGCGCGGCTCACTCAAGGCGCAATGATAATCAATGGTTACCTTCCTGCAGAAGGCCTCACTGCGTGTCTCAACAAGCTAAGCAGGCGGGACGCCTGCGGTACGGATCTTCCAAGTATTGTAAAATATGCGTCATTCAAATTGACGATCGTGCAAATGGATGTCACCGACTCGCCCCCGTCAAAAGGTGCCGGGGCATCAGCCATCGCTCTTCCCCCGACGCTCCGAGCTGCGGCGGACAGGTCGGAGAACCGCGCTTATTGGTAGGGACAGACCGCTGGGCTGTCCGGGCGGGGAATCTGAGCAGGGAATCGGTGCGGATGCAGCGGCGCTTTCGGCGAAAGCGCCCTACCGGCAAGGACAAACCGCCGTTCATGGTGAATCACGATGAACCGGGCGAACCGCAATCAAAGGCCTGCACGCTAAACACATCCCATGCACGCGGATGGTCCGGCGGCCCGTCCCTACCGTCCAAAACTCTGCGGTCTCTGCGGCTCTGCGTGGAACATCTCAATGACTGTGTGAACGTGGTATTATGTCTTCAACGCTGTTTAATTCCAATGGTTGGAAAAGCAGGCGGCCCGGGCTGTAACGCCCGCGAAGTGCGGTACGTTTACCGAACATTGGAAGCCGGAAAGCCTGTCTCGCCAAAGCCTGGGACGGAGGAGGATTGCGGCGGCCAATTATTTTCCAGGCATTGTAAAAAAGGTCTCCGGCAAACTCCGGAATGCATGCGCACCCGCCAGAACTTGAAAAATCCGGCAATAAGAGTACGTTTCGGTGAAAACGAGGTAACATCATGGTCGCACTACTTGAAGAATTAGAGAAAAAAGCCCAGGAACTGCCGGTTTCTGAACGGGAAGTTTTGGCCAACCACATCCTGCACAGCGTCCACGGACAAAAACTGACACCACTTGAAAGCGAATGGCTCGAAGTCGCTGAAAAACGGTTCAATGCTTTGATGGATGGGTCCGATAAAGGTCTCAGCGAAACCGAATTTTTCCAGCGTTTCGGCATCAGCAAATGAACGTAATTTTTGCAACCGAAGTCTGGGAGGAAGTCGAAGAGGCCCGAGCCTACTATGAAAATGAAGTGGATGGTCTCGGCAAAGCTTTCATTATCGCCGTCAGCCAATCCATCGACGAAATAAAGCAGTATCCGGAATCCTCCCGGATCATCAAGGCCCCCTTCCGTCGTTTTCTGACACCCCGGTTTCCCTTTGGTATCATCTACCGGCAGCAAAACAACACCCTTTACGTTGTGGCCGTTGCGCACTTAAGAAAACGCCCGTTCTACTGGAAAGACCGGACAGCATGATGTCTACAATCCCACAATGGCAAAAAGACGAGTTGAACCGGCGGAAACAAAACTACCTACAAAACCACAAAACCGGTCAAAACAGCGACAGAAAGCCCCATTAACAGGGGCTTTCGTTGTGTCTGCCCCCTCGACTGTCTGGGATACCCTATCCCCCGGAATCCCCTCCGCGGGAGGGGTGCGCAAAGCGCGGGGTGGGTTTTCCAATGGTTGGATAAGCAGGCGGCCCGGGCTGTAACGCCCGCGAAGTGCGGTACGTTTTCCGAACATTGGACACGAAGTGAGGCTGGCGCGAAGCGACGGCAGCGTAGCGGCAACCCGGAAAGCCTGTCTCGCCGAAGCCTGGAGCGAAGGAGGTTTCCGGCGGCCAATTATTTTCCATGCATTGGAATCAACTGCGTCGGGGTACAAATACCACTATGGGTTAAACAGCACGCGGACGCGGCCGAAGCGGGCAGAGTTGGTTTCAGAGGTTTCGGGGTCGCGCACGGTGACGCGCTCCCAATCGGAATCAATGGACTCAACGGTTTCGGTCAGGCCGCTTTTCCAACCATTGGAAAAAAGATCTCCGGCGAATTCAGGAATGTATTCCAGATCGGCCGCGCCGCGGCGGCGCAGGTATTCAATTTCCAAGGTTTGGAAACTGTTGGTTGGTGCCATTTGATGAGTCGGCAGGCCGGAGGTTCCGGTGCCGGAAACCAGCACATGGCGGTCGTCGGCAGCCATGTTCATGTTGCAGGCATACTCGATCAGGTTGGAAACGTCATCAGCGTCGGAGTCGGCATTGAGCAAGGCATCTTCGCCGGAGAGGCCAGCATCGGCCAAGGCGGCTGACAGCGAGGTCTGCGCGCAGACTTGAATGGAGTCGATCCAGACGTCAGAGGCGTCGCCGCCGAACTGAATGCGGAGTTCCGCATCGGGATCGGTTCCAACTATGTTTTCGAGCTGGATGCCGGTGAGTTCATAAAGCCGGGTTTCTGTGGTGAGGGGCACGTTAAGCGACAGGTAGGCATCGCCGATATTATCCTTATTTCGCCACAGCAGTTTGATGGTGCGGATCGCAGCGGCACTCGCTTTGAAACGAATGGTGTAGAGCTTGTTGGACTGTGCCGGAACGATCTGTTCGATGGCCAGATCCCAGACGTTTCCGCCATTGGTTATTTCCATGTTCAGCTGCGGATCTTCGACAACAGCAACTGTAAAGTTGGCGTCTGCATCGTTGCTTTCGGTCTGCGTCCAGCTGTTGGTTCCATCATCGAACCCGCCGTTCACAACCAGGTTGTCTGCATCGGAAGCGGACGACGGAGAAAGCGCGTCGAGGCGGCTCTGCAGCTGCGCTTCGAGCAGCGCAACGTCGGCGGCATACGCGGCATGATCAACCACATTGGTGTCTTCGAGCGGGTCAAGGAAGTGGTCGTAGAGTTCGCGATCCACGAGGATGGTCGAGTTTTCGACGCGCCATTCGGTGTAGCGATAACGGTCGGTGCGCATGGAGTAGCCCATGTTTCCATCGCGCGGATATTGGCTGATGGCATCCGCATCGCCGGCCGACTCCGGTGCTTCGAGCAGCGGAACAAGGCTGTCGCCCTCGAGGGTTGACGGCTCGGGAATGCCGCACAGGTCGAGCAATGTGGGATACAGGTCGACGACTTCGGTCAGCGCGTCGATCTGCGAGGCCCCGGGCATCCAGGGGACTTTAACAATCATGGGGATGCGGGTGGCGCGCTCATAGTTGGTGTGCTTGCACCATTGGCCGTGATCACCAAGATGCCAGCCGTGGTCGCCCCAGAGCACAACGATGGTGTTGTCCGCGAGTCCTTCGGCTTCGAGTGCGGTCATCAGGCGGCCGAGCTGGGCGTCCATGTAGGAGATGCTGGCATAGTAGCCATGGATGAGTTCTTTTTCCTGATCGTCAGAAACGGGGCCGGTTGCGGGGATGTCGTCGTAGTCGCGCAGCTCGCCCCAGGTGGTGTATGCGTAGGAGGATGAATCGACTGCGGGATCGTCCGTGTGCGGCAACACAAGATCGCTGTCGGCGTAGAGATTCCAGTAGGCGGTCGGCGCGACAAACGGAAGATGCGGACGCACGTAGCCGACCCCGTAGAAGAAGGGCTGTTTGGTTTTGAGATCCGCCAGCTTCAGGATGGCGTCATCGGTTACGGCGCCGTCGCGCAGTTCATTGTCTTCCACATCCGCCCGCTCGGTCGGCGGATTGCCTGCGCCCACCGATCCGTAGGTTCCGGAACCGGCGCTCCACGGCTCGTCCCAGGTGAGGTCGTCGTTGAGGCCGCCGTGATAGATTTTTCCGATGCCGGCAGAATAATACCCGTAGCCTCTCAAATATTGCGGCAGGGTTTCCACCCACGGAATGGTGTCGCGGAAATCAGTGACCAGGTCGAACACCTGCGTGGTGTCGGGGCGCAGGCCGGTCATCATGCTGGCGCGCGACGGCGAGCAAACGGCCTGTTGAACATAGGCGCGATTGAACTGATAGCCGTCGGCGGCAAGCTGATCGATGTTGGGAGTAATCATCTGCGATGCGCCGTAACACCGGGTTTCGGGGCGGAGGTCATCGACGCAGATCATCAGGATGTTCGGATTTTCCGGCACTGCGTTCGTCACAGCCGTCAGCGCAAGCGTGGTGATTGATTCCCCCGGCACCGACAAGGCGGACGCGGGATTAAACGAGCCGATGTTGGTGCAGTTGAGGGAAGAAGTGGTGCGGTAGACATCACCGCCGCTGATCTCCAACTCTTCCCAATAAAGGTCCAGGTCCGCCGCACCTGCATTGGCATTCAGAATGACCACTGTGACTTGACTTTTATCGGGGCTGATATAGGCAGACAGATCAACGCCGGCCTCCGTCGAAACCGTGTCGAGCCGGCGCCAGTCGGACTGGATAAACGCGGAATAGTGTTTAAATGCGTAATATTCCGGGTTGATTTCGTATGAGGAATTATCCGGCACCGTGATCAGGGCCTGTCCGTCGCCGATCGGCCAGAACAAGCACCAGTAAAGGTAGGCCGAGACCTGTTCGAGCGTCAGAGAATTATGCATCAACTTGGCGAGATTATATTTCCGCAGCCACTCGGTTGGGGACTCGCCGTTATAATATTCGGTCTGAAACAGCGGCTTATAACCATAGGCTTCGCCGGTCGCCTGCATCTCGGTGTTCAGCAATTCCGGGCTGCATCCAACATCCTGCGAGTACAAATGGTGCGCATAGCCGTAGGCATGAGCGGGATAAAGCAGATTATCGAGATACTCATCCAGCGTGCCGAAGGCAACCAGTTCCGCGGCCAGCATCTTCGGCATATCTGCGGTCCCCATTTCACCTGCCAGCGTCTGCCAGGTCTTTTCGAAGGCGATGTTGTAGCCGGCGAACTCTGTGGTTTCAACGGGTTCAAATTTGCAGGAAGCATGGGTCGCTTCCCAGTTTGCCTCGTTCTGAATGCTGATGTAGTCCGGGGTCACTCCCAGCGCCGAGTAGTAATCGAGACTGTCGGCCCACCATTGCGCGAAATCGTCGTAGCGGTATCCGCCGGCATCGGATGCCAGCGTTCCGGCGACTTTATTGGTATTGCTTTTGAGGCTGCTCGGCGGAGTCCATCCGGACATCAGGATTTTCATGGGCCGGCCCAGCGCGGCTTCACCAAGCCGCAAGGTGTTGAGGGTGTCATCCACCTTGCCCTGAAGATCCGTATCGTCGGCCAGATAAAGATTGCGCATCCGGAAAATATCCAGATTCAGATCCCGAAACAGCAGGTCTGCCAATTCGTTGGAGTGGACATTATCCACCAGACGGTTGATATAAAACGCAACCGAAGCCCCGAAACCTTCAATTTTCTGATGACGAAGCCCTCCGTCAATAATCATGGCGGACGGTGCGGAAGCCGCCTGCACAGAAAACAGCTCAACGCCGATGTTCACGCCCTGCGAAATTTTGGACCCGCGCACGGCATCAATACGAAAGCCGACCCAGCTAATTCCGGTAAAAGCCGGTGTCGATGCGCTTCCGATTGTGCCGGCCGCCACAGACGTGTTAACGGTCGGGTCAAAGCTGAAATAGGACAACGCCGTCGCTTCGAAGGAAAACGGCGTGCTGGATACGAGCGACATGGCTTCGGAAATGTAGGTTCCCGAAATGTCTTTGAGCACAAAGCGGATGGTCGAGGAGGCTACCGCCGGATTTTCGGTGCCGTCACCGGGGCTGATATAGCCGGCTTCGCCGCTCACCGTATCGGAGTCGGCATCCATCGCAACCGAACCGGAATCGAGCCCGTTCAAAAAATCTTCCTGCTGAAACAGGTACAAACCGGATGCAGTCTCACCGGCGACACCGGCACCGCCGTTCCAACGCACCTTCAAACCTGCGTTGCTTCGATTGTTGGCCGACCACAAACTGACGCCTTCCTCGCGGAAGCCGCCATAGACCGGCTGCCCGGAATATCCGGCACTTGAAACGTCATCCAGCGTCACGGAGGTTTCAGAAAAGAGGAAGTCACTGCTTTTTGTGATGGCCGCCGAAATGTCATCCGCATCGAAATCAACAACGGTCGCAGCCGGCGAAACAGCAGCCAGAACGACCGCCAGCATTAAAACAATGTGCCTTACCATTACCTTCCCCGCTTCCTCTGATAAATATGCGCCCCGGTTCTCCGCCGGGGCGCACTCATAGTTCTTTAAGCCATCCATGCGTCCTACGGAGTGAATTTAATCTGCAGCCGAATAAACTGTTTGGTTTCCGATCCGGTCGGAATCCTGTTGGTAACCGCATTAAAGCCGGACACCCCGGATGTGCCGCGCCCGGCCTCATAGCCGGAAGCATCCGCCCAGTTTGTCACGACCAGATCTGTACCCACTGTCAGAATCGAAGCCAGCCCGCGGTCGCCCGCATCATCGCGTTCAAAGTAGATATACTCGATATAATTGCTGCCGCCGTCATTCACCAACGCCTGCACAGGCACATTGCCCAAAGAACCGCCGTCCGACGGATCGCCGCCAAAAGCGTATTCGGTCAGATTGTCCAGTTCATCGCTGTCCCCGTTGTCCAACAGGTTTGTATTGACCCCGATTCCCGGATAGGTGTCTAGCCACGCATTCCAGCGCGAGGCGGGCGTATTATCGACAGGAGGCGCTTCAACAAATTCTGAGAGTCCCATTTCATTCACTGCGACAAAAGAACCCGTCGACCAGGATGAGCTGGTATTAAGCTGGAGCGATTCAACCCGGGTTGCCTGAAAATCGGTAAAGCTGTGCGTCACGACTCCATTCGTCAAATAGGTCGCCGTATTCGCATCAAAATCGAACTCGATTGCACAAGACAGCCCGTTTACATCGTCCAAATTAAAATTGAATGCTCGATACGTTGCGCCGGATGTGAAATCCCCGAACATCTGAACCTTGGCGGTGGTCGCATCCTGAACGGTTAATCTGACCGCAGCGATTAAAGAGGCTCCATCTGTTACATCAGACAACGCCCCGAAGGTCAGCGTACTGCCGACAGCTGTCGAATCGAGATCCCATGAAGCCAGATCCATTTCCAGGCGATACACGCCGGATGTGTACGGTGAAACATATTCATCCAGTTTCCGGTAAGTTTGCCCCGGGTGGTTGCTGATCGCCAGACTTCCGGCACCGTCTGTGAAAATGGTTGCCGCCGGGCCGCCGAAATTCCATGAACTGTTCAGAGAGCCTGAATTGATGAATGTGTTGAAGGATTTCCCGGCAACATCATCAAACTCAAAGAAATCCCGTTTGTACCAGCCGGAGGAAACCACCCCGCCAACGCCCTGAGCAATAAACTCACGAACACCGATATTACACCCATTGTGCGCAGCAATCGTTCCGCTTGCATACGTCGTTACCTCCATATGAAATCCGACAAACGTAATCGCGCTGAACGAGGGCGTGGCCGCCGGGCCGATATCCGCAACCCCGTTAACCGTCGGATTCACGGTTGGATTGTATTCAAACCAATTGGCCGACAAGGCTTCGATCGAGCAATTCGTGGTAAAATTCCCGTCGAGCGCACCGCTTTGGAAATTTGCGGACGGTTCTGAAATATAGAACGCTCCACCTTCCTGAATTACAAACCTCACCTGCGCATTTGAAATGGCCGCCATATCGCTGACAAAAATGGACGCCGCATTCATTGTGTCATTTGCGTCATCCAGAGAAACGCTGTCGACAGCAAAGAGGTTGTCGGAGAAAAAATGCTCACCATCGGGAACCGTGTTCAAACGGATTCTCCAGCCGGAACTGGTATATTCAGCCACTCCGAAATTTCCGGTAAAAGAGCTTTTGGATGATGCGACATAGACATCAGGAGCACTATAGGTTGTCGAGCCGGATATCTGCCCGTTTGTGATTGCTGCGGACCCGCTGAACGTAACATTGTTTCCGGTTCCGATTCCTCCGCCATAATTCGTGGCAAAATCGGCACCGTCCACCTGGGTGGACGCATTGAGGCTGACCAGTACATCGGCGTACGTCGTTCCGACAAACAAAGCCATCGCTATGATTACTGCATATTTCATTTTTCCTCCTCGTTTCGTGTTCATCACAGAGCACGTTCTTAAATCCGAAGATTTTTGTGCTCTCCCCTCACCATCTATAGTCCATCGTAGAACGAAAAGAAAATCCATCAATCCTCAGTATCGAATGTTAAACCAGAAAAAATGAAACCTCGATCTCAAAGGATATGAAGCTTTTACAGACACCGTTTAACTGATAATTGTGTCTGATAACCAGAGGGAACCCATGATTAAACATAAGCACATCATGCTGCTGCTCGAATGGTACGACTACCGCATCCACCGCGGAGTCGCCCAGGTCGCTCGCGAAGCGGGATGGCAGCTCAACTGCCCCAAAGATCCGGTCACCAACGAAGGCATCCTCAAGGACTGGCAAGGCGACGGCTGCATCGCCCTGCTCCAGTGCACCGAAACTCTCAACTATTTTCGCACACACAAAATTCCGCTGGTCGATCTCGGCCTCGGTGCCCACAAACTTCCCGTCCCGCGAGTCGTTACCGACAATCGCGAAATCGGCCACCTCGCCGCCGAGCACTTTCGCGACCACGGCTATCGCGAAGTGTTCGCCCTCGGCCCCGGCGGCGTCCGGATGTATGAAGAACGACTGGAGGCGCTGCAGGAATTTATGGAGGCCGACGGCGGGTCCGTCACGGTCCTGAAAACCGCAGAAACCATGCAGCCCGCCGTAATCGATGAACTGCGGGCTATTGCACATACACGCGGCCATCGCCTCGAAGAACTCTCACTGGGCTTCTTTGCTTACACAGACAATATGGCCGGCGAAATGATTTCGCTCTGCCTGAAGCATGAATTGCGTGTTCCGGAAAATATTGCCGTGCTCGGCATCGATAACGACGACCTCGTCAACAGCGGACTCACCATCGGCCTCAGCAGTATCGAAACCGATCAGGAAGGACTCGGCCGCCTCGCCGCCAACACCTTGCGTGACCTGCTGGCCCATCCGCGTCGCAAGCCGAAAGATACCATCATTCGACACGCCCCGAAAAAAGTGATCACCCGGCGCAGCACCGACTGCTACGCCGTGCGCAATCCGCTCGTGTCCGATGCCCTGCACTGGATTCACAACCATTACTACCAGGGAATCCAGGCCACCGACGTAGCCGAAGCCATGGGTGTCACCCAGCAGGGTCTGCAAAAAGCCTTTGCCGCCAACTATGTCCGCTCCCCCGGGCAGGAAATCCGCCACCAGCGCATTCAAATGGTCGCCAACCTGCTGAGCACCACAGATGCAAAGCTGGATGACATTGCAAAAAACTGCGGCTACTGCTCCGTCGACACACTCATCAACAGCTTCCGAACGGCCCTCGGCACCACGCCCGGAAAATACCGAAAAATGAAACGATCCGAATAGCGGTTTCCAATCCCTGGTAAGCAGGCAGTGCCTGCACCCTCATTTTTTCCAAACCCTGGAACACAACGGCTCGCCCGGAGGTCTCGCCCAACCTGATTTTTCCAACCATTGGAAAACTATGCGTCGCGCTCGCGACGGCGCCGGGCCAGCTCGTCGCCGATCCGGTAGTTCAGTTCTTTGGAAATCGGATAGAAGAGCAGAATGACCACAGCGACAATAATGAACGCGGCCGGGGCAATGGATGCGGCTACGCGAACACCGGTCATCACCTGTTCCGTCAACGCCTCGGCGGTTCCGTCGTAGCCGTACATGCCGAGAATCGAACCCTGGATGTAGCCGCCGATCCCGAGGCCGAACTTGAGGGCGAAGACGACTCCCGCGAACGTGAAGCCGGTCGCGCGGCGGCCGGTTTTCCATTCGGAGTAGTCGGCCGTGTCCGCAATCATGGACCACAGCAGCGGAACGGTCGGCCCGTATGCCAGCCCCCACAGCGCGCTCTGCCACAGCATGGCGCGCACCGATGCGGCGGGAATGTAAAACAGCCAGAGGGTTACCACCATCGTCACCGCCAGCGAGCCGACAAACACCATCCGCTTGCCGAACAGTTTTGAAAGCGGCTTCGAACACAACACGCCGAGGAACATCGTAAAGGTGCCCAGCATTCCGAAGAGCCCGTAGGCCACGCCGGGCACGTTGGACCGGTCCGGCCTGAGCAGATAACCGAATGCATCCAGCACTTTTCCAAAACCGACCGGAGCCACACCCTCCACCTGCTGCAGCCCCATGCCGCCAACGAAGTCGGCCAGCGCCTGCCGGTCCGCAATGCGCTCCATAAAGAGGGGCATCGAGCCGCCGCGCACGACCAGCATGATGAAGATCATGAGCGTTGCGCTGAACAGGATCACCCATGGGCGGTTCTTGAATGTATCTAGCATGTCCTGCCTTGCCGAAGACTGCTGATCCGGGTCGGGCGTTACGCGCTCCCGGACAGAGAAGAAACAGAGCACGAAAAAGAAAATGGTCACAACGGCAAAAATACCCATTGTGATCGACCACCCTTTTGCGTCGTCGCCCTGCCCGAATTTATCGACCAGCGGCAGGGTCAACCCTTGAACGATGAATGAAATAATCGTCACACAGACAAAACGAAACGTGGAGAGGCTGGTGCGCTCGTCGACGTCGCCGGTCATCACTCCGTTGAGTGCACAGTAAGGAACATTGTTGACGGTATAGACGCCCATCAGCAGGAAATACATCAGATAAGCATAAACCATCTGACCGGTGGGCAACCACCCGGGGCTGGTAAATGTCAGCCAGAAAATCGCGGCAAACGGCAGGGCCGACCAAATCAGCCAGGGGCGGAAACGCCCCCACTTTGTTTGGGTGCGGTCTGCAATAAAACCCATGGCCGGATCCGTGAACGCATCAAAGAAACGGCCGATCAGAAACAGCAGTCCCGCGGCCTTGGGACTCAGCCCCAGAACCTGCGTGAAAAACATGAACTGATAGGCCATCAAAACCTGAAACACCAGATTGGCGGCCCCGTCACCCAGGCTGTATCCGGCTTTTTCACGAAAGGTCAGTTTCTGCTGAAAATGTTCCATAAGTACCCTTTTAAACTAATATCCCGGCCGCGTCATCACACTCTGTCACAACCGGTCCTTTCGCGGGTTCGACACTTCCCCCGCCGTCAATCGTCACAATCGTTCCGTCGTCGTTATATTCCATTTCACAAACCTTCAGGCTTCGAAGCCAGGTTTTGCCTCCCGAGGGAACACTGTCGTGAAAAAACAGAAACCATTTGCCCTTAAACTCAGTAATGCAATGGTGCGAGGTCCAGCCAACCACCGGGGTCAGGATGACGCCCCTGTATGTAAACGGCCCGTACGGATTGTCACCCACGGCATAACACAGCTGTTGCGTATCACCGGTTGAATAAGAAAAATAATATTTTCCCTGATATTTGTGCACCCAGGATGCTTCGAAAAAGCGCCGGTCGTGGTCGCCGGCCAGAATGGGACCCCCTTTTTCATCAAGAATAATGATCCCGCGCGGTTCTTCGGCAAACCCGAGCATATCATCGCTCAACCGCACCACGCGCGACGGCAGCGCAGGCTCATCATCCTGCGGCTCCTGCCCGCCATCAATCGGCTGGTTGTCCCGATAGTTCGACAGCTGCCCGCCCCAGATCCCGCCGAAATACATATAGTATGCGCCGTCATCATCGCAGAATACAGCAGGGTCGATCGAATAGCTGCCGGGAATCGGTGCATTCTGCGGGACAAACGGACCCTCGGGCCGGTCGCTGACCGCCACGCCGATGCGGAAAACATCCTCCTGATCTTTGAGGGGAAAGTAGAGATAGTATTTGCCGTCCCTGCAGGCGCAATCGCAGTCCCACAGCTGACGACCCGCCCAGGGAATATCTTTCACATCCAGAGCCACGCCATGGTCGGTCACGTCTCCATCAATATCATCCAAAGAAAACACATGGTAATCGCGCATATCAAAATGATCGCCATTGTCATTTTCGGGAATACCGGCATCAATATCATGCGACGGATAGATATACAGCCTGCCGTCGAATACATGCACCGAAGGATCCGCCGTATAAAGATGCGGCACAAGATATCTTGCTTTTGTCATCACTTGCCTATTCACTGATTTTTTAAATTCTCAGAGTGTAGGCTACGGCAGCATCCCCCCTCTTTTCAATCCGTACTGATGAAGCCAAAATCTGCTTTTCTGAAACTCGTCCAGCCCCGCCAATCCGATCGTATTTTTATCCTGAAAACCAAAAACTCCGCCCCGGCATAAATGCGCGGGTACGGAGTACACTCAGTATAGCTTGAACCGTTTTTATATCGGCTCTTAGGCCCTTCTCCGAAGGGCCTAATGCACGATACGCAGGTCGTCCACCAGGATCGTGGTGTCCTGCGGCGAAACCATGCCCTGCAGCTCCAGCAGGCCGTCGGCGCGGGCCGGCAAGGTGAAGGGGATTTCAACATATTCATACGCCCCGCCCGCGGCAGGCTGGAAGGTTCCCACGGGGGTTCCTCCGACCGAAATTTGAAGTTGCTGGATCTGGGGATCGCGGTTGCGCTGGGCGGCATAAAACGAAAGGGTATAAGTGCCGGCATCGAGGGCGAGCGGCTGGGAGACGCTGCCCAATCCCTGGAGGAAGAGCACCTGCGAGCCTTCGGGCGCGGAGGGGTTCAACGATGTGAAGGCCGTTGCGTTTTCGCTGTAGCCGGCATTGGCGGTGAACGTCCACGGCGTGCCGGTCGGGCGGTATTCATAGCGGTTGCCGTCCGGGTCGGAAAAGTCCGCTTCAAATCCGCCGTCCTGCGGGTCTGGATAGGAAATATCCCTGGAATTGGTGACCAGCAGCGGATCGGCCAGCGCGCCCCCGCCGGCGGCGTAAAATTCGTTGTCGTTCCAAACCGCCACATCCTGGACGTTGTCCAATTCAATCGCCGGCGCATCCAGGGCTGTGATGATATTCCCCGTAATGTCGATATCGCGCACAAGCCGGGTGTTGCTGGCCCCCGTATCGGCGCTCACATTAATCGGGGTCAGATGCGTAGAAACAACGGTGTTGTTGCTCACAACAACATTCTGCGGAAATGGTCCCTCATAATAGTTACCATATTCGTTATCCACCCGAATGCCGTTCCCGCCAACCCCCTCAATCCAGTTTCCGGAAATGGTTCCGTTGAGTGATCGGGCGAGGATGGCGTGACGGCGCTGGGGCATGAAGGTGTTGTTGCGGATCACATAGCCCGCATTGCATTGATCCAAATTGTAGAAATGCGTGGAATCCGTCTCCCCGGCGGAGACCGTTCCGGTCACTACATTGGTGATCGGCGTTTCGAACGTGATGATTTCGCGGGCATCCGGATCGACCGAGGCCACAAGAATCGGACCGATATACTCTCCGGTCGGCGGATAGAAGACCATGATCCGGTCCCCGACCTGCATGCTCGACGAATCTTCGGTCCAGATTTCCGGCCCCTCCGCCTTGATCATCCGAAAGGTGGTCTCCGAAATGATTTCCGATGCCATGACGGTGTTCTGTCCCATGTTGATGCTGTCGTCCAGCAGGGCCTCGAAATAGCAGTCTTCGATCACCGGGCCGATGCGGTTGTCTTTGCAGTGAACGCCGTCGCGCCAGTTGGAAATCAAGCGGTCGGGGTCGTAGGGCGGAATCATCACCTTGAAGCCGCGAACGGTGATGAGGCCGGTATTGAGATCCACGATGCTGCTCATGGCGCTGCGTCCGCCGTAGAGCGCGACGTTTTCCAGCAGGCAGTTCGAGCTCCGCGTGATATGGATATTGCTGTCGAAATTGAAATAAGCCAATGGCTGGAGATAGGTATCCCCTTCATGGACGTCGTTTAAATCGTTGATATACGCCGACTGGACATGTGCCAGATAATGGCCCGAGCCCAGATCCTCGTAGTTAATCAACCGCATATGACTCCGCATATCCCAGCGCATCCACCCCGCCGGATCAAACACGACGCCCCATTGCGGCGTGCCCCCTGTCGGCGGCGCGGGATACCCCGCATCAATCGCCAACTCAAACGTCCCGGCGCCCGGGTCAATATTCGTCATCGTGCCCTGGGTATAACTCCGCGCAGATTGATCGATTTGAAGGTTTTTAACGGTGACGCCTTCGCAATGGCTCAGTCGGATGGTGGCCCGCAGCGGGGTGTTGAGCAATAAAGCACCGTTACCATTGACTGTCACGTTGGTCAGGCTTTCCAGGTCGATCTGGTACGGGGTGCCGGCTCGCGCCCCCAAGTTGTAGGTCTTGCCGGCGGAGAATTCGAGGGTTGCGTCCGGCCCCAGGGCTTGCAGGGCATCGATCGCGGCCACTACCGCCGCCGTGTCGTCAACAACGCCATCGCCGACCGCCCCAAAGTGGTCGACTTCCAATGTGCGGTTCATTGAAATGTTCAGGCGGATAAATTTCTGATCCTCGGCCATATCGGTGATGTTGGTGACGAAGTCCAGGTTGCCGCCCGTGGCATTTGTTCCCAGCACCGCATACCCGGCGTTGGTCCAGACCCCGTCAACGAGATTTGTACTCAGTTCGAGGGAATAGCTCAGGCCGCAGAATGGATCCGTCCGCTGCGGGTGGACATAGCTGAACCAGCTGGTCCCCCCCGACTGCATCATGCCAAACCCGGGAGAAGTCCCCCGGTCATTTTGATTGGTCGGATCGCCGCCCAGTCCATATTCATAGAGGTTGGCCAGGCCATCCCCATCGTCATCGCCGCCGGGGCCTCCCGTCAGCGCATACCGGTTCGACCAGCTGCTGTAGACCAATGAGGCCTCGATCTTCAAGTCGTCGAATATGGCATCCACCACGCCGGTGTCCGTTTCAGTATCGAGATGGTTTCTCAACTCGACGAAGCGGCTGCCGTCGGCGAACGCGGCCGCGAAGGCTCCCAGGTAGACCGTGTTGGTGGTCCCCTCAAAGGCCACCCAAAGCTGAGCCGTTCCGGCCGTTTCGTAGAATGCCGCGCGAACCGAGTAGTTGTTATAAAATGTGTTTTCGCCCGCGCTGCCGCTGCCCACCTGCGCGCCATCGTTGTAGACCTTCCACGAACCGGTCGGCCCGATCCGGAATGCAAACCCGTTCCCTGCACCCGAAGCATCGGCGGGGTTGCCGACGGCGAAGCCGGTATATCCGCTATAGACGATGCCGCGCTGCAAGCGCGTCCGATAGCTGAACTCCCACACGTTACCGGCCAGGCTCGAACCGAAATCCGTATCCAGATCCGCGGAAACGTACTCGTCGCTCGTGGCGGGCCCTGTGGTTCTCAGCAGGAGGGTATCGCCGCTGTTCAAATTTGGATTGGAGCCCAGCGTAAGTCCCCCGCCATCCCCGACCATGGTTTTCGTATAGCTGCTGCCGGTGGTGCCGCCCGCCTGCCGCGCCACCAGATTGGAGTTCACGTCGGAGTACAGCGCCTCCGAGCGGTCGAACGTGTCGAGAAACACGACCTCCCCCCGGACCGGCACCGAAGCGGCGCACAGGACCGCAACGACCCGCAACTGTATCCAGATTTTCATCGCTCTCCATCCTCCACAGCGCGCTTCCGCCCTGCCCTGGTTATTCGCACACAAATCGATGCGCTCCGGCTTCCACATGCTCTGTTCGATCAGGCAGCACAACCTCTGCGGCGACCGGGACCTCAAGCTGAAGATCGAATCCGTCATCCGTTTTGTGCCACTCCACGGAAATCCGGCCCTGCACCGAATCATACGAGGCTTTTACAAAATCGAAGCGGTCGGTCAGGCCGGGCTTGATTTCCAAGGTCTGGAAACCGGGCGAGGTCGGCTTGATGCCGGCCAGCGACTCGAACATCCACTCGCAGACGGCCCCGAAGGCATAATGGTTGTAGGAGTTCATGTTGGGGTCGCCGAAGCCGTCTTCTTTTGTCCAGCTGTTCCAGCGTTCCCAGATGGTGGTTGCGCCGTTGTTCACTTCGTAGAGCCACGACGGATGCCCTTCGTTGAGCAGCAACTGAACCGCCAGATCCGGCCGCCCGGCTTTCGAGAGCGCGGGACACAGATAGGCCGTCCCGACAAAGCCGGTCGTGAGGTATCCGCTTGAGTTTTCCAAACATTGGAAAAGGCACTCTTCGGCCGCCCTCAGGTCTTCGCCGGACAGCAGCTCCATGTAGATGGCCAGCGCGCAGGCGGTCTGGGTTTTTACGGAAACGTCCGAATCCCGGAAAAATTCATCGCGGAACAGGGCGCGGCTTTTTTCGGCTTCGGTTTCGAAACGGGCCGCATCGGCGGTTTCGCCGAGCGCGGCGGCCATTTCGGCCATCAGCCGGGCGTTGTAGGCGCGGTAGGCCAGGCCGATCAGCCGGTTCGGCGTCTCCGCGCCGAAGTGCAGCCAGTCCCCGAAGGATTTGGCGTTCGGGCCGTTGTGGCGGTTGTCGTCGGTGCAGATCAAATCCATGTATTTTTTCATGGACTCCCACCACGGGCGGACAAACTCCAGATCGTTATAGGCCTGCCACAGGACGTAGGGGCAGACGATTCCCGCATCGGCCCACGCGGCGCTGGCGTAGTCCATGCGGCCGAGGAACGGCGCGGTGTCCGGATAGCCGCCGTTCGGTGCCTGCGCGTCATCGAGATCGACCAGCCATTTTTTGTAGAACGGGCGGATGTCCGCCAGCCAGGCGGCGGAACGGATGAACATCTGGGTGTCGCCGGTCCAGCCGAGCCGTTCATCGCGCTGCGGGCAGTCGGTCGGCACTTCCAGGTAATTTCCGCGGAAGCCCCAGCGAATGTTTTCAAACAAACGGTTCACTTTCGAATCCGAACATTCGAAGGTTGCGGTTTCTTTGAGATCCGACATCCAGACCTGACCTGAAAGGGCAATTGCCGATTGCCGATTATCGATTGTCGATTGGTTACCAGTCAAACACGTGCACCCGTTGGGAACACCTTCAAGCTGCACGTAACGGAACCCGTGAAAGGTGAAGCGCGGCTGCCAGGTTTCTTCGCCGCCGCCCTTGGCGATATAGCGGTCGGTCGCCTTGGCCGAGCGCAGATTGGCCGTATAAACCGTTCCGTCCGGGTTGATCATTTCGCCGTGCTTCAGCACGAGTTCCGTTCCGGCCGGCACGTTCAGCTTCAGCCGCACAACCCCCACCAGGTTCTGGGACAAATCAAAAACATACACTCCGGGTTTCGGTTCCGTAACGTTCTGCGCGGCCAGTTCGGCGATGCAGCGGATCGGAGTGCCGGGATGCGGTTCCACCTTTTCAGGGAGCTGCTCTTCTGTCGGACGGAACAGCGCCGCCGATTTCCAATCCCTGGAAGAAAATCCCGGCGCATCCCATCCGGGGATTTCTTTGCGCGCGTCGTACGTTTCGCCCATCAGCAGGTCGGCGTCGATAATCGGCCCCGGCGCGGCCATCCACGACGAATCCGTGAAAAACTCTTCGGACGATCCGTCCGCATACTCGATTTGGATCCGGGCGGAAAACCAGGGATCACGCCCGTAAAACCCCTTGTCGCCGAACGGACCGAGATGCCCGGCATACCAGCCGGGAGCCACCATGGAGCCCACCACATTTTCGCCCGTCTTTATTTGATCGGTGAGTTCAAAGGTATGGGTGTAGACGCGCTTGCGGTAATCGGTCCAGCCCGGCAGCAGCTCATCCGCGCCGACCTTTGCGCCGTTCAGCCGCAGTTCAAACACGCCCAGTGCCGTCGCGCAGACGGTCACCCGCTGGACGGGCTTGGCGATTACAAATGATTTGCGCAGCAGAAAGCAGGCCCGCCCCCAGCCCATTCCGACCCACTCCGCCGGCCAGTTTTCCAGCGCCGGTTTATTTATGTTTTGATCCATGTGTTCCATCCGTCATTTTCTGTTTTTAAGCATTTGTTCTTCCGCAACGCCGTTGTTCAGCTGCAACTGAACAGGACCTGTTTTTTCGCAGAATCATTAAGGTCAGAATGATTACTGCTCCTATGGATTATTTCGCTCTCCATTATTCTGACCCTACTTATTCTGACAAAATTCCTACTGCTTATCCGCCGCATCCATAAGTTGGAAGATCACTTCACGCGCGGGCTGCCCCAGCGTTCCGCGGGCAGGCTGTCCCGCCACTCCTCACATTCCGCTGCCATGGTTTTTGTTTTTTCCGCCATCGAACGGGAGAGATTCTTCTTCTCGCCGATGTCGTTGGCCAGGTTGAAAAGCTGCCAGGGTTTATCGGCCCCCAGTTGAGTGATTTTGAAATTTCCTTCGCGCATGCCCAGCTGATGCATTTCGGGATTCATCCAGAAGAGGCGCTCATGCGGAGCGCCCGACGCCCGGCCCTGCAGCCACGGAAAGATGTCCACTCCGTCGAGCGGTTTGCCGGCCGGTTTTTCTCCGATCAGCGCGGCGAAGGTGGGCAGCAGGTCCAGCGAAGAGATCGGAACGCTCAGCTCTTTTCCCGACGGCAGGGTTCCCTGCCAGTTGAACAGGAACGGAACCCGGACGCCGCCTTCGCTCACGTCGCCTTTTGCACCCCGCAGCGGCCCGTTGCTGGCGGCGGTCTGGGACGTCGGCCCGCCGTTGTCGCTGAGAAAAATGATGAGTGTGTTTTCGCGTTTTCCGGCCTCCTCGAGCGCCTCGAGCAGCTGCCCGATATTCCAGTCGAGGTTATCCACCATCGCGGCATAGGTGCGGCGGTTCTCATCCTGAATGTGGCTGTATTTTTCCAGATCGCTTTCTTTCGCTTCCAGCGGAACGTGAGGAGCATTATAGGCCATGAACAGGAAGAAAGGGTCGTTCCTGACTCCGTTCATGAATGAAATCGCATGGGTGGTGAGCAGATCGGTCAAGTAGCCTTCCTGCGGCGGCAGCGTGATGCCGTTGATTTCCAGCGGTGTTGCATAGCCGTACAGCTCGGGCACCGGTGGCTTGGGACTGTTCGCCCATTTCCGCATGTTTTCTTCATACTCCATCGGAAAAAAACAGTGACCGCCGCCGAGGAAGCCGTAGAACTCGTGGAATCCGCGATTACATGGATGAAATGATTCCGATGCACCCAAATGCCATTTTCCATAATACGCCGTGCGATATCCCGCGCGTGTAAACACATCCCCGAGGGTCTCTTCTTCTAGATCCAAACCAATGATTTGGCTGGCATGATTCACGGGCGGATT
>JBFHEM010000050.1:0-31157 GCA_041584215.1 Tichowtungia sp. | reverse complement strand
TTGATCAGCCTCAAGGAACAATGGAGCAGAATACATTATCCGGCTACTTAGTTGGACGGTGCTTTTCGAACCGCCGGATGCGGACCCGCATGTCCGGTGGTGTGGGGAGGGGGAGCTAAACACTCCCCTTTACCCGATTTGGATTTATTTTTATTCAGTTAATTTCAGTTCCTGTTTCTACGATGTTCGTGATCTTGCCTATTAAAGAGAATCCTTTTTCAATAATCATTTCCTCATCACATCCAACGTTTAATCAGCGAACTTCCTGTTTCAGTGGTAAGCAGGCCGTAATGCTAATGGCTTGTTTTCTGCACGTCAATTTAAAGCTTGAAGAATTAAGTGATACTGTATAAGCATGAGTCGATGTTTTGATGTTATACGAACTTCGGATAGATGCTCTTTAGAGGGAAGTGATGAACTACAGAAGCGCGGAAATTCGGAAAGTTCTCATTATCGGCTATGGAAACCCCGGGCGGCTGGATGACGGGCTCGGTCCGGCACTGGCCGAACGCTTCCGGCCGGCAGAGTGCGCGCCCGGAAATTTCCAAACCTTGGAAAAGCTGACGGTGGAGTCGAACTATCAGCTGAATGTCGAGGATGCCGCGCAGATCGCGGAATACGACGGGGTGGTTTTCGCGGATGCGTCGACGGATGTGCCGCCGCCGTTCACCTTCGAGCCGGTTGTGCCGGCAGCGGGCGGGCTGTCCTTCAGCTCGCACTCGGTGAGCGCCCCGCAGCTGCTGGGGATGGTGAAAGAGCTTTTTCATGCGGAGCCGGCGGCCTGGATGCTCGCCATTCGCGGGGCCGAGTTCAACGGGTTCGGGGAGCGGCTGTCGGAGCAGGCCGAGCGCAATCTGGACCGGGCCGCTGCGTTTCTTGAGGAGTGGCTGTTCGGGACAGGCGACCCACGGTCCGGTTCCGAGTGAATGCTGACGTGCGAAAAAACGAATGATGTACGGTTGTGTGTTTGAGTTTTCTGTATTAGAACTTCCCTTGGGTATTGGGTGAGTTGGGGAATTCGGTATTTTGACTGAAAGGAGCGGGTATGGATAAGCATATTCTGGTTGGAGTTCACATTACATCGCGGGTGGAGCATTCGGGCGATGTTCAGCAGATTCTCACGAAGTACGGCTGTTCGATCCGGACACGCCTGGGGCTGCACGAGGCGGATCAGGGGGTCTGCTCGCCCAACGGGCTGATTCTGCTGGAGATGACCGATGATGAGACGACTGCGGCGGAGATGATCGTCGAGCTCGAGTCCATCGGCGGAGTCGATGTGCAGCAGATGGTGTTCGACCATCCGTAGAGCCGGCCCGGAACCCGCTGCGGGGTTTCGGGCAGGCAGTGGCGCAGGACTGGCTTTCGGCGCCCGTTCGCCGCGGGGCCTGGCTTCCTGTGCAGCTTGGGCGGGCCGGGCCGCCTGCGGCGGCTTAGTCGCCGTCGGAGAAAACGGTCCGCTGCTCGCCGTTGTATTCAAGCACCGCCGCGGTTTTTTCGACGCGGATCACTTTGACGCCTTTAATGCTTTTGCCCTCCGGGATCATGCGACCGTTAATGACGGCCATGCGCTGTGAGCCGAGCGAGGCGGAGCCCGAGAACGTCAGCTCCGGCCAGGCCCCCTCGACCGGCTTGGGGGCGGCCGGTGCCGCGGCAGGTTCTGCCGCTTCCGGCGGCGGGGAGGAGGCCGGGGTCTTGTGGATCGGTTCAGGGACCGGGGACTCAGCCGCCGCAGCCGGGGGGGCGGAGGTTTTTGGCGTTTCAGCGGCCGGTTTTGCTGTGGTCGGAGCGTCTGCCGGCACCGCCTGCGGCGGTGCCGCTCCCTGTCGGGCGGGAGCCGGTTGATTCGTCGAGCGGAAGCGGTTGAATCCGATGGCCAGCAGAAGCAGCACCAGAAGCAGGGTTGAAACCAGGAACAGGTTTGCGGAGGGCGTTTTTTGCTTCTGCGGGGCGGCCGGTTCCGGCGCGGCCGGACGGTCCGGGGGCGGCGGTGCAGATGGTGCCGGGGGCTGTGCCGGGGGGCGGGGCGGCTGCTCTTCGGTTTTTCGTTTCAGCGCGTCTTGGATCAGGCTCATGGGGATACTCGGAGGAGTTGGAGGGTTGGAGGGGGAGGAGGAGACTGGAAGGCTGGAAGAGAGGCAGCGAGGACAGGGGGGCGGTCGAATGCCGGAAATCTCATGGTCCCATTCTTCCACTCTTCCATTCTTCCATTTTTCATGCGCTGCTTCATTTCAGTTGCTCCCCTCCCTGTATCACCGATGCCAGCTCTTTGAGCGCGTTTTGAACATCGGAGAGGGTCACTTCAAAATCGTTGCGGACATAGGCGGCCAGCAGCGAGCGGTCACAGACGGTGTTGATCTGGCGGGGGATGCCCGCGGCGGTTTTGTGAACCAGTTCGACCGCCGACGGGGTGAGGTGAACACGCCCGCCGGCGCCGGCCACGTTCAGGCGGTGCTGGATGTACAGCGCGGTTTCAATCGTGGAGAGCGGTTCGAGGTCGCAGTGGACCATTACGCGCTGGCGGAGCTGCCGCAGCTCGGGCTGCTGCAGGCGCTCTTTGAGTTCGGGCTGGCCGGAGAGAATGATCTGCAGCAGCTTGTGCTGGTCGGTTTCCAGGTTGGAGAGCATGCGCACCTGCTCCATCAGCTGCGGATCGAGATTCTGCGATTCGTCGATGACGACGCAGACGTTTTCGCCGTGTTCCAGGCACTGCAGCAGGAAGCGGTTGAGCTGGGCGATGTGGACGAGCTTGTCGCGGCCGGTCGGCTCCAGGCCGAGGTCGAGCAGGATCGAGCGGATGAGCTGCGACGGGGTCAGCGACGGGTTGAGGATCATGGCGGAATGGGTGCCGGCCGGGAGCCGGTTGAGCACGGCGCGGCAGACCGTGGTTTTGCCGCAGCCGACCTCGCCGGTCAGCACCACAAATCCTTTGCGGTGCTCCACCCCGTAGAGCAGGGAGTCCACGGCGTCGCGGTGGCGCTCCGAGAAAAAGAGAAAGCGCGGGTCGGGCGTCACATTGAACGGGAACTCACTCAGCTGGAAAAACTCAAGATACATACCTGAAGCTGAGAGTAGAGCAAGCCGGCGGTTCAATCAACACTCGAAGAATCATGCTTTTTGCGGTGAAGAGGGTGCGGGAGGTGGTCTTTGACGCGGTGAAACCAGTGCTTGTGCTCGGCCCAGGCATGGAGCCTGGCAAACCAGTGCCGGCGGCCCAGCCACGCATTGAAGCGCGGCGAGCAGCGGATGAAGCACAGTGTGGCGACAATGAAAAACGGCATCTGCGGGATGATCGGCAGCAGCAGGCCGATGATCGCCAGCACAAGAAAAAGAATGCCGGCGCTCAGCCAGATGCCTTTTTGGACGGTTTTTCTCAACATCGCGTTTTCCTCGGATCCCGGACACAGTGTACGCCGCTTCCAGGAATTGGAAAACACGGAATCCATGTTTCCAATCCCTGGAAAACCCGGCAGTCCCGTCTTCGATGCCGTCGTGCACCCCTTTACGGGCAACGCCCGGCAAAATTGAGGCCGGTCATCGGGTCGAGCCCGAACATCAGGTTCATGCTCTGCAGCGCGTTGCCGGCCTGGCCCTTCATCAGGTTGTCGATGTGCGAGATGATCCGCAGCCGGTTGTTGCGCTCGTCGACGTCGACAATCAGGTTGCAGAAATTGGTTCCGCTGACCTGCGCGGTGCCGATCGAGGCCTTGTTGTTGAAGATCCGCACAAAGGGTTTGTCGGCGTAGAATGCTTCGTAGGCGTCGAGGACCTCCGCGGCGCTCATCGTGTCGGTGAGGCCGGCGTAGAGGCAGGAGAGAATGCCCCGGCAGATCGGCACGACCTGGGTGGTCATGGTGATCTGCACGGTGTCGCCCGCCAGCTCGCTGAGTTCCTGCTCGATTTCCACCATGTGCTGGTGGCCGGCCAGTTTGTAGGCGTTGACCTGTTCGTAGCGCGCCGGGTAGTGAAATGCGGGCGAGGGTTTTTTGCCTGCGCCGGAGACGCCGGTTTTGCAGTCGCAGATGACGCTTTTCGGGTCGATCAGTTTGCCGGCGGCGGCGGGGGCGAGGCCGAGGATGCAGCTGACGGCGAAGCAGCCGGGGTTGCCGGCCAGCTTCTGATCGGGCGTGATGGTGTGCAGCTCGGAGAGGCCGTAGAGGGTCTGCGGGAGCAGCTCGGGGGCGGCGTGATGCGTGTCAAGTCCGATGAAACGGGCGTAGGCGCCGTATTTCTCTGCGGTGGTGAAGCGGAAGTCGCCGCTGTAGTCGACCACGTGCGCGCCTTTTTCCAGCTCGGCGCCAGCCAGCTGCATGCCGACCCGGTCGGGAGTCGAGCAGAAGACCGCATCGAAGGCGTCCTGCGCTTCGGGAGCCTCCGGGGGGAGGATGGGCAGGTCGCAAAATCCCTTTAAATGGGGGTACAGCTCGCTGAGGAGCATCCCGGTTTCTGTTTTCGCCACCAGGCAGCGCACCTCAAATTCCGGGTGGTTGAGCAGCAGTTCCACAATTCCAACTCCGCCGTAGCCTCCGGCGCCGATCACTTTTACGCTTTTCATAATCAAATTCTCCATTGGAAATAATTCAAAGATGGGGTAGCCTATCTCTTTGTGAAAGAGAAGAGAACATGAAAGTCGGCATCTTATCAGACACACATGGGCAGGTGGATCTGGCCCTTGGCGCCGCCCGCGAGTTTATTTACCGCGGGATCGACGCGGTTTTGCATTGCGGGGACATCGGTTCCGATATGGTTTTGACCGAAATGGCATCGATTTTCCAGACCCTGGAAATCCCGGTCTACGCCGTGCTGGGCAACTGCGATATCCCGTCGGAGTGGGATTTTTATCCTGAAGATATCGGCGTGAACATTCTGGGCCGCTTCGGCGAGCTGGAGCTGGCCGGCAAAAAAATCGCCATGCTGCACAGCGATGATGAGAAGGCGTTTGACCGGGTTGCGGCGGCGGATAAATATGACTATCTGCTTTCCGGGCACTCGCATGTGCGGCACGACCGCCGCAAACGCAAGACGCGCCTGATCAATCCCGGCTCCGCCGGCCGCGGCATGCATCCGTCGTGCGCCGTGCTCGACCTGGTCCGTGATGAACTCGAGTTTGTCACCATTCACCGCAGCGGTCAGTAGGGGGCGGGCGGGCCCGGAGCTTGCCGATCGGGAGAAATCAGTGCTTCGGATTTTCCGCAATCGGTGAGATTGCGGGCCGTCGGAGCGCGATTGCCTTTTTTCTTTTCACCCGTCTGCATTTGATTATTCTGTTCGGCTGTCAATTTTAACCTGATTAACAAGGAGTTGTTTCAAATGGCTGAAAAAACAATGGAATTCAAAACCGAGCTGTCGCAGCTGCTGCATCTCATCACGCATTCGCTTTATTCGCATCGCGAGATTTTTCTGCGCGAGCTCATCAGCAATGCCTGCGATGCGATCGACAAAATCCGCTTTGCCGCGCTCACGGACACGGATTTGCTCGACGGCGACAGCGACTGGAAGATCCGCCTCACCGCCGATCCGGACGCCAAAACCCTGACCATCACCGACAACGGGGTCGGGATGGATGAGGACTCGCTGGTGGAAAACCTCGGCACCATTGCTCACTCCGGCACCAAAGCCTTCCTCGCCCGCCTGCAGGAAGAGGGCGTGAAAAACAATCCGGATCTGATCGGTCAGTTCGGCGTCGGATTCTACTCGTCGTTCATGGTCGCCGACCGCGTCACCGTCGACACCCGCATGCACGGCCGGGACGCGGTGAAGTGGGAATCCGACGGAACCGGATCCTTTACGCTCAGCGAGGGAACCCGCGAAACGCGCGGAACCTCCGTGACCCTGCACCTCAAAGACGATGCGGCTGAATACCTCGAAGAATACCGCCTGCGCTCGCTCGTTAAAAAGTTCTCCGATTTCATCGAGCATCCCGTGGTCATGCCGGTCACCCGCACGAAAAAAGAGGGCGAGGGCGACGACGCGAAAGAGGTGGACGTGACCGAAGAGGAAACCCTCAACTCGCAGAAGGCCATCTGGCTGCGCGCCAAGACGGAAATCACCGACGAGGACTACAGCGAGTTCTACAGGCACGTCTCGCACGACTTCAACGATCCGGCCCGGGTGATCCACTACAGCGCGGAAGGGGCCATGGAGTTCAAGGCGCTTCTTTTTGTGCCGGAGAAAAAACCCTTTGATATGATGATGGGCGGCGGCGACCAGAAAGCGCACGTGCACCTCTACATCCAGCGCGTCTTCATCTCCAGCGACTTCGAAAACCTGCTTCCGCCCTACCTGCGCTTCATCAAAGGGGTGGTGGATGCCGCCGACCTGCCGCTGAATGTCTCCCGCGAGATCCTGCAGGAAAACCCGCAGCTCGACCGCATCCGCAAAAACCTCGTTTCGCGCATCCTCAAAACGCTGGGCGAAATGAAGGAGAAGGAGCATGAGAAATATCTCACGTTCTTTGCCGAGTTCGGGACGATTCTCAAGGAAGGCCTGCAGATGGACTTTGAAAACCGCGAAAAAATCGCGGATCTGCTGCTGTTTGAAACCTCCAAAACCGAGGCCGGCACGCTCAAACCGCTTTCCGAGGTGGTCGAGGCCATGGACGAAAAGCAGGAGGAGATCATCTATCTGTCCGCCGAGCACCGCGGCCTGGCCGAAAACTCACCCTTTCTGGAAGGGTACAGGGCCGACGGCGGCGAGGTGGTCTTTTTCCTCGATCCGATCGACGAGTTTGTGATGCCGCAGCTTCATGAGTACAAAGGTAAAAAGTTCAAAGCCGCCAACAAGGGCGGTGCCGGCGACGATGAATCGCTGAAGGACGAAAAGAAAAAATTCGAGGGCTTCCTGGGGTTTGTTCAGGAAAAGCTGTCCGGCGTGAAAGAGGTTCGCCTCTCCACCCGCCTCAAGGAAAGCCCGGCCTGCCTGGTCGGCGATGAGTATTCCATGAGCCCGCATATCGAAGCCATGATGCGCCGCATGGGGCAGCCGGTTCCGGAGACGGACCGTGTGCTGGAGCTCAATCCGGCCCATCCGGCGGTGCAGGCCGTGCAGGGCATGTACGAAGCGGATCAAGAGGACCCCCGGCTCGGTGAAAGCATCGAGCTGCTGCGCGACCTGGCCCATGTGGCCGAGGGGTCGAAGGTGGAGAATCCCGCGGCATTTGCCGCCCGCATCGCCGCCCTGATGTCACGCGACCTGAAGGCGTAGCGCAGAACCGGGCCGGCCCTGCGGCCGGCCTGCCATCCCCGGGCCGCTCCTGATTTCGGGAGCGGCTTGACGCGCTATTTCAAGCTGCGGCCGAAGTAGGCCGCTTCGTAGATCGCCTTCACGTCCGCCGGGGTCGGGTGGCCCGGGTTGGTCAGCGTACAGGGGTCTGCGTGCGCATTTGCACTCATGCGGTCGAGAACCGAGATGAATTTATCCTCGTTGAAGTCGACTTCATCGCACTCTTTAAAGGTTGCGGGAATGCCCAGGGCGCTGTTGAGGCGGCGGATTTCTTCGGCCAGGTCGTCGATCTCCAGCGCCTTTTCCACCTGGGCGTACTTGTCGGTGAACTTGCGGTTGAAATCGATGACATAGGGCAGCAGGATGGCGTTGGACAGGCCGTGCGTGACGCCGAACTCCCCGCCGATCTTGTGGGCCAGCGAGTGGACGAGCCCGAGTGAGGCGTTGGTGAATGCCATGCCGGCCAGTGCCGAGGCGTTGTGCATGTTGAAGCGCGCGTCCATGTCGTTCCCGTTCGCATAGGCCCTGGGCAGGTTGGCGATGACGAGTTCGATCGCCTTGACGGCATACGGATCGGTGAAGCTGGTGGCCGCGGTCGAGGCGACGGCTTCGGCCGCATGGGCCAGCACGTCCATGCCGGTGTTGGCGGTGATGTGCGGCGGCATTTTTGCCGGCAGGGCCGGGTCGAGAATGGCGATGTCCGGCACCATGTCGCCGGCCACAATGGGATACTTGATGTGCTTCTCCGTATCCGTAATCACCGAGAAGGCGGTGATTTCAGATGCGGTTCCGCTGGTCGAGGGAATGGCGGCAAAGCGGGCTTTTTTGCGGAGCGGCGGCATGGAGCCGACTTCAATGATGTCTTCAAAGGTGAGTTCGGGGTGTTCGTAGAAGCACCACATCACTTTGGCGGCATCGATCGCGGACCCGCCGCCGATCGCGACAATCCAGTCCGGTCCGAAGTCGAGCATGGCTTTGGCTCCGCGCTGGACGGTGGCCACCGACGGGTTCGGTTCGACCCCGTCAATCAGGATGGTGTCCATCCCGGCCTCTTTCAGATAGGCCGCGGCCTGATCGAGGAATCCGAATTTTTTCATGGAGCTGCCACCGGTCACCACAGCGGCCTTTTTCCCGTCCAGCGAAGCCAGTTTTTTCAGCGCGCCTTCGCCGTAGGTGATATCACGCGGAATCGAAAAGTTGAAAACAGCCATGTGGAACCTCCTGTGCTTTAATGGATAATACAATATCGACATATCAATATCTAAAACGGCGGGTCAAGCGGTTTGTTATGCGGAGGAACTGCGGTGTTTCGGGCGGGAGCGCTGCGTCCGTGTGCGGCCGGGAGCAGCTGCGTGCCGTGAGTATACGGCGAGGCTGTGCGGCGGCAGGGTGAAACCGGAGACCTCCGTCGTCGCCAGTTCCGGTTTCCAGTTCCTGGACGTTTTGCCGGGTGCCGGCTCAGCCGGCTTGAAATTCACTTCGTGGCGTTCATTGTTGATAAGGATGAGCAGTTCGTCCTGTCCCCGGAGGTGCATGCCGAGCGCGCGGCCGTGCTCCCAGTCGGGTCCGCCGCCGCCGGGGCCGATCCATTCGATATCCCCCTTGCCGGTGAAGAATTTTTTGCGCCGCAGCGCGGGGTGTTTTCTGCGCAGGGCGATCAGCTTGCGGGTGAACTCGAAGAGCTCTATGTTTTTTTCGAGCAGGGTCCAGTCGACCCATGAGATGTCGTTGTCCTGGCAGTAGGCGTTGTTGCTGCCCTGCTGGGTGCGGCCGAGTTCGTCGCCGGCGAGCAGCATCGGCACGCCCTGCGACAGGAAGAGGGTGGCCAGCAGGTTTTTCTGCTGCTGCAGGCGGCGGGCGCGGACGGCGGGGTCGTCGGTTGGGCCTTCGACGCCGAAGTTGACGCTGTCGTTGTGGTTTTCGCCGTCGCGGTTTCCTTCGCTGTTGGCTTCGTTGTGCTTGTGTTCGTAGGCGACGAGGTCGGCCAGAGTGAAGCCGTCGTGGGCGGTGATGAAGTTGACGGAGTGCAGCGGTCCGCTGTTTTTGTGGTGATAGAGGTCGGAGCTGCCCGACAGCCGGGTGGCGAGGCCGCCCACGGAGTGATCGCGGTTCCAGAAGCCCCGGAGGTCGTCGCGGAATTTTCCGTTCCAGTCGGAGAAGCGTTTGCCCGGGAAGTGGCCGACCTGATAGCCGCCGCAGTCCCAGGCCTCGGCGATGAGTTTGGTGTGCTTCAGCGCCGTTTCGGATTCGATGGCTTTGATCAGCGGAGGGGTTTCGAGCAGCTCCCCGTTTTCTGCGCGGCAGAGGGCCGTGGCCAGGTCGAAGCGGAATCCGTCAACGTGCATCTCGCGCGCCCAGTACCTGAGGCAGTCGACGATGAACTGCCGGGTGACGGGATGGTTGGCGTTGACGGTGTTGCCGCATCCGCTCCAGTTCTGATAGGTCCCGTCGGGGTTCTGCATGTACCAGGCCTTTTCGTCCAGTCCGCGGAAGCTGTAGATGCCGTCCTGCTTTTCGCCTTCGGCGGTGTGGTTGAAGACCACGTCGAGAATGACCTCGATGCCGGCGGCGTGCAGCGCCTTGACGAGCGTTTTGAATTCGGTGACGGCCGCGCCGGGCGCCGATGACGATGCGTAGCGGCTCATGGGGGCGAAGAAGCCGAGGGTGCTGTAGCCCCAGAAGTTGAGCAGGTGCCGGCGCGCGTCGCCGCGCAGGAAGAATTCCAGTTCGTTGAATTCGAACAGCGGCAGGAATTCAACCGCGGTGATGCCGAGCTCCTTCAGATAGGGGATTTTTTGGATGAAGTCGAGATAGCTGCCGCCGCCGGTGAAGCCGCGCAGATGGGTTTCGTAGATGACGGTTTTTTCCAGCGGGGTGCGCGGCAGTCGGTCCGGCCCCCAGTCGAATGCGTCGTCGACGAGCACGCCTTTGGGGAAGTTTTTTCCAAAGGCTGGAAAAACCCCGGCGGTGAGTCCGTCGGTTTGGCCCCAGCGTCGCGGAAAGTGGACGGCTTTGGCACAGGGGTCGAGGAGCCACTGGTTCTGTTCGCTTCGGTACAGATAAAACGGGCCGGGGTTCCGCTCCGGAATCCGGACGTGCCACAGGCCGTCTTTGTGCTTCATCGGGATTTCGCGTGCCGGCGTTTCCGCTTCCGGTTTGTCGAACAGCAGCAGGGTCATGGAGCCGGCTGTACTGTGTACCGCAAACTCGACGTCATTTTTATGAAAAGAGATTCCGGGTTTCATGGGGCATCCAGATTGCATTTTTTGCATAGCGGGTCGATGCCGCGTGTTTTACAGAAATAGCCATGGGCGCCTTCGCGCCAGATGGCACCCCGGTTGGGGCATTTGTGAACAAATTCAGCAAATTCGACCAAACGTTCGAGCACGTGGTCGGGAATGACGTGTTCCATTTTGCAGGCAAAGTCTTCGACGTCGCTTTTTTCGATATCGAGCACGTCAGTGAAGAAGCGCAACAGCGCGGCGTGTTTTTTTGTGATGGATTTGGCGATGCGCTTCCCGTCGGGGGTCAGGGTTACGATGTCGTAAGGGGTATAGTTGACTAATTCTTTGGCGGCCAGCTGTTTGAGAGCTCCGGTGACGGAGGCTGCTTTGACGTTTAAACGGTCGGCAATATCCTTGGGGCGCGCCGCACCTTTTTCTTCGGTGATAAAAAAGATGGCTTCCAGGTAGTCCTCAAGGCTGGCTGTAAGGTGAATCGGTGATTTAGACATGCGGGTGTTTTACCAAACAAACTAAGCCTAGCCTAATTTTTTTTGTCGTAAAAACGGGGCATTGATATCCGTATTTAAATTATATCTAAAAAGCGATTGACTAAAAGTTAGGCATAGCTAACTTGTTTCGGTGTGGCAAAAAAGAGGGCTCGAGTGACTCAAGTTTAAAAAAAATGGGATCGAGATGAGAAAAAAATGGATGGTTATCGGGGTGGCCGCCGGTGTGACGGTCAGTGGGGCGCTGGTTTCCGGCGCCCAAACAATCGAAGATCGGCTTGCGGCGCTGGAGGCGAAATTTGAACAGAAGGCATCGGCCCGCGAGACCGAACTGCTGCAGCGCATCGAGCAGCTTGAGGCACAGGTGACGCAGTTGTCGAAGACGGCTCCCTCAGGGAATGAGGTGCTGCTGAGGGTGGACTCGCTGGAAGATCAGGTGGCGGAAATCGCTGTGGAGCGGGAGCTTGATCCGCTGGCTGGCATTACGTTGGGAGGATACGGCGAGCTTCATTATAACGCATTATCCGGATCGGGCGGAGCATCCGATAAGCGGGAGGTCGACTTTCACCGTTTTGTGCTGACCTTTGGCAAAGAGTTCAATGAGCGGACCCGCTTTTTCTCGGAGTTCGAGCTGGAACATGCCATTGCAGGGGATGGGCAAAAAGGAGAGATTGAATTGGAACAGGCGTTTGTTGATTATGATCTGAACGACCGCCACACCGCACGCGCCGGTTTGTTTCTCTTGCCGGTCGGGCTTTTAAATGAGACGCATGAGCCGCCCCGCTTTTACGGCGTAGAACGCAATCCGGTTGAGAAAAACATTATCCCGACCACCTGGTGGGAAGGGGGAGCCGGTCTGCACGGCCAGCTGAGCGATACGGTGAATTATGCCGCCTATGTGCATTCCGGGCTCGCGACATCTGCGGACGACGAGTACTCCGTTCGGTCAGGTCGGCAGAAAGTCGCAAAGGCGAAAGCATCTGATCCGGCGGCAACGTTAGCGCTGAACTACCGTGTTCCCGGCGTGGTCATTGGCGGGAGTCTGAATTTTCAGACCGATGTTACACAGGGCGCAGACAGTGAAGACAAAGCCTCCGCGGTGATGGGTGAGGTGCATGTGGATCTTCAGCGCGGTCCGTGGGGGCTGCGGGCACTCTACGCTCAGTGGAATCTTGATGGCGCGGGCCCCGCGTCCTACGGGGCAGACCGCCAGTATGGTTGGTATATCGAGCCGTCCTATCAGATCACGGATACGCTGGGTGTGTTTGCCCGCTACAACCAGTGGAACAATCTGGCCGGCAGCAACGGGGATGACGGCGGGAATGAGCAGATCGATGTCGGGGTCAACTGGTGGCCGCATGAGCAGGTGGTTCTGAAAGCGGATTATCAGTGGCAGAGCAATGAGAACGGCAAAGACCAGAACGGTATCAACCTGGGGGTGGGGTATGAATTTTAAAGGGGTTCTTATTCTGATGGCCGGACTCTGCCTTTGCGGACGAAGCTTAGCGGATACTCTGCCGGAGGCGTTTATTGAGGCTTCACTCGGCAGCGTCCCTGCGGAACAGCAGATTGTTCTGCTGGGTGAGGTGGAGCAGGCCGCGCGGTCTGCATACGGTGGCCGTTACCCGGCATCAATGGTGTCCTATTGGCAGCTCGAGGGGCGACGAGTATGGATTCTGCGGGCTCGGGGCAAGTTCGGTTATATTCATGCCGGGTTTGTGGTTGAGGGGGGGCGGTTGGTTGACACCGAAGTCCTGTCTTCAAAGGAAAAGCGGGGGCGGATGATTTCCAGTGATCGTTTTCTGCAGCAGCTTGCAGGGCTTGGGCTGAGAAAAAATGGAACGTTTGACCGGCGGGTGGATGGCTACAGCGGTGCGACAGTTTCCGTCAACGCGATGAAAAAAATGGTTCGGCTTGCCCTGGTTTTGGATTCGGAGGCTGCCCGCGACTGAGCTCTCAGTTTTTTTTAATCCCCAATCAGCGGCTGATTAAAATTAAGGCAGGCTGAAGTGATTTGTATAGGCGAAAAATAAGCCGCATCAATCGCCATTTGAGAGGAACTTAGAAATGAGACTGGAAATTGAAATGCTGCTTGCCGGAATGGTTGCTGCCGCTGTTTTTGCGGAAGAACCCCCCGTTGAAAAAAACGCGTTGCCGAGGAATGCGACGGGCCGGCAGCTTGAGCTGCATGGGCATGAGCATGCGGTTGCCGGGGAGGTTCCGCTGGATGCTCCGCTGGAAAAATCGGACCTTCTGAATCTGCCGGAAGGGCTGGAATACGGCGTGCTGTTTGAATGGGAGGTCGGTCACAGCGACGGCAGCACCGAAGAGACGATGGCCACGGTTGAGCTCGGTGCCGGCTGGCAGGCGACCGACTGGCTGCACGGCGATGTGGTTTTTCTCTATGAAGAAGGTGACACCGATCCGATGGAGCTCGATCAGCTCTATGTGACGCTGGGGAATACCAAACAGTTTCCGTTCTACCTGCAGGCCGGAAAGTTCTATGCGCCGTTCGGGCATTTCGACAGTTTCTTCATCAGCGATCCGATTGTGCTCGAGCTGGCTGAAGGCCTGGAAGAGGGCGCCGCGCTCGGGTTTGAAATGGGCGGTTTTGATGCGGTCCTGACGGTTTTTGATGGCGACGTGAACGGCGGGAGCTCCCGCAATGGAATTCTTGGCGTTTCCTTCGGCGCTGAGAATGAAGACTCCTCTGTGGCAGTCGGTGCCTCCGTGATCAAAAACATCCTCGATGCGGACGGGCTGACCGGTGTGCTCGAAGAAGCCGAATACGACTCGGGCGATGAGGTTGCCGGCTTCAATGCCTGGCTGACGGCCTCCAAAGGGCCGGTCACGCTGATGGCTGAAGTGGTGCAGGCCCTGGACCGCCTGGAGGTCGACGGAGAGGATACCGGCCTGAAACCCGGCTCGCTCAACCTGGAGCTTGGATACGCGCTGAGTGACACCCTCGACGTGGGCGCAAAATACGAGCACTCGAGGGATGTGGAAGACTGGTTTGCCGGGCAGCGTTTCGGCCTGGTCGGCAGATGCACCGTGTTCGAGAACGACCTGGTTTCGGCCGGCGTCGCGCTGGAAGTCCTCCACGAAAAATTTGACGGCGGCGACGATGCCGACCGGATCACCCTGCAGTTTGCCGTGGAGTTTTAGCGGGACGGGATAACCGATTGTTTAATGAAAGAGGTGCGATGATGAGTCCATGCACACTGGCTGACACCGATGTCAGGAAAGTTTATCGGATTAAGGGGTTTGGGGATCCGTCCTCGGCGTATGCGTCCAAGCTGCGGTGCATGGGCTTTACGGATGGAACGACCGTTGAGCATGTTCCGGGGGCTTCGCATGATCCCCAGATTTTCTTTGTTCGCGGCAGTCGCGTGGCACTGCGCAAAAGCGAAGCCCGGCAGGTTTTTGTGGAGGAGCTGGTATGAGTCATCAGGTGAAAAGTATTGCACTGGCCGGGATTCCGAACTGTGGCAAGACCACACTGTTTAACACGCTGACCGGCAATACGCAGCGCGTTGGAAACTGGCCCGGGGTGACGGTTGAAAAGGTGGAGGGAACCTTTCGACTGGGCGATCAGCAGGTGCGCGTGGCCGACCTGCCGGGAACGCAGAACCTCAATCCCGACACCGAGGACCAGAAGGTGGCCGAGCGCGTGATTCGCGGCGGGGAGTACGATGTGGTGCTCAACGTCGTCGATGCCTGTCATCTGGAGCGCAGTCTGTACCTCACGCTCGACCTGCGGGAGCGGTCCAGCCAGGTGATTGTGCTGCTGAACATGATCGATATCGCCGAAAAAGAGGGGCTTCATATCAACGTCGAGCATCTGGAGAAAAAGCTCGGCCTCAGGATTATCCCGGTTTCCGCGATCGACAAGGAGAGTGTGCAGTCTGCCGTTAAGGCGCTTGAGACGGCGATTGAAAAACTGCCGCCTCACGGCGAACATCCCTCGCAGACGGAGGTGATGGATACGGTGGCAAAGTATGCCCATATCGACGAGCTGTACTCCGAGGTGGTGGATGAAAAAGTGGACCGCCGCGCGAACATCACCGGCAGGATTGACCGTGTTGTGCTCAACAGGTTTGCCGCCGTTCCGATTTTCCTGCTGGCCATGTTCCTGATGTTCTGGCTCGCCATCGGGCTGGGCTCCGCCTTCATCGATTTCTTCGATATACTCGGCGGTCTTCTTTTTGCTGATCTTCCGGGTGCACTGCTCGGTTCCATCGGCACGCCGGCATGGCTTCTCACCCTGGTCGGTGCGATCGGTGCGGGTGCCCAGACGGTGGCGACATTTGTCCCCGTTGTGTTCTTCATGTTTTTTGCCCTGGCGATCCTTGAAGACCTCGGGTACATGGCGCGAGTCAGCGTGGTGGCCGACCGCTTTATGCGGCTGCTCGGCCTGCCGGGCACCGCGTTTATTCCGATGATTACCGGCTTCGGATGCACGGTTCCGGCCGTAATGGCCGCCCGCACCCTGACCACCCGCCGCGACCGGTTTATGACCATCTTTATGGCGCCGTTCATGTCGTGCGGGGCGCGTCTGCCCGTGTATGCCCTGTTTTGTGCCGCGCTGTTCAAAGAAAGCTCCGCGCTCATGGTTTTCCTGATCTACCTCGCGGGACTCTTCATGGCGATCGTTACAGGACTGGTTCTGAAGGGAACCCTGTTTAAAGGAGCCCCGTCGTATTTTGTGATGGATCTGCCGCTGTATCATGCGCCGCGCCCCACGGCGATCTGCCGCTATGCCTGGCTGCGCCTGGTGAGCTTTGTCAAAAAAGCGGGCACCATCCTGGTGGCGGCGGTCTGCATTTTGACAATGCTCGACTCGGTCGGCCTTGATGAAAACGGCGTGTCGTTCGGCGGCACCACGTCGGAAACGAGCCTGCTGGCCCGCGCCGGAAAATCGATGAGCCCGGTTCTGGAGCCGATGGGAATCGCCGAAGACAACTGGCCCGCATCCGTTGCGCTCCTGACCGGTCTGTTCGCGAAGGAGGCGATTGTGGGAACGCTCAACTCGCTGTATGCCACCCTGGACGACACGGCCGCGGCTGAAGGCCCCGACGAGGGGGCGGGCGGCCTGGACATCGGCGGCACGATCCGTGAAGCATTCGGCTCCATTCGGGGCGGCATGGCCGGGCTGTTCGCTTCGATGGACCTGCTGGGGCTCGGGCTGGTGACGGAAGACGCCGAGGTGATTCAGGAGGAAATTGGAGCGGATGACCGCGTGTATGCGCATATCGCTGCCAAATTCAGCAAGGTGTCCGCCTTTGCGTACTTGCTCTTTGTGCTGATGTATTTCCCCTGCCTGGCGGTGATCGGAGCGGCGCGCAAGGAAATGGGCGGGTTTTTCGCCGGTGTGATGGCGGTCTACTCCACGCTGCTCGCATGGAGTGTGTCGACGCTGTTTTATCAGATCGCAGAGGGGCACAGCGCGCTGTGGATGGTTGTGTCGGTTCTTGTTCTGGGCGGCACCTATGGCGGATTGTTTCTGCTCGGTAAAAAGGAGCGTGCGAGAACCCCCGAGCTGAAGAGGATTTTCTGATCGCCGCCGTTTTTCCAGGGTTTGGAACCGCCGGCCGGATTTTTCCAAACCTTGGAAACGGTGGCCACACTCAAGTGCAAATGCTAGGATCATCTTTATGGACTATACACACACTCACGACTTTGAGAGTCTGCATGAACACGGGCAGAAGCGCTCCTGGCAGGTGCTGATCCTGACCCTCGTGGTCATGGTCGTCGAAATCGTTGCCGGAACACTGACCGGCTCGATGGCGCTGCTGGCCGACGGCTGGCACATGAGCACCCATGCTGCCGCGTTTCTCATCGTGCTGGCGGCGTATCACTATGCACGCAAACACGCGCGCGATCCCGCCTTCAGCTTCGGCACCGGCAAGTTCAGTGTGCTCGGCGGATTCGCCAGTGCCGTCGCGCTGGCGATGGTCGCGCTGATGATGTTCATCGAGTCGCTTCACCGCATGGCGGTGCCGCAGGAAATTCATTTTAACGAGGCGCTCGCCGTCGCCGCTCTCGGGCTGCTGGTCAATGTGGCCAGTGCCTTTATCCTCAAAACACCGCATGAACATCATCATGGGCACGGCCATCACCACCACCCTCACGACCACAACCTGCAGGCGGCCTACCTGCACGTGCTGGCAGACGCACTGACCTCCGTGCTGGCTCTTGTCGCGCTGATCCTCGGTAAGTATTTCGGCTGGGTTCGGCTCGACGCCGCGATCGGCCTGGTCGGCGGCGCCGTGATCATGCGCTGGGCGTTCGGACTGCTGAAACAGACGGCTCCGATCCTGCTCGATGAATGCGGCGAAAAGCAGCTTCTGCAGCGGATCGGCGAAATTATCGGGGTCGAACAGCTGGTCGACCTGCACGCCTGGCGCGTCGGGCCCGACAGCTATGCGGCGATTCTCAGCATCGTCAGCGACGACCCGCACCCGCCCCGTGTCTACAAAGAACAGCTCGCGGAACTGGAAAAACTGGTGCATATCACCGTCGAGGTCAATCCTGTCCCGAATTGATTTCCCAAAGGGGGCCGTCCGGCTGCGGGCACGCACAGAATTTTCCAATTCTAAAAAACGGTGACGGCCACCTGCCGGAAATGCGCCTTTATTTAGATTTTATTCTCGCAGAGTTTTAGGAGCCGCTTATCATGTCGGAATATTTATCTGCAGCACACATGAAAAAATTCACCATAGCCTTGGCCGGGAACCCCAACTGCGGGAAAACCACGCTGTTCAATGCGCTGACCAGCGCGCGCGAGCGGGTCGGAAACTGGCCGGGTGTGACCGTCGAACACCTGGAAGGAACCTATCGTGACGACGGCATGGATGTGCGGGTGGTCGACCTGCCCGGCATCTATTCCTTTTCCGCCGGTTCGCTCGATGAAGCGGCCGCGCGCGACTATATCCTGAAGGAAAAGCCCGATGCCGTGGTCAATGTGATCGATGCGCGCAACGTGGAACGGGGCCTGTACCTGACGGCTCAGCTGCTGGAGATGCGCGTGCCGCTGATTGTCGTCATCAACATGGTGGAGCTGGCGAAGCGCCGCCATATTGCGGTGCAGGTCGATCATTTGGCGCGGCATCTCGATTGTCCGGTACTGCCCGTGGAGGTGATCCGTAAAGAGGAAGTCGTTGCGCTCAAGCAGGTCATCGGAGCTGCGGCCAGTCAGAAACCGGTCAGCGGGACGCGCATCCAGTATGATGCGGTGGTGGAGAAAGCCATCGACGAGCTGATTCCGGCGGTGGCTGCCGCGGCGGAGCGGGTGGATGTGCAGCCGCGCTGGCTGGCCGTCAAGCTGCTCGAACGCGACCCGATTGCCGAAGCGTTGACGATTGGCGTGTGCGACGAGCAGCTCGCCGCGCAGATCGCCAAGATCGAAAAGCACATCGGCGAGGACATCGAAATTGTGATGGCGGACGGCCGCTACGGTTTTGTGCACGGCCTTGCGCTCGACGTGGTCAAACGGACCGGTGAGATGCGCAAGCGGATGTCGGACTCCATTGACCGCATTGTGCTGAGCCGGGCGCTGGGCATCCCGCTGTTCATGGCGGTGATGTACGCCGTTTTTTCGATCACCATCTCGTTTTCCGGCCCGATGATCGGCTGGATTGACGATGTGTTTGGCGCGGTGCTGGTCGACGGGCTGGGCGGCTGGCTGGCGGGACTCGGCGCGCCGATGTGGCTGAGTGTGCTGCTCGCCGACGGCCTCGGCGGCGGCATCCAGACCGTGGCGACCTTCATTCCGCCGATTTTCTTCATGTTTTTGTGTCTGTCGCTGCTGGAGGAATCGGGCTATATGGCCCGCGCCGCCTTCGTGATGGACCGCACGCTGCGCTCGATCGGACTGCCCGGCAAGGCCTTTATTCCCATGCTGGTCGGCTTCGGCTGCAACGTGCCCGGGATTATGGCCGCGCGCACGCTCGACAACCAGCGCGACCGCACGCTGACCGTTCTGCTCAACCCGTTCATGTCCTGCGGCGCGCGCCTGCCGGTCTATGCGCTGTTTGCGGGGATCTTTTTCCCGAAAACCGGCGGCGCGGTGATCTTTGCGCTGTACCTGACCGGGATCCTGCTGGCGGTCGCCTCCGGGCTGCTGTTCCGCCGCACCATTCTCAAAGGCGATGCCGCCACCTTCGTCATGGAGCTGCCGCCGTACCATGTGCCGCGCCTGGCCGCCATCGTCTATCACACGTGGGAGCGCCTCAAGGAATTCATTCTGCGCGCCGGGAAAATCATTCTGATTCTGGTGCTGGTGCTCAGCTTTCTGTGGTCGATCGGCACCGACGGTTCGTTCGGGAATCAGGACAGTGAAAACTCGGTGCTCGGCGCCGCCAGTCGTGTGATTACGCCGGTCTTTCATCCGATGGGCATCACCGACGACAACTGGCCCGCCACGCTGGGGCTGGTGACCGGCATCTTCGGCAAAGAGCTGGTCGTCGGCACGCTCAACACCTTTTACGGGGCCGACGGGGCGGATCCCGCGGCCGCCATGCAGGCGGCGTTCGACGGCAGGGCCGGCGCCTTCGCCTATCTGCTGTTTGTGCTCATCTACATGCCCTGTGTCGCCGCGGTGGCCGCCATCCAGCGCGAAACCGGCTGGAAGTGGATGGCCTTCAGTGTGGTGTACCTCACGGCGCTGGCCTGGACCCTGTCCTCGCTTTTTTACCAGATTGCGACCGCCGCGCAGCATCCGGTGCAGTCCGCGTGCTGGGCCGGCGGCATCCTGCTGGCGATGGCCGGGTTCGCCGGAGCCCTTAAGCTGATTTCAAAACGGAGCTAACCATGTTCGGACGGTTTAGAAAACGAGAATGCCGGCAGCGCTGCGGGCGGGCGCCCGGCGAGCCGGGCGGGATTTGCTGCGCTCACCCGCTCAGCGACTTTGCGCAGGGCGCCAATGTGGTGGTGGTTTCCAACAAGGACCGGAAAACGCTGGAGATGGGGCTTTTCTCCGGTGCCCTGGTGACCGTCCTTAAAAACCGGCCGATGGATGCGAATATGCTCATCGCCGCCGGTGAAAGCCGCTACATCATCGCCAAAGACTCCGCCGCGAAAATTCAGGTTCGTTAGGGATGGAGTCGGGGCGTGGGGGGAGTACGGGAGTGGGGGAGTACGGGAGTGATGGAGTGCGGGAGTGATGGAGTCAGGGAGTAGTGGAGTAAGGGAGTGGAGTGAAAGAGTGTTAGCGTTTCAAAAATCCATTCATCCGGCAATCCGTTAATCCTGCTTTCGACTGATCCGTAAATCCCTTTTTATAGGAGCCTGTATGCTGTCAGAAATCATAAAGCTGTTGCAAACCAACGGCCCGATGTCGCTCAAAGAGCTGTCGATTCATTTTCAGGCGGAGCTCTCCGCCATGGAGGGCATGCTCGACATGCTGGAGTCGAAAGGCCGCATTCAGCGGCTCGACACCAAGTGCTCGAAGTGCAAAGGCTGCGTCGAGGTGAAACGCGAAGACGCGCTCATCTTCAAGGCGGTGTAAATGACATGTGAGCGTTGACTCCGGCGGAATGCATTTTCGAAGTGAACGAAAAACGCAGCCGCGCCAAAACGGCACGGAAAATCTTCATTTCGGTGTTTAGTGTTGATTCGTGCCGATTAGTGGTTAAAACCCTTTGGTGCACAGACCGTATAAAGGGGTTTTTGATGAAATCATTTAAAGAAATCAGTCCGCTGGAGCTCAACGAAAACGCGTTCCGCCTGATCGGCAAGCAGTGGATGCTGATCACGGCCGGCACGCCGGAACACTGGAACACGATGACCGCCAGCTGGGGCGGCTTGGGCGAGATCTGGTTCAAGCCGGCGGTCTTCATTTTTATCCGTCCCCAGCGCTATACCCTGGAGTTTATGGAGCGCGAGCCGGGCTTCACCCTGTCCTTCTTCGACGAAAAATACCGCCCGGCACTTAATTTCTGCGGATCGCATTCCGGGCGTGATTTCCAGAAGGCCGAAGAGACCGGACTGACTCCGTTTGCCGCGGAAAACGGGTCGGTGGCGTTTGAACAGGCCCGGCTGGTGCTCGAGTGCCGCAAGCTGTTTGTTCAGGACCTGGATCCGGCCGGGTTCGTGGACGGCCAGATTGTTCCCAAATGCTACCCCGACGGCGATTTCCACCGCATGTTTGTCGGTGAAGTCCTGTCGGCCCGTTGCGCGTAGAAGCGGGTTGCCGATGAGCTCTTCCCGATTCAGGCCTCTCGAGAATTCCTACCGCAGCCGCCGGCCGGTGCGCACGCTGTTCAGTTTGCTGAACCGCAGCCGGTTGTTTTATGCCGCCATGATCACAATGCTGGTGGTCAAGCACTCGCCCATGTGGCTGATTCCGTTCCTGACCGCTCAGGTGATCAATACGCTGGCCGACCCGTCCGCGTATCCGGTCGCCCGTCTTCCCGTCTGGTTTTTCGCGGTTGTTCTGCTGACGGCCCAGAACATTCCGACCCATACGCTCTATATCTCCATGCTCAGCGGCGCCGTCCGCGATCTGGAACGCACGCTGCGCAGCGCGCTCGTCACCCGCCTTCAGCACCTGTCCATTGCCTTTCATGACCGCACGGAATCGGGCCGGCTTCAGGCCAAAGTGCTGCGCGACGTCGAGCAGGTTCAGATGTTCTGCATGCTGCTCGGCGAGGGCGGCACCCTGGCGGTTCTCTCGTTTATCTTCGCCGTGACCGTCACGGCGTGTAAAGAGCCGCGCATGCTGGTTTTCTTTCTGCTGATGGCGCCGCTGGTGGCCGGTCTGCGCGCGCTGTTCGACGGGCGGATCCGCCGCCGCAACAGCGCCTTCCGCCTGCAGGTCGAGCAGATGTCTTCGGGCGTGAGTGAAATGCTCAACATGATTCCGGTGGTTCGCGCGCACGGACTGGAGGGCGAGGCCGCCCGGGAAATGAACCGGCAGTTCGATGAGGTCAACGAGCGCGGCCGCAAGCTCGACCGGATCAATGCGCTGTTCGGTTCGTCGTCCTGGGTCACCTTTCAGCTCTCCATGATTGCGGGCCTGGGGGTGCTGAGCTGGTTCTGTCTGAAGGGATGGATTCCGGTCGGCGATGTGGTGCTCTATCAGTCGCTGTTCAGCATGATCATCATGTGCGTCGCGCAGCTGCTGACGATGTATCCGCAGCTCGCGCGCGGGATGGAGTCGCTGCGCTCCATCGGGGAGGTGCTCGAATGCCCCGATCTGGAGCACAATCGCGGGCGGCGGGAGCTGACCCGCCTGGATGGCCGCGTTGCATTCCGCAATGTCCGGTTTGCCTATGATGCAGGCCGGGCACCTGCGATCGACGGGGTCTCGCTGGACGTCGAGCCGGGCGAGTGCATTGCCCTGGTCGGCCCGAGCGGCGGCGGAAAATCGACCATGATGCAGCTGCTGATCGGCTTCCGGCGTCCGCAGAGCGGCCGAATCCTGATCGACGGGCAGGATATGGAGCAGCTCGATATGCGCACGGTGCGGCGCTTCATCTCCGTTGTCCCGCAGGAAACCATCCTCTTCTCGGGAACCATTCTGGAGAATATTGTCTACGGGCTGCGCGACGTCAGCCGCGAAGAGGTCGGGCGCGTGCTCGCCGCGGCGAATCTGGATGAATTGATCGAAAGCCTGCCCGCCGGCGTGCAGACGCGCATCGGCGAAGACGGTGCCATGCTGTCCGGCGGTCAGCGCCAGCGCATTGCCATTGCGCGCGCGCTGATCCGCAATCCGCGCATTCTGGTGCTGGATGAGGCCACCTCGGCGCTGGATGTTGTTTCGGAGAAAAAAGTGCAGCAGGCGATTGACCATGCGGTCAAAAACCGGACCACCTTTATTGTGGCGCACCGGCTGTCGACCATTCGCGCGGCCGACCGCATTGTGGTGATGAAAGACGGCCGGATCGCGGAGATCGGCTCGTACGACGAGCTGACGGCCCGCGGCGGCCTGTTCTGCGAAATGCAGGCGCTTCAGCAGTAGGGGCGATTGAACTCGGTTTCAGGTTACATCAGCAGGGCGCAGATGCGCTTGACGGTGTCGCTGGTTGCCGTCTTCATCAGCCGGTTGGCCCTGTGCCAGTGAATGTGTGCAACCGGGAAATCTTCGAACGGGCGCCGGTGGAAGCTCTCGAGGGCGCGGACGGCAACGCGCGCAGATTCGGTTTTTGACGGATCTGAGACGATGCGGGTTTGCGGCCACAGAGCGGATGTTTCCCAGCCCGATTCGTTGGCGGCGGTCATCAGGCTGTGAAGGGTCAGGGCGCAATCGCCGATGAGTGCCAGTTTGCGGGGAGCGGCCTGCGGTTCCTGCTTGTCCTGCAGCAATTCCAGCAGCCCGGCCCAGAATATTTTTGAAGTCGCGGGCAGTGCGTCCTTCAGTGGGCCGGGCAGTGCGTCAATCGTGCGGTGAAACTCCTTTTCGCAGGAGGCCGCGTAGTCGAGTTCGATCGCATCCAGTCCCAGCGGCAGTTCGCCCGCTCTTTTCTTGAGCGCTGAAAACAGGTCGGCAGGATGGATCTCAACCACGTCAGAGGATGCGTCACTGCCGGCATTCCGGTGAATGCGGGCAGAGAATTTGTCCAGGTCAATCAATACGGTGTCCGGATCGGTGTCCAGATGGGAGAGAGTGCACAAATCCGACGTCCAGGTGATCTGGGTGTCATACTTTCTCACGCATTCGAGTGCTTTTCGGATCAGCTCGTATTTGTCCCGCTCCACCATAAAGAAGTCGGTTTGGCAGGTCAGCCGGTTGTAGTGCTGGTTGTTCAGGTTCTGTCGCCAGTGCTGTTCCTGATCCAGTTGATAGGTTGCCAATGCATCGGCACAGCAGAGGCATCTGGAGTTGAATGCCAGTTCTGTCAGGTTGGCGGCATTGATGCCGGCGGACGTGCGGGTTGTAAAGCACTTCCGGCGAGCCCCGCTTGCGGTGTGAAGGCTTTTCTGCCGGCCGCGTACAACCGTCGACCATGCAGCGGGAACGCACACGCAAACGTCTTTGAACTGGATCGGACTGGTGCCGATGCAGGCGGACTGCAGGACAGTGGCGATGTTGCGGTCGTCAACCATGGCTTCGCACCCGGAGGTCAGTACGGCCACAATATCCTGATCGAGCACATTGAACACGGTTTGCCCGTTTCCCCAGGGCTGGAAATGTGAACGGATGATGCTCAGGATTCCGCCGGTTTCATGAACAATTCCAAACCATGCGCCGCAATCGACCGGCATCACAAACAGTCTGGCCTGATTATCTTCAAACGGTCTGTCCGAGATGGAGTTGAGAAGTTTCATGCCGTCCCTCTTTCGTCATTGCCGCCGGGGAGTGCTGCGGATCGGTTGAATATTTTTGAAGTTTTCGTAGGCGAGCTCGTCCATAACGCGTCCTTCGGAAATCATGACATAGGCGCTGCCGCACTCGGGGCAGAATGCGCCGCTGCCGGAAAACGCCGCGCCGCAGAAGTCGCAGCTCGAGCTGTATTCATTTCCGCACCAGCAGCAGAAAGCTCCTGCGGCATCTTCAACTGCGATGGGCTGAAGAACCGTTTGCCCGTTTCCCAGCCTGTACAGGGTGTGCGAGGGGCAGAATTCGTTGCAGCAGAATCGTTTGGCGGCGGAGGCAATCAGAGCGCCTTCTTCGAGGCCGAGCACTTCGCAGAGTTGATTTAGGCGTTCCGGTGAGAGGGCATCGGTTTTGCCTTTTTCAAACATGCACAGCGCGGACGGGGAGCAGGCGGCCGCCTCCGCCAGCTTTTTTTGTGAAAACCCCTGTTTCTGCCGCTCGGCTTTAAGAAATTTTCCGATTTGCATCTGCCGGATCATGCATGCCCCCTCCCGTTTGATGAACGGAGAGTACACTGCCGGCAGATTGTTTCAATATTATTTTGAATAATATTGAATTAATGTGAATGCCGGAGCGGGCGTTTCGCCGGTATGCGGCATCTGCGCCTGGAGCCGGGAGTGTTTTCCATTGTCTGGAAAAAAATAATTTTTGTGTTCCAGACCTTGGAAAAAAACAAAAAAACCGCCATGCTGTGCTTTCCAATAATTGGACAGCAGCCGCAGGGCGGCAATCAGGAGAGTCAATGAGCGGCAAGTTGTTAAATCAGGTTTCGTGGGAGGCGTTCAGCGGATTGAGCGCGGCGGAGCGCGCACCGTATTTCCTGCAGGACGGGCGCACCTATCATGCTCTGGTCGCGCAGCAGTTCAGCCGTCCGGTTCTGGAGGATCTCTGTTCGCTGGCGAGCTGCGTGCGGCGCATATCCAAAACGCGTGAAGGCAGCAGTTTCCTGCAGAGCCGCCTGTTTGACAAGCGCGCGATGCTCTATTTCGCCCAGCCGTCGACCCGCACCTATCTGTCGTTCGACTCCGCCTGCCAGACCGTCGGCCTCGACTGCATGGATGTGCGCGACAGTTCGACCTCCAGCGAGGTGAAAGGCGAGTCCCCCGAGGATACGGTCCGCACCTTCAGCTCCTACACCGATCTGATTATTATGCGCCATCCGGCGGCCGGTTTCGCCGAGCGCATCGCCTGGATGCTGTCGAACACCTCGCGGCCGGTCCCGGTGATCAATGCGGGCTCGGGCAAGGATCAGCACCCGACCCAGGCGCTGCTCGATATCTACACCCTCGAACGCAGCTTCGAGACGATCGGCGGGATCGACGGCAAAAAAATCGCATTCGTCGGCGACCTCAAACGCGGCCGGACCGTCCGTTCGCTGGCCGGGCTGCTGACCAAATTCGATGATGTGAAGCTGTATTTCGTCGCCCCGCCGGAGCTGCAGATCGGCGCGGATATCCTCGCGCAGCTTTCCGCGGCGGGCGTTCCCTATGAAATCTGCCATGACTTTGAACAGATCATCCCGGATGTGGATGCGATCTATATGACCCGCATTCAGGACGAATGGGATGTGGACAACGAGAGCAGCCAGCTCGACACCTCGAAATTCCATTTCACCAAAGAGCATTTGAACATTCTGAAAGACACGGCGGTGATTATGCATCCGCTGCCGCGCCGCAGGGAAATTGACGTGGCGGTCGACCGCGACCCGCGCGCGGTCTACTGGCGGCAGGTTCGCAACGGCATGTGGATCCGGTCCGCCTTAATTCTAAGCATCTTCGGCCTGGATGGCCGGGTGCGTGACTACTACAAGGAAAACTGCTGATGAAGCACTTAATCTCACTGAAAGACTGGAGCCCCGAGGCGATTTTTAATGTTCTGGACCTGGCGGTCAGCGTGAAGGGCGCGCCGGGGCAGTACGCCGAGGTGCTGAAGCAGAAAACCCTGCTGATGATCTTCGAAAAGCCGAGCCTGCGCACGCGCATCTCGTTTGAGGCCGGGATGACCCAGCTCGGCGGTCATGCCATCTACTACGACATGAGCACCTCGCCCATGGGCGGCGGCAAGGAGACCATTGAGGATTCGATCAAGGTGATCAGCCGCATGTGCGACCTGGTCATGGCCCGTCTGTTTAAGCACGGCGATATTCTCGAGATGGCCGAGCACGCCACGGTGCCGGTGATCAACGCGCTGACCGACAACAGCCATCCCTGCCAGATTCTGGCCGACCTGCTGACCATTCGGGAAAAGAAGGGCGGCCTCAAGGGCCTCACGCTGGCCTACCTCGGCGACGGATTCAACAACGTCACCCATTCGCTGATGTACGGCTGCAGCAAAGTCGGCATGAACATCCGGGTCGGATCGCCCGGGGCCCATATGCCCGCCGCCGAGGTGGCTGCTCAGTGCGCCCGCTTTGCCGAAGAATCCGGCGCGTCCATGCTGATCACCGACAATGCCGCCGAGGCCGTGAGCGGCGCGGATGTGGTCTACACCGACTCCTGGATGAGCTACCACATCCCCAAGGACGAGGAGCAGGAGCGGGTGAAGGTGTTTACCCCGTACCAGGTCAATGCCGCGCTGATGGCGCAGGCGGCGGACGATGCGATCTTTATGAACTGCCTGCCGGCACTGCGCGGCGCGGAGCAGACCGCCGAAGTGATCGACGGTCCGCAGTCGGTCGTGTTCGACGAGGCCGAAAACCGACTGCATGCCCAGAAGGCCGTGATGCTGAAGCTTTCAGGCGTCGTCTGATGCGGCTGCCGGCGAAACGGATGCTCGTTGTGCTCTGCGCGGTCGGCGCATCCGTTTCGGCGGAGTGGACCGTGCTGGAGAACTGCCGGCTGATCGAGAGCCTGTCCAACGATGCCGACAGCTTTGTGGCGGAGTGCTCCGAACCGTTTCGCGGGGAGACGAAGAACCGGTTCCGTCTGTATTTTGTTGATGCGGCCGAAACGGACATGAACTCTGAGTTCAAGCGGAAGCGTCTGGCGGAGCAGGCGGACTACTGGGGGAGCGAGGATCCCGGTTTTGCGCTGCAAATGGGGCTGCGGGCCGCACAGACGGTGAAGAAAATTTTGCGCGGCCGGTTTGCCGTTTACACGCAGGGCGAATACGCGCCCACTCTCGGTGCGCCGCGCTATTACGCAATGGTTCAGGTGCAGGACCGCTGGCTCGATGAAATCCTGGTGGAGGAGGGGCTCGTCCGCATCTACGGAAAGGGTGCGGATCTGCCGGATCGCCGGGATGAAAAAAGCCACTGGCGTGTGTTGCACGGCCTGGAGCGCGCGGCCCGGGCCGCGCGGGTCAACGGCTGGAGTCATTCGGCTGCAGCGCCCGAACAACAGGACGCCTTTTTGCCGCACGATACTGTGACAATTCGCGACAGCTGGATTTATTCGATCAAAAATGGCGGCAAAGTCATGGTGATACCGCGCGATACCGCGGTCCGGGTTCTGGCGGAGGCGGACGGCGGGCGCGTTTGCGTCCGCTTTCAGCGCTCGGGCGCCGTGTATGAAGGGCTGTGCGAAAAGGGCAGTCTGAATTAACCCGTCAGGAGTCGGGTTTCTCGTTCCAGGCGGCAATGCACTCATCGCGTGACAATTCGTACTGCGCATTGCAGAACTGGCAGCGGATGGTCAGCGGCTCGTTCTTTTTGACGATTTCCATCCGTTCGGGAATCGGCAGGGTGCGGACGACCGCGTTCATTTTCTCCTTGCTGCACGGACAGGTGAAGCGCGGCGTGCTGCACTCTTCCATATATACCCCTTCAAAGCCCGCTTCATCGGCGATCAGAACGGCCGCCAGTTCCTCCGGGGCGCCGGGGCGGCTCAGCCGCTCGCGGAAGGCGGGCGTCTCCATGCGCCGGCGGATGCGGTCGAACCGCTCGAGGTCGCAGTCCGGCAGCGCCTGAATCATCCAGCCCTGACAGATCCGGACCGGATGGTCCGGGTCGGGGTTGAACCCGATCACAACGCTCATGCCGGTTTCCACCTGATCGCTGACGCAGTGGAAGAAGGCCAGGTCTTTCACGGCGTCCTGCAGCGAGACCGGCGCGGTGCCGGAGTTGAGGATGGTTCCGGCGCGGGACACGACGGCCTGCAGGTCGCCGAGATCGCCGTAGAGCGCATTGACATCCTCTGTTTCGCCGATCTGTGCCGGCGAGATAAACGCGCGCACGGTGCCGTCGGATCCGGCATCGGCGATGATGGTTTTCAGCGCACCCTTGTATTTCCAGCAGACATTGATCCGGTTCTGCTCCGGCAGAATGGCGGCGCTGAGCAGGGCGCCGGTCAGCGCGCGCCCCAGAATATGGGCGGCGAGCGGATCGCAATCGTGACGGATCACAATCTCGTTTGCCGCCTGAGTTGTTTCCGCACAGCTGAACGCGATGTTCAGTCCCTTGAAGTGGCCTTTGGTCAGTTGGTCGTTCATGGCGGGTATGCACTCAAAAACGGCGCGGTTGGGCAAGCAAAAGAACCGTTTTTAACGGCACCCGGCGCCGGGACATTAAGAATGAAAATTCTGCAACGAACATGCAGTTAATATTTCTTTTCTTTTTAAAGCAGGGAAGATACTCTGGTTAAGTTGTGAGATGTGAAAAGACCGGGGTCCGACGGAGGAGCTCCGGGCGCGTATGACGGCCGCCGTTTGCGCGCCGGCATTTCATCAGAACCAAACATGAACAGGGAGGGGCACCAGTGGCGAAAAAAGAGAGCGCTGTTCGCACGGCGATGCACGGGCGGATTTTACGATGTCCCCTGGGCGGCAACCCGAAGGATTGTCCGCTGCATGATATCCGGCTGCTTCCGGTGGAGGAACGCCTGAAATGGCTGGATTCAAAAACAGATTTTGAACTGACGGCGCTTTTCGGGTATCACATCAAGTGTCTCGAAAAAAAACGCGCGACCGCTGCGCACCGCCCGGTCGTTCAGATGGATTGACTATGAAAAACAGTACTCAGCTCGGATTCGATTTCGCCGTCTCTGCAGATGACGGACTGCCGGAGATGCCGCACGACCCGCAGGCGCGCGGCTATCAGTTTTTTGTCAAGGACCGCGAACACGCGATGGAGCGTCTGAAGAAGCGCTTTAATGTGATGCTCAACGAAACCGTGCGCCTCAAGCTGTTCGGCTGGGAGCAGGAGTTCACCGGCCAGCTCAAGCTCAATACGCTGCTGATTCCCGAGTCGAAAAAAGACGATGTGCCGCTGCGCATCGGCCGGGTCACCTTCGACCTGCGCGACATTGAATACTGCATCTGCACGGAATAGAATTTCGGTGCATTCCGTAGTTTCGTTTTCCGCACAGTCCCCGTATCGTTGGCGGCATGAGTTCAGAACGAAAAAGCGGCATTCTGCTGCACATCACCTCGCTGCCCGGCAATTGGGGCATGGGCGAGATCGGTCCGGCGGCGCGTGCATTCGGCGAATTTCTGGCCGCCTCCGGGCAGACGCTCTGGCAGATCCTGCCGGTCAACCCGATCGGCTACGGCTTCTCCGCCTATTCCTCCAGCTCCGCCTTCGCCGGCAATCCGCTGCTGATCAGCTTCGACGAGCTGATCGAAGAGGGGCTGCTCACCCGGCGCCACCTCAGCCGCTTTCCTCAATTTGATCCGCATAAGATCGATTTCCCGGCCGTGATTGACGCGCGCGTGAAAATCCTCAACGGCGTCTGCAGCCGGTTCGAGCCGACCCGGGCGTTCCGCGACTTCTGCAAAGCCGAAGCGTACTGGCTCGACGACTACGCGCTGTTCATCGCCATCCGCGATGCACAGGGCGGCGCGCCATGGACCGACTGGCCGGAAGCGCTGCGCGACCGCGACGCCTCCGCGCTGGCGCAATGTTCCAGACAGCACGCCTCCGCCATTGAGCATCACAAAATCCTGCAGTACCTGTTTTCCAGGCATTGGAAAAAAATGAAGGATTTTTTCCAATCCCTGGAAATCAGGATCATCGGCGACGTCCCGATTTTTGTGGCGGGCGACTCGGCCGATGTCTGGGCCCACCGCGAACTGTTCCTGATGGACCCGCAGGGCACGCCGAGCGTGGTCGCCGGCGTGCCGCCGGACTATTTTTCGGAGACCGGCCAGCGCTGGGGCAATCCGCTCTACGACTGGAAGGCGCATAAAAAGACGAAGTATGCGTGGTGGACCGCCCGCATGCGCCGCACGTTCGAGCTCGTCGATGTGGTGCGTCTCGATCACTTCCGCGGATTTGAGGCCTACTGGGAAATCCCGGCCGACGAACCGACCGCCGTGAAAGGCAGGTGGGTGAAAGGACCCGACGGCGACCTGTTCAAAACCCTGGAAAAACGCCTGCGTCGGGGCACGGACGGCTTCCCGGGCTTCGGTAAAACGTTTCGGTTGAAAGATTGCGTGATCGCCGAGGATCTCGGGGTGATCACCGACGAGGTGGACGAGCTGCGCGAGGCGTGCGGATTTCCCGGCATGACGGTGCTGCAGTTCCGCTTCGGGGCGGAGGATATGGCCAAAGAAGGCTATCTGCCGGAAGGAGAAGAGGACCGGGTTGTCTACACCGGAACGCACGACAACGAAACGACCCGGCTGTGGTTCAGGCACCTCGACGAAGAAACCCGCCACCGGGTGCGGACGGCTCTTCATACGCACGGCGATCAGATTCATCACGACCTGGCTGAGCTGGCGATGCGTTCGCCCGCGCGCTGGGCGATTCTGCCGCTGCAGGATGTGCTGGGCAAGGGCCGGCGCATGAATACGCCCGGCACGACGACCGGAAACTGGGACTGGCGCGTCTCCGGGGAGATGCTGACTGAGGGTGTGGTTGATTTCCTGAACGAAATGACCGAAAGAAACGGAAGATAGAGGCGTGCGCACGATCGCGCGGCGGAACTCTGAAAGAGTGCGCGGCGAGAGGTACGT